>NZ_NWVE01000003.1:0-563379 GCF_002885915.1 Sinorhizobium sp. M4_45
CGATGCCGGCGCCCTCATGACCGAGGATCGCCGGGAACAGCCCCTCCGGATCGGCCCCCGACAGCGTGAAATCGTCGGTATGGCAGATGCCGGTCGCCTTCACCTCGACCAGCACCTCGCCGGCCCGGGGGCCTTCGAGCTCGACTTCGGTCACGACAAGGGGTTTTCCGGCCTGAACGGCCAGAGCAGCGCGAGTGCGCATGGATTCCTCCGGTACTACGTTATGTAAGGGCCCCTTATGAGGGCTTGTACACAGATTACAGACGGGCCAAAGCACAAAGACAATTGCGACCTTAGTGTGTAAAACGCGACCTTTGGCTTCGTCCCCGGTCACCCTATACTGGCGCCCGTGAGAACACGGAGACATCAAGAATGAGAGTCGCCTGTCACGCGCTTCGCCGGATGCGCGGCTTGCCGCTCAAGCTGGCGATCGGTCTGGCGCTTTGCCTGACGCAAGCCCCCGGCATCGCAGCAGCAATGGATTTTTCCGATCCCGACTGGCCCTGTATCCAGCGCAAGGTCGAGAACCTGTCGGCGAGCCTGATGTGGCCCGCGCCGGTGACCCGCACGCCTCTTTCGCCCGAAGCAAACGATCTCGTGGAAGCCTTATCGCTTCGCCGGGTCAGCCTGGAAGAGGCCGACGCGCATGTCAGGGCCTTTGTGGAGCGGAACAAGCAGGTCGACGGTCAACTGCTCGGCAACATCTTCTACGGCGTGTTCGACAATATCGCCGCGACCCGCCAGCGGCTGATCACGGGGATAGCCCGCTATTCCCGCAGCCAGATCGCGCTCTCGTCCCGCATCGAGGAGGCGCGCGTCGAGATGGCGAAGCTTTCGCGGGAGAAAAGCCCCGACTTCGACCGTATCGACAAGCTGGAGGAACAGATCGACTGGGATGAGCGCATCTATCGCGATCGCTCGCAGGCGCTCACCTATGTGTGCGAAACACCGGTGCTTCTGGAAAAACGCGCCTATGCCATCGCACAGATGCTGCTGAAGCATATGCCGGACTGACGCCTGAACGCATCGGATCCGCGCATCGTGCCTTCCGAGAAGCGATTCCGCCTTTCTCACCCCACGCTTTGAATCTGGTCACTTCCGCACGGAAGGCCCTACGCACTTTTCCTGAGAGTGCTCTAAGGATCCCACTCCATCTCCGTATAGGCGGACGTGGCGTTTTGCGGGTTCAAGAGGTCGAACAGGCGCCATCGCTCCGAATCGCTTTGACCGATGACCTCGCTTGCTTCCCCGAGCGCCAGGCCGTCGTCGAGCGCTTTCTTCGTATCGGACTCCAGAACACGGAGATAGCGTTCGAGCGGCGCGGCGGCCTCAGGCCAGTCGAGCAGCGGCCCTCCATGGCCCGGTACGACCTTCCGCGCGCCCAGCCCCTTCATTTCGGAAAGAGCGGCGAGCCAGCCGCGCAGCGATCCGTCGAGGGCCGGCGCGTGCCTGTCGAACAGCAGATCGCCGGCGAAAAGAATGCCGGACGTCCGGTCGAAGACGGTGAGGTCGGTAGAGGTGTGCGCCGTCGGCCAGGTGCGCAGCTCCAGCACCCTGCCGCCGAGGTCGATCGCCTCCTGCTGCGCTATCGCCCGATCCGGTGCGACTATGCGGCTGCCCAGGAAAGCCGCCTCGCCGATCCGCCGGGCGTAGCTTGCGCGATAGTTTTCGGCGCGGTCGGCGAGCGCACGCGGCAAATTGGCCTGGCCAATCACTGCCGCTCCTGCCTCGCGGAGCGGCTCGGCGCCGAAGACGTGGTCCGGGTGCATGTGCGTCAGGATCAGGTGACTGATCGGCAGGCGACTTCGTTCGCGGATCGCCAGATAGATCTCTTCTCCGAGCTTGCGCGCGCCGCCGGAATCGATCACGGCAACGCTGCGCGACCCCACGACGAAGCCGAAGTTGGACATGTCGCCGCCGTTTTCCGCATCCGGCTCCGCCACCCGGCCGCGATGCAGGAAGACCCCTGGGGCCGCCTCGCTGAAGGAGAGGGCCGAGCTGGGCCTCGGGGCACAAAATGGCGGCTTCTCGGTCCAGTCGCCCGGCTTGCGCGTGACGGAATGCAGCGCATGCTCGCACCCCGCTTTCGTCTCCGCCGCAAAGCCGGGCAGCAGTGCCACCCGGCAGATCTCGCTCGGCGGCGCGTCAGGTGCTGCTGCAGCAAGGATGCACATCGTCACGAATGCTTCGAACACCTTGAGCCCCCGGCATTCTCGAAAAAGTGGGCGTTACCCAAACCCGGCAATCACCAAGATTGCGGCCGCCGGTCGCGTCAGACAACATATCCGAAAGGCTCGCTTCTGCTCCCGGGCATCTCGTTCTATGCTATAAGATACTCGCAGCCTGTCCAAAAGGGGGCTTTGAACCATGAAGCTCATTCTCGCGCTTGTTCCCGCCATGCTATCGGCAAGCCTCGCACTTGCCGAGCCGGAGAAGCCGAACAACCCGCTAGCAGACGGCGCGACATGGCAAGATTTGAAGGGCGACGTCGTCGGCGAAGCGCCCATTCTCGACGGCGCCGCCCTGTTCTCCGTCACCGCGCCCTACCGCGCCAACGACGCCGCGACGGTGCCGATCACGATCGAGCAGACGGACGCCGCGGCGGATCCGATCGAATCCCTCAAGCTGGTGATCGACGAGAACCCGGCGCCGGTGGCCGCCGAAATCGTCTTCGGCCCCGCGATGGCACCGCTGAAATTCGAAACCCGCGTGCGCGTCAACCAATATTCCAACGTCCGGGCGATCGCCGAAACGCCGCGGGGCATTTTCATGAATGGCCGCTTCGTCAAGGCATCCGGCGGCTGCTCGGCGCCCGCCACAAAGGACCCGGTCGCGGCGCTGAAGGATATGGGAGAGATGCGGCTGAAGCTCTTCGACGGCAAGGGGGACGGACAGAAAGCCCGCCGCGAGGCGCAGATCATGATCCGCCATCCGAACTATTCCGGTCTCCAGCGCGACCAGATCACCCAGCTCTTCGTCGGTGCGAAATTCATCACGGAATTGGTCGTGAAGCAGGGAGACGAGCTTCTGTTCTCGCTCGACGGCGGGATATCGATCAGTGAAAATCCGGTGTTCCGCTTCAGCTATACCGATAATGGTGCCCCGGACTTCACGGTCCATGCGGTCGATACGGACGGCAATGTCTTCGACCGCGTCCTGCCGAAGACGCCGCCCGCCTGAATGCGAGCTGAATTAGCCTGAGGTCACGCACTTCCGGACGGAAAACCGTTACACACTTTTCCTGGAAGTGCTCTAATCCTTTGGTCCACGCACTTCCGGACGGAAAACCGTTACACACTTTTCCTGGAAGTGCTCTAGAAGCACAGCATCTCCGCCTCCGCCTGGGCGCGTCTCAGATCCGCGACCATGGTGCGTGGCACGACCGCCGACTTGAACATGGCCAGCTGTTCACCGCTCCCCTGCTGGAGAGACAGCACCGTTTCAGCCTGGACATATTTGTCATAGGGCAGGATCGATGCGATCACATCGATCGAGCAGGCGCATTTGCTCAAGACTTCCCGGCTCTGGCCGTTGGCGGCCATGCAGCCGAACACATAGTCCGCCCGGACCTCGGTGGGGTAATCGTTGAGGCGCTCGGACATGCTCTGTCCGCGTGCGGGGATTGCCGCCGTCGCGATTGCGAGCGCTGTCAGGGCGGCGCGCATCATGGCCGGCCGCCCTCCGCAGCTTCTTTCAAGGTGATCGCGTGGGAATAGCCGGCCTCGGCCCCGCCCGCCGCCGAAGGAACGGTGGCCACCAGCGCATAATACCAGCCGGGAATCTCTTCCGACACGGTGACGGCGAGCGACAACTGCGAGATCCGCCCCATTTGCGCGCGCGCCTTGTCGTGTTCGAACGGCCGGATCGTCACCTCGCGCGCGGCGATTTCACGGTCGTGATAGCGCAGCGATACCGGCTCGATCTGCGCATCCCGCAGCAGGGCTTCCTTGACGCGGTTGCGCATGTAGAAGGGACTGCCGCCGGATTGTGCCGCAAGATCGGAAAGCACGCTTTCGAGAAAATACATGATCAGCGGATTGCCGACCGAGGCTGGATAGTTGCCGAGCCCCCGGGACTGGCTGCCCTGATGGAGCGTCATCGCGACGTTGTCGCCAACCTTGAGGCCGATCGTGAAGCTGCCGGCTCTCTGCCCTGCATCGGCCCCCGACACGACCTTGTCGTAGAGGAGCGAACTCTGCTCGTCTCCGGAACCGTCCTTCGCCGCGGCGAGCCCTTTCAACGCCGCCGAATGGAAGAGGAGCTCGTAGGTCTCCGCAGCAGCCGCGGGTCCGTGCCCCTGCCCCAGCAGGAATAGAGCGATCAGGAGAAAAATACGCATCGCAGATCCACCGTCTGATTGTGACCCGTTCCGAGGCTCCGTTTACCGGCTTCGAGCCTAGCAGCGGCCCCGGCAATGTCATCGGATACCTTTGTCTGTGTTTGTCTCACGCCACGCGGGCCCGGGTCTTCCAGTCGATCAGCGCCCTGAGCCGCACCAGCTGCACCGGCTTGGTGAGCACGGCGAAGGACATTTCGTTACAGAGCTGCAGGAATTGCCGCTGCCGGTTGGCGGAAATGATGATCGCCGGTATTTCGGCTCCCGCGAGCGCGCGCAGCGTATGGATGGTTTCTATGCCGTTGTCCTCTTCGTCGAGCTGATAATCGACCAGCAAGATGTCGGGGGCCGTGCCGATTTCCTGCATCAGCGCCGCCGCATCTGCAGTCGAGTCCGCCGCCAGAACGCTGGCTCCCCAGCTTTCCAGAACCTGAGTCATCGCGTGCAGCTCGTCGGCATCGTTTTCGACGATCATCACGATCAGATCGAGGCTGCCGTCGAGCATCGGCTCCATCCTCGGATCCTCGCTGACGCTGGCATGGCCGGGCGCGGCCAGCGGCACTTCGATCGAGAAGACGGAGCCCCGGCCCGGCTGCGATGCCAGCCGGATGGGGTGATCGAGATGCCTGCATGCCCGCTCGACGATCGACAGACCAAGTCCCATGCCCGGACCTTTTGCCGCGCCGCTTGCCCGGGTGAACTCCTTGAATATCCGTGTCCGGTCTTCCTCGGATATTCCGACGCCGGTGTCCCACACTTCTATTCGCACGGCATCGCCCGTCAGCCGGCAACCGACCAGGACACGGCCGCGCTCCGTGTATTGAATGGCGTTCACGACAAGGTTCTGGACGCAGCGCATCAGGTAGCGCTGATCGCTGCTGATCCAGCGTGAGGAAGGCACGATCCGAAGGTCGATCCCCCTTTCCGTTGCCAGGGGCGCCAGATCCTCGGCCACGCCCTGCAGCAGGTTGCCGAGATTGAACGAGGTGACGTTGAACTCGGCTCCCGAACTGTCGAGGCGCGAAATGTCGAGAAGCGCCTGCAGGAGCGATTCGATCGAGGTGAAGGATCGCTTCAGGCGCCTGACCACCTCCTCCGTGCCCGGCTGCCCCCCCTTGTCCGTCAGCATCGACAGATAGAGTTTCGCGGCGTTGATCGGCTGAAGGAGATCATGACTGGCAGCCGCCAGAAAGCGGGTCTTGGACGTGTGGGCTGCCTCGGCAGCCTCCTTGGCGTGCCGAAGCGCCGCCTCGATCTTGGTCTGCTCGTCGGCGTGTATCTGCAGCAGGCGATTGGCCTCGGTCAATTCGGCCGTGCGCTCCTGCACCCGTTGCTCCAGAAGCGCCGAGGCCTGCGTCTCTGCCGTCACGTCCATGATCGAAACGATGAAACCGTCATCGGGCAGGGAATGGATGCGGATGTCGAGGCTCATGCCGTCGCGCCGGCGGAAGCGCTCCTGCACCGCCTCGCCGCGGCGCACCGCCTTGAACCAGCCGGCGACCCTGGATCGGCGCCCTTCCCGGTCGAGAATCTCGTGGCGCTCGACATGTTCGACGATGCGCTGAAAGGGACTTCCCTTTTTCAGAAGCGCAAGCGGCACGCCGAGAAGCTCACCGAAGCGCTCGTTGCGTACCAGCAATTCGCCGCCTGACGAAAACGTGCAGACGCCGAGCGACATGTGATCGAAGGCCGCCTGCAGCAGATGGGACTGCTGGTCGATCAGGCGGTTCTTCTCGCGCCGGTTCTCCCGCACGATGTCGGTGATTTCGGTCTGAAGCACCGTGATATTGCCGGAACTGGTCTGCCGATAGGAAATCTGGAACCAGCGATCGTTCCGCAGCACCATCACGAAGGACGAAAAGCGCTGGCCGGATCCCTGCCCCTTCGCCACCGGCTGAGGCCGGCCCGCCAGGCCATTCTCCTCCCGGTTCAGATACTTGCTTGCGTTGACCGCTGCCAGATAGTCGTCGAAACCGAGGCCGGGCTTGATCAGCGGCTCCACGTCGGGCAGCAAATTGCGGAACTGCGCATTGCACGCCTGCAGTCGTTCCTCGGAAAAAAGTGCGAAGCCGTCCTCCATCGCCACCATGGCATCGGCGAGATTTCTCTGAATCCGCTCCTGCGCCTGGTAGGCGACCTCGAGCTCGCTCGAGGCCCGGTCGAGCGTATCGAGAGCCTTTTCGAGATCCTTGGTCTTTTCCCAGACCTCCGCCTGAAGGGCGATGGCGGATTCGAACAGCGAATAGGCGGAGCCCCCGACTTCGTGGCCGCGCTCGGCCCGGTTGACCAGCGCCTCGATGATCCTTGCCTGCTTGGCGATCTGAAGTTCGTAGGGCTCGTTCGGATCGATCATAGCGGCGCTCCCGCCTTCGGCCGGAAAAAGGCGACGCCGACAAAGGTCTGGTTCACGTGCACGCCGAGATGCTGTTCTCCATAGGTGTTGAAGCCGACGACCCGGCGCTGCCGCAACTGCTCGGAAACCTCGCTGTCCAGACCTTTGCGCTCGATCTCGAGCTTGCGCAGATAACAATCGAAACCGAGGATGAAATCCGGGGCCTCGCCGTCATGGCCGCTGACCGCCAGCCCCGTCTCGAGCGTTCGGATGATTTCCTTGCCGCGGCCGAGGCGCAACAGCAGACCATCGTCGATCGCCGACAGGAAGGTGAGCCCGTGCTCGCCTTGAATCTGCTGGATCGCCCGCACGTGATAGAGATTGCCGTTGCGCACCAGTACCGGATTCTCGGCGAAGACCATCGGCGACAATTCGCCGACCGGCACCTTGACCAGCCGGGCATATTCCTCCGCCGCCGGCGAACCGTTGATCTCCAGGACCAGCCGTTCCTCGGGGACCGCGCGGGTAACCACCATGCGTTTGTCGGTGGGCTGAAAATGATCGAAGCCGAGACCGCTGAACTCCAGATCGGTTTCGAGCAGCAGGAGGAGCGCGGCATTGCTGTGGAATTCACCGTTGCGAAGCACCTGGGTGCGCTGGAACCGCAGCCCGTCGCCCGCCGAACCGCCAAAGACGGGAATGTCCTTCAGCCCCGCCTCCAGGGCCGCCACCAGAATATCCTCCTGCTTGGACAATCCGTCGGCGAAGATCAGCGCCAGCCGCTTGCGGCCCGGCGTCACGCGGAACTGTGTGGCGAGCCGCTCGGTCTGCGAAACGACATCGGCAATCGAGACCGGGGAAATCGGTTGGAACAGGATCGAGGCCACCCGAAAATGATGCCGCTGGAAGGCGACCGCCAGCAGAGTATCGTTTTCATAGCCGCGCGGCGTGATCTGGCCGGCTGTCGTGCAGCCGAAGACGACCGTATTCGGCAGCGACTTTCTGAGCGCAGCGGCAAGGTCTTCCGGCTGCAGCCGGTCCGGCACGAACAGAAAGATGAAGCTCGGCCTCGCCGTGGCGAGCTGCCGTCTGATTTCGGCGAGGGCGGTGAACGCATCATCGGCGCGTGATGTCGCGAGCCGCACCGCCTCGGCGGGTTTGCGGTCAAGATCGTCGACAGCCGTCATGCACCGTCACCCTCCAACTCCCATCCCGGCAGGCCGGGGCACACCTCACTGCAGGCTGTGGCGGATCGATACTTCGCGTACCAGCATCGCCGCCTGGGTGCGATTGTGGACGCCCAGCCGGCGCAGAAGCGCCGTGATATGCGCCTTGACGGTCGCCTCGGCCAGTTGCATCTCGTAGGCGATCAGCTTGTTCGGCATGCCTTCGCAGATCAGGCTCAGAATGCGGGTCTGCTGCTGCGACAGATGGGCGATCTTGCGCGAGATCGTCTCCACAGACTGGTCCGTGGCCGTCGCGCGCGCCGGCACCGCATAGCCGGGCGGCACATAGGTCTTGCCGTTCCAGATATCCTGCATCGCTTCCTGGAAATTATGACGGTCGATGTCCTTGGGGATGAACCCCGCCGCACCGGCGGCGATGACCGATTGAACCACGTCCTTCGACGTGAAGGCGGAGATCACGATGACCGGAATATCGGGCATCTTCTCCTTGATTTTCAGAAAACCGCTCAAGCCGGACGCATCGGGCAGGTTCAGATCCAGCATGATCAGATCGGGCGAGAAGCGCATCCTGAGCTGCTGCAGCGCTTCGCTCAGCGACGTCGCCGTTCTGATACGGCGCGTATTGAAGGTGCTTTCCATCGTCGCGGCCAGAGCATCGCAGTAGAGCGGATGATCATCGATCACCAGGGCCGACTTTATCGAAAGCGAATGAACGGGCAAGGCTGTCCGCGGCATGGCTCTCCTCCCGAGATACTTCCAAGCCAAGAGAGCGACTCAAAGCCACTCCGAGTTCACCGAGAATATCTCTCTCCCAGGCCGTCGTACTCTCCCCAGCACGACGCGAATCGTTGTCGCACAGTTTTCCACCCCGGGCAATTCCGAGATTTGCCATGCGACGCTACACTGTCGGCGATACGCTTGCGAGATTCAAGCGCCTCGTTCAGGGGGCCCAGCTATTCAGACGGGGCGGCTCGCATCCGCAACCCTGCATCGCCACTTCTTGACGCGAAGCGCCGGATGCTGCTCGGACCATTCGGCGATGTACACCGCGGACTGGAACATGCATTGATTCAACGACCTCAGGTCCTGAAACTGCAGCGTTTCCTCCCGGCATTTTTCGGGTGCCGTTGCAAGGCATACGGTCAGTACGAGCGTCACCGGGTCCATGACTTCTCCCGTTTCGGATGAAGCTTACGCACGGACCAATATAACCGTCCACGCGTGAATGCGCCAGCCGCCGGCCGAAGCGGTGGGCATGCGCGGCCGCGGATCATCGTGATCGGGGAGGCGAGCGGAGCATCCGTTGCGGCAGGGCGCGCGTTTCTTTCAGATGATCGCAAAACAGGTTCTTGAAATCGCGGAACTTCCTGAAACCGAGGTGACCCGCCAGACGCACGACCGTGGCCGTGGACACGCCGCACTCATCCGCTATCGAAGTCGCCGTGCCGAAGGCGATGATGTCGGGATGGTCGAGTATGGCGCGCATGACGCGCTTGCGTTCGCCGGGAAAGACCACCTCCCTGTTCGCGATCATGGCATTCAGTTCGCGAAGATTGGAGGGAGGCATTCTTCCGGATCGGCAGCTCATTGCCTTGCGATCGGTTTCTTTCTCCTCGGCCGTTGCGGACAGCAAAGCCATCAACGGACATCCTCGATCAGCCGCACCCACTCCGCCGCACGGGCTGCGGCCTCGATGAGAACGGGTTTCGGGGCCTTGTACCACTCTGCTCGCGCGAGTTCGCGGCGCTCGCGAATGTGCGCGATCGCGCCGGCAAGCGTCGAGAATTCCGAAGGAAGCGTCAGGTGCAGAAACAGCGCCATGACGATCACCGAACGCGATCGTCCTCCCCGGCAATTGACAAGCACGTTGCCACGTTCCCGCCTCGGATAGGACGGCTTCTCCGGCAAGATCTGCTCCAGGGCGGCGCGCAGAATGTAATAGGCCGCGACCATCTGCGTGTCCGGGTTGCCGGAACCGTCGATCAAGCCGATCTTATAATAGCGGATCTCCCCGGGTCCGTAGGCGCTGCCTTGGTGATCCGATACCAAGTCAGCCTGCCGCACATAGTTGAAATCCAGGTTGACCGCACAATTGACCACGGTGGTGACGCCGTTCCGGCGCAGCAGATCGAGATCGCTCGCGCCTTCCTTGCCGCTGATGAAGAGATCGACGCCGTAGAGCGGATGCTTCTCGTAGACCAGGCTGAGCTTCGGAAGTTCGGCGTCGATCGATTGCGGGTCTGTTTCCAAGTGCTGCATGCTTTTCTCCGGCGCCGACATAAGGTCGTCGCGCTGTGTCTGACTGCGTCGATGCGCCTGCTAATGTCCGGCCTTTGCGATCCGTGACGCCGAGATCGATCGGGCGACCCGCTCGAGGGTCGGATAATCCGCCCCTCTCCCGGTGGCGATATAGCCCGGGCACATGAAATCCGCGGCATCGACCGCCACCTTGCCGAGGGTTAGCGGCTCGTATCGCCCGCCGGCATTCCTGAGGATGAGCGTTGCGGCGGCGACGTCCCAGGCGTTGACGCCGAAGCCGGCCGCGGCGTCCGCCCATCCGGCCGCCACATGGGCGATGCTGAGCGCCGCGCTTCCGGGCCGGCGCAGTGTCGAGAAGGTTTCCGTCAATGCTCCGAAATTGGCAAGCGCCGCCTCGCGGCCGTCGAGCCGGAAATCACGCGCAACCGGGTAGCCCGTGATCAGAGTGGCGCGCTTTTCGTCACCGGCGGCACGCGAAGCGAGTGCCTTGCCGTTCAGCTCCGCCTTTTCGAGATCGGCCGAGAACATGAGGTCCGCCACCGGGTCGTAGACGGCGCCGGCGAGCACGGCCCCATCCTTGACCACGGCGACCGATACGCACCAGAAGGCAATTCCGCGCGCGAAATTCGCCGTCCCGTCGATCGGGTCGACATACCACTGGAACTCGCCGTCGCCCGTCTGGCCGCCCTCCTCGCCCATGACCGCCGAGTTCGGCTCATGCTCGAATATATAAGCTCGAATGATCGCCTCCGCCCGCCGGTCGTGGACAGTCACGATGTCGTGCAGATCGGTCTTGTAGTCCACCGCCATTTCGAAACGGAACGCCTCGAGAAGGGGCGCTCGGACCGCAAGGGCAGCTCCCCGCGCGGTCTCCGCAAGGCGCTGCGAGAGAGCGACGGCACGGCGATCGGCGATCATCGGCCCGGAAGGCGGACTTTGCTGCATTGGATATCCCAGTCTGTTGGAGGAAAGCCCGGCGCGACACCCGCGCCGGAACGCGGTC
Organism: Sinorhizobium sp. M4_45; assembly: GCF_002885915.1. NCBI lineage: Bacteria > Pseudomonadati > Pseudomonadota > Alphaproteobacteria > Hyphomicrobiales > Rhizobiaceae > Sinorhizobium > Sinorhizobium sp. M4_45. Next base: position 11,118 of record NZ_NWVE01000003.1, read on the forward strand.
ACTTGCTGTAATTGCTGCGCCAGAAGTCCTGCCACTCCTCGCGCCGGTCGAAGTCGCTGAGGCCGATGGATGAATCGTAGCCGAAGAGCCGACCGGACACGGCCATCAATCCGGACGGCTCGTCGGCGGGCATCTTGATGTCGATGTTGGTCGGCAGCTTGCCGTCCTTCATCTGCGGGGCGATGCCTTCCTCCGTAAGGATATAATGGACGAAGAGCCTGGCGGCGTTCGGGCTCTCTGTCTTGGAGGCGATCAGCCCGAGCTTGACGTAGGTCCAGCCGATCCAGGGGTCGAGATCCTTGCAGATGCCGAGCTTGTAGCCCTTGGCTTCGTTGTCGCGGAACTTGGCCGAGCTCAGGAGGCCGAAGAACGGCGCCTTCTGCCCCGGCGCGCCCACGGCCTCGGCCACGGGATCGTCGCCGTCCGTCGCAAGCGGCGCATTCTCGGCCAGCGCCTTGATCCAGGCGGCGGATGCACTTTTCTCCTCCGTATGCAAATCCTTGCCGAAATGCGCCTTGTAGGCGGCGGCGACCTTGTCGTCGCCATGCGCCTCCATCTGGTTGAACCAGTCGGTATAGGTGCTCTTCGTCAGCGGGTCGACGAGCGCGACCTTGCCCTTCCACCTCGGCTCCGTCAGTTCCCATATGTTGGAAACCGGGCATTTGTCATAGGCTTCCGTGTTGTAGGCCCAGACATTGGCGTTGGTCGAAATCGCCAGCGGATTTCGAAACTGCGCCGGTATCTTGGCAGTCATGTCCTCCGGCAGATAACTCTGCACGAATTCCTCCGGCAGGAGCTGCGCCAAGGCTGCCGGCGCGTCGGTGATCAGGACGACGTCGCCCTGCACATTGTCCGCCTGCGCCTCGCGGATGATCATTTCGAGCTGGCTGTTCGCCGACACCTTCATGCCGGTCGCCTTCACCCCGTACTTGGCGCTGAAATTTTCCGCCATCTCGACGATCTTGCCGGTGCTGTCATAGATGGTGATCGGTTTTTCGTTCCTTGCCGCCGCGATCACGCGATCGAGGTCGAACCCGTCTGCCGCAACAGCCGTTGCCGAAATCACTCCGGCTGCGAGTACGAGGGCGGCCACCGCCGTCCGCCCTATCCTGTGAACATGCGCCTTCATCATCTCCTCCCGCTTCCGGCCTCTATTTTTGATAGTGCACGCGCCAGAAATCCTGCCACGTCTCACGCGCGTCCCAGTCGTCGAGGCTGGTCGCCATGCTGTAGGGCAGAAGCTGGTCGAGAACGGTCGCTATCCCCGACGGTTCGTCCGCCGGCGGGGCCACTTCCCTGTTGGTCGACATCTTGCCGTCGACGGCCTGCGGAGCGATCCCTTCGGCCGTCATGACGTAGTGGATGAAGAGGCGTGCAGCATTTGGGCTGTCCGTGCCCTTGGTGATCAGCCCGACGCCCGGATAGAGCCAGCCGACCCATGGCTTCAGGTCCTTGCAGAGGCCGAGCTTCATGCCCTTTTCCGCATTGTCGCGGAACTTCGCGGAGCTCATCAGTCCCATGAAAGGTTCGGATTGCCCGGGCGCCCCGACCGCATCGGCCGCCGCGGCGTCCGCATCGGTCAGGAGCGGCGCGTTGGCTGCCAGCGCCTTGACCCAGGCCGCAGTCGCGCTTGCCTCCTCGGTCTGGATATCCTTGCCGTAGAGCGCCTTATAGGCGGCAGCGACCTCTTCGTCGCCGTGCTTCGCCATCTGGTTGAACCAGTCGACATAGGACGCCTTCCCGAGCGGATCCTGCATGGCGACCTTGCCCTTCCATTCGGGCTCGGTCAGCTGCCAGATATTCGTGACCGGGCATTTGTCGAAGAGCTCGGTATTGTAGGCCCAGACATTGGCGCTGGTGACCACCGTCAACGGGTCCTGGTACTCCGCCGGAATGTTCGCTGCGAGATCCGGGGGCAGCCAGCTCTCGGCAAATCCCTGCGGGATGAGCTGCGCCATGGCGGCCGGAGCGTCGCTGATGATGGAGACGTCGCCCTGGATGTTGTTGGCCCGGGCCTCACGGATGATCATCTCGAGCTGCGCAGATGCCTTGACCTTCGAGCCCTCCGCGCCGACGTCGTATTTGTCGGCGAAATTCTTCGCCATCTCGACGATTTTGCCGGTGCTGTCATAGACGGTGATCGGCTTTTCCTTGCGGGCCGCCTCGACAAGGGCGTCGATATCGAAAGGTTCCTCCGCCCGTGCTCCGGTGCCAAGCACGGTCAGCATCGCCGTCGCGCAAAGCAAAAATCTGCCGCTTCTCACATTCCGCTTCATATTTTTTCTCCCTCCGCAGGTTTTCGGTTGTCGGTTGTCAGTTGTAGGCAAGGCTTCTCAGTCGCGCGTCCGCCTCCGCGATCCGGCGGCCGTCCGTATCGAAGACATGCAGGGCCTCGGGCGGCGCGAAGAAAAACACCCTGGCGCCCTGCTCGATCCGCGGCAGAACGTGGGTCGTCAGAAACAGCGTGTGGCTCTCGCTCCTGAGCTCCAGGATCCAGTTGCCTCCCGTCGGCAGAACGCCGGTCACGGTTGTCTCGCCGGAGAAGCTGCCCTTCGGCACATCCTCGATCCGCGTTGCATAGCCGATCGCCTCCGGGCGGATGCCAACGGAGCCTACCCCCGTGAGGTGCGGATAACGCGTGGCAAGATAGGCCTCCGCCTTGTCGGCCACGTCGGACGTGCCGGGCTCGCCGAAGGCCAATATGTTGATCGGGGGACTGCCGACGAACTCTGCGACGAAACGGTTCGCCGGGCGATCGTAGATGTCGTTCGGCGTGCCCATCTGCTGCAGAGTGCCTTCGTTCATGACGGCGATCGTCGTCGCGAGCGTCATCGCTTCCCATTGATCATGGGTGACGAAGACGATGGTGGTCTTGAATTCCTTATGCAGCCGCTTGAGCTCCGCCCGCATTTCCAGGCGCAACCGCGCGTCCAGATTGGAGAGCGGCTCGTCGAGGAGCAGCACGCCGGGGTTGATGGCCAGCATGCGGGCAAGGGCCACTCGCTGCTGCTGGCCGCCGGACAATTGCGACGGATAGCGGTCCCGGTATTTGGCGATATCGAGCGCCTGCATGACGCGCTCGACGCGCTCCTCCCTTTCCGCTTTGGGGAGCTTCCGCAGTCTGAGGCCGAAATCCGTGTTGCGCTCGATCGTCAGATGCGGCCACAAGGCATAGCTTTGGAAGACGAGGCCCATCTCCCGCTTCTCCGGCGGTACGAAGACCCCGCCGGCCACGCAGTCGACCACACGATCGCCGACCCTTATTTCGCCGCCCGACAGGTTCTCGAGGCCGGCAATCATCCGGAGCGTCGTGGTTTTCCCACAGCCCGATGGGCCGAGGAGGCACATGAATTCGCCATCGCGGATCTCGAGATCGAGGTTGGACACGGCGTTTGCGGAATTCACGCCGTAGTTCTTCTGCGCACCGCGCAGGTTGATCGTTGGCATCAGCTTCCAAGTCCTTCTGCAAGATTTGTGCGGGTCAGCTTCTGGGCGATGAGCGTGCCGCCATAGGCGATGGCGGCGATGATGAGCACCACGGCATTCGCGGCCTGCGTGTAGTGGTAGTCGACCAGCCGCAACGAATAGGTGGTCAGCACATCCGTGCTCGGCACCGCCAGGATGACGAAAAGGCTGAGGCCCTTGATCCCGGAGATGAACGGCAGCAGCACGCCGGTCACGAGCGAGCCCTTCTGGATTGGAATGACGATCGAGATCATCCGCCTGAGCCAGCCGGCTCCGGCGACCTGGGCCGCCTCCTCCGGGTCCTTGCCGAGCTGCGTCATGGCCGAGATGCCGGCGCGCGAGGCGTAGGGCATCTGGTCGGCTATGAGCGCGAGAATGAGGATGATGACCGTGCCATAGAGCGCCGGCAATGGGCCGCGGGGAACCGCGAAAAGCGACAGATAGGCAGCGGCAAAGGCGATGCCGGGCACCAGATAGGGCAGGAAGGTCACCTGCCGAAGATAGACCGACAGGAGGCGCACCGGCGTGCGGATGACCACGTAGCCGACCAGCAGGCCGAGAATGCCGGAGGTTACCGAGGCGAGGCCGACGATCGTCAGCGTGTTCTTTGCAGCGTCCCAGAGATCGGGGCTCAAGAGGATGCCGGTCTTCAGGGCAATCGTGTCGAGATCACGACCGATCCAGTAGTCCAGCGTGAAGTTGTCGAGCGTGAACCTCGCAGGAATCTTCATGATCGTCGACAGCAACAAGGTGAGGAGCGGCAAGCCGACGCTCAACAGAAAGACCGTGGCGGCGAATCCGGCCGCCGGCAGACGCATGCGGCCAAGTCGACTCTGCCGGTTCATCGACCCCTTCGAACCGATCGTGACGAACCGCCGTGCCTCGCGCACCAGCCGTGCATCGATCCACAGAGTGATGATGCCTATCAGCATGATCGAGCCGGCGATCACCCCGGCGACGCCCGTCTGGCGCGAGGCGATGCTGCGGAAGAGCGACGTCGAGAGAACTTCGAACTTGACCGGCAGACCGAGCACATAGGGCACGCCGAATTCGCCCAGGCACTTGGCGAAGATGAGCACCATCGAGGAGAGCAATGCCGGCCGCATCAGGGGCAGGATGATCTGCAGCGCTACCTGGTGGCGCTTGGCGCCGAGAATGCGTGCCGAATCCTCGAGCTGGGAATCGAAGCGTCTGAGCGCCGAGCCGAACAGGAGAATGACGAAGGGCGTATAGTGCAGCGCGAGGATGATGGTGATCGGAATCCGGCCATAGGCGAGCCAGTCGGGCGGCGTCAGCCCCATCGCTTCCAGCCATCCGGGCTGGCCGCCGACCGTACGGTTCTTGAAGAGCGTCGTCCAGGCGAGCGCGAAGGTCCAGGCCGGCAGCATGTAGGGCACGATCAGCGCGGTCGCGAACCAGCGGCGCCCGAACATGTCCGTTCGGCTGATGAGCCAGGCAAGCACAGTGCCGATCAGCAGCGACAGCGATATGGCGCCCACGGCAACCGAGAGCGTATTGAAGAGCGGTCGCCAGAACAGGTCCGCCGACACCGGCGAGAACAGCGCTCTGTCGAGATAGTAGAGCGTGAGATCGCCGACATCCTTGCTCAGGCGCCGCTCGTGCCCGAACTGCACGCGCACGGCGTCGAGCACGATGGAAATGATCGGAACGACGATCAGGTATGTGAACAGCAGCGCCGTCAGAACACCGATCAGGGTCGTGGGTTCACGCAGGGCAACCTTCAGCCGATAGCGCCATGCCTGCCAGGCCGAAGGCGTGGCAGACCGGTTTTCGGCTGCCGCCTTTGCCGGTTCACTTAGAAGAGCCATTGTTCCTCCCATGGCCGCTTATGCTGCTTCGCCGGCATCGATGTCCGTCGCCGCGCGCTGAAGTCGTTTGCGGAAAGCTCGGGCCCGCTGTACCGCATCGGCAGCCCGCCTCCGTTCCTCCCGGGCCGTGCCGTTGCTGCGACGTCGCCGCCAACAGCTTCGCGGCGTCTCCTCCCACTGAGACGAACCGCGCTGTCGTCCGGCCCGCTCATGGAATAAAAATTCCAAAATCCGCGTTTTTATGGAACGTATGATCGATTCAGCTCGCTCGTTTGTCAACAGAAAAATGCACACGTGATCAATTAACTATCATATTGTATTTACAGGTTATTTTTGATACGCACACGTGTTCATTTGCGTTACCGCTCCGCAATGGGCTCGATGTGCCTGTCGGGTCCGGGAAAGGCAGCAGGGATTAAAGGCCGGCCGGCCGCGGCCCGAGCAATTTTCCGCTTGGAACTTTTCGCGGTTCATGGCCTCTGATAGAGGGCTGATCGATGCCGAAAGGAGGACGGATGGCGAGGACTTTTGTGACGGCCGAGGAGGTCGCAAAACGTGCGGGCGTCTCGCGCTCGGCAGTATCGCGTACCTTCACTCCCGGTGCCAGCGTCTCGAAGACTGTCCGGCGCAAGGTCCTGAAGGCTGCCCGCGAGCTCGGCTATCGCGTCAATCGGCTCGCCCAGGTCTTGAACAATGACCGCTCCAACCTGATCGGCGTCGTCGGCGCCAATCTCTCCTCGCCCTTCATTTCCAAGCAGCTGGACCTGCTGAGCATCGGGCTCTTGCGCCAGGGTAAGCAATGCCTCCTTCTGAATGCCGCCGACGCCCGCCAGGACATAGCCCCTCTCATCGAGCTTCTGTTCGAGTTTCGCGCCCAGGCGATCGTCGTTCTCTCCGGCGAGCCGCCCGCCTCGATCGTCGATGAATGCATCGCCAATGGCGTGCGTCTCATCCTCATCAACCAGCGTCTCGACCGCACGGACACGAACATGGTGCTGAGCGACGACTCCCACGGCGCCGACCTCGCGGCACTGAGGCTGATTGAGGCGAAGTGCAAAAAAGTCGCCGTCGTCACGAGCGGCAGCCAGACCCCCGCCCAGTTGCGGCGGGCAAAGGCATTCACGCAACGAATGCAGGCCGAGGGCGTGGACGTCGTCGCCTGGTCGGGCGGTCCGACGACTTACGAGTCCGGGCTGCAGGCGGGGCGTGAGCTTCTGGTCGACAAGGCGATCGACGGCGCCTTCTGCGTGACCGATCTTCTGGCGCTCGGCTTTCTCGACGCGGCGCGGCTGGAAATGAACCGGCGGGTACCGCAGGACGTCTCGATCGTCGGCTTCGACGACATTCCGCAGGCCGGTTGGAAAGGCTACGGGCTCACGACGGTTGCCCAATCCTTTCAGGCCCTGACGGAAAAGGTGCTTTCGGCCCTGGACAGCGACGAACCGGAAACGCGGATGCAGATCGTGCCGGTAGCCCTGGTGGAGCGGCAGACGGCGCGCTAAGGCCTGTTGATTCCGGCACGTCCGGACGGAAGACCGCTGCGCACGCCTCCTGGAAGTGCTTCAGCTTCAGACGGCCTGGCGGATGCGGCTCTCGATCAGGAGGCCGCTGCCGTCGAGGATCGGGTGGGCAACCGAGGCGACATGGGCGTTGATCCGCTTCAGGTCGCGCAGCATGTCGAGATGCAGCGAACTCGTCTGCATGCTGTCCAACCGCCCTTCGCGCAGGCGCTGCAGGTGGCATTCCGCCGATTGCTTCTCGAGCCGGCGCACCTCCTCCTTCACCTCCACGAGACGGCGCGCCAACTCCGCGTCGCCGGTCGCGAAGACAGCCTGGGCCATGCGCAGGTTGTCGAGCGTGATCGCGAAGAGCCTTGCGAGTTCGCCCTGACCGTCCTCGGAAAAGCGCAGGCCGAGGCTGATCTTCTTTGCGATCTCGGGATGCAGCCCCTTCTCGATGATATCGCCGATATGCTCGAGGTTGATGGCATAGTCGACGATATGCCGGGCCCGGCGGTGATCGTCTTCCGTCATATCGTCCTTGCCCACCCTCGACACGTAGAGCTTGATCTCATGCTGGATCCGGTCCACCCGCCCTTCGAGCATGCTGATATCGGCAAGCATCGAGCGGTCGTTCGTCTTGAGCGCGTCCAGGGCCCGCACCAGCATGCTCTCGATCAGGTCGCCCACCGCCATGACCTCGCGACCGGCACCGGCAAGTGCGGCGACGGGTCTCGCGAGGGCCTTCATGTCCAGGTAGCGTGGCCCGTTGTCGCTCTCGGCCTCCTGCGGGATGAGGCCGGCCGTCAGCCGATAAAGAAGGGGCGACACTGGAAAGGCGATCAGCGCCACGGCCAGGTTGAACAGAAGATGGACATCGACGGCGAGCTTTTGCGGCGAAAGCCCTGCCAACTCCATGAATTCCGCACAATAGCCGGCCAGCGGCAGGGCGATGGCGCAGCCGGTTGCCCTGACGATGAGGTTGCCGATCGTTACGCGCCGCGCGCCTGCGGAAGCACCCAGCGTCGCAAGCACCGGCGGCACGGCCCCGCCGAGGTTGGCACCGAGGACAAGAACGACGACGAGCGCGGTCGAGATGCCGCCCGCGGAGGCCAGCGACAGGATGAGCACCACGATGGCGAGACTGGAGGAGGCGAGAATGGCGAGTGCGGCGGCGAAGATCAAAGCCACCGGCCAGGCATTGTCGAGCATCGCCAGGAAGGCGCGGAGTGCCGGCGACTGCAGAAGCGGATCGGTCGCCGCTGAGAGCAGATGCAATGACAACAGCATGAGGCCGATGCCGACGACGGCGCTGCCGGCGCCGCTGCGCGCGCCGGACCGCGCTCGGGCGAGGGCAACCCCGGCGAGAATGAGCAGCGGCGACAGCCAGCCAAGACCGAGCGCCACGATCCACGCCGTGGCGGCCGTCCCGACATTGGCGCCCAGCAACACGAGCTGTGCCATCGCCGGCGCAATCAGGTCCTTTTCCACGAAAGAGGCGACCATGAGTGCGGTCGCAGTCGAACTCTGGAGGGCTACTGTGGCGACGAATCCTGCAGCGAACGAACGCAGCCCGCCGCGCGTGCCGGCGGCGAGGCCGGTCCTCAGCCGCGCGCCCCAGGCCCGCGACATGCCGTCCTTGACCTGTGCCAGCCCGTAGAGCAGCAGCGCGACCGCGCCGAAGAGATTGATGCCGACAATGGCCGATTCCATGAGCCCACCCTAACCTGCCTGCCAACGGGTTGACGCGACGGTGCGCCTCTCTTCCCGCGCCGCATAGGCCATCCGACCACTCACGCCGGAGCGTCTTGCTGCACCGGATCCGAGGCAACGACGATCTGCGCCTCACCATTTTCCGCGCGGTCCAGAAACAGACCCAACGCTCCAAGGAATATGCCAAGGAAGCCTTTCACCGAACTGTCGTGTCGGCTCCTCGGCGCGCATCCGAACCGTTCGGCCAGAAAACGATAGAGGGGCAGCCGCGATTTTTCGATATGCGGCAAAGCGAGCGATGCCCCCTGCCGAAGGCAGTACCAATCGGCGACGAGCTCGATCATCGGCAGGCTTCTCAGCTCGGCGATGTCGATCGCCGAAGCGTGCACCAAAGCGGACAGAATCGGAGCGCCGCCGGCGCTCTCTTCGGTGAAGATACACGCGATCTCCTCGAGCGTGAGGTCTGCCACGCGCTCGACGACTGCCGGCGGCCATTCCTCGGGAAAATAGCGGTGGCTGACCAGTGCCCGCTTGTGTGCCCTGAGAAAGGCTCCGTAAGTGGAGCTTGAAAAGGCGGCCTCCGGCTCTTCGCCGAGCAGCGCGACTTCTCGTTCATAGGCGCTGCGGAGCCGCTGGTCGGCAGGCAGTCCGGACAGCTCCACCGTCTCCACGACGACGCTCCCCTCTCCCGGATGCGCGATCTTGAAGGCCGGCGGAAAGGCTACGAGCGACGGGACCGCAATATTGGTGAGCGACCGGTCGCCGCTGCCGCGGCGCGTGACGCCCTCCACATGAAGGTGCCCGCTGAAATGGAGCGACAGTCCGGCCGCAAGCAGCGCCCGCTCGACATCCTTTCGGGGTGTGCGCCGGGCGATGTTGGTCTCGCCGAACAGCGCTGCCTCGGCGCCGGTCGCGCCATCGAAAGGGTCGAGCACCGGATAGTGCGAAAAGGCAAGCAGAGTCTTCCCGAGCCTCCGTGCCCGTGCGCAGACGTCGGCGATCCAGGAGACGACAAAAGGCTTGCAGCGGATCATCGCGTTCCAGCCGCCCGAGGTGCTGTCGATGAAAGCCGCTTCCTCACCCCATTCAAACGTCCCGTTCACGGGTTCGAAGACGTTGGCATCGATCATCAGCAGCCAGAGACCGGGCTCGGGTTCGACCAGATAGGACGCGTCCATCAACTCGTAGCGATTGCTGCCGTCCGGTGAGGCCACCCCGTATCGGCGGTCTTCGACCGCATCGGAGGTGCCGAACGGGGTCTCCCAATGGAGATATTCGGGCCTGCGGAAATAGCCGAAGGCCGCCATCGGATCGAGGCCCGCCGGATAGCCTTCGCAATACATGCGGTCACTGACGGTGACGCCGCTGCCCGCGCCGTTCGCATCGCTGGTGACGAGAATGCCCCGGCCGTCGCGGCCGAGGAATTGCTTCGTGTGATGCCTGCCCCGTGGCCCGAAGATGTCGTGATTGCCGGGAAGCGCATAGAACGAGATGTCGAACGCATTGGCGTGCTCATGGAGAATGTCCCGCAGAGCGCTCGTGGTCGCGCGTTGGCCGTCGTCCGTATAGTCCCCGAGCAGCACGACGTGACGAATGCCGCGCCGGCGTACCTCGGCAAGGGCCGCCCAAAACGCCTCCGCGCTTTCATTGAAGACGCGTGTGGATTGCCGGGTGTCCGCCCAGCTGCGCATGGTGACTTCCCGACCCTCGACGGCCACTCTCGCAAAGCCGAAATCCGTATCGACATCGTGGAAATGCGCATCGGCGATTACGGCGACGGCCGGCAGGGTACGCTTCAGCATGGCCTCTCCTTCTGCCGTTCGCACTCGATCATGTCGATCCAGGCGGAGGCCCTCCTTGCTGCCTCGTAGAGCATCGGCTTCGGCGTCTCGAACCATTCGTCCGGCATCAATTGCCTGCGCGTGCGGATCGCCGCCACGGCATCTTCAAGCCTCGGATAAAGGTTAGGTTGCTGCTTGTGGAGGAAGAGCGCGACGAGCGAGACGGAACGGCTTCGTCCGCCGCGGCAGTTGACGAGAATGTTTCCGCCGTCCCGGAACGGATAGGTGGGCCGCTTCGGCATCGACTGGCGAAGCGCACCGTCGAGTATGTAATAGGCTCCCAGCATCATGGTGTCGGGGCTGCCCTCGTCATCGATCATGCCGATCTTGTAGTAGCGTATTGCCGCGAAGCCGGACGCCCTGCGCTCGCCATCCGCCTCGTCGGAAGGCCCCTCGACATAGTTGATGTCGAGGTTGATGGCACAATTGACGACGGCCGTGATGCCGTTTTGTCGCAGAAGCCCCAGGTCGCGCGCGCCATCGCTGCCGCCGATGTAGAGAGCGGAGCCGTGCGGCCCCAATTTTTCGGCAATCAGGCTGATGGCCGGTCGGGTATGGACAGGTGCATCCATGCAGTCTCCTCTTCGCGGCCACGCCGCGTCAGCCTCCAATACGCCAATCGGCCGGCTCCGCGCGCTGCTCAGGCCGGTCCGTCGGCATCGCATATGCGGCCAGTGGTATGTTCGAGGCGCGGCTCGTGTCCGATGCGAGGCCGGGTGCCACGGCCAGAGCCGGGCCGCCGGCATCCAGGCTGCCGATCTCGAGGTATGGGCAGACGACTCCGCCCGCCTCGCTCACGAGCAGAAGGCCGGCAAGGCAGTCCCAGGAATTCATGTGCAGTTCAATATAGCCGTCCGAGCGGCCATCAGCGACGTAAGCGAGCGCCAATGCGCCGGAACCGGCGCGGCGAACATTGGCGCCCATCCCGAGCAGCGCTTCCATGACGCCGAGATAGGCCGTGTTCGGCACGCGCATCGACCAACCCATTTCCAGCGACGCAGCGTCGAAGCGGGCGGTCTGGGCGACCCGAATGGGAACACCGTTCCGCGTCGCGCCCGCCCCTCGACGCGCGAAGTAGAGCTCGTCCAGCGCCGGATTGTAGATCGCGGCGATCTCGGTCACCCCGCTTTGGACAAAGGCGATCGAGATGCAGAAATGCGGGATGCCCCGCGCGAAATTCGCCGTGCCGTCGATGGGATCGACCACCCAGACCCGGTCGCTTATCGCTCCCCCACCCTCTTCACCAAAGAAGCTGTCGCCCGGAAAATGCGCGGCAAGCGCGTGGCGGATATAGGCCTCGGAGGCGGCATCCACTTCGGTCAGGAAGTCCTGAGGCCCTTTCATCGAAACGTTCTGCCTGGCCTCGCCATGAAACCCTTGCAGGGTCAATGCGCCGGCTGAGCGAATGATCTCGCGACAAAGTTCTGCACGACTATCGAGGTCATCGGAATAAGGCTGTCGACTCACCGGCGCTTCCACTTCATTGCACACGCGCGCAATATTGCACACGTGTTCATCGCGTTCAAGCCCGATCGGCCACAGTTCGCGCTCGGGATCTCGGTCTGCCTTTGTGCGGACCTACTGGACCCAACAACCCCATTACCGACGTGGAAGGCGTGGCCGTAGGCTTCCGGACCACCTAGCCTGCATCCCCGAAGGCAATCAGCAGCTCACGCAACGGATCATTGTTGGACGTTTTCCCGCAAAGCAAGCTCTGTTCCAAATCCGACTAGAATGGTGCCGCCAGCGCGGGAGACGAGGCGCGTTTTGCGGCATATTTGTAAATTTAAATTTGCAAATCCTTGCAATACATGTAGAAAATACGACACGTAAGATAACAACAATCGGATTTTCAGCGTCTCCCCATGCTTGTCATTCTCGCCGATGATCTGACGGGTGCCCTTGATTCAGCTGCCCCGTTTGCGGGCCGCGGCCTTCATACGGAAGTCGCTCTCGCCTTGGACTCCGTGGATGCTGCACTGGCGGACGGACCGGACATCCTCGTCGTCAACGTGAAGTGCCGCGAGGTTTCCCCGGATGAGGCGCGCAAGGCGACATCCGACTTCCTGAAGCACGTCCCCGAAGGTGCGCGGATTTTCAAGAAGGTCGACTCGAGGCTGAAGGGCAATATCGAGGCAGAACTCGACGCTACCCCTTTTTCGCGCGCCCTTGTCGCGCCGGCCATCCCCGATTTCGGCCGTACCGTGGTCGACGGCCAGGTCCGGGGGTTCGGTGTGGAGGCGCCTATCCCGGTCGCTCAGAGGCTCGGCCGACATGCGGCTCGCGCATTGATCCCCGATACCATGTCGCGCAAGGACATGCTCGCCGCATTGGCGAGCGCCGAGACGGCCGGCTGCGATCTCATGATCGGCGCGAGAGGCCTTGCCGATGCACTTGCCCACCGGATGACGGATAGCGAAACGCTGCCGCTGATACCGCTGCCCCGCAAGCCTATATTGATCGTCGTCGGATCGCGCGACCCGATCACCGTCGAGCAGGTCGACGTGCTGCGCGATAACCGCCCCGCCGAGTATATCCCGGCGGTCGGAGGCAGGGTGCTGAAGCCCGGCACCCCGGTGACCGGAGCGGTGACGATCATTCAGGCGGTCGAAGGCGAGACGTCGCTCAGCCCGGCCGAGGTCTCCGCCAACCTGGCCGACAGCGTCGTTCCGGCCTTCACCGGCGCGGCCACGACCCTGCTTCTTACCGGTGGCGCAACGGCCGAGGCCGTGCTGGCAAGAATGGGCGTTTCCCGTTTCCGCCTCCTCGGCGAATGCATGCCCGGAATGGCGCTGGCCTTCGCCGACGACCGATATATCATCACCAAGTCCGGCGGCTTCGGCGGGCCGGATACGCTGAGCGACATCGCAAGGCAAATCACGGGGGAGGCGAGATAGACGATGGGACTGCAGGAAGGGACCCCCCGCAAGGGCCTGCCCGACATCGTGTTCGAAAGAATGCACCGCGCGATCAAGTCCGGCGCCTATAAGCCGGACGAGCGTCTGCCGACGGAGCATGAGCTGGCGACGGAGTTCGAGGTATCCCGGCCGATCGTCCGGGAGGCGCTGAAGCGCCTCAGGGACCAGGGGCTCATCTATTCCCGGCGTGGCGCGGGCAGTTTCGTGAGAGCCGTGGGCCTTCGCGAGCCGCTCGGTTTCGGCCAGCTCGAAAACGTCGCCGATCTCCTGAACTGCTATGAATTCCGGCTGACGCTGGAGCCTGCGGCTGCGGCCGCGGCAGCGCTCCGGCACGACGAGACGAGCCTCGCATCGATCCGCCGGGCACTCGAACTGCTGCGCGACGCCACCAACCGGCAATCCCACCGGGAGGATGCCGACTTCCAGTTCCATCTTGCGATCGCCCGTGCGGCCCAGAACAGCTACTTCTCGACCGCCATGGAGGCGCTGAAGGAGCACATCGCCGTGGGCATGAAGTTCCATGGCATCTCGGTGAAGCGAGAGGCCAGCGGCCTCTCCAGGGTTTTCGCCGAGCACGAGGCGATTGCCGATGCCATCGCCGCGGGCAGTGCGGAGGAGGCCCGCATGCTGATGCTGAAGCATCTGACCGGATCGCGCGACCGTCTGTTCCTGGCCTCACAGTAGAGGCAGAACCGGCCGGGGAAGGCGAAGGGAGAGAAGCATCTCCCCAGTCGCAACAGGCCTTAGAACGCCGCCCGATAGATCTCCAGCACATCCGCCTCGCTCATGTCGACCGGATTGTTGTCCATCAGCCGTCGGATCGCATGCGCATCGGCGGCAAAGCGCGGCAGGTCGGACTCCTTCGCGCCATTGGCGGCCAGAGACATCTCTATGCCGAGGCTGGCGCAGAAACCTTTCGCGGCCGAGAGCAGATCACGTTGCGAGAGATCTTTGCCAAGCCCCAGGGCATCCGCGACTTCCGCCGTCTTTGCCACGACGGCCGGCTGGTTGAAGGCGAGCACATGCGGAAAGATGATCGCATTGGCGAGGCCGTGCGGCAGATGCAGCAGCGTACCGAGCGGATAGGATATGGCGTGCCCGGCTGCCGTGTTGACGGGACCGAGGCATATGCCGCCGTAATAGGATGCCAGCATCATCCCCTCGCGCGCTTCGGTATCTTCGCCGTCGCGCACGGCACGGGCGAGATATCTGCCGACGAGGTTGAACCCCATCCGGGCGAAGCCGTCGATCATCGTATGGGCCTTGCGGTTGGTGAAGGCCTCGACGCAGTGGGCCATGGCATCCACGCCGGTCGCCGCGGTGACGGCAGGCGGCACGCTGTAGGTGAGTTGCGGATCGAGCACGGCGAGATCGGCGATCATGTGCGGACTTTCGACCGCGATCTTGATGCCCTTGTCCGGGTCGGTGATCAGCGAACGGATCCCGGCCTCAGAACCCGTGCCGGCGGTCGTCGCGACCTGCGCAAGGCGCGTGTTGCGGCCGGCCACGCGATTGGGCCCGGCGACATCGGCGAGCGATTGCCCGGAGTCCCAGAGCACCGCGACCAGCTTGGCGACATCCATCACCGAGCCGCCGCCAAGACCGACGATCAGGTCCGGGCGCGCTTTCCGCGCGGCATCCAGCGCCGCCTCGAGTGTCGCGATATCCGGTTCGCCGGGGATCGCGTCGAATAAGTCGACCTCGCCCGAGAGCTTCAGGCTGTCGACAAATCCGGACGTGACCGGCGTCGCGATGACCAGGGTGGAGCCGACCTGACCGGCCCAGGCGCCGACTTCCCCGATGCTTCCGGCGCCGACGACGAGTCGGCGCGGCTGATGGATCGTGATCATGACGCTGCCTTTCTGCTTGCCTTGCCGGCCACGAGTTTGCGCGCATAGGCGATCGCGGAATTCAGGTTGCCGTGATTGGCGATACCCTTTCCGGCAATATCGAAGGCAGTCCCGTGATCGACGGAGGTGCGGTCGATCGGAAGATCTACGGAAACATTGACCGCCGTATCGAAGGCGACCAGCTTGATCGGGATATGACCCTGGTCGTGATATTGCGCGACGACCAGATCGAAGCCTCCCGAATAGGCGCGATGGAACACGGTATCGGCGGAGATCGGCCCCTGCACATCGATGCCTTCTTCACGCGCGGCCGCCACCGCAGGCCCGATCTGATCATCGTCTTCCGTGCCGAACAGGCCGTTCTCGCCGCAATGGGGATTGATGCCGGCGACCGCGATGCGCGGGTGCTCGTAGCCGATGCGCTTCAGATGCGCGTTGCCGGCGCGGATCGTGGCAAGAACCCGCTCGGTGGTGGCGCGGCCGATCGCCTCCTTGAGCGACACATGGGTGGAGACGTGGATGACCTTGAGTCGCTCGGAGGCAAGCAGCATATAGGCGGCGCTCGATCCGGTCAGGCTGCGCAGCATGCCGGTATGGCCGTCGTAATGATGGCCCGCCATGTTAAGTGCTTCCTTGTTGATCGGCGCCGTGACGATGCAGCCGATGTCGCCTGCCTGGGCATCGCGGACCGCGCGCTCGATGAACCGGAAGGCTGCGTCGCCTGCCACTGCCGAAAGGCTTCCCCAGGCGAGCGGCGCGCCCTCGACCGGAAGGTCGACGACATAGGGCTGAAGATCGACCGAGAGGCCAAGCGCCTCCCTGGCAGCCTCAAGCGTCGCTAGGTTGCCGTAGATGCGGGTCGCCTCCCGGTCCGCAGCCGACATCTCAGCAAGCGACCGGACCGTGATCTCCGGTCCGACGCCACAGGGATCGCCCATGGTGATGCCGATAATCTTGCTCATCAGTTTCTCCCCTCGTCGGCCCACCCGGGCGGCAGACGGACATATTTGATTGCGCGCCGATGGTAGGTGTAGGCGACGTGCAGACTGCCGTCGTCCCCTTCCAGGAGCCACGGATAGGACATTTCCTTGTTGTGTCCGTCGGTCGAATTGTTGGAAAGGCAGGTCCCCGGCCCGTCCTCGATCACGATACGGTCGGGGAAGGTGCGCCCGCCGTCGGCCGACAGGCAGACGCTCACCGGCGCCCGCGGCACGCCCCAGATCGGCACGCATCCGCCTGAAGGATCGGCGTCGGGCCGGCCGTCGTCGTCTCCGAGCTCGTCGTAAAGCGATGCGCGCCGGTCGGCCGAAAGGGCCGCATTCACCGGATTGCAGATCATCGCCAACCGGCCGTCCCCGAGCCGGACGACGGCGATCGAGGAATTGTTGTTGGGCACGTCGGTCGGCGCCGGGAGGCTCCACGTCCGCCCGCCATCGACGCTCTCGACGCGGTAGACCTGGTCCGCCTGGCGGCGGCGGAAGAAAGCCGCGTAGCGGGTGTCGCCGACAGCCACCGGGCTCATGTGCACGCAACCGATCGAACCGGCGAGGTCGGCGAGTTGCCAGCTTCGGCCGCCATCGGTCGAAATGCCGACGGCCGCATTGTCGTGACTGCCGTTCCACTTCTGACCGGGGCGCTGGATGCAGCGAAAGATCGGCAGCAGCCATGCCCCGTCATCTCTGATGACGAGCGGCGCGCGGATGAAGCAGCCGCGCGGCAGGTCGAGATAGCGCCCCTCGGAAGCGGCAAGCCTGGTCGGATCAGCGGCATCCCTCTCGATTGCGGCCATCCGGATGCGGCATTCGTCCTGATTGCCCGAGGGCTGCGACGTGTGGAAAAGCCAGAGCCGCCCGTCGGGCGCCGTGAACAGCACCGGGTTCTGCTCGGAGTGCTCGGCATCGAAACTCAGCCGCTGCGGCTCGCCCCAGTGCGCGGCGCCGGGGGCGAGCACCGACGCGAAGATCGAAATGTCGGATTTTCCCTCGAGCGTCCCGCCGAACCAGGCACAGACGAGACTTCCGTCCTCGAGCCTGTGCAGAAAGGCTGCGTGGTTCTGCACCATGGGCGAGGGCAGGAGCGATTCCAATCGCCCTCCCCCGGTCTCCCGGAGCTTGCCGGTCATTGCGTTTGCGATTTCGTCAGGCGTCATGAAAGCCTCCTCATACATCGGACAATCGCGGAATTTCGAAAGTTGTCAAGTTTTCTATTTTTGTATGACGCGATCTAACTCGAGCGTTAGTTTCGCTAAATTGCTGTTTTTGATGTGAAATTTTGTGTTGTAAATTTTTCATTCCCGGATGGAGGCGAAAACAATTTGACAAACTTGATAAGAAATCGGATGGTCTGGTCAATTCGGCGACAGAAGGGCGCTTAGCGGCGAGGAGGCTGATTGCCGCAGCCCGCATGGAGAGAGGCGAACGAAGTCGCCGCGCCACACACGAGATCCAAGAGGGAGGAGAATGCAAATGAAAAGAACACTGATTATGGGAGCCCTGATGCTGGGCTCCGCGCTCGCCCCGGCCTTCGCGGCATCCGGGCCGGTCAAGATCGTTCTGCCGGAAGAGGCGGACCTGCTCGAGCCCTGCATGGCCACGCGCTCCAATATCGGCCGCATCATCATGCAAAACGTCAGCGAGACCCTGACCGAGCTCGACCTTCGCGAGGGCAAGGGCCTGATGCCACGCCTTGCCGAGAGCTGGGAGCAGAAGGAGGATGGGAGCTGGCGCTTTCACCTGCGCAAAGGCGTGAAGTTCTCCGACGGCACCGACTTCAACGCCAAGGACGTCAAGTACAGCTTCGACCGCGTGATGAGCGACAAGAATGCCTGTGAGTCGCGCCGCTATTTCGGCGGCATGAACATCAAGATCGACGTCGTCGACGACACGACCGTCGATTTCACGGTCGATCCGGTTCAGCCGATCCTGCCGCTGCTCCTGTCGCTGCTGACGATCGTGCCGGAAGAGACGCCGATGGAATTCGTGCGCGAACCCGTCGGCACCGGCCCCTACAAGCTGACCGACTGGACGCCCGGACAGCAGATCGTGCTTTCCGCCCGCGACGACTACTGGGGCGAAAAGCCCGAGGTTACCGAGGCGACTTATCTGTTCCGCGCCGATCCTGCGGTCCGCGCTGCCATGGTCCAGACGGGTGAGGCCGATCTGTCGCCGTCCATCTCGCAGACCGAGGCGACCAACCCGGCCACCGACTTCTCCTATCTCGACAGCGAGACCGTCTATCTGCGCATCGACCATAATATCGAGCCGTTGAACGACGTCCGCATCCGTCGCGCTCTGAACCTTGCAATCGACCGCGAAGCCTTCCTCGGTACGCTGGTGCCCGACAGCGCCGTCCTTGCCACCGCGATCGTTCCGCCGCCGACGCTCGGCTGGAACCCCGACGTGAAGGTCTTCCCCTACGATCCGGAGCAGGCCAAGAAGCTCATCGAAGAGGCCAAGGCCGATGGCGTCAAGGTAGACACGCCGATCACCATCATCGCGCGCACCGCGAACTTCCCGAACGTGACCGAGATCATGGAGGCCATCCAGGCGCAGCTGCAGGAGGTCGGGCTCAAGGTCGAGCTCAAATTCGTAGAAGTCGCCGAGCACGAAGTCTATTATTCGAAGCCCTTCAAGGAAGGACGCGGTCCGCAGCTGGTTGCCGCGATGCACGACAACTCGAAGGGCGACCCCTCCTTCTCGATGTTCTTCAAATACGACTCCGAAGGCACGCAGTCGGGCTTTTCCGATCCGAAGGTCGATGACCTGATCGCCCGTGCCTCGGCTGCCGTCGGAGACGAACGCGCCAAGCTCTGGTCCGAGCTCATCGCCTACGTCCATGACGACGTGGTGGCGGATGTGCTGCTGTTCCACATGGTCGGTTTCTCGCGGGTGTCCGAGCGACTGGACTTCAAGCCCACGATGGCGACGAATTCCATGCTGCAGCTCTCCGAGATCAAGATCAAATGATCTGAACCGCGGACAGCGGCCATTCGAAATGAAACTTCCGGCGGCGGGACCCCCGCCGCCTCATGCAAAATCGAGGGCTGCCATGCTCAGATTCATCCGCCAACGTGCGCTCGCAAGCCTGATCTCGCTCATCGGCCTGATCGTCATGGTATTCTTCCTGTCCCGGATGACCGGCGACCCGGCAGCCCTGTTTCTGCCCGTCGAAGCCTCCGCCGAGATGAAGGAGCAGTTCCGCGAGCTGCACGGACTGAACGATCCGATCCTCGTCCAGTTCGCCCGTTATGTGGGTGATGTCGTCACCGGCGATCTCGGCGAGTCCCTGCGCAAGGCCCGCCCGGCGCTCGATGTCGTCCTCGAAGCCTTCACCTGGACTCTCTGGCTTGCCGTCATCACGATGACGCTCGTCACGGGAGCGGCGATCGTCGTCGGCTCGCTGGGTGCCTTCCGCTCCGGCGGTTTCTTCGACCGGCTGTCGTCGATGGTCTCGCTCATCGGCGCGTCGGTTCCGGATTTCTGGCTGGCGATCGTCGCCATCGTCATCTTCTCGATCAACTTCGCGATCCTGCCGACATCCGGCACCGGATCGGTCGCGCACTGGATCCTGCCGATCGCAATTCTCTTCGTCCGCCCCTTCGGCATCATCGTCCAGGTGGTGCGCGGCTCCATGGTCAGCGCGCTGTCCTCGGCCTATGTGAAGACCGCACGGGCCAAGGGCGTGAAGTCCGGGCCGATCATCTTCATCCACGCTCTGCGCAATGCGATGCTGCCCGTCATCACCGTGGTCGGAGACCAGGCGGCAAGCTTGCTGAACGGCGCGGTCGTGGTCGAGACGATCTTCGGCTTTCCCGGCGTCGGCAAGCTCATGATCGATTCCATCCTGCAGCGCGATTTCAACGTGGTGCTGGCGGCAATCCTCGTCACGGCCATTGCGATCTTCCTCATGAACGTGCTGATCGATCTCGCCTATGCGCTGCTCGATCCTCGCATCCGGCACTGAGGAGGCGACGGACCATGACCCTGGCAACCACCGACAATGTCATCGCCGCAGAGCCGTCCTTCCCGGTCCGCATGTTGCGCATGCTGCTGGCGGACAAGTTCGCGCTTTGCGCGGCGATCTTTCTTCTCGTCATCCTCGTCATAGCCGTCATCGGCCCGGCCTGGCTGGGCGACCTGGCGACGAAGCAGAACCTGCGCGGCCGCAATCTGCCGCCATTCGACTGGACCCGCGCCTGGGTCTGGTGGATGGGCGCCGACGCGCTCGGCCGTCCGCTCTTCGCCCGAATCATCGTTGCGGCCCAGAACACCCTGATGGTCGCCGCCGGCGCCGTGATCCTGTCCTCGGTGATCGGCACCGTTCTCGGCCTCATCGCCGGCTTTTCCTCGCCGCGCATGAGCCAGATCATCATGCGTCTCGCCGACGTGATCATGTCCTTCCCGTCTCTGCTGATCGCGGTGATCGTGCTCTATGTGCTCGGCTCCTCGATCCTCAACCTCATGCTGGTGCTCGCCATCACCCGCATTCCGGTCTATCTGCGCACCACGCGGGCCGAAGTGCTGGAGATCCGCGAACGCATGTTCGTGCAGGCGGCCCGGGTCATGGGCGCCTCCAGCAAGCGCATCCTCTTCCGCCACATCCTGCCGGTCGTGCTGCCGACGCTGACGACGCTCGCCACCCTCGATTTCGCCTATGTCATGCTGGCGGAAAGCGCGCTGTCCTTCCTCGGCATCGGCATTCAGCCGCCGGAAATCACCTGGGGCCTGATGATCTCGCAGGGCCGGCAATATCTCACGAATGCCTGGTGGCTCTCCTTCTGGCCCGGCCTTGCCATCATTCTCACCACCATGTCGCTCAACCTGCTGTCCAACTGGATGCGGATCGCGCTCGATCCGGTACAGCGCTGGCGTCTCGAAATGAAGGGCGGCAAAAATGGCTGAACATCTGCTCGAGGTCCGCAACCTCTCCGTCGAGTTCCACACCGCGACCGGCGTGGTCCATGCGGTGAAGTCGATCTCCTATCACCTCGACAAGGGAGAGACCCTCGCGATCCTCGGTGAAAGCGGTTCCGGCAAGTCCGTCTCCTCCTCGGCGATCATGAACCTCATCGACATGCCGCCTGGCCGCATCAGCGCCGGCGAAATCCTGCTCGACGGCAGGGACCTGCTGACAATGCCTGCCGAGGAACGGCGCGAGGTCAACGGCCGCCGGGTCGCCATGATCTTTCAGGATCCGCTCAGCCATCTCAATCCGGTCTACAGCGTCGGCTGGCAGATCTCGGAAGCCATGACCACGCACGGGCTCGCCGGCAGCAAGGCGCGCGAAGAGGCGCTGCGGCTCCTTCGCCGCGTCGGGATTCCCGAGCCCGAGCGGGCAATGCGCAAATATCCGCACGAATTCTCCGGCGGTCAGCGCCAGCGCGTCATGATCGCCATGGCGTTGGCGCTCCGGCCGGACCTCCTGATCGCCGACGAACCGACCACCGCGCTCGACGTGACCGTGCAGGCGGAAGTGCTGAAGCTTCTGAAGGAGCTGCAGCGCGAAACGGGCATGGCGGTGCTGATCATCACCCACGATCTCGGCGTCGTCTCCGAGATCGCCGACCGGGTCGTCGTGATGGAAAAGGGCGCCATCGTCGAAGCGGGAACCGTGCGCGAGATCTACAAGAACCCGCAGCATCCCTATACGCAGAAGCTCATCGCCGCCGCCCCCGGCAAGGGCGCGATGCACGAACCCGGCGCCCGCGCCGAACCCCTGCTCAGCGTGCGCGACGTGCGCAAGACCTACGGCTCCTTCGAAGCGCTGAAGGGCATCTCCTTCGATCTCATGCCCGGCGAGACAATGGCTGTCGTCGGCGAAAGCGGCTCCGGCAAATCGACGCTTGCCCGGGCCCTCTTGCGTCTCGACGAGCCGGATAGCGGCACGGCGCTCTGGAAGGGCCGCGACCTGTTCGCGCTTTCGCCGGCTGAGCTCTACAAGCTCAGGCGCGACCTCCAGATGGTGTTCCAGGACCCGACCCAATCGCTTAACCCGCGCATGACGGTCTACCAGCTGATCTCCGAGGCCTGGGTCATCCATCCGGACATCCTGCCCAAGGCGAAATGGCGTGAACGCGTGGCGGAGCTCCTGGTGCAGGTCGGCCTTTCGGCCGAACACATGAGCCGCTATCCGCACCAGTTTTCAGGCGGCCAGCGCCAGCGAATCGCCATTGCCCGGGCGCTTGCGCTCGAGCCGCAGCTGATCATCTGCGACGAGGCCGTTTCCGCGCTCGACGTCTCCGTCCAGGCGCAGGTGATCGAGCTTCTCGACAGGCTGCGCCGCGAGATGGGGATCGCCTTCATCTTCATCGCCCATGACCTGCCGGTCGTTCGCGATTTCGCCGACTATGTCATGGTCATGCAGCAGGGAGAGGTCGTCGAGCTCGGCACCGTTCGCGAGGTCTTCGATACGCCGCGGCAGGCCTATACCCGCGCCCTTCTCGCGGCCAGCCTCAATCCCGATCCGGATGCAAAGGCCGGCCACCTCGCATCGGTGCCGGCCGGGGCTGCCGACATTCTCATCCCAAAGCGGAGTCACTGATGTCCAAGAAAGCCTTCGTCGCCCTCGTCACCTGCTTCAACGAGGACGAGACCATCAACTACGAGGCGACCCGCGCCCAGGTGCGCCGTCAGGTCGCCGCCGGCAACAATATCATGTGCGCCGGCACCAATGGCGATTTCACTGCGCTCACGCACGAGGAGAAGATCCGGCTCACCGAGGAGGTGGTCGACGAGGTCGGCGGACGCGTCGATGTCATCGTCAATGCCGGCATGCCCGCGACCTTCGAGACGCTGCAGCTCGCGCGCGCCTTCGACCGCATCGGCGTCAGCGGCATCGCCGTCATCACGCCCTTCTTCATCGCCTGTACGCAGGACGGCCTGATCCGGCACTTCTCGACGGTCGCCGATGCCGTAGAGACCCCCGTCTATCTCTATGACATTCCCTCCCGCACCCAGAACCATATCGAGCCGGAGACGGCTCTGAAGCTTGCCTCGCACGGCAATATCGCCGGGATCAAGGATTCCGGCGGTGCGCAGGATACGCTCGAGGCCTATCTGCAGGTGGCGCGCGGCGTGCCGGGCTTCGAAGTCTATTCCGGGCCCGACCATCTGGTTCTCTGGTCGCTGCAGAACGGTGCGGCCGGCTGTATTTCCGGCCTCGGCAATGCAATGCCGGAGGTCCTCGCCGGCATTCTCAGCGCGTTCAACAACGGGAACATTGCCGAGGCGGAACGCCAGCAGGCACTCTACACCGCCTTCCGCACCGAACTTTACGCCCTCGGCTTCCCGCCGGCCCTGGTCAAGCGCTCGCTTTACCTGCAGGATCCCTCCGTCGGGGCCTCCCGCCAGCCGGCGCTGCTCCCGAGCCAGGAGCAGGACGCAAGCATTCGGGAGATTCTGGTGCGGCACCGGCTGCTGTGAGGCGGTTCCCCTAGCCGTCATCTCGAAAGCTCTCGTTTACCGGACCTGTACAGGACCCATCCGGCAATCAGCATCAAGGCTCCCCAGAGCAGAAAGCCTGTGTCCCAGTAGAGCCACTGGTCCCGCGGCACCGTCTCGTTGACGTGGTGCAGGCCGAGGATCAGGTGGTTGAGGGTGCCTTCGATCAGGTTGAAGGCACCAAACCCGATGAGGAAGGTACCGGCAACAAGCTTTGCCGACCAAAGCAGGGGCGTCAGCCGCCCACGGCGCCACAGGACGATCAGGCCCAGCACGACGAAGACGTATGTGGCCACATGGAAGAGGCCGTCGAAGAACGTATTCAATCTCAGATTTTCGAGGCTGTCGGGGGGAAAGCCTGCGCTGCTCAGCATGTGATGCCACTGCAGCACCTGATGCAGAACGATGCCGTCGAAGAAGCCCCCGAGCCCCAGGCCCAGGAGTATCCCGGCCGCAGCGGGAAATTCTCCGTTTTCTTTTGCGGTGTCGTCCAATATCTGTACTCCGCTCAGCAACCACTCACAGAATGCATTCTTTCGAAATATTTATTAATTGATCAGTTTGATGAAATGTACTTTTCATTCCGCCTAAGCTGTCTTAATATTCTCCACGTCAGTAGAAGCGGTCAGCCGCGTTAGTATCTCACGATACAACATCCGGTCGGGAATTGCTGGCATGCGATCGCGCAGACCGCAGCCCGACGGATCTTTCTGACCTCGCCTTCAGCAAAGTTGACGTCGAACTCCGGGGCGCTTCGCTCACGGACAATCCGTGAATTGGATTGACGGCAACTTTGGAGAGACTGATGATTATCGACATTAGCTGCTACCCGACCAAGATTGTGGATCTGGCCTGGCGGCACGATGGCGAGCCTTTTACAGGTGAGCGCCTCCTCAAGATGATGGACGGCCCTTATTATGTGAACGGGAAGCCGCGCCGCATCGACAAAGCTTTCATCCAGCCCCCGCAGGGCAACACCATTTACACCGACGGCTACGGCGATCTGACCGGCAAGGCGGCGATCCGGGACTACATGTCCTACACCGTCGAGCTCGTTCAGAAATATCCGGACCGCTTCCTCGGCTGTTTCGTCTACAATCCGCGCTACGGCACCCAGAACGGCGCCGAAGAAATCGAGCACCACGCCAAGGAATACGGCTTCAAGATGGTGCAGCTTCAGGCGAACATGCACGCCTACCGCCCCGACCGGGCGCTCGACTGGCTGCGACCCGCGATGCGGAAATGCGCCGATCTCGGCCTCATCGTAAAGGTGCATACCGGCGACGGCCCCTACAGCATCCCGACCGAATTCTATCCGATCATTCGAGAGTTTCCGTCGGTCAATTTCGTCCTCGGGCACTTCGGCGTGCAAACGGGGGGCGTCTATGTTTTCGAGCCGTTCCAGATGGCGATGGATGCGCCGAACATCTACGTCGAATCCGGCTGGTGCCTGCAGTCGCGCATCGTCGAATTCGCCAAGGAGCTGCCGAAGCACAAGATCCTGTTCGGCACCGACACGCCCCCGAACGAGCCCGGAATGTGGCTGCGCCTTCTCGAGGTGCTGTGCCACGAGCCGCCCCAGGGGCTGAACCTCGACGAGGATACGCTCGAGGACTACCTCGGCAACAACATCGCCCGGATGATCGGTCTCGATCCGACACCGCCGCCGCGCAGCCTGGAGGAGGCACAGGCCCGCCTCAAGGGCACCCATGCCAGCCTTCAGCCGGCGTGAGCCTTCCGCACGCGCGTTTCATGAAATCGGAGAAATAGCATGATCATCGATACCCACCTCCACCCGACCAATCTGGTCGACGAGGCATGGCGCCACACCGGCACGCCCTTCACCGGCGAGCGCATGCTGAAACTGATGGACGGACCCTATATGATCAACGGCAAGCCTCGCCGGATCGACATGGGCTTCATTCAGCCGCCGCCCGGCAATACAGGCTATCGCGACGGCAACCGCATGGGCCGCGAAGGCATCCGCGATTACATGGCGTATATCGCCGAACTTTGCCAGAAATACCCGGACCGCTTCATCGGCAACTTCAACTACAATCCCCGCTGGGGTCCGGAAAACGGCGCGGCCGAGCTCGAATTCCATGTCAAGGAATACGGCTTCAAGATGCTGAAGCTGCACGCCAACATGCATGGTTACCGGCCCGACCGGGCCCTCGACTGGCTTCGCCCGGCGATGAAGAAGTGCGCGGAACTCGGAGTGGTCGTGCTCATCCACACCGGTGACGGGCCCTACACTATTCCGACGATGTTCTATCCGATCATTCGCGAGTTCCCGATGGTCAATTTCATCATCGGGCATTTCGGGATCCAGACCGGGGGCAACTACTCGTTCGAGTCTTTCTGGATGGCGATGGACACACCCAACGTCTACTGCGAGTCCGGTTGGTGCTTCCAATCCCGCATCGTCGAATTCGCGAAAGAGCTGCCGAAACACAAGATCGTCTTCGGTACGGACTCGCCGCCAAACGAACCCGGCATGTGGCTGCGCGAGCTCGAGGTTCTCTGCCACGAACCGCCCCACGGCCTCGGGCTTTCCGAGGACGATCTCGAGGGCTATCTCGGCAACAACATCGCCAAGCTCGTCGGCATCGACCCGACCCCTCCGCCACGCAATCTCGAGGAAGCTCAGGCGCGCCTGACCGATACCTATGCGGGTCTGAGGCGAGAGGAGCGCCAGCCTACTCCTGCCTGATCGGCCCCGGTCGATCCCCAGTCAGAGCGGGATTCGGGCGGAACATCGCTCGCATTTTCCTCATCCCGCTCCAGGGCAGCGGCTCCCTCCAAGGCCGCTGCCCGCTCATGTGAAGTAACGACACCGCGAAGGGCAGTATTATGGAGTTCGGCAGCCAGGACGTCCGCTACTTTCTCCGGGAATACCGGAAGGCGTATCCCGAAGACGTACTCACCATCGAAGACCGTATCACGGACGACCAGGACGCATCGGCGTTCATCTGGAAGCTCAACCAGCAAGGCCGGGCGCCGCTCCTGCATTTCCGCAGCGTCGAGGGCGTCGGCGGCGAAGTGATTGCCAACACCTTCGGATCGCGCGAGCGGATCGCGCGGATGTTCGGGACCTCCCAGGACCGGCTGCACGAAGCCTATCAGGCACGCTCGCGGCAAGCCCTGCCGCCGCGGCTGGTCGACAGCGGACCGGTCACCGAATGCGTGGAAGAGCACGACATCGATTTAGGCACGCTGCCGATGCTGAAGCACTTCGCGACGGACAGAGCGAAATACATCACCAGCGGCATAATCATTGCCGAGCACCCCGAAAGCGGCGCCGGCAATCTCAGCTATCACCGCGCCATGATCCATTCGAAGAACGAGCTGGCGACGAGCCTGCATTCGCGCGGACATCTGTGGCGGCTGCTCAACTTGGCCAAGGTCCGCGGCGAGAACCTGAAGGTCGCCATGGTCATCGGCGCGCACCCTCTCTTCATGATCGCAGCCTCGGCGCGCCTGGCGTTCGGTGAGGACGAGCGCGACGTCGCCGGCGGCCTCATGGGCGAGCCGCTCGAGGTGGTACGGACGCCGAAATACGGCATCCGGGTTCCGGCCTATGCCGAAATCGTACTGGAAGGGGTGATCGAGCCCGAAACGCAGGTTGCCGAAGGGCCCTTCGGAGAGTTCACGGGCTACTCGTCCGACCGATCGACGAACAATCTGTTTCGCGTCGAGACGTTGCTGCGCCGCAAGGACGCCATCCTTGTCAGCGTCGCCGGCGGCAACTCGTCCGAACATCTCAATCTCGGCCGTGTTCCGCGCGAGGCGGAGATGGTGGAAAAGCTGAAGCAGCGCTTCCCGAGCGTGACGGCGGTCCACTATCCGGCATCCGGCACGCATTTTCACGCCTATGTCGCCCTCAACCAGACGAGACCCGGCGAGGCCCGCCAGATCATGCTCGGACTGCTCGGCTGGGACGCTTATCTGAAGACCGTGATCGCCGTCGATGCCGACGTGGACATAACGCGGGACTCCGACGTGCTTTGGGCCATGTCCGCCCATTTCCAGCCGCACAAGGATGTCGTCATCATCGAAGGGCTGCCCGGCAACGCGCTCGACCCTTCGGCATCCGGTATCGGTACGACGTCCCGCATGGGCCTCGACGCGACCCGCGGGCCTGATTTTCACGGCGTGCTCGCCAGGATCGACGAGGCTGCGTTCGACCGCGCTTCGGCGATTCTCGCGAAATTCGGCCGTCCTTAAAGAAAATGGCGACGCTTGGAGGTGAGAGCGATGAAGGCGGACCGGGAACAGAGAAAGCGGATCATCGTCGGCATCAGCGGCGCCTCCGGCGTGATATACGGCATCCGGCTCCTGGAAATCCTGCGGGATCTGGACATCGAGACGCACCTCGTGATGAGCCGTGCCGCCCAGATCACGCTGGCGATGGAAACGGAATTCAAGGTCGCCGACGTCGAAGCCCTCGCCTGCTGCGTCCATTCCAACAAGGACATCGGCGCCTCGTGCTCCAGCGGTTCTTTCCGCACGCTGGGGATGATCGTTGCACCCTGCTCGATCAAGACCCTGTCGGAAATCGCGACCGGCGTAACTTCCGGCTTACTGTCGCGGGCGGCGGATGTAACGCTGAAGGAACGCCGCCGGCTGGTTCTCATGCTGCGCGAGACGCCATTGCACATCGGCCATATTCGTTCGATGGCCCAGGCGACGGAGGCGGGGGCGATCATCTGTCCCCCCGTCCCGGCCTTCTATGCCCGTCCGCAGACGCTGGACGAGATGGTCAATCATACCGTGGCACGCGTCCTTGATCTGTTCGATATCGATACCGGGCTCGCACATCGCTGGACCGGGCGGCGCGCTGCCGTCCCTTCCCGCCCACGTGAAGATATCGAGGTGAAGATGAGGTGAGGAATACCGCCCGTTCGCCGGCCGGAGGAGGGTCGGCGTTCGGCGTTAGGCTCTTGGAAAAATAATGGGAGGAGCGAAATGAATACGGACTCGAAGTGCGATGCTATCGAAGAAATGTTTCCCGCGCCGAAACTGGCGGCGCTCGGCCTGCAGCATGTCCTGGTGATGTATGCCGGTGCCATCGCGGTTCCCCTGATCATCGGCAGCGCGCTGAATCTCTCCAAGGATCAGATCGCCATGCTGATCAGCGCGGATCTTTTCTGCTGCGGCATCGTCACCCTCATCCAGTGTCTCGGCATTTGGAACGTCGGCGCGCGTCTGCCGATCATGATGGGCATCGGCTTTACCGCGGTTCCCCCGATCATCGCCACGGGCACGGATCCGGACCTCGGAATGCCCGGCGTTCTCGGTGCGGTCATCGCATCCGGCGTGTTCACGCTTCTGGCCGCCCCCTATTTCAGCCGCTGGGTTCGCTTCTTCCCGGCGGTGGTCACCGGCACGGTGATGCTGGTCATCGGCCTGTCCCTGATGCGGGTCGGAGTAAACTGGGCGGCGGGTGGTCAACCCATGATAAAAGGCCCGGACGGGCTCATTCCCAATCCGGCCTACGGTCAGCCCTTCGCTCTTGCGGTCGCTGCCATCGTGCTGGTCTCCATTCTCCTGATGACCCGCTTTCTCAAGGGATTTCTCGCGAACCTGGCCGTCCTGTTCGGCATAGGGATCGGATTTGCCATCGCTGTGGCTTTCGGAAAGGTGGATTTCCAAGGGGTTGCCGATGCGAGCTGGATCACGGTCGTAACGCCGTTCGCCTTCGGCATGCCGATATTCGACCTATGGGCGACGGCTGCGCTCTGCACGGTCATGATCGTCATGATGATCGAAGCGACCGGCCAGATTCTGGCCGTCGGCGACATGGCAGGCCGCACGATCAGCGAAGCCGACCTGGCGCGCGGGCTGCGCACGGATGGTCTCGGCAACATTATCGGCGGGATATTCAACACCTTCACATACACCACATATGCCCAGAATGTGGGCCTGCTCCAGATCACCGGTGTGATGAGCCGCTGGGCCGTTGCAGCGGGCGGCGTGGTCCTGATCCTTCTCGGCTGCCTGCCGAAGATCGCATTCATCACCGCGTCGATACCGAGCTATGTCGTCGGGGGCGCCGCGATCGTGATGTTCGGCATGGTCTCGGCGACGGGCGTCAAGATTCTCGCCCGGGTCAACTTCGTGGACAACCGCCGCAACCTCTACATCGTCGCCGTCAGCGTCGGCCTCGCGATGATCCCGGTCGTCGCGGACAAGATCTTTGCCCAGCTGCCGGAGTTCATCGACCGGTTCTTCCACAGCGGCGTTCTCGTCGGAACCTTCTCGGCGGTGCTGCTCAACCTGCTCTTCAACGGCGTTCCTCCGCGCGAGGAGGTGCAGCCGGATTTGGTCGGTGAGGGCGCCATGCGGCATCCCGGCTAGGCGCACCCGCAAGCGAATGCACGGCATGCACTGCCCCCGGCCATGGCCGGGGGCAGTGCGGTTTTATGCAATCAACGGCGGGTGAGGATACCCCCTTCTGCCCTCGCCTTTTCCGGCCGGGCTGCGGCAAGTGAGATCCGCTGTTCCCGCCCAAACATGACAAATCCGCCGAAGCCTCCCGGCCTCGGCGGATTGGTCATTCCCCCGGATCAATTATCCGTATTGCCCGCCGAGGCAAGGCAAAGCTCCAGCCCTTTTTCCAGCGCGGCGCGGTCGAGGTTTCGGCCGATGAAGACCAGCTTCGTGTAAGGCATGTCCTTCCCCCAGACATGGTCCGGACGGAAGTCCATCAGCTTGTGCACCGCCTGCAGCACGAAGAAACGAGGATCGCCGGCAATCGCTATGATGCCTTTGGTCCGGAAGATGTCGTCGCCTTCCTCCCGAAGCAGGCCCGAGAGATAGTCCGTCAGCCGGCGCTGGTCGAAAGGCCGGTCGAAGACGAAGGACTCCGAGCTGACCGTCGCGTCATGCAGATGATGGTTATGGTGGTGATGATCGTGGTGGTGATGGTGATCGAGGTCGAGCAGCTTGGCGCGTTCGGCGACGTAGGACGGCGCGAAGCCGGAAATGCCGAGAATGCTCGACAGCTCCACCTTGCCGTAGCTCGAGCGTACGATTTCGGCGGTCTGGTTGAGCTTGCGCATGCCGCGCTCGAGCGGAGCGATCTCTCCCTCCGACACGAGGTCGATCTTGTTGATGATGATGCGGTCGGCGGCGACGATCTGATCGACGGCCTGGTTGTCGCGTCCGTCCAGGACTGGATCGTCGATATGCTGCCCTATGTGCTTGGCATCGACCAGCGTCACGATGCCGTCCAGCGTTACGTGCTTGCCGATTTCATCATCGATGAAGAAAGCCGTCGCGACGGGAGTCGGATCGGCAAGCCCGCTGGTCTCGACCAGGATGTGGTCGAAATTGTCCTTTCGGGCAAGCAGCTTCTGCAGCACCTCTATCAAATCGTTGCGCACATCGACGAAGCAGCAAATGCAGCCGTTCTTCATCTGGTAGATCTCTTCCTCGGAGGCGAGCACGAGATCCGAGTCCACATCCACCTCGCCGAATTCGTTCTCGATCACCGCGATGCGGTGACCGTGTCGTTCCGTCAATATGTGGTTCAAAAGCGTTGTCTTTCCGGCGCCGAGGAAGCCGGTCAGGATGGTGACGGGAATTTTGCTGTCCTGAAGATGGTTGGTCTGCATCACTGCCTCGTTTCGTTGGCTTTGGACTTGAGGGCGTTCAACACTTGCTCCGGCGTTATCGGGTAGTGGTGGAAGCGGACGCCGATGGCGTCGTGGATGGCGTTGGCGATGGCCGGCCCGATCGCGATGATCGGATCCTCCCCGACGCCCTTGGCACCGTAGGGACCGCCGGGATCCGGCGCCGTTTCGAGGATGATGGTGCGGATCGACGGCATGTCCATCGACAAGGGCATCTTGTAATCGACGAAGCTCGGATTGAGGGAACGGCCATCGGTAAGGTCGATGACATAATCCTCGCTGAGGGTGTGGCCGATGCCCTGCTGAATGCCGCCCTCGATCTGTCCGGCCGCGGCGATCGGATGGATGACCCTGCCGATCTCGTGTACCGGCACCACCTCGATAACGGCGACCTCGCCGGTTTCGGTATCCACCTCGACTTCGGCGAAATGGGCGGCGAAGGAGTAGGACTTCGTCGGCATATAGGTGCCTACGCCGACCAGTTGCACCGCCGGCATTCCCCGTTGCGGCCCGACGGCCTCGCAAAGCCGGATGCTGCGGTTCGAGCCGTTGGTGACGACCACGAAACCGTCCCGGATCGCGAGATCCTCGGGCTCGGTCTTGAGCAGGGGCGCGGCGTGTTCGAGCACTTGTCTGCGCACGTCGGCGGCTGCGAGCTGAGCCGCCCGCCCGCCGAGATAGGTCGTGTGGCTGGCGAAGGCGCCGATATCCCAGGGGACGATATCGGTGTCCCCTTGGACGACCGAGACGGCTTCGAAGGGCACGCCGAGTTCCTCGGCGACGATCTGCGACAGCGCCGTATGCGCGCCGGTGCCGAGGCCGGCGGTGCCGGTGATCAGCGTCACCGTTCCGTCCTCGTTCATCTTCACGATCGCGTTGCCCTGTTCCTTGATACCCGGATAGGCACTGGATCCGTGCATTTCGCAGCCGATCCCGATCCCGCGGCGCCTGACGCCTTCCGGCTTCTCTCGCATGCGCAAGTCGTGCCAGTTCGTCTCCTGCATGACGCGGCGGATGCAATCCCCGAGGCCATGTCCGACGATCGGGTGCCCGGAGGGTGCCATGTCGCCCTCGCGTACCGCGTTCATCAGCTTGAACTCGGCCGGATCGAAGCCGAGCTTCTCGGCCGCCTCGTCCATCATGAGGTCGAGCGCATAATATGTCTGAACGACGCCGTAGCCGCGAAAGGCGCCGGCAATCGGCGAATTGGTATAGATGCAGCGGCCTTCCAGCCGCACATTCTCGCAGCGGTAGAGCGAGGTCAGCGCTGCAGTGCCGACATTGGTGACGCCGGGACCGTGCGAGCCGTAGGCGCCGGAGTTGAAGGTGATCCTGGCTTCGCGTGCGACGATCCGGCCGTCTTTGGTGAAGCCCTGCTTCAGCCATATCTTGCCGGGGTGACGCGAGCGGCCGCCGAGGAAGGTTTCCTTGCGGCTGAACTCCATCTTGACCGGACGCCCCGTCTGCCGCGCAAGCAGGGCGCAGAGGAATTCGTTCTGGAAAAGATCCTGCTTCGCGCCGAAGCCGCCGCCCATGTGATCGACGATAACGCGTACCTTGTTCAGCGGTACGCCGAGCACTTCGGCAAGCGTGCCGCGGACCATGAATGCGCTCTGGGTCGAGGTCCACATGGTGAGTTTGCCGTTGCCGTCCCACTGGCTGACACAGACATTGGGCTCCATATAGGCCGGTGTCGGGCGGCCGAGGTCGTATTCGCGCTCGAGGATAAGATCCGCCTCGGCGAAACCCTTGTCGACGTCGCCGCGGGTGACGAAGACCGGCGGCAGCACATGGTTCCGGTCGAGACCGTTCTCATGGATCGGCGGAGCGCCGGGCTCAGATGCGGCTTCGATGGTGAAAAGGCCAGGCAAGGGCTCGTACTCGATCTCGATGAGCGCGACCGCGCGTTCGGCGATTTCCTCGCTGACGGCGGCGACGGCGGCGACGCCCTCGCCCCAATATCGCACCCTGTCATCGAGAATATACTGGTCCTTGGTAACGGATGCCGAGCGCGGATGCGGCGAGCCCGCATGCAGGACGCGTGGGACGTCCTGGTGCGTCAGCACCGCCTTGACCCCCTCGAGCGCCAGCGCCTTGCTCGTGTCGATGCTCCTGATGCGCGCATGCGCGACATTGCTGCGCTTCATCTTGGCATGGAGCATGCCGGGCAAGGCGACGTCGCCTGCATATCTGGCCGTCCCCGTGACCTTCTCCAGCGTATCGGACCGCTTGACGCTCTTGCCCACGACGGTGAAGTCCCGGTCGGACAGGTCTCTGTCGATCCTTTCATATGTGTTCATAGTGTCTCCGCCTTTCTCAGTTCCTCGGCCGTGGCCCGAACAGCGTCGATGATCTTGGTGTAGCCGGTGCATCGGCAGATATTGCCGGCTAGAGCGAAGCGGATTTCGTCCTCGCTCGGGTCCGGGTTTTCGTCGAGCAGCGCCTTGGCCATCATGATGATGCCCGGCGTGCAGAAGCCGCACTGGGCACCGCCGTGCTCCATGAATTTCTGTTGCAGCAGGTGCGGCCGGTCGTAAGCCGGCTGCAGGCCTTCGATGGTCTCGATCGTCGCGCCTTCGGCCTCGACGGCGAGCACCAGACAGGCATTGACCGGCCTTCCGTCCATGATGACCGTGCAGGCGCCGCAGTCTCCGACGTCGCAGCCTTTCTTGGTTCCGGTGAGACTGCCTTCGTTGCGCAGCGCGTCGAGCAGCGTACGGTTGGGAGCAACCGCGAGTTCACGGGCCTCGCCGTTGACCGTCATCGAAACGCGCCGGTTCATTGTGCACCTCCCATGGCGTAGCCGATCGCCCGGCGCGTAAGCACGCCGACCATGTCGCGGCGGTAGGCCGCGCTTGCGCGCACATTGCCGATGGGAGTGGCTTCCTGCATTGCGCTTTCCGCAGCCTCGGCCAGCAGCGCCGCGTCGATCTTCCGTCCCCTGAGAAGGTCCTCGGTCCTGCGGGCGCGGATCACGGTCGGCGCCACGGCGCCGAGCGCGATGCGGATGTCCGAGCAGTGCCCGGCCGCGTGTTCGATACTGACGGCAACGCCGACGGTCGCGAGTTCCATCGCCTTGCGGCGGCCGTGCTTGATGTAGGCGCGGCCGCTCGTCGGGCGGGGCGCCGGCAGGGATATGCCGGTGACGATATCTCCGGGCGAAAGAACAGTCCGGCCGGGACCGGTGAAGAAGTCCTCCAGCAGAACGGTCCGCTCGGTGCCTCCATTATAGACGGTCAGGCTGGCGCTGTCGGCGATCAGGGGCGGGATCGTATCCGCCGAGGGCGAGGCGCGACAGATGTTGCCGACCACGGTCGCCCGGTTGCGCACCTGCACCGAGCCGAGGAGGCTTACCGCCTTGGCGAGGTTCGGATAGTTGCCGACGACATGCGGCGAGGTCTCTATCTCCCGGACCGTCACCAGCGCGCCAAAGCGAAGCCCGGCGGCCGGATCATAGGTAAAATCCCTCAGGTTCTGGATCTTCTTGATGTTGACGACGTGAAGGACGCTGCGAAGCTCCTCCTTCATCTCGACCAGCAGATCGGTGCCGCCCGCGATGATGCTGGCATCCTTGCCCAGCCGCCTCAGCAGATCGCTGGCCTCCGCCAGGCTTGCCGGCTCGTAATATTCGAACGGTTTCATGCATTCCTCCTCCCAAAAAACAGCGGTCGCCGCCGCGTGCCGCACTGATTCAATCGAAACCGGGGTCGCCATCCTCCCCTCGTGCGGTTTCGCCGGACCCCGCGTTAGCCTGAACGGAGCGAAACGCCTGCATGGCCGCTGCTCGATCGGCCACCAGTTCACGTTCCAGGGCCCGCAGGTGCTCCGTGTTGAGGCGGGCGGCCCTTTCGCCATCTCCGCTTGCTATCGCTTCGACGATCTCGGAATGCGCGTGATTGCCGCAGAAGCGCGGCTCGGTGTCCGGCCTTGACCAGGAGAGCAGCGGCTGGCGGTTGATGAGGTCGCGTATCACCCCGGTCAGCACGTCGTTGCCGGCCATTTCCGCCAGAAGCAGATGGAACCGCCGGGACAGATGCCGGGCTTCTTCCATGCGGCCCTCTTCATAGGCGTTGCGTTCGTCCTCCACGAACGACCGCAGGTGCGCACGCTCCGCCTCGCCGATCGTGCCGGCGAGCTTCTCGACCGTCGCTGTCTCGATCACGATGCGCGCGTCGAATATCTGTCGCGCTTCGTCGGGCGAGCACATGGCGATGGACGCTCCCTTGTTGGGACTGAGTTCCACCAGCCCGGCATGCGCCAGGCGCATGAGCCCGTTGCGTATGGCCGACCTGTTGGCGCCGGAGGCGATGGCCAGCTCGCGCTCGATCAGTCTGGCGCCGGGGGCCACCCGATGATGCATGATCGCCTCGACGATGACCTGGACGACACGCTGCTCGGCCTCAGGCCCGCTCATCGCGGCCCCGGCAGGGGGACGGTATCTTGCACTCCTGAGAAAGGGCGACGCTGCCATTCGAAACACTCCAGATTAGATTGTCAACAATCTATACTTGGACGACCAGATGTCAACGTCATGCTATTATTCGGCAATGTCGCCACCTATATTCATTCTTCCGGTGTATTTACAGCGTAATCCTTGCAGATTGCTCGCTTTTCCGACGGATTACCATGACTAAATTTGGCTCAATAAAATCACATTCGGAATTCCATCGGTTCCAACTCCGGTGAAAAATCCGTTTTTATCCTGTTACAACTGACTTTCTGTGGATGGAATGGCGACTTGCACGCCATTATCTTATTTTAGTTCTTTCGCAGCCGTACGCTGTACTGGGCGACGCGGAGCTGCCGGAGAATTCATAAGCAAACCGAAACAATATATATCTATTATGAAATTGCCTCAATAATCGCCGCTTCTTAGTCTCCATACAGATCGAATGGGCCAGACGGAATGGGCCAGACGGAATGGAATGGAGTCACTCGATGCATACGGTTCTCGGAACCCGTCATGGCGGTGCCCGCCGTGCACTTCTCCTGCGTGGCTGCCGCATCGCCGGTGAAGACGCGGCAGGCGCTGAACGCGACATTCTCATAGGGGAAGACGGGCGCATCGCCAGCATCGGCCATCGCCTGGAAGCAGGCCCGGATGTGCTCGGCGTCGATCTCTGCGGCGCGCTCGTCTCGCCGGGCTTCGTCGACGTCCACCAGCATCTGGACAAGACTGGCGTCCTCAAATTCACGCCCAATCCCTCGGGAACCTTGCAGGGAGCGCGGGAGGCATTCGCCAGATATGCCCGCCAGGCGCCGGAAGAAGACGTGACGCGACGTGCGGCACGGACCATGGAACGCTGCCTTGCCCGCGGCACCACGGCGATCCGCAGCCACATCAATGTCGACAAGGATGCCGGCTTCAACGGCATCAATGCCTTGGCACGGCTGAGATCGGAATGGGCGGACCGGCTGACGCTGCAACTCGTCGCGTTCATGACGCCGCATCCCAACCAGGATATCGAATGGCTGGAGAAGAACATCGATGTCGCAGTCGAACAGGCCGACGCGGTCGGGGGCACCCCGGCAGTCGCCGAGGACCCGATGCGGTATCTCGACATCCTCTTCGCCGCGGCCGAGCGGCATGGCCGGCCCATCGATCTGCACCTTGACGAACACCTGAACCCCGAACGGCCGCTTTTCGACGCCGTGTTCGAGCGGGTCCGGAGATTTGGCCTGCAGGGTCGCACTCTCCTCGGGCACGCATCCGTCCTGAGCGCGCTGCCGAGGAAGGAATTCGAGCGCATACGCGACCAGTTGGTCGATCTCGACATCGCCGTCGTGACACTGCCTGCGGCCAATCTCTACCTGCAGGGCCGCAGCCACGACATGTTGCCGCCCCGCGGTCTGACGCGCGTCGCCGAACTGATCCGTTCGGGGGTCGCCATCGCGACCGCATCCGACAATATCCAGGACCCGTTCGTGCCGACCGGCTCGGGCGACATGCTCGAGATCGCGCGCTGGACGCTGCTTGCCGGGCATCTGCGGGGCGACGAGCTTGCCACCGCCTATGACATGATCACCGCAATACCGGCACGCATGATGAACCTCGGCACCGATTACGGCATCCGCGAGGGCGCCTGGGCGGACCTCGTCGTCACCGATTGCGAGGATGTCAGCGCGCTCGTCAGCGGGGGTCCCGACTGCATGCAGGTCCTCGCGAAAGGCCGGCCGGTTGCAGCACCCGCATCGCCTGCCATGGAGGCCATACGCGCATTGGAAGATGTCCCCTGAACGGCAACAAGCCGTCGGACGGGCATGATGAGGAGAGGAAGGGAGGAGCATCATGATGATTACCAGAAGAGGCTGTTTGGCGTCGGCGGTCGCAATGGCCGCGCTCATTGCCGCCGGGCCGGCTTTCGCCGGGGGCGCGTCGTTCAAGATGGGACTGCTGGTTCCCGGCAGCATTTCGGAAGAAGGATGGAACAGGATAGGCTTCAACGCGCTCAAGGGCGTGGAGAAGGAACTTGGTGCCGAGGTCAGCTATGTCGAGCTGCAGCAGAACCCTGCATCCTTCGAGAAAGCCTTCCGCGACTTCGCCAGCCAGGGCTACAACGTCATTCTCGGGCACGGCTTCGAGTTTCAGGATGCCGCTCTCGAGGTCGCGCCGGAATATCCCGATACGGTCTTTCTCATTTCTTCGAGCTACATATCCGAGGGAAATGTCATCGGCCTCAACACGGATACGAGCCAACCTTTCTACCTGATGGGCGTGATCGCGGCCAAGACGGGGAAGAAGGCGGGTCTCGTCGGAGGGATGGAGATCCCGCCGATAAAGGAGGCCTTCGAGGGTTTCACCAACGGCGTGCGAAGCGTCGCGCCGGACTTCCCCGTCAGTGAAGTCTATATCGGCAACTTCACCGACGCGACCGCGACCAAGGAGGCAAGCCTCAGCCTGATTTCGCAGGGGGCCGACTTCGTGCTGCCGAACGCTTCAGGGGCGACGGTGGGGGGATTCCAGGCAGCCGCGGAATCCGGTGCCGACGTCAAGACGTTCAGCATCTTCAGCGACTACACCTCGGTCGCTCCCAAGAACATCCTCGGGCTTTACGTCGCCGACTATGCCCGGGGCGTCATCCGCATCGTCGGGGACATCAAGAACGGCAAAATGCCGACGACCAATGTCGAATTCGGCCTGAAAGATGCCGACGTCATGAGCTTCACCTATAATGAGCAGGCTGCAAATCCGGTGACGGAGGACGTACGCAAATACGTCGATGAGGTGAAGGGCAAGATCGCAGCCGGTGAAATCAAGACCCGGCAGAAATAACGCCCGCAGGTACAAGAAGGATGGGGCACTGCCCGAAGGATCGGGTCGGCCCGGCCGTTCGCATGCGCCCCATCCGGCCACGATAACCGCTTCGATCGATTGTTCGATGGAAAGCTTCAGGCTTTTCCTAATCCGAAGGCAGCAAACTCATGGCAAACAGTGAAAGCGGACAGCCGCTGGCGGTTGTCCCCCAGGCCTATGGCGCCCTCTGGCGAGGCCTGCTCGGTCCTTTACGCACGATCATCCAGCCGGTCGCCGCTGTCGTTGTGGCTCTCGCATGCGGGGCGGCGCTTCTTGCCTTGAACGGCTACGAAGCACGCGCCGTGATCGACGTGATGGTACTTGGCGTCTTCCAGGACACCCGCTCGATCGCCGAAATTCTCCTGAAGGCGACGCCCCTGATCCTGATCGGCGTCGGCCTTTGCGTCGCCTTCCGCTGCAGCATCTGGAACATCGGCGCCGAGGGGCAATTCTATGCCGGCGCCATCGCCGCAACTGCCGTAGGCGTTTCCTTCGACGGGTTGAGCGCATGGGCCTATGTGCCGCTGGTCATGCTCGCAGGCGCTCTTGCCGGTGCGGCATGGGCGGCGATCGCCGGACTTCTGAAGGTCTATTTCCGGGCGAGCGAGATCGTGACGACGATCATGCTGAATTACATCGCCATCATCATGACGAGCTATCTCGTGACCGGCCCGTTGCGGGATGCGGCTGCGGCCTATCCGCAATCCGCCCGGCTGGTCCAGGAGGCGTGGATGCCGCGCATCCTGCCGCCGACCCGCCTCCACATCGGCATCCTCGTCGCCCTGGCGCTTGCCGTCGTGATGTATGTTTTCCTGTTTCGCAGCACCCGGGGCTATGCGCTGAGGGTGGTCGGCATCAGCCCGGACGCCGCGCGCTATGCCGGGATCAGCGTTCCCAGGAACATCATGCTGTCGATCTGCCTGAGCGGCAGCATGGCCGGGCTCGCAGGTGCCTTCGAGATCGCCGGCGTCACCCGGCGGCTCTTTCAGTCGATCTCTCCGGGCTACGGCTTCGAAGGGATCGCCGTCGCTCTTCTCGCAAACAACAATCCGATCGGAGCGGTCTTCTCGGGCCTCTTGTTTGCAATCCTGCGAAGCGGCTCCGAGCTCATGCAGATCACGGCGCAGGTGCCTCAGGTTCTCGTGCTCGTGATCCAGGGCATCGTCATTCTCTCGGTCGTGGGATTTGCCGTGTTGCGGATCCCGTCGATGCGCCCTTCCGAATAGGTGGACCCATGGAAGATGTAGCAAGCCTGAGCTTTCTCGCCGCGACCATCGCAGCCTCGTGGCGGCTGGCAGCGCCGCTGATGTTCGCATCAATCGGCGAAGTGTTTTCCGAGCGCGCCGGCGTCCTCAATATCGGCCTCGAAGGCGTGATGCTGGCGGGTGCCTTTGCCGGTTTCGCCGCCGCCTTCACCAGCGGAAGCATCCTGCTCGGAGTCGCCGCGGCGATCGCGGCGGGTGTTCTCGTCGGCCTGTTGTTTGCGTTCTTCACCATCACGATCAAGGCGGACCAGATCGTGGTGGGCGCTGCCATCAACCTGCTCGGCCTCGGCCTGACGGCTTTTCTGTTCCGCGCCTATTTTTCCTCGGCCGGCAAGGGCATCGAGATCGCCAGGCCAATCAATCTGCCGTGGCTGAGCGATCTGCCGTTCTTCGGCGAAGCGTTCTTCCGGCAGAACGCCTTTGTCTACAGCACGCTTCCGGTGGCCGCGCTTGCCGTCTTCGTGCTCTACAGGACTTCGTTCGGCCTGACGCTTCGCGCTGTCGGCGAGCATCCCAGGGCTGTCGACGTTTCGGGGCGCAGCGTAGCTCTCTACCGCTACGGCGCGGTGCTCATCTGCTCGGCGCTCGCGGCGCTCGGCGGCGCCTTTCTGACGCTCGCCCACTCCAACCAGTTCGTCGAAGGCATTTCCTCAGGCCGCGGCTTCATCGCCCTTGCGGTGGTGGTCGTTGCGAGATGGTCGCCCATCGGCGCCTTCATCGTCTCGCTGCTCTTCGGGGTGTTCTATGCGCTGCAGCTGCAATTGCAGGCGCAGCCGGTGCTCTTCCTCCCCTATCAGCTCTTCCAGGCTCTGCCCTACGTCATGACGATCGCGGCGCTGATATTCGTCCGAAACCGGGTCGACACACCGAGCATGCTCGGCGTCGCCTACAAGAAAAGCTGAGGGGGAGAAATGACCGGCAAACAACTGCTTTTGATGGATGGCATCCATAAACGTTTCGGACCGCTCATCGTCAGCGCCGGCGTGACCCTCGACGTCGAGGAGAACGAGATTCACGCGCTGCTCGGCGAAAACGGCGCCGGCAAGACCGTTCTGATGAGCATTCTTTGCGGCGTTCTCTCACCCAATGAAGGGCAGATCGTCTTCAAGGGCCGGCCGCTCAAGCTGGGCTCTCCCCGCGAAGCGATCAAACATCGTATCGGCATGGTGCACCAGCACTTCATGCTGGTCCCCAACCTCACGGTCGCGGAAAACTACTTGCTGGGCCAGGGCTCGCCTTTCAGGATGATCCGCGACATGAAGGCGGTCCATGCGCGTATTCTGGAGCTCAGCGACCGCTACGGTCTCGACGTGGCGCCCGACGCGCTCGTCTCCAGCCTGTCGGTTGGCGAACAGCAGCGGGTCGAGATCCTCAAGGTGCTCTACCACGGCATCGAACTGTTGATCCTGGACGAGCCGACCGCGGTCCTGACGCCTCAGGAAACCGACCGCCTGCTGCATCTGCTTCGCCAACTCGTCGCGGACGGAAAGACGGTCATCTTCATTTCGCACAAGCTGGACGAGGTGATGCGCGTCAGCGATCGCGTCAGCGTCATGCGCGATGCCAAGGTGGTTCGTACCGTGAAAACGTCCGAGACGAACGCGCGCGAACTGGCGCGCATGATGGTCGGCAGAGACGTACTGATGGATTTGCCGCGCGCACCTCTCGAGCCCGGTCGTGTCGTGCTGTCGGTCGAGCATCTCAGCTGCGACGGCGAAGCCGGGCTTCCGGCACTGCGAGACGTATCTTTCGAGGTCAGAGCCAATGAAATTGTCGGGATCGCGGGCGTCTCCGGCAATGGCCAGAGCGAGCTGGCGCTGGCCCTGACGGGGCTCCTTCCGGTGGCGTCCGGCAGCGTCGCGCTCGACGGGACCCAACTGGCGGGCCTGTCGTCCCACGAGATCAATCAATTGCCCATGGCGCATATCCCCGAGGACCGCCACAGGATGGGCATCGTGTTGCCGCTGCCACTGACGGAGAATCTGATCCTCCAGCGGTTCGACAAGGCGCCCTTCTCCTCTCGTGGATTGCTCGACCTGAATGAGATCACGAAGCAGACCCGTGATCTCATGCGGCGCTTCAAGGTCAAGGCGTCGGGACCGGGGGACCGCATCCGGAATTTGTCGGGCGGCAATCAGCAGAAGCTCGTCGTCGGGCGGGAGCTGGACCGCCGGTTCGATTTCCTGCTGATCAATCAGCTTACGCGCGGCATCGACATCGGCGCGACCGAGCTGGTGATGCACAAGATTCTCGAGCAGCGCAGCGCCGGCAAGGCCATTCTGCTGATATCCACGGAGCTCGAGGAACTGTTCACGCTCTCAGACCGCATCCTCGTCATGTATGAAGGCCGCCTCGTCGGCGAAATTCCGCCCGACCGCAGCCGTCTGGA
Source organism: Sinorhizobium sp. M4_45 (assembly GCF_002885915.1). Classification (NCBI taxonomy): domain Bacteria; kingdom Pseudomonadati; phylum Pseudomonadota; class Alphaproteobacteria; order Hyphomicrobiales; family Rhizobiaceae; genus Sinorhizobium; species Sinorhizobium sp. M4_45. Next base: position 53,256 of record NZ_NWVE01000003.1, read on the forward strand.
AGAGATCGGGTTGCTGATGGCCGGCAAATCTCCGCTGTCGGCAGCTTGACGAACCGGTCCAAGGCGATCGCGGGTACATCCATTGTTTTTGCGCCAGAAAAAGGGGAACTTGGCTCAAGCGGAACGGGAACAGGCAGCGCTGCTGCCTGGCGCGAGGCAGAGAAGTACCGATGAATGTGACACTTCGCCAGTTGCAGGCCTTCATTGCCGTGGCCGAACTCGGGCGTTTCCATCTGGCGGCCGACCACCTGGGACTGACGCAGTCGGCGATCAGCATCCTGATCAAGGATCTGGAGGTTGCCCTCAAGCACCGGCTCTTCGACCGGCACACACGCATGGTCAGCCTTACGACGGCCGGAGCGGAATTTTTGCCCCAGGCCCGCAAGGTCATGTCGGATCTCGAGATCGCGGTTGCGAATGTGCACGAACTGGCAAGCCTGCAACGCGGCCGGGTCACGATCGCGGCGGCAATCGTGCTGGCCGCGACCTTGCTGCCGCCGGTCATTGCGCGCTTCGTCAAGCGTTATCCCGACATATCGGTACAGGTGCGGGACATGCCGGAGGAGGAGATCCGCTCCGCATTGAAGCGGAACGAGGCGGATCTCGGCATCGGCACCGTTTCCGCCGACGATCCGGAGATTCAGGCCAGCGTGCTGATGCGTGACCAGCTCACCTTGATCTGCCGCTCCGACCACAGGTTCGCGAAGGCGCGGCAGGTGAGCTGGGCAAGCCTCGCAGGCGAAGGCCTGATCGGACTGGCAAAGGACAACCCCCTGCGCGGGCTCGTCGATCGAGCGCTGATCGCCTCCGGTGTCGAGGTCAAGACGAGATACGAGGTGCGATTCTCGACGACGGCGATCAGCATGGTGGCGGAAGGCCTGGGTATAGCGATCCTTCCGGAAAACTCCCGCCAGCTCACGACCAATGTGGACGTCCGGATCGTCGAGCTGGTGGATCCTGTCATCAGCCGCAACATCTCCATTCTGCAATACCGCCAACCCATGCTCTCGCCGGCGGCGGCGAAAATGAAGGAATTTCTCATGGGAGCGAGCCGCAAACTCTCGTGATGCAGGCCACTTTCAGGAAAAGTGCTGAGCGACCTTCCGACCGGACGTGCGTGTGTGAGATCAACTGCCGACCGGTGCGGGGCGAAGACCTCGTCGAAGGTCGGCATGACGAGCCCGGCCGCGCGCCGGCCTGAGCCCCACGTCCATAAAGAACAGATCGGCGTCATCCGGCCGCGTCGGTTCGCCGTTGCTCTTGAAGCGCCCGGCGCATCGACTAGATCATAGATGTTGTCCGCCCCGGAGGTTCCCAACGGAGGCTCACAACGCTTCATGACATCCCGATCCAAGGAGCGTCGCTCATGAAGATAGCCCAGATCGCACCGCTGTTCGAACGTGTACCGCCGAAGCTCTACGGCGGGACCGAGCGCGTCGTTCACCACCTGACGGAAGAGCTCGTCCGGCAGGGCCATGAGGTCACCCTCTTTGCGAGCGGCGACTCGATGACCTCGGCAAAGCTCGTTCCCTGCTCGGATATGGCGCTGAGACTGAACCCTGCGGTTCTGGACCCGATTCCCTATCACATGCTGATGCTGGAGGAAGTGCGCCGGCTGGCGAACGGCTTCGACGTCCTGCACTTCCACATCGATCTCCTGCATTTTCCCCTCGTTCGCAACCTCGCCGGAAAGACGGTGACGACGCTGCACGGCCGCCTCGATCTGCCCGACCTCCAGCCCTTCTATGCCGCATTCCCGGATGTTCCCCTGATTTCGATCTCCGACGACCAGCGAAAGCCGATGCCGCCGGTCAATTGGATCGCCACGGTCCATCATGGTCTGGCTCCGGACGTCCTTCCCTTCACCGGCCAGCCGAGGGGCGATTATCTCGCCTTCCTTGGCCGCATCTCGCCCGAAAAGCGGCCCGACCGCGCGATCGAAATCGCTGCCCGGGTCGGCATGCCGCTGAAGATCGCCGCCAAGGTCGACAAAGCGGACGCGGCCTATTGGCTGAACGAGATCGAGCCGCTTGTCCGGCGCTATCCGAACGTCGAATTCATCGGCGAAATAGACGAAGGTCAGAAGGGCGAATTCCTTGGCAACGCACGTGCCCTTCTCTTCCCGATCGACTGGCCCGAACCGTTCGGGCTGGTGATGATCGAGGCGATGGCCTGCGGCACGCCGGTGGTCGCCTTCCGCTGCGGCTCGGTGCCGGAGGTCATCGACCACGGCGTGTCGGGCTTCATCGTCGACAGCATGGAGGAGGCCGTGAAGGCGGTCCGCGATCTCGACCGGCTCGATCGCCACACGGTCCGGGCGACCTTCGACAGACGCTTCACCGCCCGACGCATGGCAGATGACTATCTGGATCTCTATCGCGCCCTGGCAGGCGGCGCTCAAAGGGTCCTGCCGATCCATGCGGCGAACGAAAGCGGGGCAGGCCCCGGCTCTACCAGGGTCGCCTGATACCGGATCACGGATGAGTTCTGATCGACCTGAACGCATCGTGATCTACTCGAGGAGCGAAAGCGGGATGCGCGTGGAAAACGGCACGCACCTCCCTCATTCTGCTCGGACGCAACGGAGACCGATCCGATGGGAAGCAATCTCTCCGGGGGGCCGGCCGAAGCCGCTCCCGACGTGACATCTGCGGACGACCTGGGGCCTGCAGCGGTTTCGCGTTACGAGCGAAGCTCCAGATCCCTGAAGCACGGCGATACCTTCGCCGTGTTCGATCACAACGGCGACGCGTTTTCCTCTCCTTCCAATCCGGAGGGGATCTTCCACCGCGACACCCGCCATCTGTCGCAGTTCGTGCTGACATTGAACGGCGCCCGGTCGCTGTTGCTGAGTTCCACGCTCAGGGACGACAATGCCACGCTCGACTGCGATCTCACCAATCCGGCTCTCGTGCTCGATCCCGGTGGCGAGGTGTTGAAGCATGACCTCATTCACGTGCGCCGTACCCGGTTCCTCTGGCAGGAGGCCTGCTACGAGCGCCTGGTCTTCCGAAACTTCGATGAAGTGCCGAGAAGGCTGCAGGTCGAATTGTCCTTCGCCGCCGACTTCGCCGACCTTTTCGAGGTGCGGGGCACCCCCAGGCGGCGCCGCGGCACCCATCACAGCGCGATGGTCGGCAACGCCCGGGTCGTTCTGGCCTATGACGGCCTCGACGGCCAGACCCGCAGTACGACGCTCCGCTTCGATCCGGAACCGGAGAGGCTCACAGGACAGGAGGCGAGCTTTGTCGTCGAGCTCGCGCCGCATCAGGCGCAATCGATCTTCATCGAGATCGTCTGCAACAGTGTCCGGGACAACCCGCACCCGCCGTCCTTCAACTTCTTTCTGGCGCTGCGGGATGCCAGGAGGGCGCTGCGCTACTCGGCCTCGCGCGCCGCTGCGGTGGTCACCTCCAACGCCGTCTTCAACGAAGCCGTCAGGCGCAGCGTCGCCGATCTCTACATGCTGCTCACGGAAACGCCCGAAGGTCCCTACCCTTACGCCGGAATTCCCTGGTTCAGCACCGTCTTCGGCCGCGACGCGCTCATCACCGCGCTCGAAACACTGTGGCTCGACCCGGCAATCGCGAAAGGCGTGCTCAGGCATCTCGCCGCCAACCAGGCGACCGATTTCGACCCCGCCGCCGATGCGGAGCCGGGCAAGATCCTGCATGAGATGCGCTACGGCGAAATGGCGGAACTCGGCGAGGTGCCCTTCCGGCGCTATTACGGCAGCATCGACTCGACCCCTCTCTTCATCATGCTTGCCGGCGCCTATCTCGATCGCACCGGCGATCTCGATACCGTGCGGAGCCTCTGGCCGAACGTGGTGGCGGCACTTGACTGGATCGACCGTTTCGGCGACCGCGATGGCGACGGCTTCGTCGAATATGGAAGCCGCACCGCAAAGGGCCTGGTGAACCAGTGCTGGAAGGACAGCCACGATTCGATCTTCCATGCCGGGGGCAATCTGGCCTCGGGGCCGATCGCGGCCGCCGAGGTACAGGCCTATGTCTTCGGCGCCTGGCAGGCGGCCGCCCGATTGTCGCGCAAGCTCGGCCATGCCGAGGATGCGCTGAGGCTCGAACGACGGGCCGAAGACCTGCGCATCCGGTTCGACACGGCCTTCTACGATGATGAGCTTGGAACCTATTCGCTGGCCCTCGACGGGGACAAGAACCCCTGCCGCGTCCGCTCTTCCAATGCGGGCCATGCCCTCTTCACCGGCATCGCCCTGCCGGAGCGCGCCGGCAGGGTGGTGTCGACGCTGATGGCGCAATCCTCCTTCTGCGGCTGGGGCGTGCGCACGATCGCCGCCTCGGAAGCGCGCTACAATCCGATGAGCTACCACAACGGCTCCGTCTGGCCACACGACAATGCGCTGATCGCGGCAGGCTTCGTGCGCTACGGCTTTCAAGCAGAGGCGGCGAGCATCTTCGAAGGGCTGTTCGCGGCCTCCACCTACACCGACCTCAGACGTCTGCCGGAGCTATTTTGCGGCTTCGCGCGCCAGCGCGCCCGCGGGCCCACCTTCTATCCGGTTTCCTGCGTGCCGCAGGCCTGGGCGGCGGCGGCGCCCCTCTATCTGCTCCAGTCGATGATCGGCCTCGGCTTCGATGCCGGGAGGATGCATGTGACCTTGCACGAACCGACGCTCCCGCCCTTCCTGGACGAGGTCGTGCTGAAACGGCTGCGAGTCGGTTCGGGGATGGTTGACATAGCCCTGAGACGGTCGAGATCCCAGGTCGTGGTCGACGTCCTGGACCGGAGAGGCGGAGTGAAGGTGCTGACGACGCATTGAGTTGGAACGTTGCGGGAGCACCGCAGGCTGCTCCCGGCCGGCCCGACCTACACTAATGCATTAGTGTATTGCGCCCCGTTTCCCGTCATGCTACATCGGCGTGGAAGATCCACCTGTCGGGAATATCCAAGCCAATGACATCCACACTTCGAAGCGCACGGTGGTTTACCCCCGATGACCTGCGCTCTTCCGGTCACCGCTCCCGCCTGATGCAGATGGGCTACGACGCCAAGGACTGGGGCGAGAAGCCGATCATAGCCATCCTGAACACATGGTCGGATCTCAATCCGTGCCACGCTCATTTCAAGCACCGGATCGAGGACGTGAAACGCGGCGTGCTGCAGGCCGGCGGCTTTCCCGTCGAACTGCCGGTGCAGTCGCTCTCGGAAAGCTCGCTCAAGCCGACGACGATGCTCTATCGGAATTTCCTCGCCATGGAGGCCGAGGAATTGCTGCGCGGCCATCCGATCGACGGCGCCGTGCTGATGGGCGGGTGCGACAAGACCACGCCTGCCCTGGTCATGGGTGCCATCAGTGCCGGCCTCCCGATGATCTTCCTGCCGGCCGGCCCGATGCTGCGCGGGCACTACAAGGGCGAGTATCTCGGCTCCGGCTCGGATGCGTGGAAGTACTGGGACGAGCGCCGTGCGGGAACGATAACGGATGAGCAATGGATCGGCGTGGAGGAGGGGATCGCCCGCTCCTATGGCCATTGCATGACCTTCGGAACGGCAAGCACGATGACGGCGATCGCCGAGTCGCTCGGTTTGACGCTTCCCGGCGCGAGCTCCATCCCCGCAGCCGACGCCAACCACATCCGCATGAGCACGCGATGCGGCAGGCGGATCGTCGAAATGGTTCACGAGAAGCTGGGACCTGAGCAAATCATCACCGAAAAATCGGTCGCAAATGCGAGTGCCGTGGCAATGGCGACGGGCTGTTCGACCAATGCCGTGGTGCATCTCATCGCCATGGCGCGACGCGCCGGGGTGCCGCTGACGCTCGAAGATCTGGACCGGGTCAGCCGTACGACGCCGGTGATCGCCAATATCAGGCCCTCCGGCAAGCAGTACCTGATGGAGGATTTCTATTATGCCGGCGGGCTTCGCGCACTGATGGCCGAAATGAAGGACCTCCTGCATCTCGACGCGATGACGGTGAGCGGCTTTCCCTTGGGGGCGACGCTGGAGGGCGCGGAGGTCCACAATTCGGATGTCATCCGGCCGCTTTCCAACCCGATCTACCACGAAGGCTCGCTCGCCGTCCTGAAGGGCAATCTGGCGCCGGATGGCTGCGTCGTGAAGTCGTCCGCCTGCGAGGAGCGGCTGCGGGTCCATGAGGGGCCGGCGCTCGTCTTCGACAGCTATCCGGAGATGAAGGCCGCCATCGACGACGAGGATCTCGACGTCACGCCCGACCACGTGCTCATCCTCAGAAATGCGGGGCCCAAGGGCGGGCCCGGCATGCCGGAATGGGGCATGCTGCCGATCCCGAAAAAGATCCTGAAGCAGGGCTATCGCGACATGCTGCGCATCTCCGACGCCCGCATGAGCGGGACGAGCTACGGCGCCTGCATCCTGCACGTGGCGCCGGAGTCCCATGTCGGCGGCCCTCTTTCGCTCGTGAGGACCGGAGACATCATCCGCGTCGACGTCCCTAACCGGACGATCGACATGCTGGTCGACCAAGCGACCTTGGCGAAACGCCGCGCCGAGTGGACGCGGCCCGCCGACAGATACGAGCGCGGCTATGGCTGGATGTTCTCGAAGCACATCAAGCAGGCCAATGAGGGCTGCGATTTCGACTTTCTCGAAACCGCCTTCGGCGCCCCAGTGGGCGAGCCCGACATTTTCTGATTTCACGAACTTCCAGGGAGGAAACATGACCACCTATGTTCTGTCCGACGAGACACGCAGGAAATTCGAAGGCGTAAGCTGCGCCACCTTATGCACCGCCCTCTTCAAGCGCGGCCTGCGCAACCAGTTCATTCAGGACGTTCGTCCGGTCTCGCCGAAGGCGAAGAACATGGTCGGCCAGGCCTTTACCCTTCGATACATTCCGGCCCGCGAGGACCTGAACCAGCTTTCCGTCTTTCAAAATCCCGAACACCCGCAACGCGCGGCCGTGGAGAAGTGCCCACCCGGTTTCGTCATGGTGATGGATAGCCGGAAGGATCCGCGGGCGGCTTCCGCGGGCTCGATCCTGGTTTCGCGGCTGATGGTGCGCGGCGTCGCGGGTGTCGTCACCGACGGCGGCTTCCGGGACAGCCCGGAAATCGGCGAACTCGACATCCCCGCCTATCACAGCCGTCCCTCCGCGCCGACGAACCTGACGCTGCACCAGGCGCTCGACATCAACGTTCCGATCGGCTGCGGCGACGTCGCCGTCTGGCCGGGAGACGTCGTCGTCGGGGATCGCGAAGGTGTGGTCATCGTCCCCGCCCATCTCGCCGATGAGATCGCCGCCGAAGCCGTCGAGATGACGGCCTTCGAAGACTTCGTCACCGAGGAGGTCCTGAAGGGCCGCTCCATCATCGGCCTCTATCCCGCCACCAAGGATGAGACAAAGACGGAATTTGCCGCCTGGCGCCGGACCAAGGGACGCTAGGCATGACGATGCTTAGGGACATCACCATCCTTCAGGCCGCCGAACTGCCGGAAAAGACCGATCTGGAACTGAAGGAAACCTTCAATACCGTCCCGCTGCCGAAGGATGCCTCGGCGATCGGGCCGTTTCTTTCCGAATACGGAGCGCGGATTCGCGGCATCGCCGTCAGGCACGCCCATATCGATGCGGCCATGCTCGACCGCCTGCCGGCGCTGGAGATCATCTCCAGCTACAGTGCCGGTCTCGACGGCATCGACGTCGAGACCGCGCATGCCCGTGGCGTCGTCGTCCGCAACACCTCGAAGATCCTTGCCGAGGATGTCGCCGACCTTGCGCTTGCACTAAGCATTTCGGCCACGCGCGGCCTCATGCGCGGCCACGATTTCGTGCGCGAGGGAAAGTGGGGCGAGAGTGCCTTCCCGCTCGGCCGCTCGCTGAGATCGATGAAGACGGGGATCGTCGGGCTTGGACATATCGGTTCGGCGGTCGCCGCCCGGCTGAGCGTGATGGGAGCGCCGACCGCCTATTACGGCCCGAGGCGAAAGCCTGTCGACCTTCCCTATTTCGACGGCATCGAGGCGCTCGCGGCCTGGGCCGATCTTCTGATCGTCACCTGTCCCGCCACTCCCGAGACGATCGGCCTCGTCAACGGCGCCGTGCTCGCGAGCCTCGGCCCGGAAGGCTATTTGGTAAACGTCTCGCGCGGCACGATCGTCGACGAACAGGCGCTCATCACGGCGCTCGCCGGAAACGGGATCGCCGGCGCGGCCCTCGACGTCTTCGAGAAGGAGCCCTTCGTCCCGGAAGCGCTCCGCACCGACCCGCGCGTCGTCCTCTCGCCGCACATGGGCAGCGGTACGCGCGAGACGCGGCAGCAGATGGGCGACAGCATGGTTGCCGCATTGGTGGAGCATTTCGAGAGCCGCCACGCGTGATCGTTCGCAAGAACCCCTCCCCACCCCCGCCCCACCTGTGAATGGGGAGGGGTTCGTTCCTTGCACGCTCGCGGCCCCGTCCCTATCCTCGCCTCCTCCCCTCGCGGTGAAAGAGCAATACGATCGCCCCAAGGATGATCGCTCCGCCGATCACGACCTCCAGCCGGATCGGCTCGCCGAAAAGCACCAGGCCAAGAACGAGGGCGATCGGCAGCCGGATGAAGTCCACGATAACCAGCAGCGAAGCGTCGGCGAGCTTCATTGCCCTCGCGAAGGAGAGCTGGGCGAAAAGGCCGCCGATACCCTGCAGCGCCATGAGGGCGAGGCTGAACAGCGAAGGCGTCTGCCAGAAGGGCAGAGCCATGACGAAAGCCACGGGGACCGTCACGAGCAGGTTCAGCCAGGCGATACTGAGCGGGTCCTCGCGCTCGGCCGAAACCTTCATCAACAGCGCGACGATGGCGAGACCGACCGCCGACCCCAGCGCCCAGGCCGCGCCTGACTGGAAGGTTGCGGCGCCCGGCCTGACGACGATCAGAATGCCGGCGAAGCCGGCAACGAGGCTGAGGACCCGGGCGACCGAGAACCGCTCGCCGAGAAAAAGTACCGACCCGAGCGCAACGAAGAGGGGCATGGTGAAGGCGATCGCGGTCGCGGAGGCCAAAGGTATCTCGGTGACGGCAATGAAGGCCGCGACGAGCGCCAGAAGCTTGATGACGGCCCTGATCGCATGGACGGAGAAATGCATCGACCGGCCGCCGGATTGCGCGATGCCGAGCGGAAATCCGCGGCGGCACAGCATCAGATAGAGCGCGATCAGGCTGGCAAGGTTACGGAAGAAGACGATGCCGATCGGGTGGACCTCCCCGGCCACGAAGCGCACGATGACGCCGTCCATCGCCGCGACCAGGGAATTTGCCCCCATCAGCAGCGCTCCGGCGACGGCCGCAGGCAGGGCGATCTTCTTCATGCCGCGTCGGCGGCTGTCTGCCACTTCGGCTTCGGAGTCGCATTGATGAGCTGACGCGTATAGGCATGTTGCGGGTTGCGGAAGATCTCTTCCGTCGTCGCGTGCTCGACGATCTCGCCGCTCTTCATGACGATGATGCGATCGGCAAAGTGACGAACGATCGGCAGATCATGGGTTATGAAGATGTAGGCAAGGCCCAGCCGGTCACGCAATTCCGCCAGAAGGTCGATGACCTGCACCTGCACCGAGACGTCGAGCGCCGAGACGGCTTCGTCGCAGACGACGAGTTCCGGATCGCAGGCAAGCGCTCGGGCAATGGCGATGCGCTGCCGCTGGCCCCCTGAGAACTGGTGCGGATAGCGTTTGGCGTGCTCTGGATTTAAGCCGACGAGCCCCAGCAATTCGGTGACCCGGTCGCGCCAGCGCGCCTTCTCCAGAATGTCCTTGTGGATGCGCCACGGCTCCGAGACGATGTCGAACACCGTCATGCGCGGGTTCATCGAACTGTAGGGGTCCTGGAACACCATCTGCACCTTCCGGCGGAAGGCCAGCAGTTGCTTGCGGTCCATCTTCAGCACGTCGCGTCCGTGAAACAGCGCCTGGCCGCCGGAAGCCTCGTTCAGGCCCAGAAGCACGCGCGCGACGGTCGATTTGCCGGAGCCGCTCTCGCCGACGATCCCGATCGTCTCGCCGGCTGCGACGTCGAAGCTCAGGTTCTTGACTGCATGCAAGCGCGCCGGCTTCGCAAAAAGCCCGGACGAGAGCGTGTAGAACTTGTCGATGTTCTTCACTTCCAGGATCGGTTTCCCAGCCGGCCGCGGCGCCCTCGCCGGCGCTCCATCGTCGGCATGCGGGAGGGCATTGATCAGCGTCCGCGTGTAGCTGTGGGCGGGATTTTCGAAGACGGCGCGGGCTTCGCCCTCCTCCACGATGCGGCCGGCCTTCATGACGATCACCCGGTCGGCCATATTGGCGGCGACCTCGAGGTCATGTGTGATCATGATGATGGCAAGGCCCTCTTCGGCCTGCAGCTTCTTCAGAAGCTCGAGGATCTGCGCCTGCACGCTCACGTCGAGTGCCGTCGTCGGCTCGTCGGCAATCAGGATTTCCGGCCTGAGCGCGATCGCCATGCCGATCATGATGCGCTGGCGCTGGCCGCCGGAAAACTGGTGCGGATACTGGTCGATGCGCTTCTCCGGCTCCGGGATGCCCACGCGCCTCAATATGTCGACCGCCCTTTGCCGAGCCTCGGCACCAGTCGCAACGCCGTGGACACTGAACACCTCCTCCAGCTGCCAGCCGATCGTATAGACGGGGTTCAGATGGGAGAGCGGGTCCTGGAAGATCATCGCGATCCTGCGGCCGTTGAGGTCCCGCCGCTCACCCTCCGGAAATGAGGAGAGATCGCGCCCGCGATAGGCGACCGAACCCGCGCAGATATCGCCCGGAGGCGTGTCGATGAGCCCCATGATCGCACTGGCGCTGACCGACTTGCCGGAGCCGGACTCGCCCAGGATCACGAGCGTCTCGCCGGCGTCGACATGAAAGCTGACCCCGCTCGTCGCACGGAAGGCACCTCCGAGCGACAGGAAATCCACGGTCAGATCCTTGACCTCGAGGAGGTGTGGGCCGGTCATTTGCGTTTCTCCGGAATGCCCTTCTTCGAGCGGGCGAGTTCGATCCGCCACCGCTGCTGCGGATCGGCATAGGTGCGCCACCAGCTCGACAGGATATTGAGCGAAAGCGTCGTCAAGAGGATCGCCAGGCCGGGCCAGAATGCGATCCACCAGGCGGTCGAGAGATAGCCGCGGCCGGTCGCGACCATGGCTCCCCAGGTGAATTCAGGCGCCTGGATGCCGAGGCCGAGGAAGCTCAGCGACGACTCGGCAAGAACGACGGTTGCGAAGTCGATGGCTCCGATCGTGACCAGCGTCGGCAGCACGATCGGGGCGATGTGACGGAAAAGGATGCGCGTGTGATTGGCGCCGAGCGCGACGGCGGCGCTGACGAACATCCGCTCTCTCACCTCGAGCACTTCCGCACGCGTGGTGCGCAGATAGATCGGCACGCGGGTGATCGCCAGCACCAGAATGAGGTTGGTGACGGAAGGGCCCAGGCTGAAGAGGACGATCAGCGCCAGCAGCAGCGAAGGAAAGCTCATCACGATGTCAGCACCGCGCATGATCATCGTGCCGGCGGCGCCTCGCGAATAGCCGGCAATCAAGCCGAGCATGCCGCCGATGACGACCGAGCAGAGCACCGCAAAGAACGCAATGCCGATCGTGTTCTGCGCACCCACCACGAGGCGCGCGAGAAGGCTGCGGCCGAGCGTGTCGGCGCCGAGCACATAGGTCCAACCCTGAGACAGGCTGAACGGCGCCATGTTTCGTGCGCGGAAATTCGGTTTGTCGATGAGGTCGCCCATCAGCCACGGACCGAAAACGGCGCATGCAACCACGACCAGCAGGAAGATCACGGCGGCGAGCGCCAGCCAGTCCCGGCTGACGAGACGCAGTATCTGAAAACGCGAGACTTTCGTCTCGGGGGTATCGGCGGAAGTCGTCATGGCCGTCGCACTCATCTCGTTTCAAACCTTATGCGGGGATCGAGCCGCGCATAGACGAGGTCTATCGCGATGTTCAGGACGAAGATGGCAATCGCCGTCACCAGCACCGTCGCCTGGATGAGCGCGAAGTCGCGCCGTACGATCGCGTCGATCATGAGCTTGCCGATGCCAGGCCAGCCGAAGATGGTTTCCACGACGACGGCGCCGTTGACGAGGCTTGCAGCAAGGTCGCCGGCGACGGTGATGACCGGGAGGAGCGAGTTGCGCAGGGCGTGCCGGAAGACGATCCGGGACCGGTTCACGCCCTTGGCCCGCGCGGTCTTCACATAGGGCGAGGCAAGCGCACCCATCATCGTGCCGCGAACGACCTGGACCAGCAGGCCGAAGGGTCTGAGGGTCAGCACGAAGATCGGCATGATCCAATGCAGCGCCGTTCCCGTCCCGGAGGTCGGAAGCAGGCCCAGTCCGACGGAGAAGACAAGGATCGCCACGATCGCAACCCAGAAATCCGGGGCGCTGGCGCCCGCCAGCGACGCGGTGCTCGCGATCTTGTCGAACAGGCTGTTCGGGCGTGCCGCGGCAAGCGACCCGACGACGACGGCGAGACAGAGAGAAAGAACGATCGCGATCACGGCGAGCTTCAGCGTTTGCGGAAAGGCCTCGAGCGCTACTTCCATGGCCGGCCGGTTGCGGCTCAGCGCGTCCCCGAAATCGAAGCGCGCGAGATCGACCAGGTACCGGCCGAATTGCACGACCAGGGGATCGTTGAAGCCGTGCGCTTCCGAGAAGGCCTGACGCTGCGCTTCGGAAGAATCGAGCGGCAGATAGAGATAGGCCGGATCGCCGGTAAGCCTCGAGAGGAAGAAGACGAGCACCAGAAGTCCGATGACCGCGATCAGGCTCTGGCCGGCGCGTCTGAGAATGAAAGCGAACACGGCGTTTCCTTTCCACCGTAATCAAGGAGGGCGCCGCGACGTGAGACACGCCGCGGCGGCAGGTCGGGTTGGTCAGTCCTTGAAATGGATCTCGGAGAGCGCGATTTCGCTGTTCGTCTTGAGGTCCGGCTTCCAGTCGAGGCGCGAGCCGACACGGACATAGCCGATCATGTGGTACATCGGCACGTCTGCGACGATCTCGTCGTGCACCTTCGCGAAGACCTCCTGAAACAGCTTTTCACGCTCGTCGCCGGTCGCGGCCATCGCCTTTTTCAGCACGACGTCGAGGTCGGGATCGGCGATCGTCGAATATTGTCCCTCGCTCAGATACATGACCGGAGCGGTAAACCCGGCGTCGCCCGTGTTGTTGTCGTGCTGCTGCTGGAAGAGCGTCGGCCCGCGTCCCTCCGGGAAGGGCTTGTCGAGATAGCGCACCCAGTCGGCCGCTTCGAGCTGGCGTATGGAGACGTTGAGCCCGATCTCCTGCCACATGGACCGCATCGCTTCGAGGCTTTCGGCCGAGTTCGGGAAGAAACCGTTGCGCCCGATCAGCACGATCTCCTTGTCGACCGGAGCACCCTCGGCCTTGGCTTGCTCGACCAGCTTCATCGCCTCTTCGGGATTGTAGGTCCATGGCTTGATATCGGGGTTATGACCGCGAACGCCCGGGACGACCATTTGCGAAGCCCGCAGAACGTCCTTGCCGAACAGCGCTTCGCCCATGCCGTCCCAGTCGATGGCCATGTTCAGCGCCTTGCGGATGCGGACATCGTCGAGCGGCGGAATCTGCGCATCGATGCGCATGCGCGTCGTCTCTGAGTTCAGATAGGCAAAGTCCGACTCGGCATTGGTCGCGTCCTGCACGGCGATGGATGGGGTCATGTCCGCTTCGCCGGATTCGACCATGGCCGCCCGGATGGCCGACTCGCTGCGCCAGACATAGGTCGCGCGCGTGACGTCCGGCTTGGCACCCCAGTAGGCATCGTGACGCTTCAGGACGATCTGCTCGTTGGACTTGCTTTCGACGACATAGGGTCCCGTGCCCACGGGATCGTTGCTTTCCTTGTCGAACGGCATGTTGGGGGAGACGATCTGCACGGTGCCGAGCAGCGTCGGCATGATCGGCACCGGGCTGTCGGAGGAGATCTCCACCGTCTGCGCATCGATCGCCTTCGGCGTCAGTTTGACGTCGCCGAATTTCGAGCGGCTGTCGCAGGTGAGGTCGGGGTTCATCAGGCGATTGATGGACTTGACCACCGCTTCGGCGTCGAATGCCGCGCCGTCCTGAAACTTGACGCCGCTCTTGAGATGCACACGCCAGGTCAGATCGTCCACCTGCTCCCATTTTTCCGCTAGCCAGGGGCCGACGGTGCCCTTCTCCGTGTCGATGACAGTCAGGGTCTCGGTAATGTTTGAATTGATGATGCGGCCGATATCCGACCTGATGGAGCGACAGGGATCGAGATTGGCCGGCTGCTCCGGCAACACGATCTTAACCTCGCCTTCGGCCGCCATCGCGACGCCCGAAAAGAGCGTCGCGGTCAAAAGCGCCACGGCGCGGGTACAATAGCGGATGGTCATTTCTTTCTCCTCCTCGATAAAGACCAGGACGTTGCGGCGGGCCGTTTTCGGCCTCGTAGTCCTCCGGCACCGCATCCGCACTAGCGCACTAATGTATTAGTGTGTCCACACGAAAGTGTCAACTCAGGCTGAAAGCGGTCGCGGCTGCCTTTCCGGAGCGCCTCAGGCAGGCGGCTTCAGCCTGCTTCAAGCTCTCCACCGCTACGCCGACGGGGCCAAGCTTCGCAGCGCTCAGATTGGAGATCATCGGCATCAGCGGGCCCGTGTCGGCGATCCCTGCCAGCCGCATGCCGTCATGAAGCACCTGCAAACCGCCAAGGTCTGTGCGAACTCTCTCGAACTCCAGAAACGGCCGGCTGAGCTCCAACGCCTCGGCTCCGCGCCCGGCCTTGTAGAGCGTAAGGAGTTCCATCGCGGCCGAAGGGGCAATGCAGACCGCGCCCGAAGTATAGGTCGTCATTGCGCGGCGGCCGAGATGGTCGTGGATCGGCGTTTCGCCCATGCCACTCGCCATCCGGTCTTTCCCGATCGCCGCCATGACGGCGTCGAGATAAGCGTCCTGCGCCGGATCGGCCCGCTCCACCGCATATTTGACGAAATCGACCGCGCCTTCGGAGACGAGGCGGGCAAGCTCGTCCGGATCGACATAATTCTCCCGCTTCAGATAGAGCACCAGGCCATGGCCAAGGACCGCCGCGAGGCGGCGCACGCCATTGGCGACACCGGCGGAATCTGCTGGAAACTGCGTCGGGAGCAGCATCACGTTCTTGAAACCCAGATCGCGGGCGATCGGCACCTGCGCCAGGGCCTTGCCGAAGTCCGGACCGATCGACGTGACGAGAGCGGTCTGCGGTGCAGCGCCCGCAATCACCGCCTCCATGCCCGCGCGATAGTCGTCCAGGCCGAAATGATAAAGGTTGGCGTTTCCGCCATAGAGGAGAATACGCACCCCGCCTGCCTCGATATGGCGAATGATCGCCACGTTGGCGTCGGCATTCACCGTCAGGTCCGCATTCAACGCGATGGGCGGGACCGCCACCACGGAAGCTGCGTAATCACGGGCGTCAAGTCGAGTTTGCATGAGAACCTCCTCCATAAGTCGGTTTTCATTACAACATGCCCGATGATTTGTAAAATATATTTACCTATCAGGAGTCGATCGTTCCGTCCGTCATCCTTCGGCGCGCCTTGATGATGTGCGTTTCCATCGCCACCCGTGCCCATACGGAATCTTTCGTGCGGATCGCTTCGACGATCTCGGCATGTTCGGCAATGACCCGACGGGCGCGTGCCTGCGATCCGGACCGGGTGAGAGCAAGCGAGACATTCATGAAGCTGGTCAGCGAAACCTCCGAACCTTCCAACGCCTTGGCGAAAAACTCGTTTCCTGTTCCCTCGCAGATCGCAAGATGGAAACGCCGGTCGCTTTCGGGAAGGAAAGCCCCGCGGCCCACCTCATGGGCGAAGGCCTCATGGGCTTCGAGGATGGCGGCAAGCTGCTTTTCCGTACGCCGCTCCGCTGCCAGTGCTGCCGCCTGGCCTTCCACGTAGAAGCGAAGCTCCTGATAGCGCAGGAAGCGCGAAATGTCCTCCAGGTCGGCCAGGTTCGGCAGATCTTGCGAGGGCCTGCTCAAGACATAGGTGCCGCTGCCGCGCCGCGCTTCCACGAGGCCGTCGACCCGCAGGCGCGCAAGCGCCTCGCGGACGACCGGGCGCGAGACGCCGAAGCGTTCGGCAAGTTCGTTCTCCGTCGGCAGCCGCGCGCCCGGTTGAAAGATGCCGTTCAATATGTCGTGCAGGATGCGCCCGTAGACCTGATCGGCATAGCTCGACGGGCGGGTTTCGGCTAGGCTTTCGAGGATGGGCGACTTCGCGGGCACGGCGATCCTTCCTGTCCTGCCGGGCCGGCCGGCGAGATCCACTTCACACTAACACATTAATGCATTATTACAGGATCTGGAACCGTCCTGGAGGATTAGATTTTTGATATCGGAAGCTCCGGCTGCCAAACACCGCAGCGGCCTTGACCGCACCCGGCAGATCGCGCCGCAAATCGTGGAATATCTTCGCGAGAGGATCCTCGCACTCGACCTCGCCCCCGGCACGGCGCTCTCGCGCGTCGAGTTGCAGAAACAGTTCGGTCTCAGCCAGACACCGGTGCGTGACGCGCTGATGCGCCTGGAGGAGGAAGGCCTCGTCACCGTCTATCCGCAATATGCGACGCTGGTGTCGAAAATCGATATCAATCTGGCACGCCAGACCCACCTCATGCGCCGCGCCGTCGAGCAGGAAGCCGTCTTCAATCTGGCGGAAAAGCCCGGCAGGCGGCAGATCGCAGACCGGCTGCGAGCGGCGAACACCAGGCTGAAAGCCCTCGCCTCCAAGGAACATGCGGAGTTTCTCGCGGCCGACCGTGCGTTCCACTTCATCATCTTCGAGGAAGCGGGGCTGGAGCATATCTGGCCGATCATCCGCCGCCACAGCGGCCATATCGATCGTCTGCGGCGTCTCAATCTCGTCAATGTCGGCACCAAACGTGTGGTGGACACCCACGACATGATCATCGAAAGCATCGAAAAGGGTGCGCCGGTCGAGGCAGCGCAGGCGATGAAGATCCACCTCTCCGGTACATTGTCGATGATCGACGACATTGCGGCGCGTTATCCGGACTACATAGAACTCGGCTAAAATGCCGGGAGCCGCGCGCGGCCACCTCATCGATAGGATCGCAGACGACGGTCCCGCGGATCTCCTTGTCTGATCCGGCTCGCCTGAGGGCATGTTCGACATGATGGATTATCTGCTCCTCGCCGCCTCGGGTTTCATCGCCTGGATCGTTTCGACGATCGGCGGCGGAGGCGGAGCCATGCTTCTCGTGCCGCTTATCGGCTACATCGCCGGTGCCCAGGCCGTCGCTCCCGTGGCCGCGGTCGCCACCGTCATTACGGGAGGCGGGCGCATCCTGGTGTTTTTCCGGGATATAGAATGGCGCGTCGTCGCCTGGGGTTTCCCCGGCGCGGCCCTCGGCGGCGTCCTCGGCGCCGCCGCCTTCTCCAACACCTCGGCGGAGTGGCTTCAGATCGTCGTCGGTCTGTTCCTGATCTCGACAATATTCCAGTACGGCTTCGGCCGGCGGGAAAGGGCCTTCGCGGCTGCAACCTGGTGGTTTTTCCCGGCACAATTGATCGTCGGATTTCTGTCCGGCCTGATCGGAGCCATGGGGCCGATCCTCAACACGCTCTATCTCAATGCCGGCATCACCAAGGAAAAGATGGTGGGGACCAAAACAGCAATCTCCCTACCCATGCATCTCGCCAAGATCGGCACCTATACGGCGTTCGGAGCATTGACAGGCAAGCTGCTGATGTTCGGCATCGCCGCCGGGCTGGGAGCGCTTCTGTCCAACTGGCTCGCCAAGCGCGTGCTGGCGAACATAAGCGAGCTGAATTTCCGCGCAATCGTGATCGGCTTCATGGCGCTGAGCGGAGCAGTGATGGTCTGGGAGCAGAGAGATACGCTCCTGCGGATTTTTCCGGGGAGCACTTGATCCGCCTATTCAGTGCGCTCGGGTTCCAATCAGGATCCGGCCCGCCCACCGGGCCGTCGGATGCCAGCCGGACTTCTCCGGCTGGCACTGCCGATCAGGATAGATGGTGCCGTTCCTGAAGGCCATAGACCGGCGTCGATATGCCTTCGCAGCGCGCTTTCAACTGCAGCGAAAGATATTGCGAATAATGCCGCGACTGATGCAGGTTGCCACCGTGGAACCAGAGCGCCTCCTGCTGCGTCGGCTTCCACATGTTGCGCTGCTCGCCCTCCCATGGACCCGGGTCTTTCGGTGTATCGGAGCCGAGGCCCCACACCTTGCCGACCTTGTCGGCGACCTCCTTCGAGATGAGGTCCGCTGCCCAGCCGTTCATCGAACCGTAGCCTGTGGCGTAGACGACGAGTTCGGCCGGGAGCACGGTGCCGTCCTTCAGCACCACGGCATCCTCGGTCAGGTGGCTGACGTCGGAACCGGACTTCAGTTTGATGCTGCCGTCGATGACGAGGTCGCAGGCGCCGACGTCGATATAATAGCCGGAGCCTCGGCGCAGATATTTCATGAACAGGCCGGAGCCGTCAGCGCCCCAGTCGAGCATGAAGCCAGCCTTTTCGAGATCGGCATAGAACCTGGCGTCCCGCTCGCGCATTTTCTCGTAAAACGGAATCTGGAACTCGTGCATGATTCGGTAGGGCAGCGAAGCGAAGATCAGGTCGGCCTTGCGCGTCGTCACGCCCGCGGCAAGCGCCCGCTCGGAATAAAGATCGCCGAGCCCGATCTCCATCAGCGTGTCCGATCTGACGATGTGGGTCGACGATCGCTGCACCATGGTCACATCGGCGCCGCCCTCCCAAAGTGCGGCGCAGATATCATGCGCGGAATTGTTGGAGCCGATGACGACCACCTTCTTGCCGCGATAGGCGTCCGGACCGGGATGCTGCGACGAATGTTGCTGCTCGCCCTTGAATATGTCCTGGCCTTCGAGCTTCGGCACGTTCGGCTTGCCGGACATGCCGGTTGCGAGAACGAGCTGCTTCGGCCTGAGGACGACCTCCTCGCCATTGCGCTCGACGACCACCGTCCATTCCTTGGTCGCTTCGTCGTATCGGGCCGACTTGCAGGTTGTGGAACTCCAATAATTGAGTTCCATCACCCTGGTATACATCTCCAGCCAGTCGCCGATCTTGTCCTTCGGCGCAAAGACCGGCCAGTTTTCGGGGAAGGGGATATAGGGCAGATGGTCGTACCAGACCGGATCGTGCAGGCAGAGCGACTTGTAGCGCTTGCGCCAGCTGTCGCCCGGTCGTTCGTTCTTCTCGATGATGATCGTCGGCACGCCGAGCTGCCGCAAGCGCGCGCCGAGCGCGATCCCGCCCTGGCCGCCGCCGATGATGACGGCATAGGGCTGCATCGTGTAGCCAAGTTCGGCTGCTTCCGCTTCGCGCTTTTCCTTCCAGGTCCTGCGGTTCGGGTCATGACCGTGTTCGGCGCCGAGCGGCCGCCTGAGCCCCTTCGGCTCCTCGTGCCCCTTGAGCTCCGTCATCGTCGTCAGGAGCGTCCAGATCAGTCCGTTCTTGAGGCGGATATGGCCGTGGCCGCGCGCCACCTCGGTCTCGAACTCGAACCACCCTTCGGTGACGCCGTCGCCGGCGCTTGCCGGTTCGTTCTCGTCCTGGCGCAGGCGCGCCGGCTTGATCTCCGCGAGCTGCGTCGTCAGCATGTCGCGGATCTGGTCCTGCCCCTCCATCGTTTTGAGATTCCAGGTGAAGGCAACGAGGTCGCGCCAATAGCAGTCGGCTTGAAACAGATTGACGGCCGTATCGATGTCGCCCTGCTCGAGGGCTTTTCCGAGTTTGGCAAGCGCGGTATCGATGCGGGTGCCGGGACTTTCTTCAAGCATGGGTATCCTCCTCTTCGCTTGGATAACACACGGGCGGCTCCTCAACCGCCCGCAGACGCCAATCGTCGAACCACCTTCTGCAATGACCGTGCCAGGGCAGAAAACCACGTATTTTCAAGGAGCAGAGAGCATGGAGGTGTCGCATGAAGCGACGCGGCTGCAACATGTGTGGCGCCGCGCCTGTTGCACGGCAGCCACCGGGATTACGCGTCCCAACGGATTTACGCGTCGAGGACTGGCGGTAAGGTGTAACCGCCTCTGGCCGGCAGGCCAGGGGGTATCCCGGCTGCAGGGGGCGCCGCGCCTCAATGGCGGTGTGGCTTGAGGCGGTAGCGCTTGATCTGCCGGTGCACCGTCGAGCGATCGAGCCCCAGCCGGCGGGCAGCCTCGGAAATGTTCCAGTCGCAAGCGGCGAGCGTCAGGCTCAAGGCAGCGCTCGCCTCGCTTCCGCCGACAGTGTCCGCATTCGCCAGGAGGTGGTCCGGCAGGTCGCCGGGCTCCACGACGCCGTTCTCGGCAAGTGCCGCGGCGACGGCGATGACGTTGTCGAGTTCGCGGATGTTTCCCGGCCAATCATGAGCCTTGAGCGCAGCCAGGGCCGCCGCGGACAATATCAATTCGCCGTCACTGTGCCGCTTCAGGAGCCGCTCCAGCACCCAGTCGAAGTCCGGTCTGTCCCTGAGGGCCGGGAGCGAGAGGGTAGCGGCATTGAGCCGGTAATACAGATCCTCGCGGAATGCTCCTTGCGAGACGAGCGTCTTCAGCGACCGATGCGACGCCGAGACAACCCGGATACGCACCTTCCGCGGCGCCGTCCCGCCCACCGGCAGCACCTCGCCTTCGGCAAGCACGCGCAACAGCCGGCTTTGCAGGGAAAGCGGCATGTCGCCGATTTCGTCGAGGAAGAGCGTTCCGCCGTCCGCCTGCTCGATCAGGCCCTTGCGGCCCTTGGCCGAAGCACCGGTGAAAGCTCCCGGCAAGTAGCCGAAAAGCTCGCTTTCGATCAGCTGCTCCGGAATCGCGGCACAATTGATGGCGACGAACTGGCCCTTGAGACCGCTGCCCTCGTGGATGGCGCGCGCGAGATGTTCCTTGCCCGTCCCGGTCTCGCCCTGAATGAGGATCGGCAATCGCGTCCGTGCAAGCTTTGCCGCCTTTGCCTGGAGCGCCGCGATCACGGGCGCTTCGCCGCCGAGCCGCCGCAAGGCCGGTGGAATCTGTTCGTGCGAAGCGAGCGGTGCGCGGACCTTCGAGTGCGGCTCGATCGCATGGGCGAAGAGCGCATTTCCGTCCCGGGCAAAGACGAGCCGCTCCTGGGTCGGACGCCGGCGGGTAAGGTCGGACAGATCATCGATCTCGATGTCCAAGAAGCGCGACACCGGCTCGCCGATCAGTTGCCGTGGATCGCGCCAGTCGAGGCCCGTCGAGCGCGCTAGGATTTTCGCCCCAGCATGGGTCATGCCGGCGATCCGGCCAAGACCGTCGATCGAGATCGCCGCCTCCGGATCGACGTCGAGGAATTCGGGAGAGCGCGAGAACCGCAGGACCCATTGGTTGCGCGCCTGCGCCATGAGATTGGCAAGCTCGATGCGCCTTACGGTCGCCGTCACCAGATGCAGTGCAAGATTCTGGCTCGCCTTTAGGATTGGCGAACTCAGAAGCGAGATGTCGAGGACGGCGGAGAGTTCGCCCTGGATGTCGTAGATCGGCGCGGCCGTGCAGGAGAGCGGCGTGTGGGTGTTGTCGAAATGGTCGGTCTGGTGGATCGTCAGCGCCTCTCCCGTTTCCAGGCACGCGCCCACCGCACAGGTCCCGGCGCGCCATTCGGACCACTCCGAACCCAAATAGAGCCCCGCCTTGCGCAGGCTGTTGCCGAAGAGGGGATCGCCGAGGAACTCGACCGTCACGCCTTCGCGGTCGGAAAGCAGCAGCACGTAGTTCTGCCCCGCCACCTGGCGGAACAGGTTTTCGAGCCCCGAACGGGCGATGGCGATCAGATCCTCCGATTGCTGGCGGTGTTCCCTAAGTCGCGTTTCCGGGACGATATAGGCTTCACAACTCTGCGCCGGATCGAGCCGGTGATGCTCCAGGCAGCGCAGCCACGATTTCACGACCGTCTCGTCGCGGCGCACGGGAAGACCACGGCTGACGCGTTCGATTTCGCGGATATGCTCGGAATGTGAAACCATCGCCGCCTCCCAACGGACCGCGCTTGCTCCTCCGGCAGAGTGTGCGCATGACAGGTCCGAAAGTAAAGGAAGCGGCGGCTCGATGCACTACCGATGAAGTTGTCGTTCCGCCGTGGGAGGCCCCCCCTCGAGCAGGCGATCCACGATCATGCGGCCGATCGGAATTGCGGAGGTAGCAGCCGGCGATGGCGCGTTGCAGACGTGGAGCATCCTTTCGGTCTGTTTGAAGAGGAAGTCATGGACGAGGCTGCCGTCGGCCATGACCGCCTGCGCCCGGATGCCCGCCTGCGGGACCGCGAGATCGTCTATCGTGAGCGAGGGGCAGTATTTGCGGCACTCCCGCAGATAGCGGAACCGCGATGCCGAATTGGCGAATTCCGCGATCGCTGAACGCCAATTCTTCGCCGCCATTTTCCAGAAGCCGGGAAACGCCGCCATGTTCGCTACATCGGCCGCTTTGAAGCTGCCCTTTGGGTAGCCCTCGCGGGCAAAGCCCAGCACCGCATTGGGGCCGACGGTCATGCCTCCGCCGATCGTCCGGGTCAGGTGAATTCCCAGGAAAGGAAGGTTCGGGTCGGGAATGGGGTAGATGAGGCGCCGGGTCACGCCGGCCTTCGACGGCGGCAACACGTAATATTCGCCCCGGAACGGAACGATGCGGTGGTCAATGCTGAGCCCGGCCATCAAGGCGATGCGGTCGGACTGCAGGCCGGCGCAGGCGATCAGCTTGCGCGCTTCGATGCGGCCGGATGCACTTGCGATCCGCACGCCGCCATCCTCTTCGGCAATGGCAGTGGCCTCGATCCCGCGCCGGATGTCGCCGCCCCGGGTTTCGATGCGCTCGGCCATCGCCCGGCAAACGGCCGAATAATCGACAATCCCCGTCGTATGGACGAGAAGCGCACCGAGGCCGGCGATGTTAGGCTCGTCCGATCGCAGCTGCGACTTCGACAGGCGAGAGTATTCGATCCCATTCTGCTGTGCTCTTTCTTCCAGGCTCTCCATGCGCTCGATCTCGGCAGCGTTCGTCGCGACCAGCAATTTGCCGCAGGTTTCGAACGATATGCCGTTCCCGGTGCAGAACTCTTTGGTCGCCTCCGCTCCTTCACGGCACAGCTTCGCTTTCAGGGACCCCGGTGCATAGTAAATTCCGGCGTGAATCACGCCGCTGTTGTGGCCCGTCTGATGGCGCGCAAGCTCCCTCTCCTTTTCCAGAAGCACGATGTTGGCGCCCGGCACCCGTTCCTGCAGCGCCATAGCGGTCGCAAGGCCGACGATGCCGCCTCCGATGATACAATATTCGTACAAGCCGCAACCCCTCTTGCCCCCGGTCCTGCCGGCATGGGGAAGATAATGCACCGGACGTCAAGGTGGAAACCGGCGAGGTGGCTGTCGTCGCTTACTCGGTTGCCGATCAGGAAGCGCGCACGCGCGGCAGCACCGTGCCCCCGAAGACCTCGATGAATTCGAGCTGATTGCGCCCGACATTGTGGAGATAGATTTCGTCGAAGCCTGCCGCGACATCCTCTTCGATCCAGGCAAGGTGCCGCCCCGGATCGGAAGAAATCCGGACATAGGCGTCGAGGTCCTCCGGGCGGACGCCGCTCGTCGCCGTTTCTATGTCGCCCGGCGTCCTCAGGGTTTCCGATTGAAAGGCGCTGAGCGCATTGCTCCGCCACTGGTCGAAGGCGTTCCGTCGCGCCTCCTCGTCGCTTCGGGCATAGGAGACATGAACCTGAAGGCAGAGTGGCTTGCCGTCGCCGCCGCCGCGCTTGAACGCGTCGGCTATCGCCGCGAGCTTTTCCGGCGACTGATTGACCGTTATGAGACCGTCCGCCCATTCGCCGGCACCTTCCGCCGTTTCCGGCGTCAACGCCGCGGCAATCAGCGTAGGCGGACATTCGGGAAGCGTGTAAAGCCGGGCCTCGGAGACGGCAATGGGCGCGTCCCTCGTCACCGTTCGGCCGGCAAAAAGCTCGCGTATAACGTCAACCGCCTCGCGCAGCCTGGCGTTTCGTTCCGCCTTTCCCGGCCAGGCTCCGCCGACGACATGCTCGTTCAGCGCCTCGCCAGTGCCGAGCGCAAGCCAGGCAAGGCGGCGCGGAAACATCTGCGCAAGGGTTGCGGCGGCCTGGGCCGTTATCGCCGGGTGATAGCGCCAGCCGCAAGGTACCGTGACGAGACCGAAGCTCCGCTCGGTTGCCTGGAGGGCGGCGCCGAGCCACGCCCAGGCAAAGCCGCTTTGCCCCTGGCGTTCGCTCCAGGGCGCCAGATGGTCGGACGACATGGTGCAATCGAAGCCTGCCTGTTCTGCCGCCCGCGCCCAGTTCAGCAGGTCGAGCGGGGTGAACTGCTCATGCGATGCGTGATAGCCGATCCTCGCCATCTCAATCCTTCCTTCCCGAATGAAGCCACACGTAGCCGAAGGGACCCAGCCCTATCGCCAGACGCTGCCCGGAAAGCTCAACCTCACGTTCGCCGAGAATATCATTGAGCCTGGCGTCGATTGCGCCGGGCAGTTCGAGCTCCGCCCGCCGCTTGGCGTCCGAAAGATTGTGCAACACGACGAACAATTCGGTGCCGTCGGAATAGGCCACTGCGAACAGCGCCGGGTCTCCGGTGTGCAGCATGACCGGGCGTCCCCGGTTGAAGAGCTCGTGCCGGCGCCGCGCCAGGATCATCGCCCGCACGCGGTTCAGAAGCGACCCCGGATCGTCACGCTGA
Source organism: Sinorhizobium sp. M4_45 (assembly GCF_002885915.1). Taxonomy (NCBI): domain Bacteria; kingdom Pseudomonadati; phylum Pseudomonadota; class Alphaproteobacteria; order Hyphomicrobiales; family Rhizobiaceae; genus Sinorhizobium; species Sinorhizobium sp. M4_45. The sequence goes on from NZ_NWVE01000003.1 coordinate 78,008, forward strand.
GCTTCGACATTGACCCGCTTGAAGGAGAATGGGCCATCTGTCACCGGCGGCTGGACGAGTTTGCCGCGCTGGGCCGTGGAGAAGCCTGCATTGGTACCCGCATTCCACTGCATGGGCACGCGAACCGGCTCGCGGCCGGGACGTGAAAGGTCCTCGCCGAGACCGATCTCGTCGCCGTAGAGAACGAGCGGCACGCCCGGCGAAGACAAAAGCAGACTGAAGGCGAGTTCCATTCTCGCCCGGTTTCCGTCCAGCATAGGCGCAAGGCGGCGCCTGATGCCGCGTCCGTAGATCCGCATCTGTTCATCCGGGGCGAAGACCGCAAAGGTTTCTTCCCGAATGTCTTCCGGCAGGCGATCGAGGTTCAGTTCGTCGAGATTGCGCAGGAAGTTCGCCCAGCCGCAATGGGGAGGCGGCTCCGGCATGATCGAAAGCGCCTGGCCGATGAGGTCGGCCTTCTGCCGCGCGAGGCTCGCGGCGAAGGCCCCGCACAGCACGAAGTTGAACAGGAGGTCGAGCTTTCCCTCGCCGAAATAGGAGCGCAGCTCTTCCGGCGCCAGGTCAGCTTCGCCGAGCAAAAGACCGTCCGGGCGCCGGCCATCGATCAGCGCGCGCATTTCCCTGAGAAAGCCCTGGGGGTCTCTGGGGTCAGCGTGTTCTATGCCGGTTTCGCCGATCACGAATGGCGCGGCATCCACCCGAAATCCGTCGACGCCCAATGTCAGCCAGTAGTCCACCACCCGCAGCAACTCGTCGCGCACCGCCGGGTTGGCGATGTTCAGGTCCGGCTGGAAATGGCGGAACTTGTGGAAGTAATAGGCCTGGGCGACATCGTCAAACGTCCAGACGCTGCTTTCCTCGCCGGGAAACGCGGTCTCGTTATCCGGAGCGACCGGAGGCGGACTTTCCGACCAGACGTAATAGTCGCGAAAACGGCACCTCGCGTCGCGTCGCGCCGCCTGGAACCAGGGATGCTCACTGGAAGTGTGGTTGGCGACGAGATCGATGACGACGCGAATGCCCTGTTCGCCGGCGGCGTGCAGGAAATCCAGGAAGTCGTTCAGCGTTCCGAGAACGGGATCGATGGAATAGTAGTCGCTGACGTCGTAGCCGTTATCGGCGAAGGGGGACCTGAAGAAGGGCGAGAGCCAGACGCAGTCGATGCCGAGATAGTGCAGATAAGGCACGCGCTCTTTCAGACCTATGAAGTCGCCGATCCCGTCGCCATTTCCGTCCGAGAATCTGCGCACATCGATTCCATAGATGACCGAGTTCGAGAACCACGGCGCCTCTTTCATCGTCCGCTCCCTTGAAGGTTCCGCTCCGCATAGGCCGCGGTCGCGACCGCGCCGCGCGATGCTGTGCCGCTGTCGAGCCGGGTAAATTGCACGACCACGGGAACATCCGCGTCGATGACTGCGCCGAAATCCTCGTCCAGCGGCAGCGCCTCGGGAAAGATCAGGTCGTTGAAGCGGACGCGGCGGACCCGCCTTGCGGCGACCTCCACCTCATAAGGTCCGACAGCCGGACGATTCGCATAATGGATATGAATGCGGAGCCTGGCCGGGCTGTCCGAGCAGTTGAGCACCGCGATCTCGTCGCGGCTCGTGAATTCGGGTTCCGGACCGTTGCTTTCAAGGGGAATATGCCCTCCGGCTATCGTCCATCGTCTCTTGCCGATCGCCTGCATGTATCCTCCTAGGTCACGATGTTCTCAGGTCGGGTCGACCTGAAGACATGAACGTGATCGATTCCGAGCGGAAAAACGCACTTCGCTTTTCCGCATCCCGCTCTAGCACCCGCAAAGCCCGCGCAGATAAGGCGTGAGAAAACGCCCGTCCGGGTCCATTTCCTGCCGGAGCGCGAGAAAGCGATCCCACATCGGGTAAAGCGGTCTGAGCTCGGCTGCGCGAAGGCTGTGCTTCTTCGCCCAGTGCGGCCGTCCGCCGTGATCGCGCATGATCGGTTCGAGATCGAGAAAGAAGTCCCAATAGGGGAGCGTCGCATTCTGGTGAAGCGATATGCTCACGGAATCCCGCCCATAGGCCTCGCTGAGCCAGCTGTCGTCTGCCTTGATGTAGCGATAAAGCAGACGCCAGCCGACCGAGCGGCGCCATCTTTCCTTGATCCGCGCGCGCAGCTTTCCGAGGCATTCCGGCCCCACTTCGGCGGGCATGGAATATTCCATCTCCTCGAAGCGATGGGGAAGGTCGCTGTGCTGGGGAATGACCTCGTGCGGCGGGCCGGTTTCGTCCTTTGCCAGCCGCGCGAAGGCGCTGTAATCCTTCTCCTCGCCGGGCGGGTTGAGGCAGCGGATCTTCACCTCGTCGGAGCGGGGATACCAGTAAAAATCGAAATTCCGATTTTCGCGGGAGAGCTTGTCGAACACCTCCATGCAGGCCTCGAAGGCAAGGCACCATTCCTGGCGGTGCAGATCGTGCAACGGCTCGAGCTTCAGAGTGATCCAGGTGAGAATGCCGAGCGTCCCGAAGGAGACGCGCAGAGCCCGCACGAAGTCCGGCTCCTCTTCCACGTCGAACGTCCTTATCTCACCCCTGGCGGTGACCAGGCGGCCGCCCACGAGCATCATCGACAGGTTTGGGAAATTCCGTCCGGACCCATGCGTTCCGGTTCCAATCGCACCGCCGACGGTCTGGGTCGCCACGTCGCCGAAATTGGAGAGCGTCAAGCCGGCCGCCTGCAGCTCCTTGCTGAGCTCGGTCAGCTGCGAGCCGGCGCCGACCGTGGCGCGACAGTGTTGTGCATCATGCTCGCGTAAGCCGCAGATAGCGGCCAGCGAGACGAGAATGTCGTCGGTCACGTAAACCTCGCTCGACGAATGGGCTGAGCCGACCGGCCGTATGCTGCGGCCCTGCCGCGCGGCTGCGCGCACGAGCGACGCCACGGTTTCCTCGTCCCCCGGCACCTCCAGCCGCGAAGGACGAAAGCGCAGGCCGCCCGACCAGTTGTGAAAATCCTGACCGAGGTTCTCAGAGGTAGCACTCCACGGTGTGTTCGGCATGCTACTCCTGGCAATAGGCGATTGTGCTCAACAGAGCGTGGGGCGGCTGCCGGGAATCGAGCCGCGTCTGCTGCACGACGATCGGCATGTCGGATTCGATCAGCGAGGCGTAGGGCGTGTCCCGCGGCACGCGCTCCGGATCGTCGAGATCGTTGAAACGCAGGTGGACCGTCCGGCGGGCCGCAACGGCAAGACGGTACGGGCCTGCTGGCTCCCGGTCGGAAAAGAACAGCGTGATCTCGACCTTGGCCGGCGTGTCACCGGTATTCAGGATGCAGGCGCTTTCGTGGGAGGCAAGCTCCGGATCGTCGCTCGCGCTCGAAGAAGGGATGTAGCCGTCGGCGATTGCCCATCGCCTGCTGCCGATAGCATGCGTCATTCTCGGGTCCTCGAAGCCGATACTTCGGGTTCGAACCAAAGAAGGCATGCTTTGTTCCCGGCGGCGGGGTTGCGTTCTACGGAATTCCGGGCAATTCGCCGGTGTTCGCGTCCGGCGCCGCCTCATGCGGCGGCTGCGGCTCCTCGTCGGTTACCTTCCTGCCGGCAGAGGAGTTCTTGAGGTTTTCCTCGATCTTCTCGTGCCCGGGCGTTTCCGGCAGCGCGGCACGGAAGTTACGGGCGTAATCCTCCGGCATTTTCGGCGGCATCAGCGGCTCGTAGCGATCGACCAGCGCCTGGATGACCACCGGCCCATCCGCGGCGAAGGCCTGATCCATGATCCCGTCCAGTTCGCCGAAGGACTGGACGGTGAAGCCCCGGCCGCCCATGGCCTCCGCCGCCGCGGCGAAATCGATCGGCGGCAACTCGCAGCCGAATTGCGGATTGCCGAGAAACATCATCTGCTCCCAGGCGATCTGGTTCAGCATGTCGTTTCGGATCACCAAAAGCTTCAAAGGAATCCTGTAGCCGGCGGCTGTTGCAAATTCGCCGAGCTGCATCGCCAGTCCGCCGTCGCCGACGATCGCATAGACCGGGCGGTCCGGCATGGCGATGCCCGCCGCGATAGCATAAGGCAGGCCCGAAGCCATCGAGGCGAGGGCGCCGGAGACCGCGAACATGTGGTCCGCTCCGAGATCGACATGACGGGCCGCAAGCTCGGTGTTCTGCCCGGAGTCGGTGACGACGATGCCGTTCTTCGCAATGCGCCGGCCGAAAGCCGCGACCGCTGCCTGTGGTTTAAGGGGAGAACTTCTGTCGCCTTCCATCGCCCGCAGTTCCCGGCGCCAGTTTCGCGTCTGCTCTTGCGCCCGCTCGAGGAACGACCTGTCCTGCTTGCGTTCGAGCCGCTTATTGAGCATGCGGAGGGTCTCGCCTGCCTCGCCGACAAGCCCGACCTCGACGGGGTAGCGCAGGCCGATGCGCTGCGGGTCATGGTCGATCTGGATTCCGGCTGCCGTGTTCGGCCTCGGATAGTATTCGATATAGGGGAAGGTCGAGCCGACGATGAGCAGCGTGTCGCATTGCTGCATGATTTCCTGCGACGGTGCGGTGCCGAGTATGCCGATGCCGCCGGTGGTCAGCGGGTCGTCGTCGGGCAGCACCGCTTTGCCGAGAAGAGCCTTTGCCACGGGCGCGCCCAGCAGTTCCGCCGTCTCGCGGAGAGCCTCCTTCGCCTCGAGTGCGCCGCGCCCCGCAAGAATTGCCACCTTCCTGCCCGCATTCAGGAGATCCGCCGCTCTCGAAAGATCGCTTTCGAGCGGCAAGAGCTTGCCGGCGAAATATCGGCTCGGCATGTGCCCCGGCCGGTTGCGGCGGGACCGCCCGCCATCGGCCGTCCGCTCCTGCACGTCATTGGCGATCGAAAGATGCGCCACGCCGCGCTTGGAGAGCGCCGACCGGCAGGCAAGGCTCGCGAGGTTTTCCATGTGGGCTGCGTCGTTCACCTGAGCGTTGTAGACGGCGACGTTTTCGAAGACGCGGGTGAGATCGACGTCCTGCTGGGAGAACGTCTCGATCAGGTCATGATACTGCATGCCGGTGATCGCGAGCACCGGCATCTGGTCAAGCTTCGCATCGTAGAGGCCGGTCAGCAGATTCGTGCCGCCTGGGCCCGATGTAGCGAGACAGACGCCGAGCCTGCCGGTGAATTTGGCATAGGCGCATGCCATGAAGGCGGCCGATTGCTCATGGCGCACGGAAACGAACCGGATGCGATCCTGCCGCCTCCTGAGCGCCTCCATGATGCCGTTGATGCCGTCTCCGGGCAGGCCGAAGACGACGTCGACCTCCCATTCGATAAGTGTTTCGATGAGGATATCGGAAGCGTTCGGCATATTTGCCCCTCCTCCGGTCAGCGTAAGGTGATTGGCGGGTTCGATTGAAGGCTTGGAGCCTTCTAATCTCGTCCTGCCGGGAAATGTTCCGCCATGGCAAAGCTCCGCTGATCGGGTCGGCCGCAAAGGGTTTGTTCCACAACAATGCTGCTCCTGGAACAAATCACGGTTGAAAGGGATTCATTTCCAGTCGCCACACACGGGATAGGAAGCTTGGACTGGAAAAGCGCGTTCACCGGAAATCCGGCCGGCCGACGGCGTCGGACAAGCCGGCCGATAATAAAGGAGGCGGAGAATGTCTGGCGCAGCGCGCCCGCGCGGCATTTGTCCTTCCTGGTGGACGCAGCCGCCTATTATGCTTGTCTCGACAGTACGTTCGACCAGGCGGAAGAGCAGATCTGGATCACCGGATGGGACTTCGATCCGCGCATCAAGCTCAGACCCGACGACCCCCAAGCGGAATCGCTCGGTAGCAGGCTCGAGCGCCTCGCTGCACAAAAGCCGAAACTGAAGATCCGCATTCTCGTCTGGGCGATGGGACCGATCTATTCGGGAAAGTCGCTCAGGCTATTTCGCAAGCAGCAATGGGCGGCCCATCCGCAGATCGAACTTCGCTTCGCGAGCCATCGGGCGCTGCGCGGGTCGCATCACCAGAAGCTCGTCTGCATAGACGACAGCATCGCCTTTGCCGGGGGCATCGACCTGACGGCGCGCCGTTGGGACACGCCGGAGCACGCGGCCGAGAACGAGTTGCGGCGTGATCCGGACGGAAAACCCTATGATCCGGTACATGACATCCAGGTGGCGCTCGACGGCGAGGCGAGCCGCGCCATCGGTGATCTCTGCAGATCTCGCTGGAAAGCCTCTACGGGCGAGGAAATCGAGGCGCCGCCCGCGAGGGCGCTTGCATGGCCGAACGGCGCGGTGCCGGTGCTCGAGGGTTGCCTGGTCGCAATCGCCCGCACGGAGCCGGGCTCCGGCAAAAGGCGCGGCCGCCAGGAGGCGCTGCGGCTGACCCTGGATGCCTTGCGCAGTGCGCGACGTCACATCTACATCGAAAACCAGTATTTCGCATCGGGAAGAATCGGACAGTTGCTCTGCGACCGGCTGCAGGAGCCTGACGGCCCGGAAGTGGTGGTCATCACCACCCGCAGCTCGCATGGGCTTCTGGAACGCATCGTCATGGGAGGAAACCGCGACCGCCTGGTTCGGCGGCTCAAGCGGGCCGACCGCTACGGCAGGCTCAGGGTCGCCTACCCGGTCGTTCCCGCGGCCGACGGATCCGAGCAGGAGGTGATTATCCATTCCAAGGTGGTCGCGATCGACGATCGTTTTTTCCGCGTCGGCTCGTCGAACTTCAACCACCGCTCGGCAAGCCTCGACACCGAATGCGACGTCGCCGTAGAAGCCGCCGACGAAGGACAGCGCGCCGCCATTGCCACTGTCCGCAACGGCCTGATCGCAGAACATCTCGACATCGAGGCGGACGACGTCGAGAAGGCACTAAGGGAAACGAACTCTCTCGTCGCCACCTTGGACAGGTTGAACACGCGCCGGCGCGGCATACGCGCCTTCGATGGGATCGATGACGACGGCGCGACCAGTCTCATCTGGGGCACGGAGATCGTCGACCCGCAGAGGCCGATCCGACCCTTTTACCGCACGCACAAGCTCGTGAGGCGCTGGATCGGTCAGCTTTTCGCCTTGCTCGCCAGGCTCTTTTCATCATCTCGACGGGCGACGAACTCCGCGACCGAAAGCAAGATCAAGCCGAGCGGCAGCGGCAGGAAGAAATAGATCGCCCGAAAGGCGATCAGAGCGCCCAGGCTCGCCGAACTGCCAAGCAGAAATGCGATCGTCGCCTCGAGTACGCCGATGCCGCCGGGGACATGGCTGACGATCGCGGTGACGCCGGCCCCGACATAGGCCATGGCCGTATCGATGAAACTCACCTCCTGGAAGGCGCTGAGCAACTGATGCAACGCTGCGCTGACGCAGAGGAAGTTGGCGACTCCGACGACGACCTGCAAGGCGGCAATCCCCACCGAGGGCATTTCGAAAGTCCAGCGAAAGATGCGAACCGAGCCCCGCAGAAAATAGGCGAGCAGGACGTAACCAGCCGCGGCCGCGATGCAGGCAGTGCCTAACAGAAAAGCGCCGGTCGTGGAAAATCCGGTAAGGCGCGCGGCACCCGCCGGCACGATCAGAAAACAAAGCCCGGCCAGTGTGACAAGGCCGAGGCCGACGGTGACACCGCAGAAGAGAATGACCTTCGCCACCTCTTCGGCGCTCAGCCCCCAGCGCGAGTAGAACCGGTAGCGGACGGCACCGCTGCTCAAGGCCGCACCGCCGACATTGTGGCCGATCGAAAGGCTGGTGAAGGAAGCGATGGCGATTTGCGGATAGGCGAGCTTCCGCCCGACATAGCGGATGGCGAGGGTGTCGAAGAGGGTCAGGCAGAAATAGGAGAGAAAGACGAAACCGATGCCCACCAAGAGATTCCGGGCCGGAATCCGCATGATCGAATCGACGATTTCATGAAAGCTGTGTTGGCTGAGGGTCCGATAGATCAACCAGCCCGCCACGCAGATACCGGCAGCGATGAACAATCTCGCTAGAATTTTTCTGGACATCGGCCCTCCCTTGCGCACCCACCGGAACGAAAAGCAGATGCTGCGTGTTCCGAAGGCGATGCGACAGCGGATACGTTTCCTCACCTACAACGTTCACAGCTGCTTCGGCACCGACCGCAGGCTCGATCCCGCGCGCATCGCCGCCGTCATCGCCGAGTGCCAGCCCGACGTCATCGCATTGCAGGAGGTCGACGTCGGCCGCGCCCGCACCGGCGGAATAGACCAGGCCCATATGATCGCCACGCATCTCAACATGGAAGCCGAGTTCCATCCGGCTCTCCACCTGGAGGACGAGAAATACGGAGACGCCGTTCTGACGGCCTTGCCTATGCGGCTGATCAAGGCAGCACCCCTCCCCTCGTCCGGCGAGCCTCGAGGCGCACTCTGGGTGGAGATCGACGTCGCCGAAGTCAAGCTTCAGGTGATCGTGACGCATCTCGGATTGCGCGGCGCCGAGCGCCTGCGCCAGGCGACCGCCCTTCTAGGCCCCGGCTGGCTCGGAGGAATGGCCCAGGGGGACGCTCACGTGGTCCTGGCAGGCGATCTCAACGCCACGGGGCGTTCGACCGCCTACAGGCTCCTGGCCCGACAGCTCAGCGACGCGCAACTGCTGACCGGCGCCAAGCCGCGGCCGACTTTTCCATCGCGATTGCCGCTGCTGCGCATCGATCACGTGCTGATCGGCAAAGGCATAGAAGTGGCTTCCTGCAGGGTACACGGCAGCACGCTGGCGCGAAGCGCTTCGGATCATCTTCCGCTGCTTGCCGAGCTGGACGTAGTGACGCGAGACGAAAAGCAGGAGGCCTGAAACGACAGCGCCGCGCATCTTGTCGGAGGCGCGGCGCTGCCGGCAGGTCCCGCAGGATTCTCGGCTGAACGGTTTCAGTGTTTGGCCGTCACGTCCCGCTGGTCTCGCTCCAGGAATCTACGCGTGATCTCACCGGCGTTCTCAGCCAGCCACTCGGCCATCGCGATTTCCTGCTGCAGGATGCTCTCGCAGACCCGCTTCGTCTCCTGATCGCCCGCCTGTTCGGCTGCGGCGATGAGAATCCTGTAGCTGGCGATTTCCATATGCTCGAATGTATAGCTGGCCAGCGTGCCCTTGACGACTTCGTCACTGACGAAGAGGCCGCTCAGGCCTTGCCCGAAGGCAACGATCTTCCCGCTGATATCCTTGATGCTCGAGGTTCCGCCGTCGAGCCGTTCGAGGCAGCGCTCGAGCATGGCCGCCTGGTCCTTCGTCTCCTGCAGGTGGCGGTCGATCCTGGTCTTGAGTTCTGGATAGTTTTCCAGCCGGCTCGATTGGCTGGTGAGCATCGTGATCGCCTGCTCTTCCATCGCATGTGCATCCCTGAGCCAAGCCACAAGGTGTTCGTTCGCAGTAGCCATCGGATATCCCTTTCTTTTCGCGCGTCCTCCAACCGGCGATTTCCCGAAATGTTCCTGCAGAACGGCGCGTGATCGCGTCACCCTGCGGCTTCGGAACAATTCGACGCCTTGGTGATTGGAGGCCGGAAGACCGCAGGTTTCGCGGTTCGGTCTCGACAATCGTCGGAAGGTTCACATGTCCAAGATCCTGGCTGCAGCAGTGATCGTCGCCCTGGTGGTGATTGCGGCGCTCTGGATGATGTTTCCTCTCGACCAGTCGGCCGAATCGGGGCAACCGCCGCCGCATGCGATCGACCAGTCGGAGTAGCACATGCACGAAGAGCTCAAGATATACCGTCTGTCGCCGCTCGCCGAGCCCGACGATCCCAACTGGCAGAATGCCAGCTACCAGGGCGAGGTCGTGGTGGCGGCAAGGTCGAGCGGCGATGCCCGCATCGTCGCAAGCGAGGCGGAGCTCGATTTCCTCGAGATCGACGCCAAGCCGGCGGAAGGGGTGACGACCGACATGGCCAGCGCGTTTCGCAGCGAGAAGCTCTACACCGTGGTCGAGGAGGGGCCGGCCCCCGACGGCACGCAACGCGGCGTGCTGCGCGGCGAGGTGAGCGTCGCCAACATCATCTCGACGCAGCTTTAACGCACCAATTCACGAGTCACAGGCCGAACGGGAACGTATCCGGCACGCCCGCTTTTATGTGTTCCGCGCCGAGCGGTTCGACCGGTGTCGTCTGATCGAACCAGACGAAGGCGTCGAACTGCCGGGGCAGCGAGGCGTGGGCATAGTGGCTGAAGCGTTCCGTGTCCGGCCGGTAGATCACGCCGATGAAGCGCTCGAGCCTCGGCTTGAGGAGACCGTCGCGCAGACGCGCGTGGCGTGCGAAGTCGATGAGGAAGCGCTCGACCCCTGAGTCGTGCATCATGCGCTCGTAGCTTCCTTCGAGCGACGGCCGGATCGGCTTCACCTCCATTTCGCCGCCCCAATCGCTTGCGGCAGCCACATGACCACCATGCGTGCCGAAGCCGATCAGCGCTGCCTGATCGCCAAACCGCTCGCGGCAGAGCTGACCGATGTTCAACTCCTCGCGGGCCGTGCCCATGTCGGTATGGCGGGCATCGCCGATATGGGAATTGTGCGCCCACACCACCGCCTTCGAGCGAGCGCCGCGTGCATTCAACAGATGCTCGAGCGTCGCGAACATATGGGTGTCGCGCATGTTCCAGGAGTCGGCCCCGGCATAATACATGATGCGGTAATACCGCTCGGCCGAGGCAACGAGGCGCGCGTTCTGCACCGCGTCGAGAAGCTCGTCGCCGCTGTCGCGCCCGGCTTCGAGCTGCCTCTCCAGGAGTTCGCGGCATTGCTTGACGACGGCCTCTTCGCATTTGCGGAAGCCCGCGGTCATGGCCGCACGGCCATAGGTCGACGGCTCGTTCTGCCAGGGGGTCAGGCAACCGTAGCGCTCGCGGGCGACCGCGGCGGCCTCGGGATCGGTCTCATCGAGATACCGGAGAACCGCGGCAATGGAGCCGCGCATATTGTAGATGTCCAGGCCGTAGAAGCCGGCCCGGCCGGACAAGCCCCTGCGGCCGTTATGTTCGCGCATCCACTCGACGAAATCCATGACTTCGCGGTTGCGCCACATCCAGGTCGGGAACCGCTGGAACGGCGCGTCGAGACGCATGCCTTGCGTTCGATGTCGGACATAGCGGTCGACCGCCGCCGCATCCGGCCAATCCGCTTCCACCGCCACGATCGTGAACCCGTGTTCCTCGATCAGGCGACGCGTGATGGCTGCGCGGGCGCGGTAGAATTCCGACGTGCCGTGGCTTGCCTCTCCGAGCAGCACGACCCGCCGCCCGGCAAAGCGATCGAAAAGCCGCCCGAAGGCAGGATCGTCGAGATCGGGCAGCGGCTCGGCCGCCTCTGCAACCATCTCGGGCAGCGTGGGCGCCGGTCTGACCCCTGCCCGGGATTGAACCCGCTCCTCATGCCAGCCATATTCGCCGACGAGCGGCACGAATCTGACCCCGCCGAGGTCCTGCTCCTCGAATGTCGTGGCGTTGACGCGCGTGACCTTCAGCAGCCGCTGCTCCTCCGGGGGGCCGACGGGTATGACGAGATGGCCGCCGAGGTCGAGCTGCTCCTTGAGCGCATGCGGTATCTCGGGACCTCCGGCAGCGACCAATATGGCGGTGAACGGTCCAGCCTCGGGCCAGCCGGCCGTGCCGTCGCCGACACGCACATCGATATTGCCGTAACCGAGCTCGGCAAATCGTCTCCGGGCGACCTCGGCGAGGCCGGCATGGCGCTCGATCGTATAGACATGTGCCGCGATCCGGCTCAGCACCGCCGCCGCATAACCGGATCCGGTCCCGATTTCGAGCACCGTATCGCCCGGCTGGACTTCGGCGCGTTCGATCATCAGCGCCACGATATAGGGCTGCGAGATGGTCTGGCCATGGCTGATCGAGAGGGCCGAATCCTCATAGGCGAATTCCTCGAAGCCCGGATCGACGAATGCCTCCCGCGGGACGACGCCCATCGCCTCGACGACGTATCTGTCCCTTATTCCCCGTCGCGAGAGATGCGACGTGATCATCCGTTCGCGGGCGCGGGAAAAATCAATCATGGCGGAAGCCTTCCTTGCGTTTCGTCGCAACCGCCGCGCCAGATCGTGGCATTGTTTCGCCAAGGGGCGTGGTGACCTGGCTCCTTTCGGGCGGCCGGGTTGCTTTGCGGACCCTGACGGCAGCGTCAGCCGTGCCGCGGCAGCGGCACCTCCCTTTCGCTACAGCGCCGGTCGGCTGAGGCGTTCGCGTTCGCGCTCGATCTCGTCGAGGCTATAGGGACCGGAGGCGGTGTCGAACCGGGTCCAGCCATCCTCCGTATAGGCGCGGCGCCGGACCGATATGTCGACGGCAGCGCGATTTCTTAAAATCCCGTCCGCCTGCGCGACCAGGGGCTCCTCGGTCCTGACCACCACCAACGTACCGCCTCGGCGCACGCCCTCGGCGTAAAGATGCGCATCCTCCTCCTCGATCCCGGAATTGGTGAGCGAGCCGATGATGCCGCCGGCCGCACCTCCGGCGAGAGCGCCGGCCGCCGCGCCTGCGGCGGTCGACGCCAGCCACCCAGCCGCGACCACGGGTCCGACCCCAGGTATGGCCATCAGGCCCAGGCCGGTCAAAAGCCCCAGCGTGCCGCCGCCCACGGCGCCCAGACCCGCACCTGCTTCGGCACCGCTCGCCGCACCGGAGCCGTCGCCCGAATAGCGGTCGCCCGCATTGTTGGCGACGATGCTTATATCTTCGGAAGGAAACCCTGCCGCCTCCAGATCGCTCACGGCCCCTCGGGCTACCCCGTAATCGTCAAACAGCCCTGCCACGGTTCTCATCGTCTTCTTCCTTGATCTCTAAAGCGCGACTACGTTGCCCTGAAAATCGAGAGCGACGGAAACGGATTTGCCGTCCTTCATCGCGGTTGCCCGCCAGATACCCTTGTCGTCGAGCTTCAGCTCCTTGACGTCCGAGTAGCCCGCCTCCTGCATCCGTTCCAGTGCCTGGGCTTCGGTGAAGCTGTTCTTGCCGGGGACAGGTGCCGTCGGGTTCTGCGTGTCGGGAGTGGCAATGGCCGGGGTATTGCCGGCCGTCTGCGCGAAGGCCGGTCCTGCGGCAGCGTTCAACAGTACCGCAACGCCGAAGGCGATGTTCTTCATGGCCTTTCCTCTCGAGCCTCAACCGGCCAACCAAACCGTCCGGGCCGGATTTGGTTCCGCCGGCAGCCGCCGGCATTATGGGAAGGAAAGCGGGCCGGGCGCCCCGGCTTTGAAGGTCCGGACGGAACTTTTATCGCCCTTCCCCGGTTGCATCCGCTCTGCTGCCGGTTTCGGTACAGCGCTGGAGGATGCGAGATGGCTACGAACGTAAAGGACGGCAAGACCGCCAAGAGCTCGAAAGGGACGCATGGCGGGAATCGTGCAGGCGATCAGGCGAAGAAGGACGACGTCAAGAAAAGCAGCCAAGCGGCCGGCAAGGATCCGAACCGGGACAGCCGCTGAACGGCTGGCACGACGACCACGAGGCAGGAACTGAACGGAAGGAGCGATTATGCTGAAGTGGGCACTGATTTTCTTCGTCATTTCACTGATAGCCGGGTTCCTCGGATTTTCCGGCGTTTCGGCCGCGACGGCGGGGATCGCGAAGATACTCTTCTACATTGCGGTTGTAATCTTCCTCGTATTCCTCGTACTGGCACTGGCCGTCGGAGGTGCCGTGACCTGAGCCTGTTGGGATTCGGCCGCCCGCGGCGGCTTGTTTGATCGCCTCGTCCCTGTGCTCGTCACAGGGGTGCAGCCAGACCAAGTCCTTGGGCTGAAAGAGCGCTTCCCGCGCCGCAGACGCGGCGCTGCTGGATCCGTGTGACGAGCACGGAGATGAGGATGAGGAGAGGTTGCAGTCCTCCGAAAAGTTCCTGCAGCGCCGCGCGTCTTCGGAGGTCGCTGTAGCACTCCGTCTCACAGCCGTCCGGAATGCGCGGTCTCAATTAAAAGGCGTTTCACTGCTTCAATGAAGCAGTGAAACGCCTCGGGAACACAATACTGCTGCGGTCAGTGCAAGCTCTTGGAGTGACTGCGCAACATTGATCTTGCCTCCATCGCCGAACTCGGCCGCATGGCTGCAACATATTGCTCGGTCAGCTCCAACATGGCGAGCGCGATTTCCTGCCATGACCAGCCCGCTTCCTCGGCCAGCGCGGTAAAGACCAGGAACTCGTCCTCCATTGCGCGCTGACACTCAAGCTCCCGGCTGTTTTGCTGGGTGTGGATGGTGGGGCTGATGACAGGCATATGCTCCTCCCTCAGCGGCGCATCGATAGACACGCGCAGTCGCTGTAGCGCTTTGTTTTACCTAATGTTTCCGCCCTTCGCTTCGGCTTCGGGCGCTCATGCGGTAGCTGCCAGACAAACGCCATGACGTGGCCGGCGGTTCCATCACGTTCGCACCTTGGTGCTTCCCGGCTAAAATGGCGGACCCAAAGTGCGGGGGCGCGAGGGGATGCAATCCCACACCTTAGGGCAAGCGGAACTTCCGAAAGACTGGCGTGTTGTCAGGGAAGTCTCGTTCACTTGGATGACCAGCATGACGTCAATGCCCCCGCGCTCCCCTTCGGAACACCCGTCCGAGCCGCTCGCGCTGCCGCGTCTCGTCGACGAGGAGGCCGAAGCATTCGTTGCCGAGGCGATTGCCGAGCTGGGCCGGTCGCAAATTCCGTTCCTGATCGCGGGCACCTTCGCCGTCAGCGCCCATACCGGCATTTCGAGGCCAACCAAGGATCTCGACGTCTTCTGCAAGCCCGGCGATTACACCCGCATCCTCAATCATTTCAAGTCCCTCGGATACGCCGTCGAAATCGAGGACGATCGATGGCTAGGCAAGGTCTTCAAGGGAAAATCCTTCTTCGACGTCATCTTCTCCTCGCCTAACGGAACCATGATGGTCACCGACGCCTGGTTCGCCAATGCTCTGTTGACAGAGATCGGTGCCTCCACCTGTGCGATCGTCGCGCCGACGGAACTCGTCTGGTCCAAGTCCTTCATCCAGCTTCGCCACCGCTACGACGGCGCCGACGTCGCGCACCTGATCCTGAAGGCACATGACCGAATCGATTGGGCAAGATTGCTCGGATACATGGAAGCGCACTGGGAGGTCCTGCTCATCCACCTCCTGAACTTCCGATGGATCTATCCCTCCGAGCGCGACAAGGTCCCGCTCTGGCTGATGGACGAGCTTTTGAGCAGGCTGGCGGCGCAGAGAGACCTCCCAGTGCCCCTGACGAAGATCTGTCGCGGCCGGATGTACTCGCGGCCCGACTACGAAATCGATGTGAAGGAATGGGGTTTCGCCGATGTCGGAGGCGACGCCGACGTCAGCGCAGAAACTGAGGATACGGAGTCATGAGCAAGTTGAAGGTGGCCGCCGTGGCGGACCTGCATGTGAAGGAGGACCGATCGGTCTCCTATACCGACCTCTTTGCGGAAATCTCGCGCGCCGCGGACGTGCTCGTGATCGCCGGCGATCTGACGGATCTCGGCAAGCCTGCGGAGGCGGAGCTTCTCGCCGCCGAGCTGAAGTCCTGCACGATCCCGGTCGTCGCCGTGCTCGGAAACCATGATCATCAATGCGATGCCGTGGAGGAGGTTTCGTCGATCCTCGTCAGGGCGGGTGTGCATCTTCTCGACGGCCAGAGCGTCGAAATTTCAGGCGTCGGCTTCTGCGGAACCAAGGGTTTCATCGGCGGCTTCGGCCGGTATATGCTGGGCGCCTTTGGCGAAGCGGCGATAAAGACCATGGTCGGAACCAGCGTCGACGAAGCCATCCGGCTGGAGAACGCCTTGAGGGCTACCAGGGCGGAGCGCGCGCTCGTCGTTCTGCATTACGCGCCGATCCCTGAAACCGTTGCCGGAGAACCGAAGGAAATCTATCCGTTTCTCGGGTCGTCGCGGCTCGCGGAGACGATCGACCGCTTCAAGGTGAGCGCCGTCGTTCACGGCCATGCGCACAAGGGCGCCTATCAGGGGCAGACGCCCGGCGGCGCCCCCGTCTTCAACGTCGCCGCCCATGTGGAGAAACCGACGGGCAGGCCCTACGCCATGCTCGAACTCTGAGCCGTTTCGGACCTTTTCAGGATAAGTGTGTAGCGGTTTTCGTCCGGAAGCGCGCAGCTTCAAAGGAGTCCTGTTACGGCCTCAGGACGACCTTGATGCAGCCGTCCTTTCTTTCCGCGAAGGTCTTGTAGAGTTCGGGGCCGTCGTCGAGCCCGCCGCGGTGGGTCACCACGAAGGACGGATCGATCTCGCCCTTCCGGATGCGGTCCAGGAGCAAAGGCAAGTAACGCTGAACGGGGGTCTGGGCCATCCGAAGCGTCAGGCCGCGGTTGATCGCCGAACCGAGCGGCACCTTGTCGAGATAACCGCCATAAACGCCGACGACGGAAACCGTGCCGAAATTCCTGCAGCAATGGATCGCCTGCCGCAATACATGCGGCCGGTCCGTTCCCATGAAGGTCGCCACCTTCACGCGGTCGACAAGCGAATCCAGGCTTGCCCGGCTGTCGGCCTCCGTTCCCACGGCGTCGATGCAGGCATCTGCGCCCCGGCCACGGGTGATCTCCATGATCCGGTCATAGATATCCTCCGCCATGTAGTCGAGGGTCATGGCGCCGGCGGACTCCGCAAGCTTCAGGCGCTCCGCGATCGTATCGATGGCGATGACCCGTTCGGCGCCGAGCAAAAAGGCTGACCGGATCGCCATCTGCCCGACTGGGCCGCAGCCCCAGATCGCAATCGTCTGCCCGGGCTCGATGTTGCAGAACTCCGCCGCCATGTATCCGGTGGGGAAAATATCGGAGAGGAAGAGCGCCTGCTCGTCCGTGAGTTCGTCGGGAACCTTGATGGGCCCGACATCGGCGTGCGGCACGCGCAGATACTCCGCCTGTCCGCCGCTATAGCCACCGAGGAGATGGGAGTAGCCAAAGAGGCCCGCGGGTGAATTGCCCCAGAGCTTCGCCGCCTTTTCCCGGTCGGGATTGGTTCGCTCGCAGGCGGAATAGAAGCCCTTCCGGCAGAAGAAGCACTCGCCGCAGGCGATGGTGAACGGAACGACCACCCGATCGCCGACCTGCAGGCCGGTCGCGCCCTTGCCGACCTCCACGACCTCGCCCATGGTTTCATGGCCGAGGATGTCGCCATTCTCCATGGATGGAATGAGGCCGTGAAAAATATGAACGTCCGATCCGCAAATCGCACAGGCGGTGACCTTGATGACGGCATCGCGGTCATCCTCGATCTTCGGATCGGGCACGCTCTCGCAACGGATATCGCCTTTGCCGTGCCATGTCAGGGCTTTCACGTCGGAGCTCCTTTTCGATCGCTGGAAGAAAAAGAAAAGGACGGGCGCTGCTCGTCCTTTCATTTCCTCCAAACACGGAGCCCGGGCGGGTGTTCCCCTGGAGCCGGGGCGATCACGCGACGAGCACGAAATCGCCCGCGGTCAGGCCCGGCTGCGTCGAAAGCACGGCGAACTGCACGGCCGCATGACCGGAAAGGCTGCCATCGGCGTCGTAGTAGAGCGCACCGCTCGTCGTGTCGTAGATGATTTTCTGGTTCACGTTCTGCGCATCGGTTGCACCGGCCGCCGCGTAGAACTGCGTCGCCGCCAGCGTCCCGCCACTCAGCGTTGTGAAGACACTCTTCGAGAGGAAGAGCCTGTCTCCGGCGGTGAAATCCACGACCGTGTCGACATTCCCAGCGCCGAGAGCGAAGTCGAACTGAAAAATGTCCGCGCCCGCACCACCGAAGAGGGTGTCGCTTCCGCCGCCGCCCGAAAGAAGGTTCGCGTTCGCGTCGCCGCTCAGGCTGTCATTGCCGGTCCCGCCCCAGATGTTCTCGATGTTGCGGATCGTGTCCTCGGCCACCCCCCCGACCGTGACGGTCGTATAGCTGGCGCCGTCGAGTGCGACGGACACGGATGCGCTCTTGTCGCGGTAGCTCGCGGTATCGGAAGCCGCCCCGCCGTCGAGAATGTCCGCTCCGCCTCCGCCCGTAAGGACGTCCTTGCCGTCATTGCCGTTGAGGGTGTTGGCGAAGCCATCGCCCGTGAGCTTATCGTTGCCCTTGCCGCCGAACACATTCTCGATATTGCGAATGGTATCTTCGGCGACGCCGCCGACGAAGACGAAACTGTCGCCGGCTCCCAAAAGCGCCACCTCGACAGACGCCGCCTTCTCACGGTAATCGGCAGTATCCACGCCTGCGCCGCCGTCTATGAAATCGGCGCCGAGAGCTCCCCGGAACATATTGTTCGCGGCGTCGCCGACAAGCGTGTCGTCACCGGACCCCGAGAGTATGTTTTCCACACCGCGGATGGTGTCTTCGGCTATGCCGCCGACGAAAACGACCGCACTCGCCGTGCCGTTCAGCGTGACGGAAATCGCATCGGTTTTCTCCAGGTAGTCGGCGGTGTCGACGCCATTGCCGCCGTCCAGCACGTCTTTGCCGAGACCCCCTCTCAGCGTGTCGGCGCCGTCATTGCCGATAAGAACATTGGCCAGACTGTCTCCGGTGAGCGTGTCGCCGGCGGAACCGCCGGAGATGTTCTCGAAATTGCTGATCGTGTCCTCGATCACGCCGCCCACCTTGACGGTCATGGGGTTGGCCCCATCGAGAGTAACGGAGACTGACTTGGTTTTGTCGCGATAATCGACCGTATCCACACCGGTGCCACCGTCCAGACGGTCGGCGCCCGCACCGCCGCGGATCGTATTGCTGTTGCCGTCGCCGGTCAGCACGTCAGCGCCGGCGCCGCCGAAGATGTTTTCGATGTTGCGGACCGTGTCCTCAGCCAGGCCGCCGACCGTCGCAATCGCGTTCGCCGCGCCCGCCAGCGTCAGGACGATACCGGCCGTCTTGTCGCTGAAGTCGGCCGTATCGGACCCCGCGCCGCCGTCGATGGTATCCTGTCCACCACCGCCCTTGAGAATGTCGCCGCCGCCGCCGCCCAGGAGGACGTTGGCCTGCGAGTCGCCGGTCAGCACGTCCGCGACGGCGCTGCCCGTGACATTCTCGATATTGCGCAGCGTGTCCTCCGCAGCGTTGCCAACGATCAACTTCGCGTCGTTGGCGCCGTTGAGCGTCACCGCGATCCCCTTGGCTGAAGCCGAATAGTCGACCGTGTCGTTGCCCGCCCCGCCGTCGAAGAGGTTCTGGAACCCGTCGCCTGCGAACACGTCATTGCCCGAGCCGCCGATGACGTTCTCGATGTCGCGCAGAGTATCCTCCGCGACGCCGCCGACGAAGACCGTCACAGGATTCGACCCGGCCAGTGTCACGACGACCGATGCCGTCTTGTCACTGAAGTCGGCCGTGTCGCTGCCGGCACCTCCGTCCAGAAGGTCGGTGCCAAGGCCGCCGCGGAACGTATTCGCGGCGTCGTCACCGGTAAGCTGGTCGTTGCCGGATCCGCCGTTGATGTTCTCGATGTTGCGAACCGTATCCTCGGCCGTCCCGCCGACGGTTGCAACGGCATCGGCCGCCCCGTTGAGGGCCAGCACGACCGATTGCGTCTTATCGCTGAAGTCAGCGGTGTCGCTGCCGGCCCCGCCGTCCAGCACGTCGGCACCGAGACCTCCGCGAAACGTATTGGCGGCCGCATCGCCGGTGATCATGTCATCTCCCGAGCCGCCGACGATGTTCTCGATCTTCGCGATCAGATCCTCGGCAACGCCGTCAACCGTTACCATGACCGGCTTGCTGCCGTTCAGCGTCACGGCGATTGCAGCGGTCTTGTCGCTATAGTCGGCGGTGTCGCTGTCTTCGCCGCCGTCCAGGGTGTCCGCGCCCTCTCCTCCCTTGAGCCAGTCGTTGCCCCGCGCGCCTGAGAACTTATTTCCCTCCGCATCGCCGATGAGCATGTCGTCCGTCGACCCGCCGACGAGGTTCTCGATATTGCGGATCGTGTCCTCCGCGACGCCGCCGACGAAGACCGTCGCTGCATTCGCGCCGTTGAGCTGCACGAAGACGGAGGACGTCTTTTCGCGGAGATCGAAGGTATCAACCCCGTTGCCACCGTCTGCTGTGTCGTTGCCGGCGCCCCCGAAAAGCGAGTCGTCGCCGTCGCCGCCGTTGAGAATGTCGTTCCCTGCTTCGCCGCGAAGCACGTTGTTCCGGTCGTCACCGGTCAGCACGTCGTTGCCCGACCCGCCATAGACGTTTTCGAAATTGCTGATCGTGTCCTCGGCGATACCGTTCACGAAGACGGTGGCGGGTGTCGCGCCCATCAGGGTGACGACAACGGACTGGGTCTTGTCGGTATAGTCGGCCGTATCGTTGCCGGCGCCTCCGTCGAGGACGTCGTTTCCGCCGCCGCCTCGGAACAGGTTGTTTTGAGCGTCGCCCGTAATAGTGTCGTTGCCGGAGCCCCCGTAAACGTTCTCGATGTTGCTGAGAGTGTCCTCGGCCGCGCCATTGACGAAGACCGTCGCGGCGGTCGCACCGGTCAGGGTGACTACGACTGAAGTCGTCTTTTCGCGATAGTCGACCGTGTCGACGCCCGCGCCGCCGTTGATCACGTCGGCGCCTCCCAGTCCCTGGATGAGATCGTCACCGCCCAACCCGCTAATCACGTCGTCTAGATCAGTGCCGATGAGGACATTGTTTCCGGATGTGCCGGTAATGACTGCCATGGGAATTCCTCCCTAAAATCTCCCGGCGGGGCCTGTGTATTGCGCCCGACGCTTCGAGGATTGCTGACCTGGAGCATTGCCGCCCTTTGTCCAAGTTGCGGAAATGCTCTAACCGTTTGTGTTGCCGCAATTCCGGACGGAAAATTGCGGCACAGTTTTCCTGAGCTTCAGAAAGTCGCACGCTGTTTTACTAGTGCCATCGCGGGATGAAAGAATGCCCGGGCTGTATCGTCCGCTTCCCGCTGGAAGTATCGCAATCAAGTGTGTTCTATGTTTTTGACCGCTCGGACCCAAGAAATCCGGACCCCAACGGCGCCTCTTCACAATCGCAAAATGGTCCCCTTGCCGGGCCCGGCGTGATCCTGTCCAGGCGAAGCAGACTACGACAGCTTGTACCCGTCACGCGGCACCCCTGTTTCGCCCCATCCTGTCGGGATGCGGTCTGTCTGCGGTCCCTGATGCTGCTGCCGCCGGCTCCAGACGACTTGCCGATCGCATTCGAGGTGAGGCCGGTGGAGAGCAGGACGGTGACCAGCGGCGGCGTCCAAACGGCAGAGCGGCCACAACTTTTCAGAAATTCGCGGCGATCCTCCTCGCAGTCTGTCCCGAGTTTTTCGGTTTGAACGGCATAATCGAAATTCCTATGCGTTCAGCAATCACACCGGGCATTCATCAGGCTCGCAACGATCGCTGCCGCACTTCGGCTGCTGCATGTTTTTCCTTCGAAAGGAAACATGCAGTCGGGGATACTGGCACCGCCCGCTGCGGTTGGATATATAGGAAACCCTATAGTGAAGGTGGCAATCACGGCGGCCGACGAACCTTACGATCCAGAAGAATTCTGTCGTTTCGACCGTTTTCACGCCCAAGGAACAAAGCATATATCGTTCCATATATTTCGGCTTCGGCGGTTTGGTGCAATCATTTGTGCCGTGAAGTTGCGTTTACTTCGCCGGCCGAGAGCAGCACTGCTGCAGCGCGTCCGTAAAGTCTTCACCCTCTTAGAGGAAAGGGTTACCTATGCTTACACGTAGGAGAATTGTTTCCGTATGCGCGCTTGGAGTGTCCTTCCTAATGGTGCTCCCGCTTGTTTCAGTAACTGTATTTGACGGATCTTCCGACAAGGCCTTTGCAGACAGCCGCGATATCGGCCACAAGAAGGGCGACAAGGGCAAACAGGACAGCGGCACTGTCAACACAGGAGACTGATCGACGCCTGTGTCGTAAGCTCCATGCAGCTCGGAGGCTCTAAGGGCCTCCTTTTTTTGAGGAACCCTACGCATTCGTTTTGGAATAACTTTAGTCCAGAGCATTCCCGGGAGGTTTGTGGTCGATTGTTCCGCCCGGAGCCGATCGCTTCAAGGATGATACCCAAGCGTTGAAGGTCAGCCCACCACCTGTGGAGCTCGCAAGGTGACTGACCTTACAGACGTCCATCTGCCAGAAACGCACCACTAGGATTTCAGTGGATTGGTGTACTGGACATGAAGCGCAGCAAGCGTGGCGCGATTGCTGATGTCCAATTTGCGGAAGATGTTGTGCAGGTGGATCCCCACCGTCCCTTCGGAGGTTCCGAGTCTCGCCGCGATCATGCGGTTGGAGAGACCGCCGCAGATCAGCGCTGCGATCTCGCGTTCGCGTGGCGTAAGCAGACTGAACCTCTCCAGCGTCGCGTCGTTACCGACCTGAGACGCATTTGCCAGCAGATCGGCCGGCAGCCACTTCCCGCCCATGGCGACCTGCCGCATGCAGTCGAGCAGCGCTTCGGGCGCATATTCCTTCAGGAGAAGACCGGAAAGCCCCATCTTCAACGCTTCCGCGACCTGCGGGCCGCTGATCGTCGCAGTCAGGAAGATCACCCTCGGCAGACGCCGCGTGCCGCGGATCGCCCTCAGGATTTCCAATCCGCCCATGCCGGGCATGGCCACGTCGAGGACGGCAATGTCCGGCTGGAGACGGGATATGAGCGAAATCGCTTCGACGCCGCTTGCCGTTGCGCCGACGACGTCGAAGTCCGGCGCTGCGGCGATGATGTCCTGCAATCCTCGCAGGAGCAACGGGTGATCGTCGACGAGCAGCACCGAATGCATCACCTGACCTCCAGCTTCAGCGGTAGCGCGATCTTGAGCCCTAGGCCAGGAGAATTCCGGCAGACCGCCAGCTTTCCGCCAAGCTCCGCCACCCGCTGCGACAGCGAGAGGGGCTTCATCTCGAGTTCACCCGATATTCCCGTGCCGTTATCGGTGATCTCCAGGTTCAGGAGCTCCGCGTTCCTGACAAAAGCTATCCGCAACAGCGTCGCCCGTCCGTGGCGCACCGCATTGCTCGCGGCTTCGGAGATCAACTGCATTATCTCGTAAAGCATCCATTTGGGCACCACGAGCGGCGCGGGCCCGTGTGACACGTCGATTGCGCAATTCCACTGCGTTCTCAACAGGTCGAGAAATTCCGGAAGTTCCTGCTCGATCCTGGCTAGATTACCTTCCTCTCCCGGTCGGTTCTCATCCACGAATTTGCGGACACATTGCTGCTGTTCGAGGATGAGCGAGCCCACCTCCGTCAGCTGCGTCTTTGCGCCATCCGGGATTCCTTCTCCGATCAGTTTCAGTTTGAGACGCGCCGCAGTGAGGTTCTGAAGCACGCTGTCATGCAAATCGCGGGCAAGGCGCATGCGCCCCTCGGAACGGGCGGCCTGGATAAGAGCGACACGCTCGAGCTCCGTCCCGACGCGGGTGGCGATGATCTGAGACAGATCTTTCGTGTCGTCGGCGGCATTGGCGAAGCTGACCACGAAAACGCAGCCGCGATATCGAACACTGGAGAAGGTGGCGGAAAATACCTTGCGGTCCGATTGGTCGGTGTTTGCGCGGATCTGGGGCAGATCGGCGAACAGGCCATTCAGCGCCTCGCCGCTCTTGCGATCGCGTCCGTCGTAGTGATCGGGATCGTGACGACGCCAGAAGTCGGTGTCCCTGAGATCGGCCAATTGGAGCGTGCCATTAGCCCAGTATGCGACGCATCCCGATTCGAATTCCTGCTCACGCCAGATGACGAGCAGATGCGCATCGCCAAGAACGCCGGAAGCATGTTCCAACAGGATGCTCAGCCAGGACACCCGGTCCTCGCCGATTGCGCCCGGCGGCCACTGCGCGAGTTGCGCCAGGCGCTGCCGGCTTCGTTCGCGATAGGCTCCGAAATAGCCGAGCGTCGCCGCGATGAGCACGAAATAGGTGGACCGCATAATGAAGACGTTGAGTTCCGCGTCGCCGTCGAGAAGGTCGGGAAGGCCGACCACGAGCTGGACGAGAAGGGCGATCAGTGCTCCGAGCGCGGCACCCTTCAAACCCCAGCGCATCGTCATCGCCAGGATGACGAACGGAAGAATCGAAAAGAACGGACTCACCAGTTCGTTCGTCAGGAACGTCAGCCAGCCGACGACCGCCGCGTCGATACCATGGATCAGGAGGTGCACCGGACTGACGAACGAGTACCGCAGCGGAAAGATCACCAGCGCAGTTGCGAGGAGAAGGTAGAGGCAAAGAACGACGCGAGACTCGTATAGAAGCGAGTTCGGCCGAGTGGGATCGAGATAGATCGCCAGGATCGCGAAGGCTGCGGTGATAACGCGACCGAGGCAGATCAGGCGTTCCGGATCGGTGCGCAACAGCCACTCGCGCGCCCCCCCGGCAAATTCCTTGGCGGGGCGGTGAGCGCGCACAGGCGCGTCATTTCGGGTCGGCTGCGTGATCGCCATGCGCAACTCTGCCTTCGCGCGATCGCGGAAGTGAAAATTTATATTAGTATGTCGCGATCTTCACTGCGAATGGCGCGAAAGTCAACGATCCTGTGCCGCCTAAGCGCGCCTGAAGAGACGCGCGACGCTGGAGCGGCTTCGGCCGACCGTCGCGCGCGGCTTGCCGAGGACAAGCGCGGCAACGGCGATGCCCAGCACGCAGACAGCCGCCGTCGTTGCGACCGGGACGCGGCGGGACGAGCGCAGCCCGCCGTCTATGCCCCCGGGTTCGGCCGGTGCCCTGAACAGATTGCCATGGCTCCTCGCCACGCGCGGCGCGCGGCTCAGATAACGCGATGTCAGCTTCGCCATGAGCCGCGGGGTCATGTTCGGCGCGACGAAATGCGCAAACCGCGTCAGATCGGCGACGAGGCCGACGGTCAGCGAATTACGGGGGCGCTCCGCCAGGCGCACGATCGCCCGGGCAGCGCGGCGCGCATTGTAGACGGGCGGAGGAACGCTCAGCCTGCGACCGGTGTAATTGGCGCCGTGCCTGACCCCGGGTGTGTCCATGAAGGTCGGATAGACGTCGCAGATGTGAATGTCGCGCTCGTCCGCAAGCTCCGCCCGCAGAGCTTCCGAAAAGCCCCTCAGGCCGAATTTGCTGGCGCTGTAGGCCGCGGCAAAGGGTGCAGAGGCGAAGCCGCCGAGCGAGATCATATTGATGAAAATGCCATGCCGCTGTTTGCGGAAGATCGGGATCGCCGCATGCGCGTCGTTTAGATGGCCGATCAGGTTGGTGCGGATGACCTGTTCATGCGCTTCGATCGGCGTTTCCTCGAAGCGGCCGACGGCGCCGACGCCGACATTGCTGAACCAGACGTCTATCTTGCCGAAGCTCATCGCCTTCCTGGCCAGGTCCTTGACCGCATCGGCGTCCGTCACATCGGTCGGGGCGACGAGAACCTCCGCTCCGAGTTTACGGCAGGCTCTGGCGACCTCGTGAAGCGCGGCCGCATCGCGCGCCGCAAGCACGAGCTTCGACCCGCGCCGGGCAAAGGCCTCGGCGGTGGCCTGTCCAACCCCCGACGACGCCCCGGTGATGACGACCACTGCATCTTCGAGAGAATTCAACATATCGCTCCTCCATCTGCCGTCCGCACGCCGGCCGCAACGACATTACAAGCATGCCCCGCCGGCTGCGGAACCGCGAGGGAGCGAAGATGTTCCGGCAGCGCCTGCCTGTTAACGCTTCGTCTTGCCGGCGTCCGAAACCTTGCCGCGATGCGGATCCTTCAGGTTCTCGCCGACGGCGTCCCGATCGCGTTCCGGATCATCCTTGGCGGGGAGATATCCTCTCGGGCGCGTCTCCTTCGGCCCTTCCCACCGCGGCGACTGCTCGGTGGTGCCGGGCGCACCTTCCTTTGGCGTTTTCATGTCATTCTCCATCAAGCTGAAAGGCGAACCGACCACTATACATCCGGATCGCACTCATTCCTGGTCTTTCATGTCGGGCAGGGGATTGCGCTGGTCGGCATCCTCCAGGTCGGACTTGACGATGTATTCATCCCTCTTCAAACGCGCCGCCTCCCGCGCGGCCTTGGCGTTCGGGATCTCGTCCGGTTCGATCGGGGGTTTGTCGGCCTCCGGGCGCAGGTCGCTGTCATTCTCGACAGGCGGTTGCACGGTCTTCACATCAAGGGGGGCCGCGGATGGGCGCTTGGCTCTCTCCATCTTACTCTCCTGCTGTTTCATTGGGTCAGGAGGGCAACGTGAAGCCGCAGGCGAAGTTCCATCGGCGGTCTTCTCAAGGCCGGAACAAAGCCAGTCTGCCCGAGTTAGGGCCGCGTACTCGCCGGAGGCAGCGCAGCGATGCCGATCGCCATTCCAGAAGGAGCCTTGCGAAGGAGTTCGTGACCATGGAAAAATTTCCGCACCCTCCCTTTCCCCGCCAAACCCAGGATATGCCCGGCACCACCGATCGGATGCAGCCGCTGCCGGATCACGGGGAAAACTCCTACCAGGGTTCCGGACGCCTGAAGGACAAGAGAGCCATCATCACCGGCGGGGACAGCGGCATCGGCAGGGCCGTGGCGATCGCCTATGCGCGCGAGGGAGCGGACGTTCTCATCAGCTATCTGAGCGAACATGACGACGCGATGGCCACCAAGGCTCTGGTGGAGGAAGCCGGCCGCAAGGCCGTGCTTGCCGCCGGCGACATTCAGTCGTCCGACCATTGCCGCAGGATCGTCGAAACGGCCGTTCGGGAGCTCGGCGGCATCGACATCCTCGTCAACAATGCGGCCCATCAGGCGACCTTCAAGAACATCGAGGACATCAGCGACGAGGAATGGGAGCTGACATTCCGCGTCAACATGCACGCGATGTTCTATCTGACCAAGGCAGCGGTGCCGCACATGAAGAAGGGCAGCGCCATCATCAACACCGCCTCCATCAATGCCGATGCTCCCAATCCGATCCTGCTCGCCTATGCGACCACCAAGGGCGCGATTCACAATTTCAGTGCCGGTCTCGCTCAGATGCTGGCCGAGCGGGGGATAAGGGTGAACGTCGTGGCTCCGGGACCGATCTGGACGCCGCTTATTCCCTCCACCATGCCCGAGGATACGGTCATGAATTTCGGCAAGCAGGTGCCGATGAAGCGTCCGGGGCAGCCCGTGGAGCTCGCCTCGGCCTATGTCATGCTCGCAGACCCCATGTCGAGCTACGTGTCCGGTGCGACGATCGCCGTGACCGGCGGCAAGCCGTTCCTCTGAGCGGCCGGCGGTCGGCGAACGGCTCGTCGATCGCACCCGAATGAAATGTACATTTCATCTTGATTTTCTTCAGAATTGGTATTCCATTTCCTCCCGGCTTCACAGTCGCCCGAGGGAGGTACTTTTCATGAAACGCATATTGTCCGCTGCCGCACTGGCTCTCCTCGCCAGCGGGGCCAGCGCCGAAAACATCGGCATCACCATCGCCCGCTCCGACAGCGCATTCCTAACCATCCTGCGCGACGGCATGCAGGACCAGGCCGCCAAGCTCGACGGCGTCACCGTCCAGGTCGAGGATGCGCAGAACGATCCGAGCCGGCAGCTCGATCAGGTGCAGAACTTCGTCTCCTCCGGCGTCGACGCGATCATCGTCATCGCTGTCGACGGGGACAGCACACCTGCGCTGACCAAGATGGCGAGCGATGCGGGCATCCCGATCGTCTACGCGAACCACCCGCCGGCCGATGTCGACAAGCTACCCGACACGGCTGCCTTCGTCGGCTCCAACGAGGTCGATTCCGGCACGCTGGAAACGAAGGAAGTGTGCCGGCTGCTCGGTGGCAAGGGCGCGGCCTATGTCCTCATGGGACCGCTCAACAATCACTCCTCGCTCGTCCGGACGAAGGACATCCATGACGTGATCGCCACGGACGAGTGCAAGGGCATGAGCGTCATCGAGGAGCAGAGCGCCAATTGGGATCGTCTCGAAGCCGCCAACATCATGACCAACTGGCTTTCGACCGGACGGGAATTCGATGCCGTGATCGCCAATAACGACGAGATGGCCATCGGCGCTATCCAGGCCATGAAGGCGGCGGGCGTCGACATGTCCAAGGTCGTCGTAGGCGGCATCGACGCAACGCCGGACGGCCTGGCCGCCATGGCCGCGGGCGATCTGGACGTCACCGTCTTTCAGAATGCGATCGCCCAAGGGGCTGCCGCCATGGACGCCGCCGTCGCCCTTTCGCGCGGCCAGAAGACCGAACGGCAGATCTGGGTTCCCTTCGAACTGGTGACGCCGCAGAACATGCAGGACTACGCCACGGCCAACCAGTAGGCCCTGGTCCCAGGACCTCATCCAGTTCTCGTCCGCCGGCCGCTTTTCCCTCGCACCGCCTGCAGAGAAGGCGGCCGGCAGGTCGGATGACTGTTTCGCCCGGCCTCGTCGCACCGTTTGACAGCGACGAGAGTCACTTCGGGGAAAACCGACCACCATTCGTGAATTTCATTCACAGGCATTGCGACTGGCGAGGTGCTTCTCGCGGCCGGTCGGCTGCAGCATATTGCACTGCGAAACGTCAACCATCGCCAACGTCTTCGAGTCCCGCTTCGCGACCGCGAATGGCGGGCGGAAAGGATTTGCCATGCCTTTGGCCATCTTCGCATTGACGATCGCGGCCTATGCGATCGGAACCACCGAATTCGTGATCGTCGGTCTGCTGCCGACGGTCGCCACCGACCTCGCAATTACGCTGCCGCTTGCCGGCCTCATCGTCAGCGTCTACGCGCTCGGCGTCACCTTCGGCGCGCCGGTCCTGACGGCGCTGACCGGGCGGATCGAACGCAAGCCGCTGCTTCTCGGGCTGATGGCGCTCTTCATTGCCGGGAATACGGCCGCGGCGCTCTCGCCGAACTACGAAGTGCTGCTCGTCGCACGGGTGCTTTCGGCCTTCGCCCACGGCGTCTTCTTCTCGGTCGGCTCGACGATCGCCGCCGATCTCGTACCGGAGAACCGCCGCGCTTCCGCGATAGCCATGATGTTCATGGGACTGACGGTCGCGATCGTCACCGGCGTCCCTGTCGGCACCTATGTCGGCCAAATCTTCGGGTGGCGGGCGACGTTCTGGGGCGTTGCGGCGCTCGGTGTCGTCGCCTTTGCCGGCATCGCCGCCCTCCTTCCGGGCACGCTCACCAAATCCGCGCCGGCGAGCCTTCTCGATCAAGTGCGGGTGCTCGGTTCCGGCCGTCTGCTCATCGTCTTCGCCATGACCGCGCTCGGCTATGGCGGCACCTTCGTCGCCTTCACCTTCCTGGCGCCGATCCTGCAAGAGGTCACCGGCTTTTCCGAACGGAGCGTCAGCCTGATCCTCGTGCTTTACGGCGTCGCCATTGCCATCGGCAACATCGCCGGCGGGCGGATCGCCAACACCAATCCGGTCAAAGCGCTTGTCGGGCTCTTCCTGCTGCAGGCGCTGGTGCTGGTGATCTTCTCGTTCACCGCCGTCTCGCCGGTGCTGACGCTCGTGACGCTCGCCGCGCTCGGCTTCCTGTCCTTCGCAAACGTACCGGGTCTGCAGCTCTACGTGGTTCAGCTTGCCAAGGAGCACCGGCCCGGTGCCGTCGACGTCGCCTCGGCGCTGAACATCGCCGCCTTCAATCTGGGTATCGCGCTCGGCGCGTGGCTCGGCGGCTTGGTGGTCGCCTCTCCACTCGGCCTGGCTGCCACGCCGTGGGTCGGTGCCATTCTCGTTTCGGGCGCACTCCTGCTCACGCTCTGGAGCGGCGTTCTCGACCGCCGCGAAACGGTGTGCGGCGAGCCCGCTACCGTCACCGGCTGAGATTTGCGAAACATCGCGCTGCCGCCGGAATTGCGGCAGCGCACAATTCATCATTGCATCGGCAGCAGCCGGTCCGTATAAAGCCGGTACTCACCCCGGACCCGGTGAAACCCCGGGTGGCTCTTCTGGCCGCCGATCCGCCAGACAACGCAACAGCATCAAACCATGACGAGCCGGCCTCCCGCCGGCCTGGTGCGCTACTCTTGCGAAGAAAATCATGAAACTGACACTTGCCAGCTATAAACGCGAATGGTTCTCCAATATCCGCGCCGACGTCCTATCGGGCATCGTCGTGGCGCTTGCACTGATCCCGGAGGCCATCGGCTTCTCGGTCATCGCCGGCGTCGATCCGAAGGTCGGCCTCTTCGCCTCCTTCGCCATCGCCTGCGTCTCCGCCTTTACCGGCGGCCGCCCGGGGATGATCTCGGCGGCAACGGCCGCCACCGCCGTCCTGATGGTGACTCTCGTCAGGGATCACGGCCTCCAATATCTCTTTGCCGCCACCCTGCTGATGGGGCTCATCCAGATCGCCGCCGGCTTCCTGAAGCTCGGCCGGGTGATGCGCTTCGTCTCCCGTTCGGTCATCACCGGCTTCGTCAATGCGCTTGCGATTCTGATCTTCATGGCGCAGCTTCCGGAACTCATCGGCGTGCCGCACGTGACCTATGCGATGATCGCGGCGGGGCTCGCGATCATTTACCTGTTTCCTTACGTCACCAGGGCGGTTCCCTCGCCGCTCGTCGCCATTGCCGTTCTGACCGCGGTGGCCGTATGGACCGGCATGGACATTCGCACGGTCGGCGATCTCGGCGAACTGCCGTCGAGCCTGCCGATCTTCGCGCTGCCGCAGGTGCCGCTCACCTTCGAGACGCTGCAGATCATCTTCCCCTATTCCGTGGCGCTTGCGGCCGTCGGGCTGCTCGAATCCCTTCTGACCGCTCAGATCGTCGACGACATGACGGACACGACGAGCAACAAGAGCCAGGAATGCATCGGCCAGGGCGCCAGCAACATCGCTTCCGGTCTCATAGGCGGGATGGGCGGCTGCGCCATGATCGGCCAGTCGGTGATCAACGTGACCTCCGGCGGGCGCGGGCGGCTCTCGACCTTCGTCGCCGGCGCCTTCCTTCTCTTCCTGATACTCGTCCTCGACGACCTCGTCCGCATCATTCCGATGGCCGCACTGGTGGCTGTCATGATCATGGTCTCGGTCGGCACCTTCTCGTGGCGCTCCATCCTCGACCTGCGCCGCAATCCCCTGCCCTCCTCCGTGGTGATGCTGGCAACCGTCGTCACCACGGTCGGCACCCATGATCTCGCAAAGGGCGTTCTGGTCGGGGTGCTTCTGTCGGGGGTGTTCTTCGCCGGAAAGGTCGCCCGCCTCTTCCATGTCCGCTCGATGCTCGACGAGAGCGGCACGGTGCGCACCTACCATGTCGACGGCCAGATCTTCTTCGCCTCGACCGAGGGATTCATCAGCGCCTTCGACTTCGCCGAGCCGTTGGAAAAGGTCGTCATCGACGTCGGCGAGGCGCATCTGTGGGACATCACCGCAGTCGGCGCACTGGACAAGGTGGTGCTTAAATATCGCCGCCACGGCGTAACCGTCGAGGTGATCGGCCTCAACGAGGCGAGCGCTCATATGCTCGACCGCTTCGCCGTGCACGACAAGAGCGAAGGCGCGGCGCTCACCGCAACACACTGAATTCACGAGACCCCGAGTCGGATAGGATCAGCCCGGGGTCTCCTCCACAGGGACACGGGTTGCCCTGCCGGCGAGCACGGCCGCCTGCGGCTTTTCATCTAAAGTCAGGCGGAACTATACCCGAAAATACCCTGCGGCTCACGACTACAGCAGGCTACCGCCGAGACACTCCCGCAGGTTCTCTACTATCTCCGCGATCCAGACATCGTTCATCAGTTCCAGCGGCGCATTGAATGAAACCGCAACATTCACTTCGTATTGGCCACGTCGCGGGACCGGTAGGCCGATGCCGCCCTCGCCGGGCAGATAATAGCCCATATTGACCGCATAGCCGCGATCGCGCGCCTCGCTTACAAGTTTCGTCACGACACCGGCATCGACGTGTCGCAGCGCCGGGTGCGTTGCATAGCGCTCGGAATTCGCTTCGATGATCTGTGCCGCATTGTCCTCCGGCAGCATGGAAAGCAAGGCCACGCTTCCCGCGGCAACGCCCATGGGCACGCGCGCGCCCACGCCCATCGTGAACTGCCTGCGCGTGGATCGGCTGACCATTTCGGCGCAAACGGCATCCACGCCTGCCTGCACCATCAGATAGACGGTGAACCCGGTGCGCCGCGCGAATTCGGTCATGCCGGGCCGGATCAGTTGAATCTGGGACTCCAGCCGCTCCTGCCGTTTGGCGAGCATTTGGATTGCCGGGCCCAGCCGGTAGTGCCCGTAGCGCCCCGCCGCCTCGGCAAAACCTTTCTGCAGCAGCGCGGCTACACTGCGGTGGGCGGCCGACTTCGCGCTCCCCGTCCTTCGGGCGATTTCGGCGAGACTCAATCCGTCCGGCCCTGCGTCCCCGAGGACGATCAGTATCTCCAATGCCCTCTCTGCGTTGAGGGAGGAGCCGACGCTTCCAGACATAATGCCACCTACGTTATATTCCTATAATCAGAACAATATAGGCGTTTTCGTATCGATTAAAGGAATTTGTTGACATGGTGGACGATTGCCAGCATCGTGACCACCAAGGAAACGGAGTTTTCCGGACAGGAGAGGAGGCTGTCGCTCACCGGTTTCCTGCGCCCGATCGTCGGCGCAGGCGTCGGCCGGGTATGCTTTGTCAGGCGCCTCCGTCCTGCCCGGGGTCTGACAAAGGGCGAGTGTATGCTGCCATTTCTGATCAAGCGCCTGGGGTTCGCGATCCTGACCCTGTTCAGCGTGCTTACCCTGGTTTTTCTGATCGTGAGGGTTCTGCCGGGGGACCCGGCGCTCGTCATTCTCGGAGACCAGGCGAGTCCGGCCAGCATCGCTGCCCTGCATGCCCGGCTCGGCCTCGACCAGCCCGTTCTCGTGCAATACGGCCAGTTTCTCCTGCAAGCGGTGCAGGGCGACCTCGGCAAGTCGATGGTGACCGGCCGGCCGGTTTCGGAAGAAATTCTCGCAGTTCTGCCCTATACGATGGAGCTGACTATCGCGGCACTCGCCCTCGGCGTGGTGCTGGGCGTTCCCGCCGGCGTCTGGGCTGCCGTAAGGCGCAATCGCCTCCCGGACTACCTTCTGCGTTTCATCTCACTGCTCGGCCTTTCGCTTCCGGCCTTTGTCGCGGCAATCGTACTGCTGATGGTTTTTGCGATCCAGTTCCGCTGGTTTCCCGTCATCAGCGCAGGCAGCGGTGAAACGATAGCCGACCGGCTTCGGCAAATGGCGCTGCCTACACTGGCGCTTGCACTGATCATGATGGCCTACATCACCCGCGTGACCCGCTCGGCCATGCTGGAGGTGCTCAATCAGGATTTCGTGCGCACGGCACGCGCCAAGGGTGCCACCCCCGCCGCCGTGATCTGGAGGCATGCTCTCGGAAACTGCATGATCCCGATCACCACGGTCGTCGGGCTCTATCTCGGCATTCTGATCGGCAATTCGGTTCTGACGGAGATCGTGTTCTCGCGCCCCGGCCTGGGCAAGCTGATCCTCACGGCACTCACGCAGCGGGACTACACGCTGCTTCAAGGCATGATCGTCATCTACACGCTGATGGTCGTCGTCGTGAACCTGCTGACCGACCTGACCTATGGCTTTCTCGATCCGAGGGTGCAGTACAAATGACCGACGCCACCGTTACACCCTCACGGCCGATCAGCCGCAGAAGCGCCTTTCGTGATTTTGCCGCACAATTGAACGCATCGACCTGGATCGGCATGCTCATCGTTCTGGCGCTGGTCCTGGCCGCGATCTTCGCGCCGCAGCTGGCGACGCACGATCCTGCAAGTCAGAACATCATGGACCAGCTGGCCGAGCCGGGCGCAAACTTCTGGCTGGGCGCCGATCAGTTCGGTCGAGACATCTGGTCGCGGATCCTCTACGGCGCACGATACTCGCTGACCATCGGGTTCTTCGCCATCCTGACGGCGCTGATCGTCGGCACGTTGATCGGCATGATCGCCGGCTATGTCGGCGGCCGCATAGACATCGTCTTCATGCAAATCATGGATGTGGTGCTGGCTTTTCCCTCGCTCATTCTCGGCCTCGCGCTCGTGGCGTTGATGGGCGCCACGCTGACCAACATCATCATCGCGATCGCATTCACGGCAACGCCCGCTTTCGCACGCATCGCCCGTGCCGGCGTGATTACACAGCGCGACCGCGAATATGTACAGGCGTGCCAGGCAATGGGCTTCTCGGGACCGAGGATTCTGTTCAGGCACATCATGCCGGCGATCCTTCCCGAGGTGATGGTCATGGCCTCGCTGTGGATGGCCACTGCCGTGCGCACCGAAGCGTCTTTGGCGTTCATCGGTCTGGGGCTGGCGCCGCCGACACCGACCTGGGGCGGCATGGTGCGCGACGGGTTCGACAACATACTGAGCTCTTTCCATCTCGCACTCGTCCCCAGCTTGGCGATCCTGCTTCTGGTCCTTGCCTTCAACCTGATCGGCGATGGCCTGCGCGATGCCATCGACCCCCGCCTTAAGGATGCCTCGTGATGGAGAAGAAGCCTGTCATTTCGGTCCGCAATCTCAGCGTCTCCTTCGGTCGCACCACGGTTGTTCATGATCTCAGCTTCGACATCGCTGCGGGGAGCACTCTCGCGCTGGTCGGAGAATCCGGCTCCGGAAAATCGGTTACCTCGCTTGCGATCATGCGGCTCCTGCCCGAGCGCGTCGCACGAGCCGGAGGCTCGATCACGCTTGATGATCGTGACCTCCTGACACTGGCCGAACCGGAAATGCGGCAGGTGCGCGGCGGACGGATCAGCATGATCTTCCAGGAGCCGATGACGTCGCTGAACCCGGTCCAGCGCGTGGGCGACCAGCTCGCCGAGGTGATCCGCATCCATAGGGGGCTCAAAGGTGCGGCGCTGAGGGAAGCCGTACTGGAGATGCTGCGGAAGGTGCGTATCCCCGACCCGGAAGCGCGCATGCACCAGTACCCGCACACCTTCTCCGGCGGAATGCGGCAGCGCGTGATGATCGCCATGGCTCTCGCCTGCGATCCCGCGCTGATCATCGCCGACGAGCCGACGACCGCACTCGACGTGACGGTTCAGGCTCAGACGCTGGCCCTGCTGAAAGACCTTCAGCGTGAGACCGGCGCTGCGGTTCTGTTCATCACGCATGACATGGGCGTCGTCGCCGAGCTGGCAGACAATGTGCTGGTCATGCGCCGGGGACGCGAAATCGAAAGCGGCACCGTCCACGAGGTCTTCTCCAATCCGAAGGACGCCTATACCCGCAGCCTGATAGAAGCCGCTCCCAGCCTCGTGGGAAAACTCAGCGAGATCAGCGTTCCTGCTCAGCCGGTGCAAGGCGTGCCGGCCTCGATCACCGGCGAAACGCCCGTACTCGACGTTACCGACCTCACCGTGCGCTTTCCCGTACGCAGTGGATTCTTCGGTCGCCTGACGGGAATGGTTCACGCGGTCGAACGTGCATCGCTCGCGATAACGAAAGGCGAAACGCTCGGTCTGGTGGGGGAGTCCGGCTCCGGCAAGTCGACGATCGGCAAGGCCGTCATAAACCTCGCACCGATCGGTTCCGGCGATGTGCGGGTGTGCGGGCAGCGCGTGGACTATGACGATCCGCAGAGCCTCGCCCGTATGCGGCGCGACGTGCAGATGATATTCCAGGATCCCTACGGGTCGCTCGATGCCCGGCAGACGATCGGCTCTGCGATCATGGAGCCCATGCAGGTCCATGGGCTCGCCAGGGGCGCCGAAGCCTTCGAGAAGATGCAATGGCTGATGGAGCGGGTCGGCCTCGACCCGTCGCGCGCCTCGAGCCTGCCGCATGAATTCTCGGGCGGCCAACGGCAGCGCATCTGCATCGCGCGCTCACTGGCGATGTCGCCGAAGCTCATCATCGCCGACGAAGCGGTCTCCGCGCTCGATGTGGCGATCAAAGCCCAGATCATCGACCTGATGATCGACCTGCAGAAGGAATTCGGCGTCTCCTATCTGTTCATCAGCCATGACATGGCCGCGGTAGAACGCATCTGCGATCGGGTGGCGGTCATGTATTTCGGCGAGATCGTCGAGATCGGCAAGACCGAGGACGTTATCGGCCGGCCGGGCCACGAATATACCAGGCGCCTGCTTTCGGCCATCCCGATCACCCATCCCGACCAGCGCGGACGGCGCCCGCCCCAGGGCGTGGACGTCACCCAGCCGCGCAGTCCCATCAAGCCACTCGCATATCAGGCCCCGGCCCCCCGCTGGTCCATGGCCTCCGAAGGGCACTTCATCCGCAGTGCGACCTGACCTCCAACGCAGAAGGAATACCGACTTGCACACGATCGAAGAGCTTGCAGCCTTTGTCGCCGGCTGCCCGGCGGCAGACATAGGCGGACAGGCGCGTGAAGCCGCGTCGCTTCTCTTGGCCGACCTGATGGCTGCGACGGCCGCCGGCCTGCACTCGCCTCTTGCGACGGCCGCCCGCGAAGCCGCCGTCGATCTGTACGGAACCGGACCGGCGGCAGTCTGGCTGACCGACATCAATCTTTCGCCCGCCGGAGCGGCCATGGCCAATGCCGCGGCGGCCAGCGCCCTCGACATCGACGACGGCCACCGCGGTGCCGCCGGTCACGCCGGAGCAGGCGTCATCCCCGCGGCCTTGGCCGTGGGGCAGGCGTCGGGCTCGAGCGACGAGCAGATCATGAGCGCGATCGTACTCGGTTACGACGTCGCGCTGCGCGTGGCGTCGTCTCGTCCCACCTCGACCATCGACACCTACAGCAGTGGCCGCTGGGTGGGCTACGGAGCTGCCGCTGCTGCCGGACGACTGCTCGGCTTGACCGCCGGACAGCTTGCAAATGCAATGGCCATTGCCGGGGCCGAGGGGCCCATAAGCTTCCCGACCGGCAGCTCGAAATATCAGGGAACCACCGTGAAGGAGGCGATCCCGCCGGCGGTGACGGCGGGGCTGACCGGCGCCTATCGCGCACGCGCCGGAGCGACCGGCCCCCTCGACCTTCTGGACAGGCCCTCGCATTTCGACCGCGAAGTCCTGACCGGCGGCCTCGGGCAGAGCTGGTGGCTGCAGCAGTGTTACCTCAAACCCTATGCCTGCTGCCGGTACATGCACGCTGCAATCGACGCGGTTGTCCAGTTGCACCAGCCCGGCAAGGCGATCCGCAGCCTTCGGATCGAGACGTTTCCGCAGGGACTGAGGCTTTCGAACGCCCGCACGCCGAAATCGCTCGAAGCCGGGCAATACAGCTTCTACTTCAGCTGCGCTCTGGCAGCCTTGTACGGGCCATCGGCCCTGCAACCCGTCGATCCGAACCGGTTGCAGGATCCGGACGTGCTCGATCTCGCCGGCCGCATCGAGCTGGTAGCGCATGAGGACTTTGCCGGCTCGTTCCCCGG
Source organism: Sinorhizobium sp. M4_45 (assembly GCF_002885915.1). NCBI lineage: Bacteria > Pseudomonadati > Pseudomonadota > Alphaproteobacteria > Hyphomicrobiales > Rhizobiaceae > Sinorhizobium > Sinorhizobium sp. M4_45. The sequence goes on from NZ_NWVE01000003.1 coordinate 115,185, forward strand.
GGGCACGCCCTGCCGCGTGATCATCGATCAGGGTGGAGGTCCGCAGACCGCCACCGTCCTCCACCCGCTCGGCGACGTCGCCAACCCGATGTCGCGCGAACAGGTGAAAGAGAAATTCCGCAGGATCGGCGCGGCAAGCGTCGACTCCGGCTGGCTGAACGACATTCTCCCGGCACTCGACGGGATTCTGGACCATGGCTTTGGGCCGCTTTTCTCCGTGCTGAACCCTCGCCAATACAATCTGAACAAACGCAACATCATGCTAATCAAGGAGGTAGCGCAATGATGCAATTCAAGTTCCCGAGGGCTCTGGTCCTGGCGGCGATTATGGCTGGCAGCGCGCTCGCTCCCTTGCCGGCGATGGCCGCAAAGACGGAGCTCACTCTCGGCGCGGCAGCAGCCGACATCGGCAATCTCGATCCTCATTATTCGGCGAGCACCACCGACCGCACCTTGGTCGCCTGGATATTCGGCGGCCTGGTCCGCTTCGCTCCCGGCACGACCGACCCCGCCTCGATCGAACCGGACCTTGCCGAAAGCTGGGAATCCAGCCCCGACAAGCTGGTCTGGACCTTCAAACTGCGCAAGGGTGTCCAGTTCCACCACAACTATGGTGAAGTGACCGCCGAGGACGTCGTCTTCAGCCTGCAGAAGGCAGCGGATCCCGAGCGTTCGGCCTTCGCCACCGACTACGCCTCCTTCGACAAGATCGAGGCAGTCGATCCCTATACCGTACGCATCACGCTGAAGAACGCCATTCCGAGCGTGCTGGGTCCGTTGGCGAACTATGCCGGCGGCTTCATCGTCAGCAAGAAGGCCTACGAAGAACGGGCGGAGAGCTTCTCGCGCCGTCCGGTCGGTTTCGGTCCGTTCCAGCTCGACTCGATCGAGCCCGGCGTGGCCGTGCATTTCAGTGCCCACAAGGATTATTTCCGCGGCGCGCCGAAATTGACGAAGGTGACGTATCGCTTCCTCAATGCTGCGGCTGCGCGCGATCTGGCGTTCCTCGCCGGTGAAGTCGACGCGGCCACAGGGCTTGCGGACCCGAATTGGCTGAAACGCACCCTGGCGGTCGACGGCACCACCGTGGACATCTTCGATCCAGCCGAATTGACCGTGCTGCACATCAACACCAAGAAGGCGCCGTTCGACGACATCCGGGTCCGTCGTGCCTTGGCCCACGCCGTGGATCCGAGCCGTGTCGCCGCCTATCGCGGATCCGAATTCACCCGCGTGGGAAAGTCGGTCATTCCCTCGAACAATCTCGGCTACACCGAAGACAACGGCCTGGTAACCTTCGATGCGGAAAAGGCCAAGGCACTGCTTGCCGAGGCAGGCCATCCGGACGGCATCACGGTCAAGATGATCTCGAGCCAGCTGCCGAGCTATGAATCCTCGAACCAGATCCTTCAGGCTCAGCTTCGAGAGGCAGGCTTCAATCTCGAGCTGCAACCGGTCGAGCACGCCACCTGGCACCAGATGATCCGCCAGGACCTGAGCCCGCTCGTGACCTATGGCGCGGCTCGCTTCCCGGTAGCGGATGTCTATCTCAGCCAGTTCTTCCATTCGAACAGCGCCATCGGATCGCCCGCTGCCGTGACGAACTTCAGCCATTGCGACGTGGCCGACAAGCAGATCGAGGCAGCTCGTGTCGAAACCGATCCGGAAAAGCAGCTGGAGCTGTGGCACGAAGCACAGCGGCTGATCATCGAGGCGGTCTGCGGGGTTCCGATAACCGAGACCGCAGGTGTTTGGGCGCGGCGCAAGAACCTGGACTGGGGCTTCGACTTCAAGGGCTCGATGTCGCTCGGGCCGCTGGTGACCGAACTCACTCATTTCACGGAATAACAATCCACGGGCTGCGGGAAACCGCAGCCCAAATCATTGTGTGATGAACCCATCATGTCCAAAGAGATTTTCCCGATCTATTCCAGCCCATGCGGCTGGAACGCAATGCTCCCGAAGCGCACACCCCGCTCCCCGTTGCAGAGCGACCTTACCGTCGATTATGCGATCGTGGGTGCCGGCTACACCGGCCTGGCGATCGCACGCCGGCTCCGTGAACTCGATCCGCAGGCAAGGATTGCCGTGCTCGAGGCATCATCCGTCGGAGAAGGATCTTCGGCCCGCAATTCCGGTTTCACCGGGTCCGAAGTGCTGCCTCGCACCGCCACCCTTGCCGGCGCCGAGAAAGCGCGGCGTCAAACGGCTCTGATGAGGGAAGCCTTCGACTGGCTCAAAAGCATGATTGCAGGTGCCGGCATCGAATGCGAGCTGCAGAAAGTCGGATCGATCCGCGCTGCGGCGACGGAAGCCGGCGAGGCCTCGCTGAGACAGGTCGTCGAAGTCGCGAAAGCCAACGGAATAAGCCACACGGTGCTGGGGCGGAACGAAATAGCCGAGCGCATCGGATCGGATTATTACCGCTTCGGCCTCTACCTGAACGACACCTATTTGCTGCAACCGGCAGCCCTCATTCGCGGCCTGGCCGACTCCCTGCCGGACGGCATCGATCTATACGAAGATACGGCGGTCCAACGATTGAAGCGGAACGGCGGGAGCTGGGAGCTCCTGACCGATGGCGGCGTCGTGCGCGCGCGAAACGTCGCTCTCGCAAACAACGGGTTCATCCGGCGTTTCGGCTATCTCAAGCTCCGCATGACCACGATCTTTACCTATGCCGCGGTGACGTGCCCGGTCCCCGAGGCCGACCTCGGCCATCTCGGCCAGTCGCCGGCATGGGGTCTCCTGCCCTCTCATCGGCTTGGGACGACTTTGCGGCGTATCGGGCGCGACCGTCTCATGGTGCGCTCCCTTTATGCCCACGAGCACGAAGTGCCCGTGGAGGAGGCGTCGGCGAAGTTGCGCGACCGCTTTGTTCGGCGGTGGCCGGGTTTGGGCCATGTGGACCTGGAATATGTCTGGGGCGGCGCGACGGCGTTCACCATGAATGGCGCGCCGTGGTGGGGCAAGCTCGATGACGGCCTTTTCGCGTCCGGCGGTTGTAATGGCAGCGGGATAGCGAAAGGCACGATGCTCGGCCGGCATCTCGCCGAGCTGATGCTCGGCACCGGCGATCCGGCAAAGGTCAGCAGCGCGATGGGAACGGCCAGCCTGATCGCCCCCGAACCCTTCCGCAGCATTGGCTTCCAGATCGTCTCGGCGATCGAGAGCCGCAAAGCGGGCCTGGAAGCCTAGAAAGTTTGAACGACGCACTTCCGGACGGAAAGCCGATTCGCACTTTTCCTGGAAGTCCTCTAAGGGAAGAACCGATCATGAAAGTGGAACGATTTGACGTGAACGCACGCAGAAGCCGCCTCGTGAAATACAACGGCGTCTGTTACCTCTCCGGCCAGTTTTCCGACAATGCCGGTGACGTCGCCACCCAGACGCGGGAAACGCTGGCGAAGATCGACGAGTTGCTTGCACGCGCAGGCACGGACAAGTCACGCCTTCTGACCGCCGAAGTCTGGATTACCAGCATGGCCGATTTTGCCGCCATGGATGCGGTCTGGAAGGAATGGGTGGCGCCGCAGAATCCGCCAACCCGATGCTGCTGCGCCGTCGAGCTCGGCGACCCGGACATGCGGGTAGAGATCATGGTGACCGCAGCCTTCGGCGATGCGGAGGTGATGGAGCTTTAGAGCAAGCCAGCGCGCGTGCGGGAACGCTTTGCGAACCTTCCCGCACGCACGCTTGGCCAGCTAGCTCCGGCTGCGCGACGACGCTCCCGTGGCGGCGCCTTCTTCGGCAAAGTAGTCACGCGTCATTTGGGCGATGACCGGGGACAGGAGCAGCAACGAGATAAGGTTGGGAATAGCCATCAGTGCGTTCAGCGTGTCGGCCACCAGCCAGGCAAAGTCGAGGCTGAGGGTGGCGCCGAAGAACACCGCGACGGTCCACACGATGCGGAACGGTATCGCGCTCACGGTTCCGATCAGGTATTCCCAGCACTTCTCGGCATAATAGGCCCAGCCGAGGATCGTCGTGAAGGCGAACAATGCCAGCGAAATGGTCACGAGATAATTCCCATAGCCGGGCAGCGCCGCTTCGAAGGCCGCAGAACTCAGCACAGCTCCGGTTTCGCCCGAGGCCCAGACGCCCGACACCATGATCGCCAGACCTGTCAGGGTGCAGACGATGATCGTGTCGATGAACGTCCCCATCATGCCGATGACGCCGGAGAAAACGGGATTGGCGGTCGAGCCGGCAGCCTGTGCGATACCGGCGGTACCGAGGCCCGCCTCGTTCGAGAAGATGCCGCGCGCCACACCCATGCGGATCGCCATCAGTACAGTGGAGCCGAGGAAACCGCCGGTGGCCGCCGTGGGACTGAATGCCTGGGTGAAGATGGTGGCGATGGCCTCGGGGATGTTGCCGGCAAAGACGATCAGGACGACGACCACACAGGTGAGATAGAAGATCGCCATAAAGGGCACGACCTTCTCGGCCACCGCGCCGATGCGCTTGATGCCGCCGAGAATCACCGCACCCGTCAAGACGGTCATCACGATGCCGCTGATCCAGGTCTCGATGCCGAAGGCGTTGTCGACCGCACTGGCGATACCGTTGGCCTGGACCATGTTGCCGATACCGAAACCCGCCAGTCCGCCGAAGATGGCAAAGGCGGTGCCCAGCCATTGCCAGTGCTTCCCGAGCCCATTCTTGATGGCGAACATCGGTCCGCCGGCGTGTTCGCCTTTGTCGTCGACCTCGCGGTATTTCACCGCTACGACGACCTCGGCGTATTTCGTCGCCATTCCGACGAAGGCGGTAATCCACATCCAGAACAGCGCACCGGGTCCGCCCACCGCGATAGCGGTAGCGACGCCGGCGATGTTGCCCGTGCCGATGGTGGCCGAGAGCGCCGTCATCAGCGCGGCGTAGGGCGTAATCTCGCCTTCGGCGGCCCTCCCCGGCCTGCGGCTTTTCAAGATCATGCGGAAGCCGTAGCCCACTTTGCGGATCGGCATGAAGCCCAGGCGAAGCTGAAGATACAGACCGGTGCCAATGATCAGCACGATCATGGGCACGCCCCAAACGATGCCGTTGAGCCAGTTGAAAAATTGGTTGAGTGCTTCCACGAGACTGCTTTCCTCCCTGGTGCCTGTCTTTCCGCGAGCCTGCGCACGCCTGCGGCCTGACTAACTTCACCGACGAATATTGCAAGCCGTCTTGTTCATGGGCCACAGGCACCTTGATTCATTTCGATCGAGGACGCCTGGGTGTCCCCCGTCTGCGAACACGCAGGCGGTACCCGTGGAGCCGGTTCGTCAGGCGCGATAGGTACATGCAGGCCCCTCAGGAGCCGCGATCATACATAGAAGTCGAGGTTGGTGAATTTCATTGTTCGAATGCTTTTATTTATGAAATTGATGATGGCCGGCAGATCGGCATGGGAAAGCCGCGCGGCCGGCTCGAAGTTGTCAGGACTCGGCGCGCGAACATACATACCCATCCGGTTCAGCCGGCCTTCCCAGCGGCCACCACCCGCATCGCCGGCTTCCTCATCGGTGCCGGCGTCTCTTCTCCAATCGCAGGCAGTTGAAACCCGCAGAACAAGTCAGGGCGGAACGTCGAATCCCGCTCTCGGCGCCGCGCGCGCTTCAATCGTCGATGCGGAAGCCCACCTTCATCACCACCTGGTAATGCGCGATCTTGCCATTCACGATCTGGCCGCGGACCTGGTCCACTTCGAACCAGTCGAGATTCCGGGTCGTCTTCGAAGCACGCGAAATCGCGCCTTCGATGGCCTCGTCTATCGAGTTCGGCGAACTGCCGATCAGCTCGATCTTCTTGTAGACGTGCTCGCTCACGGTTTCCTCCTGAAGCTTCTAGGTTGATTCCAGGCTCGCCGGGTCTCCTTGTGGGGGCGGCAAGGGACGGCAGCGCGATCGCCGCCAGGGGCAATCATGCTCTCGTTCGGCGCGAACCGCCAGCGTTCGGGGAAAATCGGCCTGTGCCGCGCCAGGCGGCCGGCTGCCCTCGGAATGAAAAATGCTCTATGCTCGTGTCACTGGCCATGTCCGAACGCGACGCTCCGCCAAGGACGCGCGAACGCTCCACGAAGGAGGCGACCATGCTGCCGACCCGACGTTCCCTGCTGAGGGCGTTTCTGGCCTTGCCCGCCCTGCCCGTCGCCGATCGCGCAGCGACCCGCATTGCCGCTCACGCCCGCCTGCGACGACGATGACGACCTGACGCCCGCGCTGACGGCGGGCCCTTTCTACAAGCCCGATGCGCCGCTCAGGCACGAACTTTCCGGCGACGCCCCGAACGGCGAACGCATCACCATTGCCGGCTACGTGCTCGACGGCAATTGCCGGCCGATTGGCGGCAGTCTCGTCGAAATCTGGCATGCGGACGAAACCGGCGCCTACGATACACGCGGCTACAGGCTGCGGGGTCACCACATGACCGACGAACGCGGGCGATGGTGGTTCAGCACCATCGTCCCGGCACTCTATCCCGGCCGCACCCGTCACTATCATTTTCGGGTGCGCCGTCCCGGCGCGGTGGTCCTGACGACGCAACTCTTCTTCCCGAACGAACCTCAGAACGACCGTGATCACCTTTATACGCCGTCGCTGCTGCTTGACATTCGCGACACGGAGGACGGCAAGTTCGGGCGTTTCGATTTTGTAGCCTGACGCGCTCGCGGAGGTGACCGGCACGGGATGAACGATCCGGCGCTTCGCTGAATTCGGAACAGATCGCCGTCGTACAGGTTCGGGCGGAGACGAGGACGAATTGATGAAGCAGAAACTTTTGGCGCAAGACGCGAGCGAACGCACCTTCATTCTCATACTCGAGGAGGGCGACGAAGCATTCTCGGCCATTTCGGCCTTCGCAGCGCAGGCGGGCATCGCCGGCGCATCGGTGACGGCGATCGGCGCCTTCAGCAGCGCGACGGTGGGCTTCTTCCGTGTCGAAAGCAGAAATTACAGGAAGATCCCCGTAGCTGAGCAATCGGAAGTTCTGAGCGCGATCGGCGACATTGCCCGCGACGAAGCCGGCCGCCCGAGCCTGCATTTGCATGCGGTTCTGGGGTTGGAAGACGGGTCGACCCGTGGCGGGCACCTTCTGGAGGGTCGCGTCCGTCCGACCCTGGAGGTCATCATCCGCGAAAGCCCGACTGGATTGCGCCGGCGCAAGCGACCGGAACTCGGGATAGCGCTCATCGACCTCGACGCTGAATGAGGCTCAGCTTTTTGCGCTCGAATTGGGGTTGCGCTTGTCTTCCCGACTGATGTCGCCTTTCGAAGCCTTGGAACCGCCGCCCCATTCCTGAGCCTTGCGGGTCCCGTCGCCGCCAACGTGACCCGGTTGGTTCTTCTTGGCGGTGCCGCTTTCGCCCTTGGTCTTGGCACGGTTCGATTTGTGTTCCATCTCGGTGCTCCATTCCTTGTTTCTGGCCGGCACGCGCCGTCAACCTTCGACACGGAGACCGAACAAGCGAGAAACCGATCGGTTCCTCGCAAAGCATGCCGCCGCCGGATCTTCCGATTGCGGCAGGACTCTTTTCCAAGAGTCGCACATCGTCTCCGGCAGGAGGGGTGCAATTTTCACCAGGGCCGCCAGCCGCTTGACCAATAACGGCCCTTCAGATCGCTCAGCCGATCCTCGATATCGGCGATCAGGTCCTCGATGCGCGAGGAGCTTCGCGAATGCCAATAGGGCCGGCTGGTTCCTGCAATGAGCAGCCCCAGAAGACCGACTACGGCGAGCGCCGTCCAGGCGGGATGTTCCCTTGCCATCTCGCCGGCCCTGCGGCCCGTATCCGCGATGGCCCTGCCGGAATAGATGCCGAGATCGGAGAGCTTTTCGGTCAGCGCATTGACCTGCTCGCGCAACGATCTGACTTCCTCTTCCATGCTTGCCTGGTCCGGAACGCCTACCGATCCGTTCTTCGTATCGACCACGCCGCGCGGTATGGTGGATCCGAGTCGCTTTTCCTGTGCCATATGCTCATCCTCCGTGTCTGGGTCCCAACTTGTCAGAGACAGCAACCCGGAAACGGCGGCCGGGGGCCGGGAGTTCCTTTTGAGGGTGAAATTGGATCTGACGAGGGGCGAGCAGGCGGACCAGGCAACCGCGACTTTGGAGTGGGATGAGGAAAAGTGTATGCGGTTTTCCACCCGCATCCCGCGTCTCAACTTCATGGAACCGATCACGGTCATGTTCCGGGCCCCACCTGAAAGCATCGTGGCCTAAGGCCTGTCAAGATTCGGGCCACCCGCGGCGGCTTGTTTGATTTCCTGTGCTCGTCACTGGGATCCAGCCAGACCAGGTCCTTGGGCTGAAAGAGCGCTTCCCGCGCCGCGGACGCGGCGCTGCTCTCATCCCTGTGACGAGCACAGGGATGGGGGAGGAGAGATTGCAGCCCTCCGATAGGCCTCCTACAGCGCCGCGCGTCTTATGAGACGCGCAAATGTCGCTGTAGCACTTTGCAGCGGACGCACGGTCGGTACTCAAGGAGTTCAAGCGCATCGCCATGCGTTCCGACAAATCCGACCAGAGCTTCAACGCCATTGTCCATCCCGCGGCAGCCGTCATAAACTCAAAATGAATCTCCCGAAGGCCGCGAGCAGACGAGGAAGAACCTGCGGTAGAGGAATGTCCTCAGCCTGTTCCTGAGATCAGCATTCCTGCGCTGGGCCGCCGCGATCGGGCGGCGGGACGGCAACTCTATGTTCTGGAATCCCGCCTCTTCGATCAAGGGAAGAAGTCTTTCGACGGTGAGGCCATCGCCAAAGGGCAGACGCTCCATGATCTTTGCGTGGCGTTCGCTCATGGCGCCGTCGTAATGCGGGTCATGGCCGATGATCCGCTCGAGGGCAGCCACCGCGACAGACGCCAGACGGCCGAGTGGCGTCGGTTTCGACCAGTCCCCGTCGAAGACGAGCAGCCTTCCGCCCGGTTTCAGCAGGCGGAACCATTCGGCGAAAGCCTGCTCCGGCTCCGTCAGCGTCCAGACGAGATGCCGGCAGACCACGGCATCATAGGTCTCGTCCGGCTCCATCGTGTGCTCGGCATCGGCCAGAATGAAACGAACCCTTTCGTTCCCTGCGTGCTTGCGCCGCGCTACCGCGAGCATGGCCTCGGAGAAATCGAGCGCCGTCACTTCGTGGCCGAGCGAAAGGAGCACGTTGGTCACCTCCCCCGTCCCGCAGGCGAGTTCGAGAACCTTCAGCGGCCTCGCCCCGAGTGCGCTGCGCATCGCTGCCGCCCAGGCGTCGAGCTCCGGTCCCGGCGGGATGCGATGGCCGAAGGCGAGGTCGAACGTTTCCGACCGCTTCGACCAGTATTCGCGGATATCTTCCTTCAGGTGGTGGTTGCGCATGTCCATGGGTCAGGTTCCGACGGCGGAGATTGCGGCAAGCGGACGCGGGCGTCTGGCGCGATAGCGGATGGAGCAGCTTCCATCGAAGTCGTGCTCGACCTCGACTTCGATCCCGAACACCGCGCGGATGCGCTCGACCGTCAGTACCTCCCGCGGAGGCCCGAGCGCCACCAGCCGGCCGGCCTGCATCACCGCGATCCGGTCGCAGAACATAGCGGCGTGGTTGAGATCGTGGAGCGCTGCGACCACCGTCAGGGCCTGGCGGCGAACGAGGTCGAGCAGGCTGATCTGATGACCGATGTCGAGATGGTTGGTCGGCTCGTCGAGAAGCAGGATCTTCGATTGCTGCGCCAGCGCCCGAGCAATGTGCAGCCTTTGCCGCTCGCCGCCGGAGAGCGTGTGCCACAGGCGATCGGCAAGATGCGCCATATCCACGTTTTCGAGCGCCGCCTCGACGATCGCATCGTCCTCCGGCGACCAGGGCGAAAGCGGCCCGAGATAAGGCGTGCGGCCGAGCTCGACCGCCTGGCGCGCGGTGATCCTCTCGCCGGTGTCGGCCTGCTGCTCGACCAGAGCGAGCCTTTGCGCGACCGTGCGGCGTCCGAGCGTCCCGATCGGAGAACCGTCCAGTAGCACCTCCCCCTTCTTCGGCTTGCGGATGCCCGATATGAGCGACATCAGGCTCGTCTTGCCGGAACCGTTCGGGCCGATGATGCCGAGGAACTCTCCCGTCTCGACCGTGAGGGAAACCTCCTTCAGTATGTCCACCCCGCCGGCCGACCATGAAACCCCGCGCGCCGAAAGCGTCATGCGCGGTCCCTCCTTTGTCCGAGTATCAACGCGAAGGCCGGAGCGCCGACGAGCGCCGTGATCACGCCGATCGGCAGGACCTGGCCGGGAATGAGAACGCGCGACAGTATGTCCGCGAGGATCATGAACACGGCGCCGATGAGCGCCGCAGCCGGCAGCAGGACACCGTGACGGACGCCGACGAGCATGCGGGCCGCATGGGGGATGACGAGGCCGACGAAACCGATCGACCCGATGATGGATACCATCACCGCCGTCATCATCGCCGAGACGCCGACGAGCGCGAAATAGGTTCGCCTGACCGAGATGCCGAGCGAGGCGGCCGATTCCGACCCGAAGGTAAACGCGTCGAGGGGACGGGCATGCCAGAGACAGACGACGAGACCGAGAAGCGTCGCCGGCACGGCGAGCCAGGCATCCGGCCAGCGCACGCCCGAAAGGTTGCCAAGCAGCCAGAACATGATGCCGCGCGCCTGCTCGGCCGTGGCCGCCTTGGTGACGATGAAGGAGGTCAGTGCGTTGAAGAGCTGTGACCCCGCCACACCTGCCAGGATGATCGCCGCGGTGCCGCGGCCGGCCTTCACCGCCAGCAGGCTCACCAGGACGAAAGCGACCAGCGCGCCGATGAAGGCGCCGAGCGGCAGCGTCAGCATCCCGGCACCCACACCGAGGATGGCGACGCTGACCGCGCCTGTCGAGGCGCCGGCGGAGATGCCGAGAATATAGGGATCGGCGAGCGGATTGCGCAGCAGCGATTGCAGCACGGCTCCGGAGAGCGCAAGCGCCGCCCCGCAGGAAGCGGCCACGACCGCCCGGCTCAGTCGGTAGCTCCAGATGATGCCCTCGTCGATCGGGGCTAGCGGATAGCCGGCGTTCCACAGCCGATTCGCGACCGTCTGCGCAACGGTCTTGAACGGGATCGCCGTTTCGCCGATCGCAGCGCCCATCCAGAGTGCCGCGAACAGGATCACGAGCGCGGCGATGGCCGCGCCGACGCGTCCCGTCCCCGTTCGCCCGGCCAGGGTCAGCACGCGGCTCACTTGCCGAACCCACCCTTGGAAGCCGGCCCAGCCTTGGGCGCAAGTCCGGCCTCGGCGATGGCATCCGCCAGCGCTTCGATGCCTTCGATCGTGCGGATCGTCGGGTTCATCGCCTGCGCATCCATGTCGAACACATAGCCTTTGGCGACTGCCGGCATGAGGCTCGCCACGGGATCGGTCTTCAGGAATTCGAGTTTGGCGTCGAGGCTGTCGAGCGGGTAGCGTCGACGCTCCATGGAACCGGCAACGATCATGGTCGGCTCGGCCTTGGCGATGGTTTCCCAGCCGACCGTCGGCCATTCGTCCTCTGTGTCGATGATGTTTTCGATGCGGAGCGCCGCCATTATGTAGCCGGGTGCGCCGTTCCTGCCGGCGACATAGGGGTCGGCATCGGCAGCGCTGGAGAACCAGAAGACCGCCGAGAGTTTGTCCCCGGCCGAGGCGACCTTGGCGCGCGCCGCCTCTTCTCGGCTTTTCAGCTCGGCCACGACCTTCTCGCCCTTGTCCTGAACATCGTAAATCTGCGCCAGCTCGCGAATTTCCCGATAGACGAGATCCATGGTGAAGACCTGCCGGCGCACGCCGTCGCTCGCCGCCGAATTCTCCTTGCCGGTGCAATCCGAAGGCGATGTGTAGACCGGAATGCCGAGCTCCTCGAACTGCTCCGGCCGCGCGACCACGCCTTCCGGGCCGACCTGCCACTGAAATTGCACCGCCACCATGTCCGGCTTCTTGGCAAGCACGCTTTCGAAGCTCGGATCGTTGTCTGCCAGGCGCTCGACCTTGGCGTTGACCTCCTCGTAACCTTCAAGGACGGGGCCGACCCAGAGGGCGGTGCCGGCGACCCTGTCCGCAAGGCCGAGCAGATAGAGGATCTCGGTGCTGCTCTGGCCGATCGAGACGGTGCGCGTCGGCGTCTTGTCGAAGGTGATCTGCCGTCCACAGTTCTCGAGTGTCAGCGGATAGATCGTCTCGGCAGCGAAGGCGGGACGGTCAAGAGCCGCTGCGCCTGCGGAAAAGGTGATGAGACCGACAATGAGCGGTCGTTTCCAAAAGCTGTTCATGAATGGTCCCCGAATGTGAGGCCGCTATGCGGCCGTGATCGTCAGTCTGCCGATCGGGTTCGATCGGACGTGTGACGGCTGGATCTCGGGGAAACTGACGAAAGCGTGCGCCGCAAGGCGCGAAAGATGGTCATGGCTTGCTCCTGTTCCGGGCATCCCCGCCCGTGACGTTGGATCTGATTTGACGGCAGGTCTCCTGGCTCACGGACAGAAATCGCTCATCTGCCTTCCCGCGCAACGCGCAGTGGCTGGCGCCAGGGCGCCACGAGGATGAACGACGATCCGCTTACAGTTGCGGGGGCAGCCACGGTTTTGGTCCCTCTTGGGTCGTCCGCACCGTGTTCCCTATTAATCCCCTCCACCTCACGGGTAGGGGAACCGTCAGGCTCAGTTAATTTAGAATGCAGCCTCCGGTCAAGGTGAAACGCGACGCCGCTGCACAGGGGTTCAATATGTTATGTTATTACGCTCGTCAACAAAAAGTTATGTAATACCATTTCATAAGCGTACCGGACTGTTCCGATGAGCCTTCAACCGGTGCCGCCAGATCGGCATCGGCCATTATGGCTTTGGGCCATCGCATGGCCGCAGGACGATTGGTTCCCGGCTTTGCGCCGCGAGTTCGCGGCAGCCGCCGGTGTCGCAAAGCGTCCAGCCGGAGACGGTCGCTCCGGAGGCGGCCAGGACCAGCTCGGGAAGCGGCGGCAGGTCGGGCTTCCAGACCCACCAGCGGCCCTGGCGACGGGCATTGTCTCCCGGCTCCATTCCCGCCCCCGAACCCTGCACGCGCGCCTCCTCGAGAACGAGACCCTCGGCCGTGACGGCCCAACGCTCCTGCCATTCGGTCTTCTCGACCGAATGGGTCCAGCCGAGGGTGAAGACACCCGCAGCAACGGCGACAGCCTTGCCGCCGATGATGCAGGCAAGCGCGCTCATGCCGGTTTCGCCGTCTGCCGGCCAGCCTGGCGGGCGCGCCGCCAGATCACGAAGGCGAAGAGCGCGGAGAGTGCAAAGCCGACCTCATCGGTGATCGGCAGCGCCGCCAGCAACGTGAAGGCGGCCGCGGCCGCGAGCACCCGCTCGAAAACCCCGAGCCGGACTGCGGCGAAGCCCACCACGGCGGCACCCCAGAGCGCGATCGCCAGACCGGTCTTGACGACGATATAGGCGACGGCAACCGGATAGCCCACCGATGCGGCCATCGCGCCGCCATCCTGCAGCATCAGCGCCGGCGAATAAACGGCCATGAACGGGATGACGAAACCGGCCGCCGCCACCTTGATCGCCTGGATCGAGATCTTCAGCCCGCCTTCACGCGCGATCGGTGCTGCCGCGAAGCAGGCGAGCGCCACCGGAGGCGTCAGGTCGGCAAGAATCCCGAAATAGAAGACGAACATGTGGCTGACGATAAGCGGTACCCCGAGTTCCAGAAGCGCGGGCCCGGCGATCGATGAGGTGATGATGTAGTTCGGGATCGTCGGTATGCCCATGCCGAGCACGAGGCAGGTGACCATCGTCAGAAGCAGCGACAGAAACAGGCTTTTGCCCCCGACCGAGACGATGAACTGGCCGAAGGTATTGGCCGCTCCGGTCAGCGTCATCGTACCGATGATCACGCCGACGAGCGCGCAGGCGATCGCCACAGGAAGGGCCGTCTTCGCCCCTTCGGCAAGCGCGTCGCGACATATCACCAGGGTCTCCCGGCCGCCCTTCAGGAAGGCGTTGCCGGCAATCAGCAGCGCCAGCGCTGCGACGATCATGCCGATGCCGAACTGGAAGAAGGCGGCCGCCACCAGCCCGAGGCCGACCCAGAAGATGATGCGTATGAGACCGGCGGGAAGGCCGAGTACGAGCGAACTGCCGAGGATCAGAAGGCCGGTGAAGGCGAGGCCGACCGTACCGGCGAAAAGCGGCGTATAGCCGGAGAACAGCAGCCAGACGAGCGCGGCGAGCGGCAGGATCAGATGCCATTGTTCGAGGATTGCCGCCTTGGCCGAAGGCAGCTGGTCCTTGGGCAGGCCGAGCAGCCCGTGCTTGCCGGCTTCGAGATGGACGATCCAGAAGGCCGACGCGAAATAGAGGATCGCCGGTATGACCGCCGCCTTGACGATCTCGTAATATTCGACGCCGAGCGTCTCGGCCATGATGAAGGCGACCGCGCCCATGACAGGCGGCATGATCTGCCCGCCCATCGAGGCCGTTGCCTCGACGCCGCCTGCAAAGGCCGCCCGATAGCCGAACTTTTTCATCAGCGGGATGGTGAACTGCCCGGTCGTGACGACATTCGCGACGCCGGAACCCGAAATGGTGCCCATCAGGCCCGAAGAAATGATCGCCACCTTCGCGGCTCCGCCGCGCCTGTCGCCGACCAAACTCAACGAGACATCGTTGAAGAGCCGGATCATGCCGGCCTTTTCGAGGAAGGCGCCAAACAGGATGAAAAGGAAAATATAGGTCGAGGAGACGAAGGTCGGGATGCCGTAGATGCCTTCCGTGCCATAGGCCATATGGTCGATCACCTGCGAAAAGTCGTAGCCGCGGTGGTCGAACGGCGGCGGCAGATACTCACCCAAAAGGCAATAGGCCAGGAACACGCCGGAAATGATCGGCAGGGCCGGCCCCATCAGCGCCCAGGCCGCGGCAAAGACGACGGCGAGCGCGACCACCCCGAAGAAGATGTCGCGCGGCAGTGGATCGCCGGCACGCACCAAGAGTTCCGCATATTCGTAACACTGGTAGAAGGCGACCGCTGCGCCAAGGAAAGCAAGGCTCCAGGCGAAGATTTTTGCAACCGTGCCGCGGCCTGCGAGCGTCGCCAGCAGGGGAAAGACGAGAACCGTGACAAAGCCGACGTGCACCACGCGCACGATCTGGCTCGCGAAATCGACGAGATGCGCCGCGGTGGCGATCTGGAACACTGAAAAGGCAAGCGCGATGGCAAACAGGATCCGTCCGTCCCATGTCGCCGGAAACGCCCGGGTCAACGCGTCGTGCCGGTGCAGTTCGGCCGACGCAGTTGCGCTTTGTTCATTGGTATTGTGGATCATGATTCCTCCCCCGAATTCCTGAAGCCCGTCGCATTCAACCGAATTCCGCGACGCGCTTCAGGGTGTCTGCCTGTCGCCTTAAAACCGCTTTACGGTTTCGGGCGACATGGGTCAGAGCAGACCCTTTTCCTTATAGTAGCGCTCCGCCCCCGGATGCAGAGGAATAGGCATTCCCTTGAGCGCATCCTCGGTGCGGATATTCTCCGCCGCCTTGTGAGCCGCCGTCAGGGCGGGGATGTTCTCGAAGAGCTGCTTCGTCATCTGATAGGCGGTTTCGTCGGAAACCTCCGAATGGGTGACGAGAAAGTTGACGACGGCGACCGTCTGCACATCGCTGTCCTGCCCCTGGTAGGTGCCGGCGGGGACGGTCGCGGCGATGTAAGGCGCGCCGAGCTTGGTGGCGATCTCTTCGGGGACGGCGACCATCTGCACGTCGAGCGAGGTCGCCAGGTCCTTGAACGAAGAGACGCCGAGGCCGGCCGACTGCAGCGTCGCATCGAGCTGCCGGTTCTTCATCAGCTCCACCGATTCGGCGAAGGGCAGGTATTCGGTCTTGCCGAGGTCGTCATAACTCATGCCTGCGGCGCCGAGGATCGCCCGGGCATTCAATTCCGTGCCCGACTTCGGTGCGCCGACGGAAAGGCTCTTGCCCTTGAGATCGGCGACGGTCTTGATGCCCGACTCCTTCGACGCCATGATCTGGATATAGTTCGGATAGATGGCGGCGATACCGCGCAGCTTGTCGAGCGGTGCCTTGAAACCGGCATCCGTATTGCCTTCCCAGGCAAGCTTGACCGAATCGCCGAGCGAAAAGGCGATCTCGCCGCGCCCCTGCTGCAAGAGGTTGAGGTTCTCGACCGAAGCCTTGGTCGCCTGCACCTGCGTGCGTACGCCCTCGATCTTGTCGCCATAGATCTTCGAAAGCGCGACGCCGAGCGGGTAGTACACCCCGGAAGTGCCGCCAGTCAGGACGTTGATGAACTCGGCTGCGCCTGTCGAAGCCGCGGAAAGGGTGATGGACGCACTTGCGATCGCCGCGATGGCGGCGCGTTTCAATGTTCGATTCACAGAGATTCCTCCCAATCATTCAAATCTGGCGCGGAAGACCGTTCCTCCGGAAAGGGGCCGCGGCGTTACACTAGCAAGAGATCGGCTAACTCTAAATGATTGATTTTGTGGAAGCGCAATCGACAACTTCGCCGATGCGGGCGGATCTTGCCGGTGCCCCGCAGCAATCGGCGACAATCCGCCTTCCGCTGGCTTCGGACAAATTCCTGCGCAAGCGCCGCGCGTCCGGCGACGCGATACGATTTCAGCGGCGGCAGCTGTCGGCCGCGCGTCCCCTTGCAGCGGCGGCGATATTCGACCGAGCCGCTCCTCCCGTCAGGCCGCGTTTGCGTTGCAATGTCAGGCTCCAACCGTTTCCCCTGGCCTGCCAGCCTCCGGCGGCCGATTCCGAGCGGCCAACCGTGGCGTCCCGTCTTGCGGAGTGGGCTTTCAATCTAGATGCAATTTCTGCAGGGTCGATCAGGATCACCATCATGAAGCTGATCGGCGCGAGCACGTATGGGGGAATGCCTGTCGGTACGCTCGCGAAAACGGCGATCGACACGGCCACGATAATGCAGATCAGGTTCGTCAACGGGTGGGTGATCGTTCTGAAACAGGTTTCAGAGACAGTGTTGTTCCGTCCGTAGTCCGACAATGCCATGGGAGAGATCCATCGTTGAGTTGTTCCCCTGCCGAGATCACGATGACTTTAGGCCCCGTTGACCCAAAATCATGGAACGTGATCGTGCAAGGAGCCAGAGCAGAAATGCCGGCGGCAGACCGCACACTGTTCCGCTCCAGGCTCCCGCGGCGCGAATGCTGCAATATGTACCCTGAGACTCAGCTGGCAACGGGTCTAGGACCTTTGCCCTTAGGGGGTCGGACCAAGGTCCTATAGATGGGCGCGGATGGCACTCTAGCTTCCTGGCTTCCCACCTATACAAGGACCTAGATCTTTTCAGCGACACTTGAGGCGGGGCCTCGCCGCTTTGCGGGGTCCCGCTTGCGTCGTCAACCGAGGGCGGGAATCGTTTCGCAGACATGCGAGTGCCCGCGCAGGGGACGACGCGGGCACTGCAACAGGTTGGGGTCCTGAATGTCGCTGGGGGACAGAAGCGACACCTGTTAATTCTTCAGACGAAATTTTGTTCCGCAGCCGCGGGCGCGAAAAAGCGACGCCGGCACGCCGCCGTCCTGCGCGCAGACTATCCGGCAGCCGCTACGGCGAAACGGTGCCGGTAGTCGCCCGGCGACAGCCCGACGATGCGATGGAACAGCTTGCGGAAAGCTGCCGCATCCTCATAGCCGACGGTCCAGGCGATCTGTTCGACCGAGCGTTTGGTGAACTCCAGGAGCTCACGCGCCTTGCCGACGCGCAGATGCTGCGCATATTCGATCGGCTTCATACCTGTCGCCGCCTTGAAGCGGCGCAGGAACGTGCGCTCCTCCATCGCCACCACTTTGGCCATCTCCGCGACACTGACGGCGCGGGCCTCGCGCGCCTGCAGCCAATGCTGCACCTTGAGGATCGCCTCGTCGCCGTGATTGAGACGCGGCGAAAAGCTGGAATAGTGCCGCTGCTCGCGTCCGGCCGGATCGATGAGCAGGAAGCGCCCGGTCTCGACCGTCACCGTCGGACCGAACAGGCGGTCCACGAGGCGCATGCCGAGGTCCGTCCACGCCATGAGGCCGCCGGCTGTGATGATGTCGCCGTCCTCGATGACGATCTTGTCCGGATCGAGCCGGACGTCGGGGAAACGATCGCGGAAGGCGTTGGCGAACAGCCAGTGCGTCGTCGCCGGGCGACCCTTGAGCAGGCCCGTCGCCGCAAGCACGAAAGTCCCGCCGCAAGACGATGCCAGCGTCGCCCCCTGGGCATGCCGGTCGAGCAGCCAGCGCGCATAGGGCGCTGCCTCCTCTGCTTCCATCGGTCCCGTCAGCCGGCCGGGGACAAGCAGGATCTCCGGCGCCTCCCGGAACCCGAGTTCGGGATGGGTGTCGAAACATCGTGCAAGACAGCCGTCGTCCTGAAGCCGCCAGTGACTGACTCGCGCCACCGGTCCGCCGCGCTCGGCGGAGAATTGACCGGCTATGCCGATGAGATCCGTCATGCCGTGGACCATCGCCATCTGGCAACCCGGATAAAGCATGAGGCCGATCTCGGCTCTCGCTGGCAGTGCTCGTCCCTTCGCCATGTCGCCCCTCTTTGTCGGTTTCGGCCCGCCTAATGTCCGATCCGCCAATCCCGATCATTTCGCAATCGGCCTAAATCTTCAAGCACGGGGCGCGACAAGTAAGGCACCCCACCCGGCAGTCTTCCAACCCGCTGAAAGGATGAAGAAAATGGCTACGATCACCACCAGGGACGGCACCCGCATCTTCTACAAGGACTGGGGCTCGCGCAATGCTCAACCCGTCCTCTTCTCCCATGGCTGGCCGCTCACGGCCGACGTATGGGATGCGCAGATGGTCTTCTTTGCAAACAAGGGCTATCGCGTCATCGCCCACGACCGCCGCAGCCACGGCCGTTCTGACCAGGTCTGGGACAACAACACAATGGACCAGTACGCCGACGACCTTGCCGAACTGATCGAGGCGCTGGACTTGCGCAACGTGATCCTTGTCGGGCATTCGACAGGCGGCGGCGAGGTTACCCGCTACGTCGGCCGGCACGGCACCGGGCGCGTAGCGAAGGTGGCGCTGATCGGCGCGGTGCCGCCGCTCATGCTGAAAACCGAGGCCAACCCCGGCGGCCTGCCGATCGACGTCTTCGATGGCATTCGCAAGGGCACCTATGACGACCGCTCGCAATTCTTCAGGGATCTGACGATCCCCTTTTACGGCTACAATCGCGAGGGTGCCGCCATCTCGGAGGGAATCCGCGAGAGCTTCTGGCTGCAGGGCATGATGGGCGGCCTCAAGGGCCAGCTCGACAGCATCCGCGCCTTCTCGGAAAGCGACTTCAATGCCGACCTGGCGAAGTTCGACAAGCCGACCCTGGTCCTCCACGGCGACGACGACCAGATCGTGCCGATCGGCGCCTCTGCGCTTTCGACCGTCAAGATCGTCAAACATGCCGTGCTGAAGGTCTACGAGGGTGCCGATCATGGCCTGACGCAGACCTATCAGGACCGCTTCAACGCCGACCTGCTCGAATTCATCGAAGCTTGACTTCAACGCCGGCGAGGCGCGGCGGCGGTGCCGTCGCCCTCCCCCAGCTTCGTCCCCCTGCCTCCAGGAGATGCGCTATGATCCCCGGATTTTCCATCGAGACCCTTCTTGCCCTGCATGTCGCCGTCAGTCTGATTGGCATTGCGAGCGGCCTCGTCGCCCTGCCGGCGCTCGCCGCCGGCCGCTGGCTCGGCCATTGGCACGCAGTTTTCCTCGTCACCACCGCGGCCACCAGCATCACCGGCTTCCTCTTTCCCTTCAGTGGGATCACGCCCGCACTGGTGGTCGGGGCGATTTCCGTCCTCACTCTCGTCATCGCCTTTGCCGCGCTTTATGCCTTCACGCTCCGCGGCTGGGCGCGGCCGGCCTATGTGGTGAGCGCGACATTCGCGCTCTATCTCAACCTCTTCGTTCTTATCGTGCAGAGCTTCCTCAAGGTTCCGGTGCTGCAGCCGATGGCGCCGACGCAAACCGAGGCGCCCTTCGTCGCTGCGCAAGCCCTGTTGCTGGCGGCAAGCATGGTGCTCGGCGCAACGGCGGTCATCGGGTCGCGACGGGCGGCGTTGCCGCTGCCCGTGCGCCCGAGGTCCAGGAAAAGTGCGTAGCGGTTTTCCGTCGGCAGTGCGTAGTTTCAAAACGTTGGAGCGTTCGGTGTTTCAGGAAACACTGCAACGCTCCAGGCAAGGAATGACCCAACAAGCGCCGTATCGATACGGCGCGCTTCGTGCTGTCGGTCAATGCTCGCTGGCCGGCGTTCCGTGAGCGGTGACGATCGCCTGGGCTTCCTTGCCGTAGAGTTCCTCGAAATGATCGAAACTCTTGGAAAAATAGCCGATGCCCTGGGTGGCGGATCTGAGCGAGCGCGCCAGGTCGTCGAGCGCGCTGCCGGGTAGAAGGGCGCGGAAGATGTCCCAGCCTTTCGCCGCTTCGTCCCGATCGAAGCCCAGCACCTGGCCCTTCAACGAGGCAACGATCGGCACGAGACTTCCCGAATAGACCGACGGGACATGGATTTCGACGCGAAAGACCGGCTGCATCAGTACGGAGGCGGCCTGCGACAGCGCCTGCCGGACGCCAAGCTTGCCGGCCGTGCGGAACGCATATTCCGAGCTGTCGACCGAATGGTGCTGGCCGTCGGTGAGCAGCACGCCGACATCGATGACCTTGAAGCCGAGGGGTCCCTTCTCCATCGCCTCGCGTGCGCCCGCCTCGACCGCAGGGATGTAATTGCGCGGCACGGCACCACCCTTGACCGTCTCGGCAAAGGAAAATCCGTCGCCTCGCCCGTTCGGATGGACGCTGAGCTTCACATCCGCGAATTGCCCTGCCCCGCCGGTCTGCTTGCGATGGCGGTAATGAACGTCCGAGGACCTCGAAACGGTCTCCCGGTAGATCGGGCTCGGCGGCCGGTCGCTCACCTCGACATGGAAAACGTCCGACAACGTCCTGCAGACCTCGCGCAGGTGCACCGGGCCCTGGGCGCAAACGAGCTGCGCCCCTGTCCCCTCCTCCTGCATCACCTTCAGGCCGCGATCTGTCTCGGCGAGTTTCGCAAGGGTCTCGGAGAGCTTGGTCTCGTCGCGTTCGCTCGCCGGCACCAGTATCCGCTCGAGCATGGGGTTCGGGGGGGTCGTCCAGTCGGGCGGAGCGAGGGCGGCACCGGCCGTCAACAGCGAGGGGACCGGCAGGTGGTCGGATTTGACCGCTCCGAAGAGCTGGCCCGCTTCGGTCACACCCGAGCCGATGGGCCGGCCGCTTGCGGGATCCTGCAGAGCGCCGAGACTTCCGCCGCCCAGCGTCGCCCCCTGCTTCACTCCGTTCTGGAGAGCGCGGGCAAGAACCGTCTTGCCGACGCTCTGGCGATAATGGGCATGGAAACTGACCGCGAGGAGCGTCGCCTCGTCGACGCCGGCACCCGCGGCAAGGCGTTTTCTCAGCGCCTCAGCGCGCGGGGCCTCGTGGCGGAGCGCCTTCATCAGCCGCATCAGGCCGTTGCCGTGGCCGGCAGAGCCGAGGAGCACCGGAATGATCTTGTTTTCGTTCAGAACCCGTGTCGAGATCGAATAGATCGCGTCGCTGGCCGGCTCGCGGTCCTCGATGAGCTCTTCCAGCAGCCAATCGTCGAATTCCGAAAGGTGCTCGAGAAGCTCCGCGCGTGCCTCGTGTTCGCGCTCGACCGCGCTTTCGGGTATCTCGAAGAGAGAGGAAGGCTGTCCCTCGCGATAGCGCCAGGCCCGCTCCGAAATCAGGTCGCAGCTGCCGATGATCCTGTCGCCGTCGCGGATGGGAATCTGCCTCAGGATGAGCGGGCGGCTGCAGAAATCCTGCAGGGCGGCGACGATGTCCCTTATGCGCCCTCGCGGCTCGTCCATGCGGTTGATGAAGAGGATGCATGGCGTGCCGGACGCCTCGATCATGCGCAAGTAAGGGGCGGCGAGAACCGCCTCGTCCAGTATCGGCGAAACACAGAGAACACATGCGTCGCTCGCGAGCAGCGCATGCTGCGCATGCGCCAGGGCCTCGTTATTGCCGGGAACGTCGAGGGCGCACCAGGCCTCGCCGCCGAATTCGAATTCGGTGAGGCCCAGTCCATATGGCGTAACTGATTTTTTCGGCTCGCCTCCCAGCGAGCCCACCCTCTCCACGAGCGTGGATTTTCCGATCTGCGAAGGACCGAGTACAGTAAAGCAGCGCATCGGCGTTCCTCCCTCTGCCAGGATGACACTGCAGACAGGATGCCCTTCGACGAGCCAAAGCGCCAGAGATTGGTGCTTTTTCTTGCAAAAATTGCGCCGTTAGCAGGAATTGACGCGGTCTATGCGGGCGCGCTCGGCGCGAACTCCGCAATGAGCTCGTGGCGATCTCCGGGATAGGTGAGCAGCACGCTGGTGACCGGTACGCCGCCGCTCCAGGTCCGTCGCTCGATGACGAGACAGGCCGCGCCGACCGCCACTTCGAGCGCCTGGGCCGTCGGGCGGCTCGCCGCGACGGCCCTGATGCGATGTTCCGCGGTGCTCCAGGGCACTTTACCGAGCAGCCACGAGCCCGGGGCAGCGGTCTCGAAGGTCTCGGTCTCGGCTTCCGGCACCGCCGAAAGATTGATCAACCGCTCCTCGAGGCAGAAAACCCGGCCGCCGGCAAAATGGCGGCAGGTGATATCGAGAAGCCGGGACGAGAGAGGCAGATCGATGCGCCCCTCATCGCCGGCACGCATCTTGCGCACCGCTCGCTCGCCGAGGCGGTAGGCGTAGTCGAGCCCGAGGGACTGCACCTCCCGCTTGACGTCGTGAATTTCCATCACTGCGGATTGGACCTGCGGAAAGCTGACATAGCTTCCAGACTTGCGCCGCCGCTCGATCAGTCCCCGCTTCACGAGCTCGCTCAGGGCCTTGTTCACGGTCATTCGCGAACAGCCGTATTGCTCCGTGAGTTCGTGCTCGAAAGGAATGCGGTACCCCGGCGGCCAGTCGCCGGAAAGAATGTGGCCCTCGACCTCGCTCAGAATTTTCTGATGCAGCGACAGAGGCTGTTCCTGACGTTTTTCTTCGGTGTAGGCACGATTGCTGGAAATGGCGGGACCCTCGCTCGTAAACGACCCCGTACCTTACCCATTTCGCGCCAAGACGACAGCCCTCCCGCATGTTTCCCGACGCATCGTCGCTTCAAGAGAAGGACTTGCGGCAGAGGCGTTTCAATAGAAGAGGTGCCACGGCGCCAGGAAGGCGCGAGCCCACTCCCGATCCCCTTCGCCGTCACCCGGCGCGTTCTCCCGGTCGGGACGGTCGTTCGCCGGCTCCTTGCTCGCCAAGGGTTTGCGGGCCGCGCCGGTGCGCCGGGGTGGGACGAGGTAGCCGAGGGTCATTCCGCCGAGATAGAACATGCCTTATCCTTCTCTTATCCGACCTGCCGCGCTCGATCCTGTCACAATCCGGTCCACTGTCAATAGTCTACTAAAATTATGATCTATAGCGGCCCCGTGTGGGTTGCACAGTCAGGAGGAGATTTGCTCGACCGCTCGGTTGCGCGACGCTTCGCCAACGCAAGTGTCGGCCGGATCGGTCCGGCTGGGCTGCCGGCGAGTTGTCCGCGGACAACCAATGAACTGCCGGATGACAAAACTGCAGCGCTCCGGCAGCACAACCAAGCTTTTTGTTAAGCGTTTGTAAAATGGCAACGAATCGGCGCATAGTATAACTGCGCAGATCAGCTCTCATTGGGGAATTTTGCGCAGTTTTTGGAGAATAGGAATGTTGCAACAGAGAATCCAGAGCCTTGAGGAGCAGGAGCATCTGCCGTCGCTCTTGTCTGCCGACGCTCAGGAACTCGCACACCAGTTGCAGGAGCATCAGAAGAAGATCTTTTCTCCGTCGGCGCAAAAGACGATGCGGCTCTTCAGTCCGGCAGAGGCAGCGGCCTTCATCGGAATCGGCGAAGGTTATCTGCGCCAGATCGCCTCAGAAGGCCATGGCCCGCAGCCGCTGTCAAACGGCCGCCGCATGTATGCGATGGAGGACATCGACCGTATCCGCCGAGTCCTCGACGAAGGCAGCAAGACCGGAAAATATATTCCGCATCGCCGACCAGGCGAGAAGCTGCAGGTCATCTCCGTCATGAATTTCAAAGGCGGTTCAGGCAAGACGACGACATCCGCTCACCTCGCGCAGTATCTCGCCTTGCGCGGCTATCGGGTGCTGGCGATCGATCTCGATCCGCAGGCCTCCCTCTCCGCCCTCTTCGGCCATCAGCCGGAACTGGACGTCGGCGAAGGGGAAACGCTCTACGGCGCCATACGCTACGAGGCCCCCCGGCCGATCGCGGAGGTGGTTCGGTCGACCTATACCGCCAATCTTCACCTCATTCCGGGCAATCTCGAACTCATGGAATTCGAGCACGAGACTCCGAAGGCGATGATCGCGGGCTCCACCGAGACCATGTTCTTCGCGCGGATCGGCGAGGTGCTTTCCGAGATCGAGAGCTTCTACGACATCGTCGTCATCGACTGCCCGCCGCAGCTCGGCTTCCTGACCATGTCGGCGCTTTGCGCCGCGACCTCCGTGCTCATCACCGTGCACCCGCAGATGCTCGACGTCATGTCGATGTCCCAGTTCCTGTCGATGACGAGCGAGCTCATGGCCGTTGTCGAGAACGCCGGCGGGCGCACCAGCTATGACTGGATGCGCTATCTGGTCACGCGTTTCGAGCCGAACGACGGACCGCAGAGTCAGATGACCGGTTTCATGCGCGCGATCTTCGGTAACCGCATGCTGCAGAACGCGATGGTGAAATCGACTGCGATTTCCGACGCCGGCGTGACCAAGCAGACGCTCTATGAGGTGGAGCGCTCGCAATTCATACGCGGTACCTACGATCGGGCGATGGATTCGCTCTCCCTCGTCAATGCAGAGATCGAAGAGATGATCCGCAGGGTCTGGGGGAGGAAGTAACCGATGGCCCGCAAGAACCTGATCGGCATTTCCGACAGCCCCCTCTCCTCCGAAGACGGGGAGCGTCCGGCTGTCGGTCGTCCGATCGCGGGTCTTGCGCCCGCCCAGCGCTCCAATGGCCTCGTCGGCGGCATCACCAGATCCCTTTCGAACATCACCCAGAAGGTCGAACGAGCGGAGGAATTGGAGCGCCAGCTTGCCGAGGGGCACGCGATCGTCGAACTGGACCCGGAGCTGATCGATTCCTCGTTCATCATCGATAGGCTGGGTGTCGCCCCCGAGGTTCAGGCCATGCTGGTTCAGCAGATCCGGGACCACGGACAACAGGTTCCGATCCTCGTACGGCCGCATCCGGCGGAGAGCGGCCGATATCAGGTCGCCTACGGCCACAGGCGGCTTGCGGCATTGCGCGAGATCGGCACCAAGGTCAAGGCGGTCATCCGGAACCTGAACGACGAGCAGCTCGTCATTTCCCAGGGGCAGGAAAACAACGCCCGCACCGACCTCTCCTTCATAGAGCGGGCCTTATTCGCAACGCGTCTTGAAGATCGCGGCTTCTCGCGGGACACGATCATGTCGGCCCTCGGGGTGGACAAGGCGGCGCTCTCCAAGATGATTGCCGTCGTCCGCCGATTGCCGTTGGAGATCATCGAAGCCATCGGTGCCGCGCCGGGTTTCGGCAGGAGGCGGTGGATCGAACTCGCCGATCTCATCGACCGCGATGACTGGCGTCCGAAGGCATTGGATTTCATCGATGCGCCCGAGTTCAAGGCGCTGGAGAGCGATCAGCGTTTCGAAAAGCTGTTTGCCTTGCTGAGCCTCGCCAGGAAGCCCTCAAAGGCGGAAACCTGGATTGCTCCGGACAGGAGCCGCGCCGTGCGGATTCGTGAAACGGATGCGGAAACGACGCTGGCCTTCAGCAAGAAGGCGGCACCGGGCTTTGCAGAATTCGTGAGGAAGAGGCTTGAAGCGCTCTACCTCGAATATCAACGGGAAACAGGAGACTAAACAGAGCAAAAGAAAAAGGCTTCCGAACGACTAGCGCTGCGGAAACCCTTCTCTCGTGTAGCAACTAGAGAATCCCATTTCCGCGAATCAGTGTCAAGCATTTTTGACGTCGTTTCGGCGAACGAATTTCTTTTGCCTTGGAAAAGGTGAAGAAAATGGAACGTGGAAGTGTGACGACGCCCTTTGGGCGGCGGGCGATGACGCTTGGCATGCTCGCAAGTCAGATCGCCGCCGGCAACGTCCCGCCGGACCGGTCGGTGGACAAGTGGAAATTGTTTCGTTCTCTCTGTGAAGCGAAGACGGTGATCGGCGTGTCCGATCGTTCGCTTGCGGTGTTGAACGCCCTTTTGAGCTTCTATCCGGGAGCCGAGCTCTCGGCCGAAAATGGCCTCGTCGTTTTCCCCTCCAATGCGCAGCTCTCGCTCCGAACCCACGGAATGGCGGGCACCACGCTCCGCCGGCATCTTGCATGCCTCGTGGAATCGGGTCTGATCCTGCGGCGCGACAGCCCGAATGGTAAGCGTTACGCTCGAAGGAACCGCAATGGTGCGGTAGGCGAAGCCTTCGGATTCGACCTCTCCCCACTCGTAGCCCGGGCCGATGAGTTCAAAACCGCCGCTGCCGAACTTGCCGCAGCCAACCAGTATCACCGTCAGATGCGCGAAAGGTTGAGCCTCTGCCGGCGCGACATCGCCAAGCTGCTCGAGCTCCTCCGTGAATCTGGCGTGCCAGGCGGCTGGGAGCAGCAGCAGCGGCGATATGAAGAATTGTCTGCGCCTCTCTCGCGCAAGGCATCGGTCAGCGACGTCGAGGCCCTTCACGACGCTATGGCGGAAATTCGTGCCGATCTGTCCAATCAATTGGAAAAACTACTTAATTCGGAAAAAATGGATGCCAATGATCGCCATAATGGGCGGCACATACAGAATTCACATCCAGACTCTCAATTTGAATCTGAACCTGGCTTGGGAAAAGGCTCGGGGAAATTTCCGGCAAGCGCCCAAAGCTGCAAGGCGGATCCTGTAACGCCGAAGGCGAAGCTCTCGGAGGTCGCGACCCATGTCGATGTGCAGACCCCTGTCAGCCCGGCGCCTCCATCTCTGCCGATCTCCCGCCTCGCCCGGGAAGTTCCCCTGCCCGTCCTCCTATCCGCTTGCCCGCAGATCACCGATTACGGACCACAGGGCCGTATAACGACCTGGAAGGAGCTGCAGACCGCGGCAGTCGTCGTCAGGACCATGCTGAACGTGAGCACGGATGCCTATGACGATGCATGCACGGTCCTCGGCCAGGAAAATGCTGCGACCGTCATCGCCTGCATCCTGGAGAGAGCCGATTGCATAAGTTCGCCGGGCGGGTATCTTCGGGTTCTTACCGCGAGAGCGCGGTGCCAGGCTTTCTCTGTTGCTCCGATGGTTGCTGCACTGAGGCGCGCGCGAGGGCCAAGCATGCCGCTTGCCGGTTGACGCCTCTCGCTCAGCGGAGACCTATTAGCAGGGTCAAGCGCACTGCAGGATTTGTCTGTCGTAAGGTTGGGTCTGGCTTGCGACGCGGACCACTCGCGGTTGCCTTGACGCTCCAGATAGGGGAAACTCGCCTCAGTTGGGGATTCGCATTCGTTTTTGATTTACCGCCTTGGTGTCTGTTTCTTAACAATTTTGCTTCTATCGTAAGGTATTGGCGAACAAAGCGATAAATCGGCAGTGCGGAAGCTAAATCGCCAATAGGTTCCGTCACGCGGACGGCCTTATTTCGAGGGTTGGTGACCGCAACGACGGCGGCCAACCACCTCCCCTATTCTCCAGTCGATTGAACGTCGTGCGGGCGGCCAACCAACTCGGAAGCATGGCAACCGGCCATATGCAGGTGTCGATCCCTGCTGCCGTTTCCCCAGTTGACAGCTGTCAACAATGCGAACTTTGCCGCTCACTCGCGCCAGTGTTCCGCGACCCATGGGCTCGGGAGAATATAGTGCCGGAGGTAGCGGAACGGGCTCTTTTCTCTTCTGCCTGGAGAGAAGAGCCCGCGAATATGATCGATCGGCGTCGCCACCCGCCCCTTGTAGCCGAACTGACCGTCTATCGCATGTTGCGGCAGCAGACCACGCGGAAAAATAACCACGCGTGCATCCGCCGGCAGCTGTGGCGGCAGGAAGTAGTTCAAGGGGAATGGCCGCCGACAGTCCTGGCGGAAATGTAGAACGAAACGCCGCGGGAAGAATTTCGCACCTCCTGGCGCGTTGCGCGTCACGAAGCGTTGCTCGAATTCATATTCGTCCGCCACCTGTTGCGGGTCGGCGCGGAACTTCTCCTGCAATGGGACCAGCTTTCCGACGGGGAAGCGGAACAGCGACGTCTGCCCGAGACGCTCAAGCGGCGTCGTCTGATTGCGGGTCATCACGATATCATTGGGACCGCCGATCTCGAAAAACGCGTCGAGCGATCCGACGACCACCAGATCGAGGTCGAGAAAGAGTACCGGTCCCTTGAGGCTGCCGAGTTCCGGGCCCCACAGGCGCGCCTTGGGCCAGATTCCCTTGGTATTCACCGGCATCTCGACATCGAGCGGCGGAAGGTCCTCGCAGAGTATTTCCGACCGAAGGCCTTCCCTATTGTCGGTAAAACAGGTGAAGGTGAAAGGCGGCGTGATGTTGCGGGCGACCATCGCGAAGAGGCGGTTCACGAAAGGCGCGCCGTATTTCGTTCCCCAATTTATACAGATTACCTGCTTGACGCCGCCGGAAGCGGCGAGAATATCGGATACCATAGACGCTTGCCTTTTCCTTGTGTCTAACGGCGCATCCGCACAGCCGAGCTTTGCCGAGGGGCGATTTCCTCCGGTCCGGAACGCTCCCGCTGCGCAGACAGCCGTTACCTTGTGGAGTTCCGGGGCGGCGTCGGGAGACCCGCGATCAAGGCGCTCCACAGTGCCGGCCCGGAGTTGACAGCTGTCAACTCCATCAAGTTGGTTGGTCTTAGGCCGGTCTTAAGATCAACGCCGCCGGCGCGCAAGCGTCCTCGTGGACAGCGTGCGGGGAACAGATGTGAGCGGAGCACAATAGGGGTGGAAAACCTTCGAATAGCTGTGCCGGAACGAATGCGCGTGTTACCTTCCGTTTCACCGCCAACGCTTTGCTTTCAAAATGAGATATGAGATCCCTGATCCGCTCGATCCGGCGCTGCTGCCGGTCCTGATTGCCGCCGAAGACGGGCTCGCCCGGCTCGACGAGCGGGCAGGGCGTCATGCCGTCGCCGAGGGCTTTCGGGAGCGCGGCCAGTTTTTCGACGCGGCGGCGGCGCTTTGGGTCGCCGGTGAACTGGTCCATGTCGAGGACCTGGTTCTACACGATTCGCATATGGACGCGCGCGCTCCGTCGCACGAGCTGACCATCGCGCACGCGGTTCTGAGGGCGCGGCGACGATTGGATTTGGCCGATACCGACTGGGCCTTGTCGCCACCCGGGCTGAGCGCGTTGCGCGGCGAGGGGGGCCCGGCCGTCAGGCATGACTCCCCCGACACTTCGGCTTTCCGGGACGATCCGGACGAAACGGATGCACCCGACATGGCGGACGGTCCGATGGACAGCTCCCTTTCCGACGCATTCGCCGAGATCGATGCGGCGATCGCCCGGTCCGCGCGGTTGCTGGACATTCATGCTGGAAGCGCGGCCATGGCAGAACAGCCCGCAATCGAAACGCAGTCGCAAAGAGTAGAGCCGACGGGCCAACTCGGCCTGCTCTTCGATGACGACTGGGATGAGGCCGCCCGGCTCGACGCGTGGCGCGCCGTGCTGCCGGTTGCCGACCAACTGCCCGCCGCGCTTGGGGCTGCCGTTCTTTTCGATGCATGGGAGCGCATCGAGCCGTTGCGCCGGCAGCACTGGCTCGGCTCGCTTCTCGTCGGCGCCTATCTTCGATTTCGCGGCAAGGTCGGTTCGCACGTGCTCGCCTATAACACCGGCCTGAAGACGATCCGCCACGAGCGTCGACGCTCAAAGGACCGGCTGACGCGTCTCACCGGTTTTCTGGAGGCGATGTCCGCGGCGGCCGAACTCGGCATGAAGGAACTCGACCGTCTGTCGCTCGCCAGGACGCAGATGGAAATGCGGATCAAAGACCGCCGATCGAACAGCAATCTCCCGGGCCTGATCGAACTCGTTCTGTCGCGGCCGATCGTCTCCGCACCCCTGATCGCGCGCCATCTCGGGGTCACGCCGCGCGGCGCCCTCAATCTGGTGCGCGAACTCGGGGTACGCGAAATGACGGGCAGGGGGCGCTACCGCGGCTGGGGCGTGCTCTGAAAGAGCGAGGGGAAACGACCGCTTCAGCTCCGCCGCAGATTGAGCTCGCTCGTCACCACGCGTTTTCCTGTCGCCGGATCCACGTCGACAGTACTGAGGCGCATTCCGTTCTCGCCGCGTTTCTGCACGATGAGCGTCGCCCTGCGATCGCCGTTGACTTCCCTTGCCCAGGTGACGGTCAGATTGATGGCGTTGCCGCGGCGGCTCCCGGACAAGGCGGACCTTCCGCCTCTCGGGCCGACATAGATGCCGGTGTAGCGGGCGCCGTCGGATCGCAGATCCGCGCTGATCGAGCGCGACACCACGAGCAGGCCGCGGCAGGTTCCTCTCATGGCGAGGGCGGTGCCGGTCGCATCCGAGCTGAAATTGCACGAGACATTGATCGGTCCTCGGTCGATGCGAAGCAGCACCGTGCCGCCGCCGGTCCATCGACCCTCGAGCGAATTGAGAAAAGCCGCCTCGTCGGCGGGGGCAGCGCTCGTCTCCGAGGGAAGTATCCCCCCGACGAGCACGAGCCCTGCAAGCACGAACCGGGATATCTTCCGCCGCATCATCGTCATAGACCTCCCGTTCTGGAGCGGAATGAGGAAAAGGCACGCGGTCTTCCGCAGACTCGTCGCGCGACCGGTCCGAATGAAACGGCGGATCGCCGCGAAGGTTCCGGCGTGCCGTTATCGCAACAGTATCACCGATCGAGGGCTGCGGGCAGACGCCGGCCGACTTGAGGAACGGTCGCCGGAGGTCAGGCGAATTTTCTTGCGCCGGCAACGCAGGCGACGATGGCGACCGTCGCGGCGAGCATGCCCCAGCTCACGGATTCGCCGAGCAATGTCGAAGCCAACGCAAGACCGAAGAAGGGCTGCAGCAATTGCAACTGGCCGACCGCCACTATCCCTCCCAGCGCCAGGCCGCGATACCAGAAGATGAAGCCGATGAGCATGCTGAAGACGGAGACGTATCCGAAGCCGAGCCAGGAAGCGACGCTCGGTCCCGCAAGACTCGACGGCATGGTGGCGAGCATCAGGGCCGTCATGATCGGAAGGGAGAGGACGAGGGCCCAGGAAATGACCTGCCAGCCGCCGAGCCTGCGCGACAGCTTCGCACCCTCCGCGTAACCGAGCCCGCAGGCGACGATGGCGGCGAGCATCAGGAGATCTCCGATCGGCGAGGCGGAAAAGCCCTGCCGTGCCGCGAAGCCGACGACGATCGCGCTGCCGAGGCCGGAGAACACCCAGAAGGCGGGGCGTGGACGCTCGCCGCCGCGAAGCACGCCGAAAATCGCGGTTGCAAGCGGCAGAAGGCCGATGAAGACGATGGAATGGGCGGAGGTCACGTGACGCAGCGCAAGC
The DNA here is from genome assembly GCF_002885915.1 of Sinorhizobium sp. M4_45. Classification (NCBI taxonomy): domain Bacteria; kingdom Pseudomonadati; phylum Pseudomonadota; class Alphaproteobacteria; order Hyphomicrobiales; family Rhizobiaceae; genus Sinorhizobium; species Sinorhizobium sp. M4_45. The sequence continues at coordinate 146,811 of NZ_NWVE01000003.1, forward strand.
GCCGTCAGAAGCGGGAAACCGACGACGACACCGAGCGAGATCACGGCCAGCGATGCGAGGTCTCCGCGGGCAGGTCGTCTTTCTCGGAACGCGAAGAGCAGACAGAAGGCGAGAAGTCCGGCGATCGTCGCCCGTGCCACGGTCAGGAAGATGGGGTCGAAGTCCATCACTGCGATGCGGGTCGCCGGCAACGAACCGCTGAAGATCACGACGCCGATCAAACCACTCATCCAGCCGCTTGCTGCCTTGTTCATACCTATGCTCCTTTTTCTTCGGTATCGGGCTGGATCGCTGGCCGTTCCAGAGACAGTAGGGTACAGTTGATAAGAACTGTCATGGAGAAAGAGCCAGTACGGATGCAGCTGAAAGCGACGAGTGCCGCTGGCGAAAGCCTGATCACCAGGGTGATGGGCACGGTGAAGCACCGGATAGCCGCGCGGAGTTTGACGCCCGGCGCGAGGCTCCCGTCCATCCGTTCCTTCGCTTTGACGATGAAAGTCTCCAAGTCCACGGTGGTCGAGGCCTATGAGCGCCTTCAGGCCGAAGGTGTGATCCGCTCGCGGCCGGGCTCGGGCTTCTTCGTAGCGGCGCCGCTCGCGCCGCTCACGCTTGCCGAGATCGGCCCGCGCGTGGACCGGGCCGTCGATCCCCTGTGGATCTCGCGCCAGGCCCTTGAGCCGGGGGAGGGGGTACTGAGGCCCGGATGCGGCTGGCTGCCGCCGCATTGGATGCCGGAGGAAGGATTACGGCGGGCGTTGCGGGGCATCGCCCGCGGCGCCGCCGCCACGCTCGTCGACTATGGTTCGCCACTCGGATTGCTGCCGCTGCGTCAGCTTCTGGCACGGCGCGTGGCGCAGCACGGCATAGAGGCGTCGCCCGATCAGATATTGCTCACCGAATCCGGCACGCAGGCGATCGATCTGCTTTGCCGTTTCCTGCTGAAGCCGGGGGATGCGGTGCTCGTCGACGATCCGTGTTATTTCAATTTCCACGCACTCCTCAGGGCGCATCAGGCAAAAATCGTCGGCGTTCCCTATACGCCCGGCGGGCCGGACATCGGCCGCTTCGCCGAAGCGCTCGCAGAGCACAAGCCGCGGCTCTACATCACCAATTCCGCCATTCACAATCCGACCGGCGCAATGCTGTCGCCGCTCGTCGGCCATCGTCTGCTCAAGCTTGCAGAGCAGGCCGGGCTGACGATCATCGAGGACGATATCTTCGCCGATTTCGAAGAGACGCCGGCGCCGCGCCTTGCGGCTTTCGACGGGCTCGAAAGGGTGGTGCACATAGGCAGCTTCTCGAAAACGCTGTCGGCGGCGGTGCGCTGCGGCTTCATCGTGGCGCCTCGCGGATGGGTGGAGGCGTTGACCGACCTCAAGATCGCCACGTGCTTCGGCGCCGCCGGCTTCTCCTCCGAACTGGTGCTGACGCTCCTGAAAGACGGCAGCTATCGCAAGCACATGGAGACGGTGCGTCAGCGCCTGGCAGGGGCGATGGCCGAGACTGCCCGAAGACTCGCCCGGATCGGGATCACGCCATGGATCGAGCCGCAAGCGGGCATGTTTCTCTGGTGCCGGCTGCCGGACGGCATCGATGCCGCAAAGCTAGCGAGGCAAGCGCTCGCCAGAGGCATCGTGCTCGCGCCGGGCAATGTCTTCAGTCATACGCAGACGGCCAGCGGGTTCTTGCGCTTCAATGTCGCCCAGTCGGAAGACGAGCGGCTTTTTCGCGAGCTTGCAGCACTCCTGGCCGCTGCGTAGATCACGATCATTCCAGGCACGTTCTAAGGCCTGTTGCGTCTCGTAAGACGCGCGGCGCTGTAGGAAAGTTTTCGGAGGCCTGCAGCCTCTCCTCGTTCAGTGACAAGCCCATGCCTGAACCGGAGAAACCGTGCAGGCCCCTGTCAGAAACGCGTGGTCAGGCTCGTGAGCCAGGCCGGGGAAGCCTCGACCAGCGCGGCCTCCAGCTGCTTGTCCACGCCTGTCAGGATGGCGATCCCGATCACCAGCAACACGGCGCCGAATACGGCTTTTGCGACCTTGCCAAAGCCCAGCATCCGGTCCCGCCAGCGGTTGAGGACCTCACGCGACAGCTGGCCGAGGAGCAATAGCGGCGCGGCGGCCCCAAGACCGAAGGCGGCCATGGTCAGGAAGACCTGAGTGAGGTTCTCGCCCCGCGCTGCCATCAGTGACGCGGCGCCGAGGGTCGGACCGACGCAGGGGCTCCAGACGGTGCCGAGCAAAAGGCCGACGACGAATTGGCCTCTCCAGCCATCGCCATGTTGACCACCGAAGCGGCGCTCGGTCCAATTGCCGATCGGCCCCGCTGCCGTAGCGAACCGGAGCTGCATCGAGGGAAGGATGAGGACGACGCCGAGGCCGATCATCAGCAACGCGCCGAACGAGCGGAAAAAGTCGAGGTCGAGCCCGATACCGAAGCCGAGCAAGGCGACGAACATCCCGATCGCCACGAAGGAGCCGGCCAGCCCTGCCGCAAGTGCAAGATGGCCATAGCGGTGCTTGCCGATGGCGGTCGCGAGCACGATAGGTACCAGTGGAAGAACGCAGGGCGACAGGATGGAAAGCACCCCTGCGATCGTCGCGAAAATCAGCGTTGAAATCATCGTTCAATTCGTCAATGCCGATCTGAACAATGTCTCGATCGAGGCCGGGTCGGTATCGCCGACCGAGCGGGCCGTCTCGGAAGCTCCCTTGAAGGCGATCAGCGTCGATTGGCGCTGTGCACCGAGCGCCTGCACGACGTCCTTCTGCTTGTCGAAATCCACCTTGAAGACCGTTACGTCCGAGAAATCGGGCGATGCGGCCAGCTTTTCGACAATTGGTTCCTGGGCGGCGCAGGTCGGGCACCAGCTCGCCCAGATATCGACGACGATCGGGTTACCCGCCTGCTGCGCCGCCTCGAAAGCCGTGGTTTCGAAGGGTTTCAGTTCGCCCGCGAATGCGGTCGCCGCGGTCAGGGCGACGAATGCGGTACCGGCAAACGCTGCCATGCGTGTGAAAGCTCTCATCTTTGATCTCCTCTCATGAGCCGCTACCCACGAAGCGGCCGCTGCCGAGCGGCGGCTCGGGAGGGGGAATGCCCCGAAGCGCCGTTCAGTGGATTCGACAGGCCATGGCGGGGAAACGTTACGCTTTGTGGAACACAAGATCGTGATCGGCGGCGGCGAAACGGCAAGCGGCTTTCGTTGGTCTCATCCTCGGAATTTCAGGAGGATATGCATGACAAATTTCCACTGCACGCGCGCCGTTGCCGCCGCCTGCCTGTCGCTCGCCCTTGCCGCTGCTCCCGCAGCGGCCGGGGAAATCTTCGAGCTGAACGGCGTGGCCATCTCGGGCTACGATCCGGTCAGCTATTTCTCATCCGGCGGGCCAACCAAGGGCTCGCCCGAAATCAACGCTGCCTACAAGGGTGCGACTTTCCATTTCGCGACGGCGGGCAACCGCACGCTCTTCATAGCGGAACCGGAGAAGTACCTGCCGCAATACGGCGGCTACTGCGCCTACGGCACCGCGCGCGGCTACAAGGCGCCCACCGAGCCACATGCATTCACGATCGTCGGTGGGAAACTCTACCTGAACTACGACGCGGCTATTCAGGACACCTGGCGTGAGGACAAGGCGGGCTACATCTCCAAGGCGGACCAGAACTGGCCCGCGGTCAAGGATCAGTAGGCTGGAGGAGGGCTGTCAGGAGCCCGTTCGGCGATCCGGCTCGATATCGCGGGGATGCGGGCGCGGCCTCCCTTCGCGGATCATCCCCCGGTCGCAGTGGGCCACGTCGCTGCCTTCGACCAGTCCGATGATTTCGGCGCGATGCTGGTCGAGATGCGGCGGAGGGTGCTGATAGGCAACCGGGGTCGCGGAAAGCTTCAGCGGATTGCCGAGGAGACGCACCGGCCGCCCGTCCTCCTGCTCCATGGTGATGACCATGTCCCGTGCCAATGTGTGCGGGTCGGCGAGTACTTCGTCGACACCGGCGACCTGCCCGGCAGGAACGCCCGCCTTCAGAAGGCGCTCGACCCAGACGTCCGCACCATCCGCCCGGAGCGCTTCAGTTATTATCTTCGCCAGGTCGTTCCGGTTTTCGACACGGTCGCAGTTGGCGCGGAAGCGGGCGTCGCAGCCCAGTTCCGGCAGGCCGATGGCGCGGCAGAAGCGCTTGAACTGCTCGTCGTTCCCGACGGCCACCGCGAGGTCACGATCGGCCGTGGGGAATGTCTGGTAGGGAGCGATGTTCGGGTGGGCATTTCCGATCCGCTCGGGTCGTTTCCCCGATACCAGATGGTTGGTGGCGGCGTTGATGAGCCAGGCGACCTGCGTGTCGTAGAGGGAAAGATCGATATATTGGCCCTCTCCCGTCGTCTCCTTATGCCGGAGCGCCGCCAGAATTCCGATCGTGGCGTACATTCCGCACATGACGTCGGCGATGCCCACGCCGACCTTCGTGGGCTGCCCTCCCTCTTCGTCCGGGTGTCCGGTAATGCTCATCATCCCGCCCATTGCCTGGATCAGGAAGTCGTATCCGGTCCTGTCCCGATAGGGGCCGGTCTGGCCGAATCCGGATATGGAGCACCAGACGAGGTCGGGTTTGATGCGCGCCATGTCCTCGTAGCCGATGCCGCGGCGGGCGAGGTCTCCCGGCTTGTAGTTCTCGATCACGACGTCCGAGATCGCCACGAGTTTTTTCACGAGTTCGACCTGGGCCTTGTCGGTAATGTCGATGGCAATCGATTTCTTGTTGCGGTTGGCGGAAAGGAAATAGGCGCTGAGGTCGCTATCCGCTCCTTCCGCGCCGGGCACGAAGGGAGGCCCCCAGCGCCGGGTATCGTCGCCGAAAACCGGCCTCTCCACCTTGATGACCTCGGCGCCGAGATCGCCCAGCAACTGCGTCGCCGTAGGCCCGGCGAGAATCCGCGAAAGATCGAGGACCCGAATACCGGCGAGTGCGCCTTTTTTGCTCTGTTCCACCATAAAACTCCTTCACGCCGTCCAGGGCGCCCGCTTGAACCAGGCCGCCACGTGGGCTGTCGCCACCAGAATTGCGAAACCGGCGAGATTGGCAGTCGCGACCGCCAAGGCGCCCCGCCCGGAATGGTCAAGCGCGATGCCGATGAGTTGGGCGACCACCATGCCCGTCATGAAGACCGGAAGGGATTGCTGGCCGACCCTGATCAGGATCGCGGTCAGCGGCCGGACCGCCGGATGATGAAGCCGCGCCCCCTTTTCGCCGACGACCAGCATGGCGATCTGCGCAAGGGCCAGAAAATGGACCAGCCGCAGGATACCGAAATCGGTCTTGCTCGTGAGCGGGCCGATCGCCTGCGCTACCTCCCGGAAGAAGGGCGAAGCCGAAAGGATCACATGCCAGGCGAAGGGAACGGTGACGACGACAAAGGCGACCGAAGCGATCAACAGCTTGCGGCTCCCGACCGGCAGCTTCACCGTCCCGCGCATGAGGAAAAAGCCGAGGAAGAAAATGAGCTGCCAGCCGAACGGGTCGAAGAACCAGGGACGGTCGCTCCAGGGCTCGGCCTGGAGGTGAGCGAGGCCGAACTGAGCCGACAGCCACAACGCCGCCATCAGGAAGAAGGGCAGCCAGGCGGCGACGCGCTCGGCGATGAGCATGACCGGCATCAGCGCCAGGATCACCATGTACATCGGCAGGATGTCGAAGTAGTTCGGCACATAGGTGAGCGTCATCAGGCCGATGAGCAGTGGTCCGGGATCTTCGAAGAAGCGGACGAGGTTGAGGCTCTGGATATAGGAGGTGCCGTCAGGCTTGTGCCCCGCCGCCGCCATGATGGTTGCAACCGTCAGGAAGACGGCGATATGCGCCCAATAGATCTGCCAGCACCGGTGAACCACGCGCGCGGTCAGGAGCCCGAAACCTTTCCGGTCGAACAATCTGCCGAAGGCGATCGCCGAGGCCATGCCCGAGAGGAAGACGAACATCTCGGTCGCGTCGGAAAAGCCGAAGCGCGCCGGTATCCAGAGCGCCCAGGGGTCGTTCGGCACATGCGCAAGAAGGATGATCAGCATGCCGATGCCACGGAAGACATCGAGCCGCGGATCGCGGGCGCGCTTGCCCGCAATGCCTGAAGCCGGCAGCGTCAGTTCAGAAGGCGTCTTGGTAAGCATCCGCATCAAACCGGCAACTGATGAGAGTGAAGGTCGAGCGGCTTTCGGCCGCCCCGAGTTCGCGCTGCAGGGCAGGGGCATCGTCGACATTGACGCCGTAACCGCCGAACCCCTCGGCAATCCTCGCAAAATCGGTCTGGCCGAGCGCGACGCCGGCGGGCGCGAGCCCGCTTGCCCGCTGCTTCAGGGCTATCAGGGCAAGGCTGCAGTCCTGGAAGACGACGACCGTCAGGGGAAGCGCCAGATCCCGGAGCGTCGCCAGCTCGCCGAGCCCCATCTCCAGGCCGCCGTCTCCCATGACCGCTATGACGCGTTGCGACGGATCGGCCACCTTCGCGCCGATCGCCAGCGGCAGCGCGGCGGCCATGGTGCAGAACCCCGCCGACTGCAGGAGCGAAAGCGGGCGCCGGCAGACCCATTTCTGGGAAAGGAGTATGCGGTGGGCGCCACTGTCCACCGTCACGAGGGCGTCTGATCCGGCCATTTCGTTCAGCGTTTCGATGATCGCATGCGGCCCCCATGCGCGAGGCGCGAGAAAGATGCGCTTCAGTTCGTTCGCGGCCCTTGCGGGTTCCTGTTCGGGCCATGACGGGTGGCCGGCAACCGTCTCCGCGAGCACTTGCACCGTTGCTGCCGTATCCGCAACGAAACGGGAGCCGCAGTGATGCATGGCATGGTTGGGGGCCGCTGCCGTCAGCTCGACGATGCGGGCGGAATCAGCTGCATCGAGCCAGCCGAGACGCATTTCGATCGGATCGTAGCCGACCATCAGGACGAGGTCGGCCTCGTTGAAAAGGGCGAGCAGGACCCGGTCCGCGGCGGGCGAGAGCCCGGCCGCACCGAGCGAAAGCGGGTGCGTCTCATCGATCAGGCCCTTGCCCTTGTAGGTTGTGACCACGGGGGCCTCGATCTTCTCCGCCAGAAGGCGGATGGCCTCTCCGGCTCCCTCGCGGGCGGCTTCGAAGCCGGCGAGGATGATCGGTCTGCGGGCCGCATCCAGGCATCTGGCAAGGCTTGCGACAGCCCCGTCGTCGGCGCCGACCGAGGGGCGGCGGACGGTCGGCGGCCCGACGATGCGAGGGGCTGGATCGTCCATTGCCGCTACCGCCGGTGAGAGGTCGAGATGCACCGGTCCCATCGGTTCCGCCCTCGCGATGGCGAGTGCACGCGCAACCGTGGAAGCGGCGCTCTCCGGCTCGACTTCGAAGCTTGCCTTGACGATCGGTCGGAGGAGAGCGGCGTGGTCTATCACCTGATGGGTGTAGCGCGCCCGGGTGGAGCGATCGACGACACCCGAGAGTACGACCAGCGGAACGCGTTCCTGCAGGGCGTCCGCAATGCCGTTGACTGCATTCGCAAGGCCCGGGCCGACCGTGGTGACCAGGATGCCGGGCGCGCCCCTCGCAAGGCCGGCGCCGGCAGCCATCGAGGCTGCTGCCGTCTCGTGGCGGGCCAGTTGAAAGCGAATGCCGGCTCTTTCCAGCGCGTCGACAAGCGTCACCACCTCGCCGCCCGGCATGCCGAAAGCATGCCGGGCGCCATGCGCGTGCAGGGTTGCGGCAATGGTGTCGGCTACTCTTGGAACTGGTCTTTCGCGGCTTTCACTCATGGGGTCGAATACCTCTCGCGACGACGTGAGCGGACGTGAAATTGTTGGTTCGCGGAAAAGGCGCTATGTCTGCGGCTGTCCCGCCGACGGAGATCAACGCATGCGCATCGCTCCCCCGGCCGTTCTGGCCGCAATCTGCTTTCTTACGACGGGAACCGGCGCCGTCGCCTGCGGAGGCTCGGTCCCATGCCCCGTCGAAGGCGGTTCTTACCGGATCGAAATGCCCGAGGGCGGCAAGCCCAAGGGCGCTTATGTCTTCTTCCACGGCTATCGCAGCTCCGCGGAACTGCAGATGCGGCATCGGGCGCTGGTCGACACCGCGCGCCGGCACGGCCTGGCCTTCGTCGCGGTGGACGGGGTGCAGGGAACCTGGTCGCATCCGAATGCGCCGGGGCACTATCGCAATGAAGCAGCCTTCGTGCGCCGGGTTCTCGACGACCTCGACAAGCGTTTCGATTTCGACCGTTCCAACACGCTGGTCGGTGGCTTCTCGCAAGGCGCCTCCATGGCCTGGTACAGCCTCTGCCGTTCCGGCGACCGGCTCGCAGGTGCCGTCACCTTTTCCGGCGTCTTCTGGAACCCGCTTCCGAAACCTGAGGACTGCGTACCGGACCTGCCGCCGATCATCCACTTCCATGGACGGCAGGATGGAACCTTCCCTCTCGCCGGAAAAGCGATCGGGAGGAGGTTCCATCAGGGAGATACGTTCAAAACCGTCGCTTTCGCGCGTGAGGCCGCCCGGTGCGAGGGAGATGTCGAGGCTATCGAAGTCGCCGACCTTTCCTGCACCGTGACCGTCGGCTGCGTTCGCGGAGAGGTGACGCTCTGCCTCTACGACGGGGGACATCAGGTGAGGCCGGAATATCTCGACAGGGGCCTGACACGACTCGGATTCTGAACCTTGGGCGCTGGTGGTCATTTCCCGCTCTCGCGCCAGTCGACCACAAAGGCGACGACGACGCCGAAGAGGAGGTGGCCGGCGAGCGACACCCAGGTCAGCGGTATGAAGCCGAGGAAGGCGGGAAGTCCGGCGATGAGGTGCGCCATCACGTAGAGCGCGAATATCCAGAGGCCGGTCCCGAAGCCGAGCGCGGTCAGGATCAGGGGCAGTCCGGGCAGAATGAGCCGCTGAAGCGGACGCGCGATGAAGAGATAGCCGATCGGATAGAAGACGACGCCGACGACCGCATGGATGGCTTCCGCCAGGAAACGGTTCTGGAAGCCGAAGACGCTCTGGACGAGAGCCGCCGGCTCGAGCGGGCCGCCGACCAGCATCGGCGTGATGACGCGCGCCCAGAACTCCCAGGCGAGATCGGCGGCAAGGCCGGCGAGAACGATGGTGGGGAGCAATCTTGCGGAAACTGTCGGGAAAAGCGCCCCCCGCCGGGCAGTCATCGTGTGCATGTCGGTATCTCCGATACTGGTGGGGTGAACAGGCGTCCTGTGTCACGGCTCTCGTTTCACAGGGAGGCATGGGTCTCGATGGAGCCCAGCAGCCGGTCCTCGACTTTGAGGTGGCGGCGCACGCTGCAGATGCGCGAGAATGCGGCTCTGTCGCCATTGGCACCGGCGGCCTTGGCAAGGGCGAGAACGAAGAAGTCGCGTTGCGCATTGCTGCCGCCGATCTTGGGCAGGTCGGCGAGGATCGCGTCGAGCGAGCGGCGATCCCTGCCCGTCGACAACCCCGCGATGATGCGGGCAAGGGGCAGCCCGACATCGGCCGCGACGCGCGCCTGCTCGCCGGTGCCTCTGGCCTTCAAGGCGAGTTCCTCGACCATCTCTCGCACGCTGTCGGTTTCGCCGAGGGCGACCAGGGCCGCGAGCGTGTGCAGGGCGGCAAAGACGAGAGTCGTGTCGCGGCGCCGGCTCAGCGCCGTCTCCGCCAGGTCCGACCAGCGCGATCCGACATCGACACCCGTCTGGCCGAGGCGCCAAAGAAGCGAAACGGCATTGGCCATGTCGCGGAAATCGTCGGTCTGCCGCGGGCGAACCTCGTCGTCGTAGATTCTCAGGACCTGATCATGATCGCCTTGCTCCAGATGCAGAAGCGCCAGATGCCAGGCCATGTGGAAGGAGAAATTGTTGCACCGGGTCCAGGACGCCCGGCCGTGTTCCAGCCAGTTTATCCCCTTCGCCGCCTCTCCGCGCATCTCGTAGACGTGCGACACGGCGTGGCGACCCCAGGCATCATCGGGCTCCAGTCCGACCGCTTGCCGGCCGACCTCCTCGGCCGCATCGTAGAAGCCGAGCTCTTCGAGCGCGAAAGCGTGGCAGCCGAGCATGAATCCGGCAGCCGGCGTGTCCGTGCTCCACTGCTCCATGACACGGGAACTGGCCGACAGCATGCCGGCAGCATCCCCCAGCATGAACCGCAGCGCATGGGAGATCTTGAACGGCAGAAACGTTGTCGCCCGTTCGGAAAACCCGTCATCGAGCAGTCTCGCCGCCTCGGAGAAGGAGCCGCCGACCGCTCTGTCCAGAGACTCGACGAGAATTCGCTCGTCACGCGTGCCGCCGTCACGGCTGGTCATCGCGCGCCTTGCGGCGATCAGCGCCTGACCCGCCGGCGCGACGAGTTCCGATCGGGCAAGGATCAGGCTTGCAAATCCCTTGAGCGCAAGCGCCGCCACATGCCCGGGATCTGCCTGCAGTGCCGCGTCGAGGGCGGCACCCGTCGTCGGACGGTGGGCAGCCAGGCCGTAGACGGCTTGCTCGAACGCGGTCTGCGCCTCTTCGCTCGTCGTGCTGGTGGAAAGATTGAAGGCATCCAGTCTCATCGCTTCGGCTCCTGTGCAGGACCTTCGCGATCAGGTGCAGTCAGGCCGAGCTTCGCATAGAGATCGCCTGGAACGTCGTCGTCCAGGCTGGCTGCGGCAAGCCTCGTGACGATCTTCATGCCCCGCACATAAGTGCGGCAATTTCGGCACTGCAGGAGATGCAGGGCGACCAGCAGATTGGTCCGCTTCGAGCCGTCCCGGCTGACGAAGTCGCTGGCAAGATCCGGTATTTCCCTGCATTTCAGCATATTGCTCGTCTCACGATGAAGAACCTGATCGGGTCCTTCCCGTGAGACCGGCGAACTGGCCGGACGTTACAGGACAGGGGGTCACGCTTTCGTGAGCGCTGTCCGGTCGCCGGTCAACTGCGTCTCGATCTCGTCGCGGATGCGCGTACGTGCCCGATGCAAAAGGGTCCGCTGGTTCTCGGGAGTAAGGTCCAGGAGGCGGCAGGTTTCCGCAGCGTCTGCCCCTTCGACGTCGCGCATCACCAGGACCGCCTTCTGGGCTGGCGGCAAGCGATCGATCATCTGCCGCACATGCTCCCAGAGATGGCGCCCGGCGACGATCCGCTCCGGCGTGAGACCATCGAAGGAGACCGGCGCCTCGCTCCAATGGCCGCTTTCGTCGAATCGGCTGCGCAGCGTCTGCTCCGGATCCCGCCCCGAGTCTTCCCCCTTTCCCAATGCGGCATAGCGGCTCTCGCGCTTCGCGTGGTTCTTCGCCTTGTTCAGGAGGATGGAAATGATCCAGGTGGAAAGGGCCGATCTGCCTTCGAAGGACCCCAGGTTGGCGATGACGGCGAGCCAGGTTTCCTGGGCGACTTCCTCCGCGACGGCCCGGTTCCTGACAATGCTGTCCGCCAGCCTGACCAAAGCACCGTGGTGCCGTGCAATCAGCTCACTCATCGCCTTCTGGTCTCCCCTGCGGAGGAGGCTCAGAAAATGCTCGTCTATGCTGAACTTGACGGCGAACGCCGCCGCCGATAACCAGAATGTAAGCCCCATCACAACCGCCCGTTGCCCCGTGCCTCCTTGAATGACACGCTACACAAGCCGGTCGTCAAATGAAACCTGCGTGACCGGGCGCCTTCAGCCGGTCATCGCCCTGAAGTGGCCGAGCATCCGCGCCGCGTCGGGTTCGAGCCCGGTGAACAGCCGAAACGCGCCGACCGCCTGGAACACCGCCATGCCACCGCCGTCGAGCGTTTTGCAGCCACGCCGCCGGGCCTCCCCGAGAAGCGCCGTTTCCAGCGGAAAATAGACGATCTCGGCGACCCAATGGCTTCGCGAAAGAAGCTCCGCGTCGAGCGGCAATCCGGGATATTTCGCCATGCCGGTCGGCGTCGCGTGGATGAGGCCGGCGGCATTTCCCATTTCCGAGGGGAGGTCGGTGCCGGCCGCCACCTCGGCTTTCGGAAAGAGAGGGGAGAGCATGCGGGCGAGCGCCTGCGCGCGGCCGGCCTCGCGGTCGAACACGACCAGCCGCTGCAAGCCGAGCGAGAGCGCGGCATAGGCCGTGGCGACGCCTGCTCCGCCGGCGCCGAGCTGCACAGCGCAGGAGAGGTCGGCATCCGGCAGGCCGCGCCGGAAGCCTTCGGCAAAACCCCACCAGTCCGTATTGTGGCCGTAGCGCCGTCCGCTTCTGAGGACCACCGTGTTGACGGCGCCGAGTTGCCGTGCCTCGGGGGCGAGCTCGTCGAGATAAGGAATGACCGCCTGCTTGCAGGGATGGGTGATATTGAGCCCGGCAACCCCCCGCCGCTCGGCGTCGGCGAGCAGGCGCGGCAGGTCCTTCTCGCTCGCCCCCAGCACGTTGAGATCGATCAGCTCATAATCGTAGCGAATGCCCTGCGCCGCACCTTCCGCCATGTGCATCGCCGGCGTCAGCGATGCCTGGATGCCCGCGCCGATCAGGCCCGCCTTCAAGGATCTCACAAGCGTTTCGGTCATGCGTCGGGTTCCGGTTGTTTCGGTTTTCGGCCGCGGCCACGGCGCGCCGGCCCGTCCGGTTGCGGGCGAACCGGCATGACGATCACTGGCCGCGGGCGGTGCCGATTTCCTTGAAGAGCGCCTCGACCGTCTCCTGGCCGATATCGGCACTGAACTTCTCGATCATCGGCTTGACGGCATCGCGCAGCTTCTGCGTTTCCTCGGGGCTCAGTTCGCTGACCTCCATCCCCGTCTTGCGGATCTCTTCGAGTGCTGCGGCATCCTGCTCGCGCGAGACCTTGCGCTGGAAGTCGCGCGCTTCGACGGCTGCCTGTTGCAGCACGGCCTTCTCCTCGTCATTGAGGCCGTCCCAGAACTTCTTGCTGACGAGCACGATCTGCGGATTGTACTGATGACGGGTGAGCGTCATGTACTTCTGCACCTCGTAGAATTTTGCGTTGATGATGTTGGCGGACGGATTCTCCTGGCCGTCGACCGTTCCCGTCTCGAGCGCGGTATAGAGCTCGGTATAGGGGAGCGGCACCGCATTGGCGCCGAGCGCGTTGAAAAGCTCGACCGGGATCGGCGACTGAATGGTGCGGATCTTCAGGCCCTTGATGTCTTCGAGCTTGGTCACCGGATGCCGGTTGTTGGTCAGGTTGCGGAAACCGAGCTCCCAATAGGCGAGGCCTACGAGCCCGGTGTCGGGCAGGCGTTCCATCAGGCCGGTGCCGAAGGGACCGTCCATCACCTTGTCCGCCTCCTCGCCGCTGTCGAACAGGAAGGGGAGGTCGACCGCGCCGAACTCCTTGACGTTGCTCGCCAGAATGCCGGCGTTCAGCACCGTCATCTCGATGACGCCGCCCTGCAGCGCCGAAACGGTCTGGACGTCGCCGCCGAGCGTCCCACCGGGGAAGAGCTTCACCTCGATTTTGCCGCCGCTCTTCTCCTTCACGAGCTCGGCGAATTTCTCCATGCCGGTCACCTGCGGATGACCCTTGTTGTTCGCCGAGGCGAATTTGACCGTCTGATCGCGGATTTCCGCGAATGCCGGGCCCGCCGTCATGAGTGCCAGTGGCACGGCCAGGCCCAATGCCATTTTGGTCAGTCTGTCGAACATGTTTTCCTCCCAGGTTGGGCCGGTATCGTGCCGGCCTTGTTGACAGTCGAAAATCGCGCGTCAGCGTCCGAACCAGGAGACCGGAACGGTCACCAGTTCAGGGAACAGGACGAGCAGGAAAAGAACGATCAGTTCCGCGAAGAGGAAGGGCATCACGCCCTTCATCAGATTCTCCATCGAAAGCTTCGACACGCCGCAGATGACGTTCAGGACGGTGCCGACCGGAGGGGTGATCAGGCCGATCGAGTTGTTGATGATGAAGAGCACGCCGAAATAGACCGGATCGATGCCCGCCTGCTTGATGACCGGCATCAGCACCGGCGTCATGATCAGGATCGTCGGCGTCATGTCCATCGCGGTGCCGACGATCACGATCAAGACCATGATCGCGATAAGCAGAGCCGTCTGGTTGCCCATCAGGGGTTCGAGGAGTGCGGCGAGCGCGCCGGGAACGTCGGCAACGGTGATCAGCCAGGCCGAAACCGCCGCGCAGGCGACGAGGAACATCACCACGGCGCTGATCTTGGCGGCCGAGACGAAGACGTGGAAGAGTTGCGCCGGCGCCAGTTCGCGATAGACGACCATCGAAACGAAGAGCGAATAGACGGCGGCGATGACACCCGCCTCCGTCGGGGTGAAGACGCCGAACTTCAGACCGACGATGATGATGACGGGCAGGAAAAGCGCCCAGAGGCTGTCGACGAAGGCCCTGAGCCGCAGCCTGCCGCTCTGCCGCGGCGGCAGTTCGAATTGCTCCTTGCGGGCGACGATCAGCCAGGTGATCGAAAGCGCCGCGGCGATCATCAGTCCCGGGAATATGCCGGCGAGGAAGAGTTTGGTGATGGAGACGCCGCCGACCACGCCGAAGAGGATGAAGCCGATCGAGGGCGGTATGATCGGGCCGATGATCGAGGCGGAGGCGATGAGCCCGCCGGCGCGCGCCGGGTCGTGGCCGCTTTTCAGCATCATCGGCAGAAGCAGCGCGCCGAGTGCGGCCGCATCGGCGACCGCCGAACCGGAAAGACTGGAGAGAATGCAGGCCGCGAAGATCGCGACGAAGCCGAGCCCGCCGCGGATATGGCCGACCATGGCCATGGCCAGTGCGACGATGCGACGGGAGAGGCCGCCCGTATTCATGACCTCGCCGGCAAGCAGGAAGAAGGGAACGGCCATCAGCGGGAAGCTGTCGGCACCGTTCAGCACGTTCTGCGCCACGATCTGGGCGTCGAAGAGGCCGAGATAGAGCATCAGCGCCACGCCGCTCAGGATGAGGGCGAAGGCGATCGGCACGCCGAGCGCCATGGGTCCGAGAAGGGCGCCGAGGAAGATGGATACGGTCATCGCCGCCTCCTCAATGCTTCGCCGAAAGCGGACCGATTGCGGGGGAAGAAATGTCGTCGAGTGCTGCTTTGTCCTCGCTGTCGCGTACGAGATCGGTCGTGGTCACGTCGATGCGGCCGGTCGCGATCGCGAAGGCATCGGCGAGCAGGATCAGGAAGGCCGGAATGCCGAAGGCGAGGCCCGCTCCGTAGAAGAAGGCCATGGAGATGCCGGTCGCCGGCGCGCCGACATGGAGGTTGATCAGCGTCTGGGTCCAGCTGCCGCTGATCACCAGCCAGATTGCGAAGAGCATCAGCGCGTGGCCGCAGAGCACGGCCGCCTTCGCGGCGCGCGGCGGCAGGCGCTTGATGAGCGAGTCGACGCCGAGATGGCCGTGCTCGCGCATGGCGACCACGGCGCCGAGAAAGGTGAGCCAGACGAAAAACATCCGCGACAGCTCCTCCGACACCGTTATTCCCTGGTTGAAGGCATAGCGCAGCACGACATTGCCGAAGACGAGGACGACCATGCCGGCAAGCAGCAGCGCGATCGTCACCTTCAACGCGAAGAAATAGAAATCGATGATGCGGCTCATCCGCTCCTCCCAAGCGACAGGCGAGCGACAGCGCAAGGCGCAGACCTGTCGCAGGCTTCTCCTCCCAACCAGGCGGTCGCCCGGAGCCTTCCACCACGCTCCTTCGTGGCGTTCGGCATGTCTCGTTGCAAAATGTACTAACTAGTTCGGAAAATCAATCCCGCGAGGTTGAAAGGGCTCGGCAAGGTGATATGTCTTGATCCATCGTTCGGGAGGTCCGTGGTTCGACCGCCGCCTCGCTTCGGCAATTGGATCGGTAAACGGCTTGAGGGAGAGCGGGGGGCAGCGCGGTGAAAATGGCGGAGCGGCAGGCAAACGGCAGGAAGAACGATCCGCAGCGGACGCAGGACGACATCCTCGAAGTCGCGACGGAGGAATTCTCCACCCATGGCCTCGCAGGCGCGCGCGTCGATCAGATCGCCGAGCGCACCCGCACTTCGAAGCGGATGATCTATTATTACTTCGGCAGCAAGGAAGCGCTCTATCTCGCCGTCCTCGAGCGGTCCTATCGCAAGATCCGCACGCTGGAGGCCGACCTGGAGCTTGCGAACCTGCCCCCGGAAGAGGCGCTTCGCACGCTGATCGCGACCACCTTCGACCATGACGAGGCCAATCCGGACTTCGTCCGTCTGGTCAGCATCGAAAACATCCATCGCGCCGCCCACATGCTGCGCTCCGATGCGATCCGCGACCTCAACGTCTCGGTGATCCAGATGATCGACGCAATCATCGAGCGCGGCCTCGGCGACGGGACCTTCCGCCGCAAGGCCGACCCGATCGACGTGCACATGCTGATCAGCGCCTTCTGCTTCTTCCGCGTGTCGAACCGCTACACCTTCGGCACGATCTTCCGCCGCGACTTGTCGGAGCCCGAGACGATCGCGCGGCATCGCACGATGATCGCCGATGCCGTGGTGAGCTATCTGAAGGGCGACGAGCCCGGCGCGGCGCGTCGCTAGATCCTCTCCGATTTCATTTCTGCGACCAGCAGGGGAACGAGGGCGAAAAGCATTCGCTTGTAACGTTCTCGGGATTGACAGGCACGGCTTTGGTAATGTTATTACGTCGCTATCGAGTAATGTAATAACATAGCGACTCCGGGAATATCCGCTGTGCGATAGGCCCGGCCGTGCCGACGGACTGCGCGGACGAAGACTGTTTCAAACAAAGAAAGGACCCCCCATGATATTGTCTCTCACCCGGGCCCGCCTGATGGCAGCAGTGGCGACCGCTTTCGTCCTGGCCGCACCCGGCGCACGCGCGGATGATCATGAGACGAAGGAGGCCTGGCGCCTGTTCGTCGCCGATCACACGCAGCCGGTGGTACGCGCCATCGACTTTTCGAACGGCAAGGAACTGGGCCGCTACGACACCAAGGGATATGCAGCCCTGACGGTCAGCGCATCCGGTCAGACGGTCTTCGCCGCGCAGTCGGAAAAGGACATCGTACACGTCATCAAGACCGGCATCGGGTTCTCGGATCATGGGGAGCATCGCGACCTGGAAGTCTCCGATGTGGCGCTTCTTCCGGTGGCGCTCGAGGGCAAGCGCCCCGCCCATGTGGTGCCGCATGACGATCACGCGATCATTTTCTACGATCGCGGCGGCAAGGCCGACATCGTCGATGAAGCCGCACTTCTCGAAGGCAAGGCGCAGGTCAGGACCATCGATACGACCAGGCCGCACCATGGTGTCGCCGTGAGCATGGGGCGCCACGTCCTCGTCTCGGTGCCGGACACGGAAATCGAGCCGAAGCCGGACGAACTGCCGCCGCGCGGCGGCGTGCGTGTGATCGACGAGAAGGGCGGGCAGATCGGCGAGATCAGCAAATGCACCGACCTGCATGGCGAGGCCACATCAGCCCGTCTCGTTGCCTTCGGCTGCAAGGAAGGGGTGCTCGTCGCCCGCCCCGGCGGTATCGACGGGCCGAAGCTCACAATGCTTCCCTACCCCTCGGATTTCCCGAAGGGTCACACCGGCACCCTGCTCGGAGGCAAGGCGATGCAGTTCTTCCTCGGCAATTACGGCGACGATAAAATCGTGCTCATCGATCCCGACAGCAGCGAACCGTATCGGCTGATCACGCTGCCGACCCGGCGTGTCGACTTCCTCCTGGATCCTGCAATGCCGGCCAATGCCTACATCCTGACGGAAGACGGCGACCTTCATGTGCTGGACGTGATCAAGGGGGAAATCCTCCGCAAGGGCAGGGTCACCGAGCCATACAGCAAGGACGGCCATTGGCGTGATCCGCGCCCGCGCCTGGCGGCAGCCGACGGCCAGATCGTGATCACCGACCCGCGACACGCGCTCCTCCGGGTGATCGATGCAGAGACTCTCAAGGAGACCCGCACGATCCCCATCGAAGGTCAGCCCTTTGCGATCGTCGCCGTCGGCGGTTCCGGCGCCTCGCACTGATTTCGAGCGCTTTCACGTCGGGCTCAGTGCAGGTGCCTCAGCTTGTCGGGGTTCCTTACGACATAGATCGCAGCGACTTTGCCGCCCTCGATATCGAGGGCGGTGGTCTGGATTTCGCCGTCGGCTTCCATCGTGATGAAGCCGGGCAGCCCGTTGACGAAACCGATGCGCAGCAGTTTCGAGCCGTTCGCCCGAAAAAGCGCAGCCAGCTTCTCATGGACCTTCATAACGGCATCAAAGCCGACGATCGGCATGATCGCTGCCGAGCGCTTGCCGCCGCCGTCCGCATGGATGCTGACATCGGCCGCGAGCATTGCGCCGAACGCGTTCATGTCCCCGCTGCGCGAGGCCTTGAAGAAGGCCTCCGCAAGCTGGAGGCCGCGCTCCTTCTCGACGTGAAAGCGAGGCCTTGCCTCCCGGACATGCGAGCGCGCGCGGGCGGCAAGCTGCCGGCAGGCGGCGGCGTCGCGCTGGATGGTCGCCGCGACCTCCTCGAAACCGAGCCCGAACACGTCGTGCAACAGGAACGCTGCCCGCTCGAGAGGGGACAACCGCTCCAGCGCCAGCATCAGCGGCAAGGTGACGTCTTCCTCTTCCTCCTCCTCCACGACGGGATCGGGAAGCCAAGGCCCCACATAGGTCTCGCGCTGGCGCCGAGCCGATTTCAGCTGATCGAGGCAGAGCCGGGTGACGGTGCGGCGCAGGAAGGCCTCCGGTTCGCGCACCGCGGCGCGGTCGGCCCCCATCCAGCGGATGAAGGCCTCCTGCACCATATCCTCGGCGTCGGCAACCGAGCCGAGCATGCGATAGGCGACGCGCATCAGCTTCGGACGCAGCGGGTCGAAACTCGCTGCCGCATCCGCTTGCGTAGCCTGTGTCATCAGGCGACCGCCTTCTCGGCGATTGTCTTCGCGGCTGCCGGTTCGACCCACAGGCCGAAGCCCACGGCGAGGCGGTTCCACCCGTTGATGACATTGATCATGAGCGTGAGCTTCACCTGCTCCTCCTGCGTGAACTCGGCCTTCAGCGCCTCATAGGCGGCGGCGTGAGTATGGCCCTCCGACAGCCGCGTCAAAGCTTCCGTCCAGGCGAGCGCAGCGCGCTCGCGGTCGGTATAGCACGGCGCCTCTCGCCATGCCGAGAGCAGGTAGATCCGCTGCTCGCTCTCGCCCTTGGCACGCGCCTCCGTCGTATGCATGTTGATGCAGTTTGCGCAACCGTTGATCTGCGAAGCGCGGATCTTGACGAGTTCGATAAGGCTCGACTCGAGGCTCGAAGCGATCGTGGTCGAGATGCTGAACCAGCTCTTCATCAGCGAAGGGGCGGCGGCAAAGGGATCAAGTCTGGCAGTCATGGTCGGTCTCCTTTTGTTGGTTCCGACACCATGACGAGACAGCATCCGCCGGTGTGACATCGATGCGAAATTTTTTGTGCGTGGACCGAACTTTTACTGTTCCAGCGAACCGCCGGAGTTCCTCGTATCGTCCGCCCCGGGAGCCATCACGCCAACCCCGAAGGGTTCGAAGTGCTTAAGATTCCTAGTGACCACGACCAGGTCATGGACTTTCGCTGTGCCGGCGATCAGCGCATCGGCCATGCCGGGACTGTGACCGGCCGCGACCGCGATTGCTTCCAGTTGGCCCGATATTGTGGAAACGGTCGTGTCGATCGACAGGATCCTGTCGTCGTAGGTCGACACAAGGCCGGAAAGCCAGAGCCGAAGACTTGCTCCTCTCGCCGTGGCTCCCTTCCGCTCGAGCAGGGCGACGCCCTTTTCGATTTCGTGAACTGTCACCACGGACAGGAATATCGTGCCTTCCGCATCGGCCGCCTCCAGCCAGCGGATAAAACCCTCCGGCACTGCCGGCTTGGATGGCGAGAACATCGAAATGACGTTCGTGTCGAGGAGATAACCGCTCACAGATCGACATCCCGGGATGGTGAACTGTTGCGTTCGAACTCACCGCCGGGAAACTTCTGGAGATGCGAGGCCAGGCTGGGCCGGATCCTGTTTAGGGCCTTGCGTGCAATCTCCGCTGCCGCAAGCGGAACCAGCGCTGCGACGGGCTTTCCGTGGCGGGTGATCGTTACGAACTCGCCGGCGATCGCCTCGTCTACATAGGCCGACAGGCCGGCCTTGGCATCTTTGAGGCTCACGGTCGACATGATTCCATCCCAGGCATATAGTCACATGTGACCATATATGCGCCTGCGGGCGGAGGAATTCAAGGCTCGATCTCGGGCTCGGCCCCGCGGCGGGAAGACGACGACGACGGCAACCGCGATCCTGATGGCCGAGAGGACAACACAGGTGCGATCGCGGCCGCCGAGCCGTGTGCGATAGGCGACGCGCGGAAGAACCGTCGCCGGTGCTTCGCTGGATGTCTCCCGCGGGCGGAAAGCGGGCAACAAGGCTGCGTTGCAAAGCCGCTCACTCCGTCCTTATACTCCTCCCGCTATGGAGAAGACCTTCGTCGCGGCGCAAGAGGAACGGCCTGGGGAAGCTTGGCTTTCGCGGTTTGCCGCCGGTCGAGCCGAGGCGGAGAGCTGGTATTTCGGGCGGGCCCGACGAGCATCGGGTCCAAGCGCCAAAGAATGTCGCGAGGCCTTACGGCAGTACATGCCGGAACTCGTTCCTCACTATGAGCACGCCTGCGCTCTCGTTGGAGATGATGAGGTTGCTCATCGGATGCTCAGTCACTTTCGACCCGCGCCGGATGCTTACGGCTGCAGTCAATCTGTCTGGCTCGGGGAAGGGGGCCCGGCACTGATCCGCAATTTCGACTATCCGCCGAGTGTCGCCTCCGATCGTTTCGAAATGACCCGGTGGTCCGGGTTGAAGGTGATCGCGAAGGCGCAACGCCCTTGGGGAGGCTGCGTGGATGGGATGAATGAGAAAGGACTGGCCGCAAGCGTTACTCTTGGGGGCGGACGTTCTCAGGGCAGGGGGTTCTCGATCATCCTCGTGATCCGCTACGTGCTGGAGACCTGTCAGCAGGTCGAGCAGGCTGTCAAAGCTCTATGCCGAATACCTGTGGCGCTCGCGCAGAACGTCACCGTACTGGATAGGGCCGGCAATTATGCCACTCTGTTCCTCGGACCGGGCCAGCGCCCGATCATTACGCGCCTGAAGGCATGCGCAAATCATCAGCGGGCGGCACGACCGTCATCATTCTCGGTGGCTCGACAGCAATTTATTCTGCAAGCACTAGAGGATCCTTCCATGTCGCTGGAGAAGCTGACGGATGGCTTCCTTCGGCCGCCGCTTTATTCCGTGAGCGGCTCCCATCCCACCCTCTACACAGCCGTCTATCGACCTGCAAAAGGCAGAGTAGATTATATCTGGCCGGGGAAACGCTGGTCTCAGCGTTTCGAGGATTTCCGGACAGGCGAATACACGCACACCTTCACCGATCGATTTCCCGGTCAGTGAGCGGGCGCATGGGGCCATGCGCCCGGTGCACCAGACCGATCCGGTTCAATCCTCCTCAACGAAGACCTGCTCGCGCTTTTTCTTGATGCTCGGCAGGAAGACGACGACGAGTACGGCGAGGGCGATGAGGAGCAGGGTCGCACTGATCGGCCGGGTGACGAAGGTCGTCGGGTCGCCGCGAGAGAGGATCATGGCGCGCCTGAGGTTTTCCTCGAGCAGGGGGCCGAGCACGAAGCCGAGGAGCAGCGGCGCCGGTTCGCAGCGCAGCTTCAGGAGCAGGTAGCCGACGAGGCCGAAGAAGGCGACGGCGTAGAGGTCGTAGACGTTGGAGTTGACGCTGTAGACCCCGATCGAGCAGAAGGCCATGATGATCGGGAAGAGCACGAAATAGGGGATCTTCAGGAGCTTCACCCAGAGGCCGATCAAGGGCAGGTTGAGGACCACCAGCATCAGGTTGCCGATCCACATCGAGGCGATGATGCCCCAGAAAAGCGCCGGCTGCTCCACCGCCACGTTCGGGCCGGGCACGATGCCCTGGATGATCATCGCACCGATCATCAGAGCCATCACCGGATTTGCCGGAATGCCGAGGGTGAGCAATGGGATGAACGAGGTTTGCGCGCCGGCATTGTTGGCGCTTTCAGGTCCGGCGACACCCGCGACCGCGCCGCGGCCGAATTCCTCCGGTCGGTCGGAGAGGCGCTTCTCCACCGTGTAGGAGGCGAAGGCGGCGAGGATCGCGCCGCCGCCGGGCAATACGCCGAGCGCCGAGCCGATGGCCGTGCCGCGCAGGACCGGCGCGGCCATCTGCCTGAAGTCCTCGCGCGTCGGCATCAGATCGGTGACCTTCGCCATCAGCACTTCGCGCGTCTTCTCGCTTTCGAGATTGCGGAGGATTTCGGCGATACCGAAGACGCCGACCGCCAGCGCCACGAAATTGAGGCCGTCCGAATATTCCCGGATGCCGAGGGTGAAGCGCGGCGTGCCGGTATAGATATCCGTGCCCACGAGGCCGAGAAGCAGGCCGAGCGCCACCATGGCAAGCGCCTTGATGACCGATCCGTGCGCAAGCGCGACCGAGGAGACGAGGCCGACGATCATCAGCGAGAAATATTCCGCCGCGCCGAACTCGAGCGCAATCTCCGTCAAAGGCGGCGCGAAGAGCGCGACCAGGAATGTCGAGACCGTGCCGGCGAAGAACGAGCCGAGCGCCGCGATCGCGAGCGCCGTGCCGGCGCGGCCCTTGCGCGCCATCTGATACCCGTCGATGGCGGTGACGGCAGACGAGGATTCGCCGGGCATGTTGATCAGGATCGCCGTGGTCGATCCGCCATATTGAGCGCCGTAATAGATGCCGGCGAGCATGATCAGCGAAGAGACCGGCTCAAGCTGGAAGGTAATCGGCAGCAGCATGGCGATGGTCGCGGTGGCGCCGATGCCGGGCAGCACGCCGATCAGGGTTCCGAGGAGTACGCCGATCAGGCAAAAGAGCAGGTTCGCCGGCGAGGCGGCTGTGGCGAAGCCGAGGGCAAGATTGCTGAAGAGTTCCATCGTCGCCGACTCCTAGAACCGGGTCCACGGGCCGAACCGCTCGAATGGCAGGTTGAGACCGTAGCTGAAGACGCCGACCGAAAAGATGGTCAAGGCAAGCGAGAGGGCGATCGCCCAGAGCGGCTTCATCCGGCTGGAGGCGAAACAGGCGATCAGCGCCGTGAAGAAGAGGGAGGGGACGAAGCCGAGGCCGCGCACCGTCAGCCCGAAGAAGATCGGCGCCGGCAGGATGAAGACGATGCCGCGGATGGCGATCGGCCCCATCGGCTCGCCGTGAACGCGCGCCGATTGCACCAGGATGATCAGGCCGAGCAGGATCAGCACGGCGGAGAGAACCAGCGGGAAATAGCCGGGGCCCATGCGGAAAGCAGTGCCGAGCTCGAGCCCGAGCGACTGCCAGGCGAAGAACAGCCCGACGGCCGTCAGAATGCCGCCGCACAGCGCGTTGGTCGTGTCGAAAGAGATGGATTTCATCGTTTCCCCATTATTTCCGTGTGCGCCGATCCCTTTTCCGAGGAGCGTGCCGCACCGGTTCTTGGCGAATATCTTCGCATGTTCTGCTGGCTGATGCATGTCGCCCGAAAGCGGGAAGCCGAGGCATCGCCTGTTGACAGCTGTCAACGCCGGTGCGGGCGCATCCTCGATAGGCGCCCGCACCGGATTGAAGGCCTGACGCGCGATCAGTCGGCGTACTGGCCGGCGGCCTCGATCACCGGCTTCCAGCGGGCGATCTCGCTTTCGAGCTTGGCCTTAAGCGCCGCCGGGGTTGCGTCGGCTTCGCTCGACGGCTCGGTGCCGAGCTCGCCGAAGCGGGCAACCACGTTCTCGTCCTTGAGTGCCTTCTGCAGCGACTTGGAGAGGCGGTCGGTGATTTCGGCCGGCGTGCCCTTCGGCGCATAGATGCCGTGCCAGATGCCGACCTGGAAGCCGGCAAGGCCCGCTTCCTCGGCGGTCGGCAGATCGGGGAAGATCTTGAGGCGCTGCGGCGAGGTCACCGCATAGGCCTTGATCGTGCCGCCCTGGATCTGCTTCGTCGTGTTCGTCGTCTGATCGCACATGATGTCGACCTGGCCGCCGAGCAGGTCGGTCATCGCCGGGCCGGTCCCTTTGTAGGGCACGGTCGTCAGCGGCGTTTCGATCGCGCTCATGAACATCATGCCGCAAAGATGCGACGCCGCGCCGATGCCGGCATTGGCGACCGTCACCGTGTCCTTGTTCGCCTTGACGTGTTCGATCAGGCCCTTGAGGTCGGTCGGCTCGAAATCCTTGCGGGCAACGATGGTCATCGGAACTTCGGTGACGAGGCCGACATATTCGAAGGCATTCAGCGTGTCATAGGCGAGCTTGCGATAGAGCGTCGCGCTGGTGGCCATGCCGATGTGGTGCAGAAGCAGCGTGTAGCCGTCCGGATCGGCCTGAGCGACGCGGCCGGCACCGAGCGTCCCGCCGGCGCCGCCGACATTCTCGACGATGATCTGCTGGCCGAGATCCTTCGACATGGACTCGGCGACGAGGCGGGCAACCGTATCGGTCGGGCCGCCGGCCGAGAACGGCACCACCATGGTGACCGTGCGCTCCGGATAGGTTTGGGCGTTCGCCGAAGCGGCCAAAAGGGAAACGGCGGCGGCTGCGCCCAGAAGCGCGTTAAGGATTTTCATCTTTTCCTCCCGGATGAAATTATCGACCAGCCGGCATGGTTCCTCCCGCCGGTTCTGGGTTCACCCATTAGCAAGCCGGATTTTAGCACAGACAACCGCTGCCCGACGCCGTTTCATGCATTTACCGACTATCGGCGCGTCAAATGGGTGGATTTGGAAACAAAAGCGCCTGTCGGTGGGTGGATTTCCGGACATCGAGCTTGCCGCGCCGGCAAGCCGGGGAAAGCCTCTCGTCAGAGCCCGGTGCGGTGTCTGAGATAAACTATCTCCGCCTCGGTCAGCGGCCGGCTTGCTCCCTTCGGCAGGTCGCCGAGGCGTATGTCGCCGATCGAGACGCGAAGGAGACGCAGGCACTCGAAGCCGAGCGCGTCGAGCATGCGGCGGATCTGGCGGTTGCGTCCTTCGTCAAGCTCCACCTCGATCCAGCTGTTCCTGTCTCCGCTTTTCAGGAGCTCGACCCGCACGGCGCGCAGCAGTTCGCCACCCTCCGTAACGCCTTCCAGCATCCGTGCGGCCATGGCCTCGCCGAAAATGCCGCGCACCTGAACATGGTATACCTTGCCGAGATGGGTCTCCGGATCGAGCAGTCGCTGCGCCAGAACCGTGTCGTTGGTGAAGAGCAGAAGCCCCTCGCTGGCCTTGTCGAGCCTGCCAACCGGCGAGAGGGACGGAACGTCGACATTGTCGAGGCAGCTGAAGACAGTCGGCCGTCCCTCGGGATCGTCGCGGGTGGTCACGAGGCCGCGCGGCTTGTTCAGCATGAGATAGACTCTGGCTTGCGCGGCAATGACGGTTCCGTCGACGGCGATTCTGTCCGTTTCGATGTCGACCCAATGGGAGAGATCCGTGATCTTCCGGCCGGCGACGCTGACACGCCCCTCGGCGATCAGCTTTTCGGCCTGCGTCCTCGAGCAGTAGCCGAGCTTCGAGAGCGCCCGGGCGAGCGTCACGCGCTTGCCGGGCAGTTCGCCGGCTTTCGCGCCTCCGATCCGCCTTTTCGCCGTAGGGTGGCGCTGTTTCACCGTTTCCGCCTCCGCGCTGTTGGATCGTGCCTCCTCTGACATAAATGGCGGTGGTAGGCCAGAGATCCG
The DNA here is from genome assembly GCF_002885915.1 of Sinorhizobium sp. M4_45. Lineage (NCBI taxonomy): Bacteria > Pseudomonadati > Pseudomonadota > Alphaproteobacteria > Hyphomicrobiales > Rhizobiaceae > Sinorhizobium > Sinorhizobium sp. M4_45. The sequence goes on from NZ_NWVE01000003.1 coordinate 172,472, forward strand.
GCAGAGGTATCGGCTCCCTTTTCGGTGGTGGCGCGCCTCTTCTTCCCTTGCCTGCCGATCGTGGCCGGCTCATAAAAAGCGCCCATGGAAGCGGCGGGCAGATTTGTGGAGGAACTGGAGATGAGCGTGACGGGAGCTTGGGATTTCTGGGTGGATCGCGGCGGTACCTTCACCGACGTGGTCGGCCGCGATCCGGCGGGCGCCTTGCACGCGCTGAAGGTCCTTTCGGAAAATCCCGGCGCCTATCGCGATGCGGCGGTCCACGGCATCCGGCAGCATCTCGGCCTCGGCCCCCGCGATCCGGTTCCGGCGGGCGTGGTCGGCGAGGTCAGGATGGGCACCACGGTTGCCACCAATGCTTTGCTGGAGCGCAAGGGCGAGCGGCTGGCGCTCGTCACGACGCGCGGCTTCCGCGATGCGCTCAGGATCGGGTATCAGGAACGCAAGAAGATCTTCGCCACCGAAATCATCAAGCCCGAGGCGCTCTATTCGGAGATCGTCGAGCTCGACGAGCGGGTGCTCGCCGACGGCACGATCGAGCGGCCGCTCGACGAGGCGGCAGCGCGCCGGGCGCTCGAAGGCTTGAAAGCCAATGGCTACGGGGCGGTCGCTATCGTCCTGATGCACGCCTACAGATATCCCGCCCACGAGGCGATCGTCGCCCGCATCGCACGATCGATGGGATTCGAGCAGGTATCCGTCAGCCACGAGGTCTCGCCGCTCGTCAAATATGTCGGCCGTGGCGATACGACCGTGATCGACGCCTATCTCTCGCCCGTGCTCGGGCGCTATGTGGCGCAGGTTTCGGAAGAGCTGGACGTCGCCCGGTCCGGCGCCCGGCTCATGTTCATGATGTCGTCCGGCGGGCTTACGGCGGCAGAGATGTTCCAGGGCAAGGATGCGATCCTCTCGGGACCTGCGGGCGGTGTCGTCGGTCTGGCGCGGACGGGCGAGGCGGCCGGATTCGGCCGCGTGATCGGCTTCGACATGGGCGGAACCTCGACCGATGTCGCCCATTTCGACGGCGAGTACGAGCGCGCCTTCGAGACCGAGGTTGCCGGCGTGCGGGTGCGGGCGCCGATGATGCTGATCCACACGGTTGCCGCCGGCGGCGGCTCGGTCCTCCATTTCGACGGCGAGCGCTTCCGTGTCGGTCCGGATTCGGCCGGCGCCAATCCAGGTCCGGCCTGTTACCGCAACGGCGGACCGCTCGCCGTCACCGATGCGAATGTCATGCTCGGCAAGCTATTGCCGGAACACTTTCCGGCGATCTTCGGACCGGAACAGAATCTGCCGCTCGACGTGGAGACCGTGCGCGAGCGTTTCGTCGCGCTAGCGGCCGAGATCGGCGACGGGCGGAGCCCCGAGGACGTCGCCGACGGCTTCATCCGCATCGCGGTCGCCAACATGGTCGAGGCGATCAAGAAGATTTCCGTAAGCCGCGGCTATGACGTGACGCGCTATGCGCTCAACTGCTTCGGCGGCGCCGGCGGGCAACACGCCTGCCTGGTCGCCGACGCGCTCGGCATGAAGAGTATTCTCCTGCACCCGATGTCCGGGCTGCTCTCAGCCTATGGAATGGGCCTTGCCGATATTCGCGCAACGCGGCAGAAGGCGCTCGGGGCCGGTCTCGACGAGGCCGCACCGAGGGCGCTTGCCGCACTTGCCCGAACACTGCAATCGGAATGCCTGACGGAACTCGAGGCGCAGGGGATTTCCCGTGAGCGGATACGCACACATCTGCGCGCGCATATCCGCTATGCCGGAACCGACACGGTCCTGCCGGTGGAAGCGACCTTCCCGGATGAGGACGACCAGGCGCGGCTCCGCGGTGAATTCGAGCGTCTGCACAGGCGCCGCTTCGGATTCGTCGCCGAAAACAAGGCTCTGGTGATCGATGCGGTCGAGGTCGAAACGGTCGGCGGCGGGGCTGCGGAAATGGAAGCGGAAGGTCTTGCCGTGACGGCCGGAGATGTCGCCCCGAACCGGCGGACCCGCTTCTATTCGCAGGGTGCGTTTCACGACGCTCCGGTGGCGCTGCGTTCGCAAATCAGGCCCGGCCAGAAGCTCACCGGGCCCGCGATCATCATCGAAGCCAACCAGACGATCGTCGTCGAGGACGGCTGGCAGGCGGAACTGACGGCGAAAGACCATATCGTCCTTAGGCGGATCAAGGCGCTGCCCGAGCGCACCGCGATCGGCACGAAGGCCGATCCGGTCATGCTGGAGATCTTCAACAATCTCTTCATGTCGATTGCCGAGCAGATGGGGGTGACGCTGCAGAACACGGCCTATTCGGTCAACATCAAGGAGCGGCTCGATTTCTCCTGCGCGGTCTTCGACAACAGGGGAAATCTGGTCGCCAATGCGCCGCACATGCCGGTGCATCTGGGCTCCATGGACGCTTCGGTCGCGACCGCGATCCGTGAGAACCCGGTCATCCATCCCGGCGATGTGTTCCTGATCAATGCGCCCTACAACGGCGGCACGCATCTGCCGGACCTGACAGTATGCACGCCGGTCTTCGACGAGGAGGGCCACGAAATCCGCTTCTGGGTCGCAAGCCGCGGTCACCATGCGGATATCGGCGGTATCTCGCCGGGCTCGATGTCGCCGCTGGCCACCAATATCGAAGAGGAAGGCGTCTATATCGACAACTTCAAGCTCATCGACCGCGGCCGCTTCTGCGAGAACGAACTGGAGAGCCTCTTGAACGGAGCGCGCTATCCGGTGCGCAACATCCTCCAGAACGTCAACGATCTCAAGGCACAGGTCGCGGCCAACGAGAAGGGCGTGGCGGAACTCACGAAGATGATCGCGCAATTCGGAGAGGATGTGGTCGAGGCCTATATGGGTCACGTCCAGGACAATGCGGCCGAAAGCGTGCGCCGCGTGCTCGACCGATTGCCGGACGGCGAATTCTCCTACGAGATGGACCAGGGCTGCCGGATCGTCGTGAAGATCTCCATCGACCGCGAGAGCCGGGAAGCAACGGTCGACTTCACCGGAACGTCGCAACAGCGCTCGGATAATTTCAACGCGCCGGAGCCGGTGACGCGTGCCGCCGTGCTCTATGTCTTCCGGGTGCTGGTCGAGGCCGACATCCCGATGAATGCCGGCTGCCTGAGGCCTATCCGCATCGTCATTCCGCAAGGCACCATGCTTTCGCCGCGCTACCCAGCGGCGGTCGTCGCCGGCAATGTAGAGGTCAGTCAGGCGGTCACCAATTGCCTCTTCGGCGCGGTCGAGGCGCAGGCCGCCGCGCAGGGAACAATGAACAACCTGACTTTCGGAAACGCCGACTACCAGTATTACGAGACGATCTGCTCCGGCGCGCCGGCCGGCCCCGGCTATGACGGCGCCGATGCGGTTCACACGCACATGACCAATTCGCGCCTCACCGACCCGGAAATCCTGGAGACGCGCTTCCCGGTCGTGCTCGAAGACTTCCACATCCGCAAGGGCTCGGGCGGGCGCGGCAAGTGGTCGGCGGGCGACGGTACACAGAGGACGATCCGCGCGCGCGAGCGGCTGGATTTCGCGATCCTTTCCGGCCACCGCCGCATCCGGCCCTTCGGCCTGAAGGGCGGCGAGGCGGGGGAAACCGGCCGCAACTTTGTCCGCCGCAATGACGGCCGCATCGAAGAGCTGCCGGGCTCGGCTCATACGGTGCTCGAGGCGGGCGAGACTTTCACCGTCGTGACGCCGACGGGCGGAGGTTATGGGAAGGCTTCGTAACGTCAAAGCCTCACGGATCGCCCCTCTCTCCCGGTTATGACGGAAAGGGGATCCAAGAACGTGCGGCTTGCTCCTTACTCCCCGCCTGCGGGGAGAAAGTGGCGGTAGCCGGATGAGGGGCAGACTTCGAGTGTCCGCTCAAAGTGCTGCAAGGCAACGTTCGATGCGGCTCCAGGTGAGCCGGGCCGCCTCGGAGTCGTAATCGGCAAGCGTGGCGTCGGTATAAAGATGCCCGGCACCGGGATATATGAAGACTTCCAGTGCCACCGGCGTCCGCTCGGCATCAGCACGCCAGGCGGCGACCTCGTCTGCAGGCTCGAAGGTATCCGGGTCGGCGAGATGGACCTGCACCGGCAGCCCGCGACGTGCATTTGCCGGAATTTCGGCGATGCTGTGCAGAAAGAGAATTCCGGCCGCTTCGGGCCGCTTCGGCCACAGGCTGGCGGCGACAGCAGCGCCCATGGAAAAACCGCCGAGAACGGCATCGGCAGCCAGATCCGCGACCGCCCGCTCGGCGCGCTCGCAAAGGGTGCTCCAGCCGATCTCTTCCTTCAGGGCAAAGCCCTCCTCCATCGAGGAAGCAACCCGGCCTTCGTAGAGGTCGGGCGTGAACACCTCGTGGCCTGCGACAGTGAGGCGCTCGGCGACGCCCCTCTCGAACGGGCGCAGGCCATAGACGGAATGGAAAAGGATCACTGTCGTCACGGCACGGTTCCCTGGGCTGTTGGCGCAGGATGCACTTGATCACGCGGAGCCAGCGACGGCAACGGTGCATCCATGACCTGCAGTCCGTTTCGAAGAAGCGATGGCGGCGCCCCCGAGGGAGGAGAAAGGGCGCCGCCTGTCGGTCGACTCTTCGGGGAGGGGGGAGGGAATGACGAGCCGACCCTCTTACGCTTCCAGTCGCTTCGGGCAAAAGCGACCGCGTCTAACGTCTCGCCCGGCGGATGGTTCCGAGAAATCGTGACATGTGACGGGACGTTCGGCGCCGTAGACGGAAGAAGAGCGGGAATGCTCGAAGCGAGGGTCGCAGAGCGATACAGTTGGGGCTGGGGCGTCTTCGCTCTGCGACCCTCGCGCGCCCGGGCGGCAGTTGGGGCTTTCCGTTATCCCGAGAACGCGCAACCACCGGCATAGGTTATGGGAACTCGGCACGCAACGGTCCTAGGACCTATGGCCGGAAGCGTCGGACTAAGGTCTTAGAGCATTTCCAGGAAAAGGGCGCAGCTTCAATGATCTAGACGGGAACGGCAGTGGAGTATTTGACGCTCTTCAACGCGAAGTGAGACGACGAGTTCGCCACTGCCTCGTGGGTGAGGATGCCGCGCATCAGCAGGCGCTCGTAGTCGGCGACATCAGCAACGAGGACCCGTAGCAGGTAATCCCAGTCGCCCGACATGGAATAGCATTCGAGAACTTCCTCGTGGCTTTCCACGAAGCGTTCGAAATTTCGGCGCGCAACCGGATCATGGGACTTCATGCGCACCTGGCAGAAGACGTTCAATCCGCGTCCGACCATGTCGGGATTGACGAGGCTCACGGTCTTGACCAGCACCCCCGCCGTCTCGAGCGCCTTGATGCGCCGCCAGCAGGAGGCCGGCGAGGCACCGACCGCCTCCGCCAAGGCTGCATGGCTGATGTCGCCCCGGTCCTGGAGGATCCCCAGAATCTTTCGGTCGATCGCGTCGAGATTGAATGAATTCATCATGAATCCCTCGAATCCGAAACAGCTTCATCAAAGCCTAGCCAAAAAACGACCAGATTGAAACCGTTTTGCGCTTCGAGCGGCGTAGTCTTGATCTCGGAGGACTGGAGGAGACCCTGATGGCCCAGGCCGCACTCAAAAAAGACCGGCGCAACGCACCGGACGAGAGCATCGAATGGAAGAAGGTCGTGCAACTTCTGCTTCTGTCGCGCGCCCTCGACGAGATGGAAGAGCAGCGCCTGGTCCCGGAGAAGAAGGTCCTCTACCAATTTTCGGCCCGCGGGCATGACATGGCCCAGATTCTCCTGGGGCTTCACCTCACGGGCAGGCATGATGCGGCATGCGGCTATTATCGCTCGCGCCCGCTGCTGCTCGCGCTCGGCGTCGATCCGGCGGACGCGCTCGGCTCGGCGATGGGGCGCGCGGGCGGATATTCCGACGGCCGGGATATCGGTGTCGTTTTCAACTATCCCAACCCGCACGGCGCCTCCGCCCTGCCGATGTGCGGCGGCGTGGGCACCCAGTACACGCCGACGGCCGGCTGGGCGCAGGCGATCACCTATTTCAGCGAAGTTCTCGGAAAAGAGGAATATCGGAAGGATGTTGCCGTCGTGCTGGGCGGTGACGGTTCCGTTGCCTCCAACGGCTTCTGGTCCGCTCTGACGATCGCGACGACGCAGGGCCTGCCGCTGCTCTTCTATATCGAAGACAACGGCTTCGGCATCTCCGTTCCCTCGAGCTTCCAGACACCCGAAGGCAATATTGCCGGCAATCTCGCCGGCTGGAAAAACTTGACCGTTCTCGACGGCGACGGCTCGGATCCCGAAGAGGCCGCCCGGCTGACGAAGGGCGCCGTGGAACTGGTGCGCGAAGGGCGGATGCCGGTGCTGCTCAGGCTCGAGGTGCCGCGCCTCGAAGGGCACAGCGTCCAGGATACCCAGACCTACAAGAGCGAGGAGCTCGTCAGGAGCGAATGGGCACACGATCCTCTGCCGCGGTTGAGGGACTATCTCGTCCCCGCCCTGTTGAGTTCAGAGGAATGGAACGAAGCTGCGAGAGATGCGAAGGCTGCCGCCGAACGGGCGCGCATGGAGGCCGAATCCCGGCCGGTCGCCGACCCCGAAACCGTCACCAGCAATGTCTTCTTCGAAGGCCAGATGCAGGTCATGGGCGGACAGCACTCTGCCGGCTACCGTCCGCCGGAAACGACGGAAACCGCGACGGGCGACGGCCAGAGGATCAACATGGTGACGGCGATCCGCCGCACGCTTGATCACGAGATGTCGGTGAACGAGCGGGTCGTCCTCTTCGGCGAGGATATCGGCCCGAAGGGCGGCGTCCATGCCGTGACCCTCGGGCTGCAGGAGAAATACGGTACCGCCCGCGTCTTCGACACGTCGCTCTCGGAGGAGGGCATCATCGGCCGGGCGGTGGGCATGGCGCTCGCGGGGCTCGTGCCGGTGCCGGAAATCCAGTTCCGCAAATATGCCGAGCCCGCGATCGAGCAGCTCAACGATTGCGGCACGATCCGCTGGCGGACCAGCAACCGCTTCGCCGCCCCGATCGTCGTGCGGATGGCGGGGGGATTCTTCAAATGCGGCGATCCGTGGCACAGCCAGACGAACGAGGTCGCCTTCGTCCACCAGCCCGGCTGGAAGATCGCCGTTCCCTCCAATGCCGAGGACGCCGTCGGGCTCCTGCGCACCGCCTTGCGCGGCAACGACCCGGTGATTTTCTTCGAGCACCGGGCCATGCTCGACCATCCCTGGGCGCGGCGGCCCTATCCCGGCGATGCCTTCGCCCTGCCTTTCGGCAAGGCGAAGTTCACGCGTGAAGGACGCGACATCACCATCGTCACCTGGGGGGCCATGGTGCCGCGTTGCGAAGAGGCGGCCGAGGGGATCTCCGCCGATGTGATCGATCTGAGAACCCTGATGCCCTGGGACAGGAAAGCGGTCATCGCTTCCGTGCGCCGCACCCGCCGGTGCCTCATCGTCCACGAGGACCTCGCAACGGCGGGTTTCGGCGCGGAGATTGCCGCAGCGGTCGCCGACGAAGCCTTCATCGATCTCGACGCGCCGATCTCGCGTCTCACCATGCCGGATATTCCCAGCCCTCATAATCCCGTCCTGCTCGACTGGGCGGTTCCATCGACGGAACGCATACGCCAGAAGATCACCGACCTTCTGGAGTTCTGAGCATGGGCGATCTCATCGACATTCAGGCTCCGCTGGAGCAGGAGGGGACCAAAGCGGTCGTCCGCAATTGGCTAAGGAAGATCGGCGAGACGGTCAAATCGGGCGATCCGCTGGTCGAGCTCGAGACCGACAAGGTGACCCAGGAGGTGTCGGCGCCCGCCGACGGGGTGCTCGCGGAAATCCTGATGCGAAATGGCGACGATGCCCCGCCCGGCGCCGTTCTCGGCCGGATCGGCAGCGAGGCTGCCGGGGCGGGACACGCGCCGCATTACTCGCCGGCCGTGCGGCATGCAGCGGAAGAATATGGCCTGGATCCGGCCACCGTCACCGGCACCGGCAGGGGTGGTCGCGTCACGCGCGCCGACATGGACAGGGCGTTTACGGCCCGGCAGGAAGGCACTGCTTCGGTCGCGGCTGAGGTTGGCGACAGGGGAGCGGCACCGAAGTCGCGCAGGATACCCCATAGCGCCATGCGTGCCGCGATCGCCGAACATATGCTCACCTCCGTCACGACGGCGCCGCATGTGACGGCGGTGTTCGAGGCCGATTTCTCGGCGGTGATGCGCCATCGGGACGAACATGGGAAGAGGCTTGCGGCTGACGGCGCCCAGCTCTCCTATACGGCTTATGTGGTTTCGGCCTGCGTGGCGGCGATGCGCGCGGTCCCCGAGGTCAACAGCCGCTGGCACGAGGATGCGCTCGAAACATTCGACGACATTAATATCGGCGTGGGTATTTCCCTCGGGGACAAGGGCCTGGTCGTGCCGGTCCTCCATCGGGCGCAGGACCTGTCGCTTGCCGAGATTGCGGCCCGGCTGCGGGACCTGACGACACGCGCGCGTTCGAACGCGCTCTCCCGCGCGGACGTGACGGGCGGCACCTTCACCATTTCCAATCATGGCGTCTCCGGATCGCTGCTCGCGGCGCCGATCATTATCAACCAGCCGCAATCGGCGATCCTGGGCGTGGGCAAGCTCGACAAGCGGGTGGTCGTGCGCGAGGTGGACGGCGCCGACACGATCCAGATACGCCCGATGGCCTATGTGTCGCTGACGATCGACCATCGTGCGCTGGACGGCCACCAGACCAATGCGTGGCTGACGCATTTCGTCCGCGTGATCGAGACCTGGCCGACTGATCGGGGCCGATTACAGGCCACAGATTAAAGAACTTTGCGCGTCTGATAAGACGCGCGGCTGTAAATGACCCTCCCGGCCCCTGATAGTCGCCCAAAACGGCGATTGAAATCGATTACATTTTCTGGCTTCATGTGCCGGCAAGATTTGGGAGGATCTTATGAAGAAACTTATCGCATTTGCGCTGGGCACCGTCGCGTCCATCGTCCTGTCGGCATCCGCTCACGCCGAGACCTTTAAAATAGGTCTCTCCAACGGCTGGGTCGGCAGCGAGTGGCGCACCCAGATGATCGACGAGGCGAAGGCCGCCGCTGCGGAATGGAAGGAAAAAGGCGTCGACGTCGAGGTCTCCGTCCAGAGCGCCAATGTCGACGTACCCGGGCAGATCGCGCATATCCGCAACTTCATCGCGGAAGGGGTGAACGCCATCATCGTCAACCCCAACAGCCCGACCGCCTTCGATCCGATCTTCGCCCAGGCGAAGGAAGCCGGCATCCTGGTGATCGCCACCGACGCGGAAGTCTCTTCGCCCGATGCCATCTATGTCGGCATCGACCAGACCGCCTGGGGTGCCGCGGGCGCCAAGTGGCTCGCCGAAACGCTCGGCGGCAAGGGCAAGGTGGTTGCGATCAACGGCGTCGCCGGCCATCCGGCGAACGAGATGCGCGTCGCCGGCTACAAGAGCGTCTTCAAGGATTATCCGGATATCCAGGTCGTCAACGAGGTCAATGCCAACTGGGACCAGGCGCAGGGCCAGCAGGCGATGCAGAACATTCTTGCCACCTATCCGGACATCAACGGCGTGCTGGTGCAGGACGGCATGGCGGCCGGCGCCTGGAAATCGATCATGGACGCCGGCAAGGCCGGCGAAATCGCGGCGACGGGCGAAATCCGCAAGGACTTCATCGACCTCTGGATCAAGGAAAAGCTGAACTCGGGAGCGACCGTGAATCCGCCCGGCGTCATGGCGAGTGCCCTCAACGTCGCCGTGCTGATGCTGCAGGGCAAGGAACTGAAGGAGCCGGCAAAGGCCGGACAATACGGCAACGCGCTTTACCTGCCGATTCCCTTCATCGACTCGAAGAACGTGGCGGAGGCCGCAAAGCAGCTCGAGGGCAAGCCCGGCTATTATTCCTATACGAGCTCGCTTTCGATCGAGGAGGCGGAAGCGCTGTTCAAGTGAGCCTTCGGCAGGGCGCTGAGGCATTGCGCGTCCCGTTGGGCGCGCATGCTCCCGGTAACACTTTGTCTTGCTGCATGTTTCTATCCCTAAATCCGCCAGGATTTGAGGAAACATAAAGTAGCCGATCCCGGCCAGCGCCCGCCAAACCGAAGCGAACGGACGAGTTTCCATGTCGAAATTGAAACTGAGCGGCGTGAGCAAGGCTTACGGCGCGACCCTGGCGGTCCGCCGTGGCGATCTTGAGCTCATGGCCGGCGAGGTCCATGTCCTGATGGGTTCCAACGGCTCGGGAAAAAGCACCCTCTGCAAGATCATTGCGGGCAGCGTGCGGCCCGATGGCGGCAGGATCCTGGTCGACGACCAGCCGGTGACGATCAGCGGACCGCGCTCGGCGCGAGCCCACGGCATCGGCATCTTCTATCAGGAACTCAGCCTCGCCGCGCACCGCTCGGTCGAGGAAAACATCTCGCTCGGCAAGCTGCCGGTCAAATCGCGGGTCTTCATCGACCGCTGGGAACTCCGGCAGCGCGCGGCGCGCTATATCGGCCTTTTCGACGGCGTCTGCGGCGAAGGGTTTTCCGCCGACACACTCGTCGGCAACCTGCGCCCCGACCAGCGTCAGCTCGTCGAGATCATGAAGGCGCTCGCCAGCGAGGCGCCGCTCCTCATCTTCGACGAGCCGACCTCGGCGCTCGACCGAGCCCAGGTGGAACGCTTCTTCGAAATCCTGCGCGATCTCAAACGTCGCGGGCGCGGCATCATCTTCATTTCGCACCGCATGGACGAGATCAAGGCGATCGGCGATCGCGTCACCATCATTCGCGACGGCGAGACCATCACCACGCTCAACCTGGGCGACACGGATCCGGCAACCGTGATCCGGCTGATGGTCGGCGGTGCCGGCGACATGCCGGCGACGCAATCGTCAGTGCCGGCGGTGGTGGAGGGTGAAGGAGGCGCCGCGCTGACGGTGCGCGATCTTTCCGGCCGCGGTTTCCGCAATGTGAGTTTCGAGGTTGGCCGCGGCGAGATTCTCGGCTTCGGCGGGCTGCACGGCCAGGGCCAATCGGCGGTGCTCAGAGCGATCTTCGGCGCCGGCTCGATCGCGTCGGGCGAAATCCTCATCGGCGACAGCCGCTTCGACGCTTCGAACCCGCGTGACGCGATCCGGCGCGGCTGCGCCTATGTCTCCGGCGACCGCAGCCGCGACGGCGTCATCAGCGGAAGACCGATCATCGAGAACGTCACGCCGATCCACTATCTGCGCGACCGGCTGATGATCGCTCGGCCGGGCAAGCTGCGCGACAGGGTGGCGCCGGCGCTGGAAAGCATGCACACCAAATTCGCGAGCCTCTTCCACCCGATCGGTTCGCTTTCGGGCGGCAATCAACAGAAGGTGATCATCGCCCGCTGGCTGATCGACCGCCCCGACGTGCTGCTGCTCGACGACCCGACCAAGGGCATCGACCTGTCCGCCAAGGCGGACCTCTTCGCGCTGATCCGGCAACTGGCGGCGGAGGGGCTCGGCATTGTCCTCTATTCTTCCGAGGATGCCGAACTGCTCGGCAACGCCAACCGCATTCTCGTCTTCAACGGCGGATCGGTCAGCCGGGAGCTCACGGGGGCGGACCGCACCCGCTACAATCTATATCAAGCCGCTTACGAGGCCGCGTGATGGCAGAGACCGCAACCGTCCCGACATACCGGCGCGCCGGCGGCATCGGCAGGCTGCTGGAGCGCTATCCTTTCCTACCCGCGCTCGTGATCGTCGCCGTACTCCTTCTCCTCAACGGCTTCTTTTCGCCGAACAGCCTGACATTTCGGGCTCTGACCGGGCTGCTCAGCACCTATATGGCGCTGATCCTGCTCGCGATCGCACAGACCTACGTCGTCTATGCCGGCGATATCGACCTCTCTGCCGGCGCGATCCTCTCGCTGGTCAATGTCGCGATCGTGGTTCTGATGGAACGCTGGGGAGGGGGGGCCGGCGCGGTGTTCCTGGCGCTGGCCATAGGTCTCCTGCTCGGGCTGGCCTGCGGGCTCGTGAACGGCCTCGTCGTCGCGGCTTTGCGGCTGCAGGCGATCGTCGCGACCTTCGCGACCAGCATCTTCTTCACGGGCCTTGCGCTTTACATCCTGCCCGTTGCCGGCACCCCGGCGCCGGCGCTCTTCTGGCGCACCTATGGCGGCCGGCTTTTCGGGGTTCCCTTCGTCTTCTACATCCTGGCGGCCCTCGTCATCCTCCTCGCTGTGATGAGCCGCACCAGGCTGGTCACGCAACTGCTTGCCGTCGGCGACGACCAGCAGTCGGCCTACCAGACCGGGCTGCCTGTCATAGCGACCCGGATCAAGGGCTATGTGCTCTGCGGCCTCTTCTCCGCGCTCGCCGCCTTCTGCATCACAGGCGATACTGCAAGCGGCGATCCGCTGGTCGGCGGCAAGATGACGCTCTACAGCGTCGCGGCGGTCGTGCTCGGGGGCAGCGCGCTCTCCGGCGGCTGGGGCACCGTCGTCGGCTCGCTGCTCGGGGCGCTGACGATAGGGCTCATCAACTCGGTCGTCTTTTTCATGGGCACGCCGTCCGAGTGGCAGAACTTCGTGCAGGGCCTCGCGATCCTCCTCGTGCTGATGGCGGGCGTGCTTGCCGGCAGGAGGGCGCGCTCATGAGCCGAGTGGTGTCCTTCGTCCGACAGCCGATCGTCGTCGCGCTCGTGCTCATCGTGCTGCTCCTCTATCTCGGCGAGGCGCTGTCGCCGGGCTTTGCGACCGGCGGCCAGATCCTGAGGCTCCTGATCGTCGCCTCGCTGCTCGGCATCGTCGCGGCCGGTCAGAACGTCGTCATCCTCGGCGGACGCGAAGGAATCGATCTCTCGGTCGGCGGCGTCGTCTCGCTCTCGGCCATCCTCGCGGGCAACGTCATGAACGGCGCCGATGGCGGCATCTTGCCGGCCGTCGCCGCCTGTCTTGCGGCCGGCGCCTTCTTCGGCCTCCTGAACGGGCTCGGCGTCACGCTTCTCAGAATCCCGCCGCTGGTGATGACGCTCGGAATGCTGGGCGTGCTGCAGGGGCTTCTCGTCGTCATCCGGATGGGAATTCCCTCCGGCCAGGCCGCGCCCGCGCTCTCGCGCTTCGTCACGCAACCGCTCGCCTATGGCATTCCCGGCATCATCTGGCTCTGGATCGTGATCGGCATCCTGATGGCGCTCATGCTCAACCGCACCGTCTTCGGCCACCGCATCTATGCGATCGGCTCGAACGAGCACGCGGCCTACATGGCCGGCGTGCCGGTCAAGCTGGTCCGCATCGCGCTCTTCATGATCTCCGGCATGTTCGCCGCGATCGCCGGCCTCTGCCTGCTCGGCTATTCCGGCACGTCTTTCGCCAATGTCGGCGAGCAGTACATGCTCCCCTCGATCATCGCGGTCGTCTTCGGCGGCACATCGCTTGCCGGGGGCAAGGGCGGCTACACCGGCACCATGGCGGGCGCGGTCCTGCTGGTCATCCTGCAGAGCATCCTGACGACGATCAACATCGAGGAGTCCGGACGCCAGATGGTGTTCGGCGCGACGCTGCTCCTGCTCATGATGTTCTATGGGCGCGGCCGGGCGATGCGCGCATGAGGAACCGGCCGAAGATCAAGGACATTGCCGAGAAGGCGGGCGTGTCGGTGGCCACCGTCTCGCGCGCCCTGGCCGCTTCGACGCTGGTGACCGCCGAGACGCGCCAGCGCGTGCTCGACCTGGCGCGCGAGCTCGACTACCGGCCGAATGTCAGCGCCCGGAACCTGCGCACCCGCAGGTCCATGACGGTGCTGATGGTCGTACGCGACGTCGGCAATCCCTTCTACCTCGACATCCTCAAGGGCGTCGAAGCGACGGCGCGCGAAGCCGGCTATGCCGTGCTGATGGGCAATACCGAGGACGACCCGGCCCGCGAGACCGAATATTTCAACATGCTGCGCGACGGGCATGCCGACGGCATGATCCTGATGACCGGCAAGTTGCCGCCTGACGGCGGCTGGAACCATCTGCCCGTGGTGGTGGCGCTGGAAATGATCGAGGGCTCGGGCCTGCCGCATGTGCAGGTCGACAATGTCGCCGCGGCCCGCGGTGCCGTCGAGCACCTGATTTCACTCGGCCATCGGAGGATCGCTCATATATCCGGGCCGGTGCCCGAGCCGATGAGCGTCTATCGGCGGGAGGGGTATCGCCTGGCGATGCGCGCTGCCGGGCTGACGGTTCCAGCCGGCTACGAGGTGCGGGGCGACTTCCTGATCGAAAGCGGCGGGGAATGCTGCCGCTCGCTCTTCTCTCTTTCCGATCCGCCGACCGCGCTCTTCGTCGCCAATGACGAAATGGCCTATGGTGCCATCCACGAGCTGAGACGGATCGGACGCGACGTGCCGGGCGACGTTTCGGTCGTCGGCTTCGACGATCTCTATCTGAGCAAGGCCTTCTATCCGCCGCTGACGACGGTCGTCCAGCCTCGCTCCGAGATCGGCCGCACCGCCATGGCGGTGCTCCTTGGAATTCTGGCGGGCGGCTCGGAGGGAGCCGAACCGATCCTGCTGCCCACGGTCCTGAAGGTACGGGGCAGTACGGCGCCGCCACTTATCTGAAAGCACATGCGGGCGGCTGGAAGCGTCGCCGCTGGACGTCGGGGAGGAAAGAATGACCACATTACCGAAACAGACCCTGCGAGTGGGCTTCGTCGGCACCGGCTTTATCGCGCATTTCCACCTGAAATCGCTCATCGGAGTACGCAATGTCGAGGTGACCGGCGTCTACAGCCGCAATCCCGAAAACCGCGCACGCTTCGTGAGCGAAGTCGGGGCGCTCGACCTCGGCGCGTGCCGTGCGCATGAAAGTCTCGAATCGCTCCTGTCCGCCGGCGACGTCGACGCGGTCTGGATTCTGTCGCCGAACTACACGCGGCTCGACGTCATGCGGACGCTCCACGGGGAGATCAAGGCGGGACGCAGCAAGATCTTCGCCGTCGCCTGCGAGAAGCCGCTTGCGCGCACCGTAGCGGAGGCACGCGAGATGCTGCACCTGGCCGAGGATGCGGGTCTCAACCATGGCTATCTCGAAAACCAGGTCTTCTGCACGCCGGTGCTGCGAGGCAAGGAGATCATTTGGCGGCGCGCCGCCTCGACCACCGGCCGGCCCTATCTCGCACGCGCCGCGGAAGAACATGCCGGTCCGCACGAGCCCTGGTTCTGGCAGGGCGACAAGCAGGGCGGTGGGGTGCTTTCCGATATGATGTGCCACAGCGTCGAGGTGGCGCGCCATCTGCTCACGGCGCCCGGCGCACCTCGAAATTCGTTGAAGGTCAAATCGGTGAACGGCACGGTCGCGAACCTCAAATGGACGCGGGCCGGCTATGCCGATGAGCTGCGCCGCCGCTTCGGTGAGGATGTCGACTACCGTCGGCGCCCTTCGGAGGATTTCGCCCGGGCGACCGTGATGCTGGAGGACGAGGAGGGCAACGAACTGATGATCGAGGCAACGACCTCCTGGGCCTATGTCGGCGCCGGCCTGCGCATTCAGCTCGAGCTCCTCGGCCCCGAATATGCGCTGGAGTACAATTCGCTCGGCACCGGCTTGAAGATCTTCCTGTCGCGGGCCGTGCAGGGCACAGAGGGCGAGGACCTCGTCGAAAAGCAGAATGCCGAGCAGGGCCTGATGCCGGTGCTGGAGGACGAAGCCGGCGTCTACGGCTATACGGACGAAAACCGCCACATGGTCGAATGCTTCCGCAAGGGGATAAAGCCGCTCGAAACCTTCGAGGACGGCCTGGCGGTCGTCGAAATCCTGATGGGCCTCTACCGCTCCGCCGAGATCGGCGCGACGCTGCATTTCCCGGCGCCGGAGCTCGAAAACTATATTCCCGTCGTGGCGCGCGTGGGGGCGTGAACGGCCGTTGAGACGCCGCCTGACGACGCCACGCCTCCGAGGGCTCTGGATTACGATGTAGGTTGGATCGACCTAAAACATGAACCTGAGCGATTCCGATAAGTTGAAACGCTGGATGAAGGCGGAAAGCCGCACAGGTTTCCTCATCCCGTTCTGGTAGACGGGGCGGCGGCCGCAGCGTATCGTGCGAGAAGTTCACCGGTCTTCGTCGGGGCGAAGATATCGTCCAACAGCAGGTGGGCGGCGCCGTACAGAGCGCTGTCGTCTTGGATGCTGGACAGCTCTATCGAGAGGTTTCTGGTGGCGAGCGGCAGGCAGCGCTGATAGACGAGCTCGCGGATGCCCGACAGCAGCAAATCGCCGCCGCGCGCCAGAGTACCGCCGACGACGATCAGGCTCGGATTGATGATGCTCACCGCATCCGAAATGACCTCGCCGACCGTTCGCCCGGCAGCGCGCAGCAGCATCAGTGCCTCTGGCTTGCGCTGTTCGACGAGGTCGAGCACATCGCGGGCGGTTTCGGCGCGAAAGCCGCGGGAGGAGAGGTCGCGGGCGATCGCCCAGCCGGCGGCGCGCGCCTCCACGCAGCCGAATTTGCCGCAACGGCAGAGCGGTGCGTCATCCGACAGGAACTGGATGTGGCCGATGTCGCCGGCAGCGCCCTGGGCGCCGCGGAAAAGGCGTCCGCCTGCGATCAGGCCGCTGCCGATGCCCGTGCCGACCTTCACGAAGAGCATGTCCTCAACGGTCGGCAAGCGACGCTTGTGCTCGCAGATCGTCATCAGGTTCACGTCGTTCTCGACATAGACCGGCACTGAAAACCGGGTGTTGAGACGGCCGATGATGTCGAATTCGTCCCAGCCGGGCAACACCGATGGGCCGACCACGCAGCCGCGCTTGAAATCCACCGGCGTCGGCAGGCTGAGCCCGATGCCGAGGAGGAAACCATGCGTCTTTTCGGCCCCTGCCGCCAGCGCGGCGAAGGCTTGGCCAATCTGCTCCAGCGTCACCTCGGGGCCGCTTGCCACGCAAAAGGGCAGCGTCGTCTGGGAGATGATCGCCGGCTTCAGATCCATGGCGGCGAGATGGATGTGCGTCTCACCGACATTGGCGACCAGCAGAAAGCCGCTCGTGGCGTTGATCGCGAGCACACGCGTCGGCCGTCCGCCGCTGGGCAGGGTCTCCTCGGTCTCGCGTACCAGCCCGCTGGCGAGGAGCGCGCTCAGCCGCTGCGTCACCGTCGCCCGCGACAAGCCGGAGGCGGCCAGCAGTTCGGCGCGCGAGACGGCGCTGCCGGTCGCGATGAGGGAAAAGATACCTCCGGCGCCTTCCAGAGTGGGTCTGTCGGGCCCCTGTACCGGCCGTGCCATGCAAAACTCCGTATTCGGCCCGGTTTAGCGGCAAAGCGGCGCGCGAGAAAGCACCGAACCTCAGAGATCATAACTTATGGGAAATAAGATACATAAGTCCTCCCTGGCGTTTATCCGCATCGCTGCCTCTGACGCGCGTCCGTTCTCATCGGGTAATCGTTCCGCGAGAACCTCGTCGCCCGTTTTGTATAAAAATATACATAAGATTGGCGATATTAAGTTGACTTTATCTAAAATGGCTGAGTTAATCCCTGTGGCCTTTGAGGAGAGGCCGTCCACGCCGAAAGAGCCGGAGGGGTTCATGGCGTCTTTGGATTTGGGAGGAGGATCTAATGGCACTTCACAATATTAGCGCGTCCTCGCGCTCTGCCGTCCTGCGGGGCGGCATCGCCGCCGGCGTACTCGTTTTCGGCCTCGCCTTCGGCCCGGGCTCCGCCGCCGCCAGCGAGGTAATCGTCGGACTGGTCACGAAAACCGAGGTCAATCCTTTCTTCGTCAAGATGCGCCAGGCGGCCGAGGCGCGTGCCAAGGAGAAGGGCGTGAAGCTGATCGCCCGCGCCGGCAAGTTCGACGGCGATAACGAAGGACAGGTCGCCGCCATCGAGGACCTGATCAGCGCCGGTGCCAAGGGCATCCTGGTCACGCCGAACAATTCTTCCGGCATGCTCGACATCATCAAGAAGGCCCGCGATGCCGGCGTGCTGGTGATCGCGCTTGATACGGCGACCGATCCGGCCGATGCGGTCGACGCCACCTTCGCCACGGACAATTTCGAGGCCGGCGTGCAGCAGGGCGCCTACGCCCGCAAGGCGATGGGCGACAAGCAGGCGGTCGTCGCAATGCTGGACGGCACGCCCGGCGGTACGGTCGATACGTTCCGCCACGACGGTTACCTGAAGGGCTTCGGAATAGCCGAGGGTGACCCTTCCATAGCAGGCGCGGCCATCACCAATGGTGCGCAGGACAAGGGTCAGATCGGCATGGAGAATTTGCTCTCCAAGAACGGCGAGATCAACGCCGTCTACACGATCAACGAGCCAGCGGCGGCCGGCGCCTATGCGGCGCTCAAAGCCTTCGGCAAGGAAGGTGACGTGATGCTGACCTCGATCGACGGCGGCTGTGCCGGCGTGCGCGACGTCAAGGACGGCAAGATCGCCGCGACGGTGATGCAGTTCCCCTACAAGATGGCGACCATGGGCGTCGACGCGGTGGTGGAATATGCGGCTACCGGCAAGAAGCCGAGCGGATTCGTCAACACCGGTTCCGTCCTCATTTCCGACAAGCCGGTCGAAGGGCTGGATTCGAAAGATACCTCCTGGGGCCTCGAAAACTGCTGGGGCGACTGATCCGCTACCACGGCGGGATCGCGCGACGCCCTGCGCCGCAGCGATCCCGCGGGCGAACGGCCGCGCAACAAAACCCTGAGGCACGGGACGTCCATGAACACAGCAACCGTATATCCAGCTGAGGCGCCGCGAAGCCTGAAAGCCCGTATATTGGGCAGCCCGTCGGCGGGACCTCTTCTGGTGCTGCTCGGATTCTGCGTGATTTTCGCGCTGACCAATCCCCGCTTTCTCGCCACCCACAACTTGTCGATCATCCTGCAGCAGACAGTCGTCATAGGCGCTCTGGCGATCGGTCAGACGCTCGTGATCCTGACTGCCGGGATCGACCTTGCCGTCGGCGCCATATGCGTGCTGGGAACGATCGTCGCGGGAAAGCTTGCCAATCTTGGCTATGATCCGGTTCTCTCCATGGGCATTGCCGTGCTCATATGCACGGCCGCCGGCCTTGCCGCGGGGGGCCTCGTCAGCGGCCTCAGGCTCCCGCCCTTCATCGTCACACTTGGCATTCTCGGCATCCTGACCGCGGCGCTGCGACTCATTTCCGAGGGTGGCGCCTTCCCGGTACGCGATCCCTTCCTGGCCTGGACGGGCAATACGATGAAGATAGGCGGCTTCGTGCTCACCTATGGCGTGCTGATCATGTTCATGCTCTATGCGAGCGTCTGGTATTTGTTGAACCAGACGAAATGGGGCCGGCACGTCTATGCGATCGGCAACAATGCCGAGGCCGCCCGGCTGGTCGGCATCCCAGTACGGCGCCACCTGCTCTCGGTTTATGTATTGGCCGGCCTCATCTACGGGATTGCCGCCTGGCTCGCGCTCGGGCGTATCCCAAACGCGGACCCGAATGCCATGCAGAGCGCCAATCTCGATTCGATCACCGCGGTGGTGATCGGTGGCACGAGTCTTTTCGGCGGCCGAGGCGGGCTCGTAGGGACATTGATCGGCGCGCTCATCGTCGGCGTTCTGCGCAACGGCCTGACGCTCGCAGGCATCGACCCGCTCTGGCAGGACCTCATAACGGGCATCCTCGTCATCATCGCCGTCGCGCTCGATCAGCTGTCCCGGAGGAAGCGTTGATGCCAGCCGGTTCCCCCATCGAAGAGCCTTCCGCGCGCCTGGTTCTCGAAGCGCGCAACGTGGTGAAGACCTACGGCCACGTCACTGCGCTCGACGGCGTCGACTTCGAACTCAGGGCCGGCGAGATCCTTGCCGTCGTCGGCGACAACGGCGCCGGCAAGTCGACGCTCATCAAGACCCTGACCGGCGCCGTGCGCCCGACCAGCGGTGAAATTCTGCTCGACGGAGTGCCGATCCACTTCAAGGGACCTCTCGATGCGCGCCATGCCGGAATCGAGACGGTCTATCAGGACCTCGCCGTGGCGCCTGCGCTCGATATCGCCGCCAATCTCTTTCTCGGCCGGGAGCTGCGCGCACCAGGGCTTCTCGGAAGCCTTTTTCGCCGCCTCGACAAAAAAGGCATGCGCGAGGAAGCCCGCCGGGCCATGGGAGAACTCAAATTTCGACTGCCGGCGATCGACAATCCGGTGGAATCGCTCTCGGGGGGCCAGAGGCAGGGCGTGGCCGTGGCCCGTGCCGCGCTTTTCGCCCGCAGACTGGTGATCATGGACGAGCCGACGGCGGCACTCGGGGTGCGTGAAACCGGGCAGGTGTTGCA
The DNA here is from genome assembly GCF_002885915.1 of Sinorhizobium sp. M4_45. Lineage (NCBI taxonomy): Bacteria > Pseudomonadati > Pseudomonadota > Alphaproteobacteria > Hyphomicrobiales > Rhizobiaceae > Sinorhizobium > Sinorhizobium sp. M4_45. The sequence continues at coordinate 192,741 of NZ_NWVE01000003.1, forward strand.
ACTCATCCGCTCGATACGGGATCGCGGCCTGCCCGTCGTTCTGATCAGCCACAACATGCCGAACGTCTTCGACATCGCCGACCGCATCCACATCATGCGCCTCGGCCGGCGCGCCGCCGTGGTTACCCCGAAGACCCATTCCATGAACGACGTCGTTGCCATCATGACCGGCGCAGCGACTGCCTGACCCTCTTGTCCCGAAATAGGAGTGAGACCATGTATCGCCTCGACCGGAAGCTCGCGCGCATCCGCGCTGGCCAATATACCCGCAGCGACTTCATCATCGCCGACGCCAAGGACGGCGACATGGGTCCCTCGATAACCTCCTGCGGTCCCAAGCGGGAGAAGGACGGCAGCTGGTCACGCCACTATACCCGCCCCGAATTTCTCGAAAATATCCGCGCCGTTGTGGAGCAGGATATCGTGGACATCATGCTCACCTCCGCCTCCAACATGGAGGCGCTGACCGAGATGGGCGTCTATCGCGACAGTGCCGTCAAGCCGGCAATCCGCGCCAACGATACGACGGACATCTGGGTCGGCCGCGGTGCGACCTATGTGAAGGCAGCCTCGCGCCCCTTCCGCACCGCCTCCCTCTCGCGCGTTACGACCGGGTCCGTCGATCCCGCGCCTGGCGCGCCGATCACCGGCACCGATCTCGGTCTTTATTCCATCACCTTCAACAACGATCTGGACCGCGACTATGAGGCGCTCGAAGCCTTCCGCGCCTTCCGCGAGGATGCGGCGCGCAACAGGTTCAAGTATTTCCTTGAAGTCTTCAATCCCAACGTCGCCTGCGGCATCGACCCTGAGGTACTGCCCCACTATGTCAACGACGTGATGACGCGCTGCCTTGCCGGCGTCACCCGGGAAGACCGGCCGCAGTTTCTGAAGATCCAGTTCAATGGAGCCAAAGCGATGGAGGAACTCGCCTCCTACGATCCGAGCGTCATCGTCGGCGTGCTCGGTGGCGGCGCCGGCACGACGCGCGATTGCTTCGAGCTGCTCCACCAGGCCGAGCGATTCGGCGCGCGAGTGGCGCTGTTCGGGCGCAAGATCAACCTTGCCGAGGACCCGCTGTCGATGGTGCGATTGCTGCGCGAGGTTGCCTCCGGTACGGTCTCGCCCTCAGAGGCAGTGAAAGCCTATCATGCGGGTCTTGCCACGGAAGGCATCACGCCGCTGCGCGATCTCGCCGCCGACAACGTCGTCACCGAAGCGGTGCTCAAACAGGAAGAGAGCAGATGAGCGGTGGCCGGCGGGGGATCGTCACGGGCGGAACGTGGTGCGCAGACTACAACCGCACCGTCAGCCACTGGCCGGGCGAGGACGGCCTTGCCGAACTTCTCGAGGAAGAACGCCACGGCGGGGGCTCGGGCTGCAACCTTGCGCTCGACATCAAGCATCTGGACCCGTCCGTCCCCGTCGAGACGATAGGTCTCGTCGGCGACGACGACGACGGCCGCTACCTGAGGGAGACGGCAGCTGCCGCCGGCATCGACATCAGTCAGATGATGGTGACTGAGGCGGCCGCCACCCAGTTCTGCGATGCTTATGTCTCGCTGCGTTCCCACCGGCGCACGCACATCTTTCACGCCGGAAGCGGAGCGCTGCTGACGCCGGATCATTTCGAATTCTCTTCAACGCGCATGCGCTATCTGCATCTCGGCCTGCCGGGCGTGCATCGCATTCTCGATGCTCCCTGGCAAAACGAGCCGAATGGCTGGGTGGCGGTGCTCAAGAAGGCGCGCGCTGCGGGCCTCGAAACCAACCTGGAGCTGGCGAGCATCGACCGCGCTTTGATGGCGCGGCTGGTCGGGCCCTGCCTGCCCCATCTCGATTTCCTCATCGTCAACGACCTGGAAATCGGGGCGATCGCCGGCGTTGAAACAATTCTGGGCGACGCACCCGACCAGGCGGCATGCATGCGCGCAGCGCGTGCCGTGCTGGAGCGCGGCGCGCTGAAACTTGTCGCCGTGCATTGCCCCGCCTTTGCCATCGCCGTCACCCGCGAGGGGGAAGGCGTGGTGCTGCCGTCCGTCGCCATCCCCGAGGCGGAGATCAAGGGGGCGAACGGGGCCGGCGATGCCTTCGCTGCCGGGATGCTCTACGGCATCCATGAAGGCTGGAGCGTGAAGCAGGCTCTCCGGCTGGCGCATGCAACAGCGGCCGCGTCCTTGCGCAGCATCTCGACTACCGGCGCGGTCTTGCCTTGGAAGGATTGCCTGGCACTCGCGGACAAATGGGGCCCCCGAGACCACTGATGGGTGCGCCGAGCCGGCTTGGTGGTGTCTGCGGGCGCGACTGCGCAATGGATCCGAAACTCTGCCCCTGAACTCGGCGAAGTGCTGACCTATGACGCCGCGACCGGGAACCTTCCTGCCTGAGCGCGGTTTGCTTCGGCATGCCGAAAGATGCAAATCAGCCGACCGTTCTCATTACCGGCTCGAGCGGCTTTCTGGGCCAGGCGATCGCGCATCGCCTGAGGGACCGGTATCGCGTCATCGGGCTCGACCTGTCCCCTCCGAAAGGCAAGTCCGAGACCGAAGAGACGATCAAATTCGACATCACCTCCGACGAAAGCGTGAGAGAGGCGATCGAGACGGCGGGTAAGCGCAGCGGCCGGCGCCTTGCTTCCGTCATTCATCTCGCCGCCTACTACGACACCACCGGCAAGGACAATCCCAAATACGATGCCGTCAATGTCGAGGGCACGCGCCGGCTATTGGAGGCGCTCCAGGGTCTTCCCACCGAACAGTTCATCTATGCAAGCACGCTGCTGGTGCAGGCGCCCAGTCCGGCCAAGGGTGCGCGGATCAACGAGGATGATCCGCTGGACCCCGCCTGGGCCTATCCCAAATCGAAGGCCGAGACCGAGGCGGTGATCGCCAGACATCGCGGCGCGATCAGGACCGTGACCCTCCGTCTCGCCGGCGTCTATGACGAGGACTGCCGAGCCGCTTTCATTGCCCAGCAGATCGCCCGCATCTTCGAGCGGCTCCCGACCGCCTATCTGTTCAGCGGCGATCTGGACGCAGGCCAGCCCTATCTGCACAAGGACGATCTGGTCGAGGCTTTCGCGCGCACGGTCGACCGTCGCAACGACTTGCCCGATGATTGCGCGTTGCTGATCGGCGAGGAGGAAACGCTCTCCTATGGCGACTTGCAGAAGCGCATCGGCCGGCTGATCCACGGCGAGGACTGGCGCACGCTCGCTCTGCCCAAGAGCCTCGCAAAGCCGGGGGCTTGGATGCAGACCGAGGTGCTCGACCAGGACTCGGAGATCAAGCCCTGGATGGTCGAGAACTCGGACGATCATTACGAGATCGACATCTCTCGTGCCCGCAACAAGCTCGGCTGGGAGCCGAGGCACAGCCTGGCTGCGACGTTGCCGGAAATGATCCGGCGGCTGAAGCAAGACCCGACCGACTGGTACGCGAAGAACAAGCTGGAGCCCTCCGTGGTCGCCGCCTCGGATCCCGAGATCGAGCAGGCGGAGAAAAGGCTGGCGGAGCCGCTGGAGCGCAGTGACGCCGAAGTCGAAGCTGCCGTGGAAGAGCACCGGCTGCGCACGCTCTGGGCGCCGCTGGCAAATGTCGCTCTCGGCCTGTGGCTCGTCTCCTCGCCGGCGACGCTCGGCCTTTTCGATCCTGTCAGCGTACCGCTGCCACCGGCGCTCGGCCACGAGATCGACGAACCCGCCATACGCAATGCCCGTCTCGGGACAAGCGAGATCCTGTCCGGATTGCTCGTTGCCGCATTCGCGCTTTTCGGCATGTACCGGCGCTGGTCTCATGCGCAATGGATCACGGCCGCGCTCGGCGTCTGGATCATGCTGGCTCCGCTTGTCTTCTGGACGACGAGTGCCGCGGCCTACGCCATCGATACGCTTGCCGGCATGCTGATCGTGGCCTTTGCGGTGATGATTCCGCCGACGCCCGGAATAAGGCTGCGGGCGCTCGCGGCCGACGACGACCGGCCCCTCGGCTGGAGCTATTCGCCGTCCTCCTTCACGCAGCGCATGCCGATCGTCGCGCTCGCCTTCGTCGGCCTCTTCGTCTCGCGCTATCTCGCCGCCTATCAGATGGGCCATGTCGACGGGCTGTGGGACCCGTTCTTCGGGCCTGGCGAGGCACCCGTCCGCAACGGCAGCGAGGCGGTCGTGACGTCCTGGGTTTCCAAGGGCTTTCCGATCGCCGATGCCGGCCTCGGCGCCTTCGCCTATGCGCTGGACATTCTGGCCGGCGCGATCGGAGACAGCCGCCGCTGGCGTACCATGCCCTGGATGGTGCTCCTCTTCGGCCTGCTGATCGTGCCCCTCGGCGTCGTCAGCGTCTCCTTCATCATCATCCAGCCGCCGCTTATCGGCGCACTCTGTACGCTCTGCATCATCCAGGCGGCCGTCACCGTCGTGCTCATCCCCTATTCGATAGACGAGGTGCTCGCCACCATCCAGTATCTCTGGCGCGTAAGGAAGGCGGGCGAGCCGTTCTGGCGGACGTTCTGGATGGGCGGCCCGGCCATTTCGGAGGATCAGACGCCGGCGCCCGATCTCAACCGCCCGGCCACCGAGCTGTTGAAGGAATTCATCGTCGGCGGCGTCAACTTTCCCTGGACGCTGGTCGCCAGCGCATTACTCGGCGCGGTCCTGATGACGACGCCCTTGATGTTCGGCAGCGTCCCGCCGCTCTATCACAGCGACCACATTCTCGGCTGCGTCGTGATCCTGGTTGCCGTCACCGCCATGGCGGAGGTCGTCCGGCCGGTGCGCTTCCTGAATGTGCTGCTCGGCGCCTGGGTGGCGGCCTCGCCCTTCCTGCTTGCCGGCGGCAGCACGGTCGCCACCCTTGCCGACGTCGCGATCGGCTTGGCACTGATCGCGCTCAGCCTCCCGCGCGGGACGCGCAGCGAAGAACATTATGGCGGCTGGGACCGGGCGATCGTCTGACGGACGCGCCTCAAGACGCGGTGGTCCAGTCAGCTCATCTGGGGAAGCACCATGACGAGCAGGAAGCGGCGGCGTTGGCGATCGCCGAAGACTGCTGGGATTGATGCGACTCCGCTTCCGGCACGAGGTCGGTAATCGTCAGGTAGAACATCCCGCCCGCTCCCGTCGCGAAGAGAAAACCGGTGACCGGCTGGACCAGGCCTTTCAGCAGGAACCACCCTGCAACGGCGGACACGAAAAGGGAGAGGCCGATGAGGGAGGTCCATCCGAGCGCTTCGCGTTCTTCCGCTCCTCGTCGAGCGTCAATTCGCCGATGCTCATTCCTTCGCTGAAATTATCGATGCAGATGGCGAGGCCCACGATAAGCGCCACTTTCGGCTCGAAGGTGGCGCCGAGGCCGATCGTCATGCCTTCGATCAGCTCTTCCGCACTCGTGCCGCCGGCGAGCACCGCCAGATTGCTCCCGCGAGGCTTGCGCCTCCGGTGCAACCGATCGACCTCGGCCTTTTGATCCGCTTCCGGCCGGCCATTTTCCAGCGGTTGACGTAGAGGTCGAGAATATAGACGAGTACCAGGCCGAGCAGAAACCGGCAACGGCAAGCGGAAGACCCGCAAGTTCCATGGAGGTGGGCATCATCTCGAAAGCGAAGGTGCCCATGAGGACGCAGGCCGCGAAGCCGACCGCGATCGAGAGCACGAGGCTCGACGGCCTGAGCGAGATCGCCGCCAGGCCGCCCAGGGGCGATGCGACGGCCGCCGCTGCCGCGAAGATCATTGCTCATCGCTGCCCGGATTCTCGGTTTTCAAGGCGATCCTTCGGGACGTACGATCTGCTCGTAGGTACATTGGCGCGGGTCCTTGTCCGGCCGCCAGCGCATGAGTTTCGTACCGTGGCGGAAGCGCCGGTTGCTGACATGGTCGAACCGGACTTCGACGACCAGTTCCGGCCGAACCGGCTGCCATTCGCCGCTGCGCTCGCTGCTCCAGCGGCTGGGCCCGCCCGGTGCCTTGCCGGTGAAGCCCGGCGGCTCCTGCAAAGCTTCGAGCTGGCGCGTCAGGGCAGGCCGCTCCTTGTCCGAGATCGTCGCGGTAAAGCCCACATGGTTCAGCAGTCCCTCGGTGTCGTAAAGGCCGAGCAGAAGCGAGCCGACCAAAGAACTGTCGCTCTCGTAGCGGAAGCCGCCGACGACGCAGTCGGCCGTCTTCAGCCGCTTGACCTTCACCATTGCCCTCTCGCCGCATTCATACGCGCCGTCGCGCCGCTTTGCGACGACCCCGTCGGTGGCACCCGCCTGCCATGAGGTGAGCCACCTCTCGGCCTCCTTAATGTCGAGCGTGAAGGGCGAAAGCTCGAGCATCTCCGCAGCCGCGTTCTCTTTGGCGAATGTCTCGAGGCGGGCGCGCCGTGCTGTCAGAGACTGGTCGGTCAGGACCGTTCCGCCGGTGCCGGCCAGCATGTCGAACAGGATGAGTTTGGCCGGCGTCTCCTGCGAGAGCTTCTGCACGCGGCTTGCCGCCGGATGCAGGCGCATCTGAAGAGCGTCGAAGGAAAGGCGCCCGTCGACCTCGATCACCAGTTCGCCGTCGAGGACGAACATGTCCGGCTCCAGTCGGCGCAGCAGGGCGAGGATCTCGGGGAAGAAGCGCCCGAGCGGCTTGCCGGATTTCGCCCTTATGTCGACTTCCTCGCCGGACTTGAACGCAAGGCAGCGAAAGCCGTCCCACTTCGGCTCGTACTGCCATGCGTCGCCGCCCGGAAGCCCGGTCGCGGAACGGGCTTCCATCGGCGCCGTGCTGACGGGCAGGGGATAGCCCTCTGCCTTCTTCGCCGCGCTTGACGGAGCGGCCTTCTTCGTCGGCTTTCCATGTGCGGGCGACGCCATCGTCCACTCCGTCTAAGCCGTCGACCTATTTCAGCTTGACCGAGGGCTCTCTTCCCCAGACACGCAACTTGCCGAGCTCCTTGAGGAAGGCGGCCGCACTCGCAGCGTCGGTGAGTTCGATCGTTCCCTCATCGAGCAGCTCCGCAATGCCGGCCCTCTCGAGAAGGGGAACGGCGGCGCCGGCATAGCCGATATATTTGCAATGGGCGAAGGCGTCGGCCACGAAATCGCGTGCGGTGGCGACGTCGATCAGATCCGCGACGGCGTCTGCGGAAGGAAGCAGGACCACCGCGTCGTAGAGTACCGACGGGCCGCCGTCGAGCATCTGGTGGGCGGCGATGCGCTTTCCGTCGGAGGCGGTAAAGCCGCCGACTTTCGGGGCGATCAGCTCGAAGACCGCCTTCTCCTTCTCGACAGCCGCTATCAGGGCGTCGAGAAGCGCGGCGTCCGCGCCGTCCGTCGCCAATATTCCGAGCTTGCGGCCCTCGAAACGCTTCGGCCCACGCTGGATGATGCTGAGGGCCGGCGAGGGGTCGAGGTCCTGGCGGGTGGCAACGGCCGCATCCGCCGGTTTCGGCATCGTCTCCAGGCCGAGGGCGTGGCCGACCTTTTTCCCCAGCGTTTCATCGATATTGAGAAGATGCGCGACCATCCGTTCGCGGATCACCGGCGTCTCCACCTTGCTCAATTCGAAGGTCAGGGCATCGGCGATGTGGCGCTGCTCGGGTGGCGTCTGGCTGATGAAGAACTGACGGGCCTGGCTGTAATGGTCGGCAAAGCTCTCGGCGCGGATGCGCAGCTTCGGGCCCTGCTCCTCGGAAGGAAAATGGCGGAAACCTTTCATGGGCGACTCGCGCGGACCCTCGCCCCAGGAATTGGGCTGGTAGTTCACGCGTCCTACCGGGTTGCGCATGGCCATGTGGCCGTCCTGCTGAAAGTGCTGGAAGGGACATTTCGGCGCGTTGATCGGAAGATGGGTGAAGTTCGGGCTGCCGAGCCGCTTCAGCTGCGTGTCGAGATAGGAGAAGTTGCGCCCCTGCAGCAACGGATCGTCGCTGAAGTCGATGCCGGGCGGCACGTTCTGCGTCATGAAGGCGACCTGCTCGGTTTCGGCGAAGAAATTCTCCGGCATGCGGTCGAGTACCAGCCGGCCGACAGGCTTCGTCGGCAGCACTTCCTCCGGGATGATTTTCGTCGGATCGAGGATGTCGAAATCGAACTTGTCGGCGAAGTCCTGATCGAAAAGCTGCACATGCAGTTCCCATTCCGGGAAGTTGCCGGACTGGATGGCTTGCCACATATCGCGCCGGTGGAAATCAGGATCGGCGCCATTGATCTTCACGGCCTCGTTCCAGACGACCGACTGGAGACCGAGCTTGGGCTTCCAATGGAATTTGACGAAGGTGGACTCGTCCTTGGCATTGACGAAACGGAAGGTGTGGACGCCGAAGCCTTCCATAAACCGGAAGGAGCGCGGGATCGCCCGGTCCGACATGACCCACATGACCATGTGCATGCTTTCCGGCGTCAGGCTGATGAAGTCCCAGAAATTGTCATGCGCGGACTGCGCCTGGGGAAACTCCCGGTCCGGTTCGGGCTTTACCGAGTGTATGACGTCGGGGAACTTGATCGCGTCCTGGATGAAGAACACCGGGATGTTGTTGCCGACGAGGTCCCAATTGCCTTCGTTTGTGTAGATTTTGACCGCGAAACCGCGAACGTCGCGGGCGAGGTCGAACGAGCCCTTGCTTCCGGCCACCGTCGAGAACCGCACGAAGGCAGGGGTTCGTTCGCCCGGTCGCTGGAACAGATCCGCCCGGGTGTAGGCTGCAAGCGACTCGTAGGTTTCGAAGAAGCCGTGCACGCCGTAGCCGCGGGCATGCACGACGCGCTCGGGAATGCGTTCGTGATCGAAGTGGAAGATCTTCTCGCGGAAGTGGAAATCCTCGATGAGCGTCGGGCCGCGTTCTCCGGCGCGCAGACTGTTCTGGTCGTCGGCGACGGGGCCGCCCTGAGCCGTCGTCAGGACGGGCGTGTCGCCTTCGGCGATCTGGTGAAGTTCTCCACCGTTGCCGCGTGTCGCTTTCTGGTCATGAATGGTGGCCGGTTTCGTATTGTTCGGCGCAGAGGGTTTCTTGGCCATTGCAGCACTCCTTGGTCGGGGGCGGATGGGCACGTAACCTTGGCGAGGGAGGTTGGTTCCCCTGCACGCCAAAATTACCCGGACATCCGGCCTGCTGCTACCGCCGATTCCAAGAGGTGGAGCGGGATGCCGTCGGAAAACCGCACGCACTTTCCTCATCCCGCTCCGGCAAGGTCGTAGCGAACAGGTAGTGCGTCGGCCCGCCATACGCTGCGGCGCGGACGGAAACGCCAATAGCGCTCGGCGCCGTCGAGAGGCACGCCGTCCGGAGCTTCGGACAGGAGCTCGGCCTCGCCGGTCATCTGCAGGAGGCCGCCCGTGGAGAAGTCCGGGAAAGTGAGCCCGGCGCGCGGATTGAGCGCGATGTTGCCGAGCGTGTTGAAGAAGCGGTTGCCGACGAAATCCGGGATTACCAGCCAGCCGTCTTCCCCGACATGCACGAATCCGGCGTGTCCGCCGCGATGGGAGACGTCGATCTGCCGGCCGCCGGCGAGATCGGCATAGGTTGCGACGAAGAACGTGTCCGCCTGCGCCACCAGAGCACGCGCGGCGGCGTTGAGCCCGAAGCTGGAAACGGGCGGTACGGAAGGTGGCACGGAAGGGTCGCGCACGAAACGGGCCTGGCGGAGCTGGATGTATTTCGGACAGTTGCCGAAGCTCTGGTCGACGCCGAGATCGAAACCGCGGGCATGCCGCTTAAGCGTGCCGTTCAGCCGGTTGCGCCGGCGGGTGCCGAGATCGATTCCGAGCAGGGCGAGGGGAGCGCCGTCCTCCATGCCCGCCTCGGCGGGGTCCGTCGGCTCCCGCGGGAGCTCGACGGTAAGCCTTTTTTCGTCCGGCGCGTGGAGGAAGCCGGGTTCGCCCGCCCTGAGCGTCGCCCAGGCGTCGCCGTCGCGATCGACCGAGCCCAACACGACCATCGGCAGAAGGGGATAGAATTCCCGGTGCTGCTCGATCAGGTGGTCGCGCATGACGCGGCGTCCGATCTCGTCCATGCGCGTTTCCACACCCAGCCTCTTCTGCAGGGCGATTTCGCCCTCATGCCAGGGCGAATGTGCGAGGATGGGAGCCTCCATGACGATTGTTTCCTTGGTTGCGTGAATGTTGGGCATCTAGGGGCTTGTTCGCGGGCGATAACATCCGCCCCCGGCCCAAACTCCCTCATTCCTGTGCCTGTCCAGGAACCCAGCAGGCCAAGTCATTGGGCTGAAGGACTCCTCGCACCGCAGACGCGGCGCTGCTCTCATCCCTGTGACAAGCACAGGGAAGAGGGTGGTTGCAGTCCTTCGATACGCTTAAAAGCACGTGCCGTGCGAGAAGGCTTCCCGCAAGCGGACGTCGTCATAACGCTCGCTAAGCCGCCAACCCCACCGGCGTCTTTGCGAACTCGACGAAGCCCGGCAATGCCTCGATGCGGGCGAGCCAAGCGCGGATCTCCGGATAGGGCTGGAGATCGACATCGCCTTCGGGGGCGCGCGCCACGTAGCTGTAGAGCGCGACATCGGCGATCGTCGGCCGGTCGGCGGCAATCCAGCCTCTGCCTTTGAGCTCCTGCTCGATCAGCGCCAGGATCGCATGCGAACGAGGGATCACCTCTTCCGGTCGGTAGGGCGCCTTGAACACGTTGATGAGCCGCGCCTGGGCCGGACCATGGGCGATCTGGCCGGCAGCCACCGAAAGCCAGCGCTGAACGGCAGCCGCCCCCGCGGCGTCTTCCGGCAGCCAGTCCGTGCGGCCGGTCTTCTTTGCCAGATAGACGAGAATTGCGCTTGAGTCCGAGATGATCGTGCCGCCGTCGTCGAGCACCGGGACCTGACCGAAGGAATTGAGCTTCAGGAAATCCGCTTGCTTGTGCTCTCTCCTGGCGAAATCGACGACCACCAGCTCATGCTCGATACCGAGCAGCGAGAGGAACAAGCGGGCGCGGTGCGCGTGGCCGGAGAGGGGATGGTGATAGAGTTTCATGTCGGCCTCGTTGAATGATGGAACGAAACCAAGATGATTGTTATCCACGGAGTTGATAAGCTCCGACAGAGGCACTAGACCGTTTCACTTGCTGAAATAATTGAGGAGCATTCGATGGATCGCTGGCAGGCGATGCGGATCTTCGTGCAGGTGGTGGAAAGCGGCGGCTTCACGGCGGCCGCCAAGGTGCTGCATATGAGCCCGCCATCGGTCACCCGGGCGGTGGCGAAGCTGGAGGACCTGATCGGGACGCGGCTTCTGGTGCGCACCACGCGCTCGCTGAAACTGACTGCGGCGGGCGAAGGTTACGTGGCCGATTGCCGGCGTATCCTCGGGGAGATCGCCGAGGCGGAAGCCAATGCGGCGGGCAGCTTCACCGCCCCTGCGGGGTTGCTCACGGTAACGGCGCCCGCGCTCTTCGGGCGCATCCACGTGCTCCCCGTCATCCTCGACTTTCTCGATCACTATCCGGCAATGCAGGTCAAGACCGTCTTCGTCGACCGCGTGACCAACCTGGTCGACGAGGGCCTGGATGTGGCGATCCGCATTGCCTCGCTCCCGCCCTCCGGGCTCGTTGCGCGCCGGATCGGCTCGGTCCGGCAGGTGCTTTGCGGCTCGCCGGATTATTTCGCCCGCTTCGGCGAGCCGGGCAGCCCGCAGGAGCTTGCCCGTCATCGCATCATCGGGCGAGAGGGCCTCTTCGGCCACTCGGAATGGCTCTTCGGACGCGACAACAGCATCCGCGTTCCGATCAGCCCTCGTCTCATCTGCAACACCAATGACGCGGTCCTCTCCGCCGCTTTGGCGGGCTGGGGATTGTCGCGGTTTCAGTCCTACCAGGTGGCACCCGACGTGAGAGCCGGCAGGCTCAAGGTCGTCCTTGCCGACCACGAGCGCGAGCCGGTGCCGATCCACATCGTGCATGCGGAAGGCCGCATGGTCTCTGCAAGGGTGCGCGCCTTCGTGGACTTCGCCGCCGGGCGTTTTCGTCGCCACGCGGGTCTTGGCATCGAGCTTTGAAGACCTCTACCGGTCGTCGCCGCGCACCCGCAGCAGCACGCGTTCGAGCGCATCCGTCAGCGCCCGGTGACCGCCGCCGCGGTCGAAGTCCGTCAAAACCTGCTCGTTCAATCCGCCGGCGGTCGAAAATTCGCGGGCGAGTTCTTCGAGCGGCGTCCCCCCGTCCCTGATCGCCCTCTGCGAGAGACTGGCGAAGAGCGGCGCGATATAGGCGCGTGCCTTGTCGCGGTCGAGACCCTTTTCGGCGAACCAGCCGGTCGTCCGGTCGAGGATGCCGAGACAGGTCGCCATCAGAGCGCTTCCGACGGCAAGCAGGTCATATTCCTCCTTGGTCTCGCATTCGACCGCCGTTCCGAGTGCCGCAAAGATCGCGGCAACGGCGCGGTTCGGTGGATAGATCGCCGTCACGCCCTCGCGCTCGGCGACGAAGGGCAGGGGGATTGCCTGGGTGAGCTCCACCTCCTCGCTGATCCAGCCGAGAAGCTTGGAACGATCGGTAGCGGCAATGACGCTGACGACCTTCTGACCCTTGCGGAATTTGAGCTTGGGGATCACGTCCTCGGCGATTTGAGGACGAACGGCGAGGAACAGCACGTCGGCCGCGTCCACCGCTTCCTGATTGTCCTTGGCGATCCGCACGAGCAGGAAGCGGCCGGCAAGCCGGGCAGCAATTTCCCGGTTGCGCGGGGAGACGAGGATCCCGGCGACGTCGAGCCCGGAACCGACGATGCCCGTCACCATCGCTTCGGTGATGGCGCCGGTGCCGATGAAGCCAATACGCATCGCTGTTCACTCCCCTGATTCGTACCGGCGACATTAGAACAATTCCGGGAAATTGCGTCACTAACGCAGCCGTTTTCCCTCTCCGTCGAACACCAGAACCGAAACCGGATCGAAGCGGGCCGTCAGGCGGTCACCGGCCTTGAGTCCGCGGCCGTTCTTCGTTTCGACCACGATGAGCTCGCCGTTGCCGTGGCGGGCATAGGCGAAGGTCTCTCCGCCGAGATGTTCCAGCATGTCGATCGTGAGGGCTAGCCCTGCAGGACCGTCTTCATTGAAATGCTCGGGCCGGATGCCGATCGTCACCGCAGTTCCCGCCGCCGCCTGCAGGGTGACGGGGATCTTCGCGTCTCCGTGGTCCGGCAGGCGCGCATAGGGCCGGTCCTGGTCGATTTCGATCACGCCCTTCAGGAAGTTCATCTTGGGCGACCCGATGAAGCCGGCGACGAAGAGGTTGGCCGGGTCGTCATAGAGGTCGAGGGGCGAGCCCACCTGTTCGACCACGCCGGCGCGCATGACGACGATCTTGTCGGCAAGCGTCATGGCCTCGACCTGGTCATGCGTCACGTAGACGATGGTGGTGGCGAGCTGCTTGTGCAGCCGTGCGATCTCGATGCGCATATGCACGCGCAGCTCCGCATCGAGGTTGGAAAGCGGCTCGTCGAAGAGGAAGATCTTCGGATGGCGGACGATCGCCCGGCCGATCGCCACGCGCTGGCGCTGGCCGCCCGAAAGCTGCTTCGGTTTGCGGTCGAGCAGCGCGCCGAGTTCCAGGATATGGGCGGCCTCGTTCACCCTCTTCTCGATCTCGGCCCTGGGGACACCGGCGAAGCGGAGGGCAAAACCCATATTCTCGCGCACCGTCATATGCGGATAGAGTGCATAGGACTGGAACACCATGGCGATCCCGCGCTTGGACGGATCGACATCGTTCATTCGGCTATCGTCGATCGTCAGGTCGCCGGAGGTGATCTCCTCAAGCCCGGCGATCATCCGGAGCAGCGTGGACTTGCCACAGCCGGAAGGTCCGACGAAGACGACGAACTCGCCGGATTTTATGTCGAGATCGACGCCCTTGATGACCTCGAGGCCACCATAGGATTTACGGACATCGCTGAGTTGGAGTTGGCTCATGCGCTCGCCGCTCCTTCCGCCAGGGCGACGAGCTCGAGCTTCGCCGCGCCAAGGCGCGTCGAAGCGACCGAGACGACGACGGCGCCGGCGGGGCCCGTGGACTCCAGCCAGAAACCGGCGGAACCGCCCTGAAGGACGAGGCGGGCCGATCCGACCAGCCGCGCCGGACCATGAACCTCGACGTCGACTGCATCGTTCAGGAAGGGCAGGACGTTGCCGGCCTGGTCGAGCGCGCGCAGGATGACGCGAACGCTGTCGCGGCCTTCCGCACGCAGCGTCTTGCTATCCGCCTCGACGTGAAGCGTCGTAGGCACGGGGTCGGCGGCCATGCGGAGATCGGCGACCGGCTTGCCGGCGACGAAGCCGGTAAATTCCGCGCTTTCCCACTTCATGCCCCAGACTCCGAGCTCGTCCTTGGTGAAGTGGCGGTGGTCGATGACGACCGGCGGATGCGGCAGGTGCGGGAAATTCTCGCGATCCGGGCCGACGCGCTTGGAAAGCGAGCCGTATTTCAATTCGACCTCGTCGCAATTCGTCAGCACGATTAAGGGCAGCACGCCGCCTATATTGCGCTCGCCGCGCGCCCAGAAGGTCACCGGCTTCATCACGACTTCCTCGGAGGGATCGCACTGGCTGGCATAGACATAAGCAGCGAATTTCGGCTCGCGGAACATGTCCATGACGCCGTGATAGCAGATCCGGTCCCCGGAGCCGAAATCCTTGTGGGTGTTGTAGTCGAACATGCACCAGCCGATCGCACCGGAAATGCCGGGATCGCCATAAGCCGCATTCAGCACTTCCAGATGCCGGCGAACATGTTCGGCCTGGCGCTGCTCCTGGTCATAGATCTTCGTCGGATACATGTGCCCGCCGAATTCGGTGATGAGATAGGGCACCTTGCGGGCAAGCCCGGTGCATTCCTGCTGCGGGCGAAGCGCCGTGCGCGGCCGGTTCGAGCCGGGCAGCTCCTCGTTGCCGAGGATGAAGTCGTTCATCGTGTAGACGTCTTCCAGAAATTCGCTGTCGGTAATGTATCGCACGCCGCCCGTCTGCCGTGTCGGGTCGAGCTCGCGGGCGAGGCGATTGGTCTCGGCATAGAAGTCGTGCGAATCCTGTGACTCGTTGATGCGCACACCCCAGATGACGATCGATGGGTGGTTCCAGTCGCGCTCGATCATGCGGCGGACATTGCGGATCGCCTCCTGTTTCCATTCCTCCCCGCCGATGTGCTGCCAGCCAGGAATTTCCTCGAAGACGAGGAGCCCCATGCGGTCGCAATGGTCGAGGAACCATTTCGACTGCGGGTAATGCGAGGTGCGCACGAGATTGCAGTGAAGCCTGTGCTTCATGATCTCCGCGTCGCGCTCCTGGGCGGTGCGCCCCATGGCGTAGCCGACATAGGGGAAGGCCTGATGACGGTTCAGCCCGCGGATCTTCAGCGGGCGGCCGTTGAGCCGGAAGCCTGCGGTCGTGAACTCCGCGGTGCGGAAACCGAAATGCGAGGCCAAGCGGTCGGAGCCCTGACGGGTCCGGAGCTCGGCTTCGATCTCGTACAGCACCGGATCGTCGATGTCCCAGAGCGAGAGGCCCTTCAGGCCTTCCATCTCAAGGGTGAGGCTCTCGCCGGCCGTTTCGCCGGCGACCTCGGCCAGCACTTCGCCCGCCGCATTCTTGAGGAGCGCCGAGACCGTACCCGAGAAGGGCAACCCTTGCGGATTGGAAAGGTCGCACCGGACGGAAACGGCCTTGTTGTCGGAGAGCACGTCGCGGGTTTCGATCTTGATATTGGCGATCGAAACCGGATCGGTGACCTTCAGCCAGACGTCGCGATAGATACCGGCATAGGTCAGATAGTCGATCCGGCCGCCGAAAGGCGGGATCTCCGGATTCTCGCTGCCGTCGATCTTCACCGTGATGAGATTGTCGCCTTCCTGGAGCCTGTCCGTCAGGCGTGCCTCGAAAGGCGTGTAGCCGTCCTTATGCGCCAAGATCTCTTCGCCGTTGAGATAGACGACCGCATCGGCCATTGCCGCGTCGAAGACGAGCGAGACCTCCCGGCCGGAGAAGTCCGGGCGCCAGGCAAGCACCTTCTGGTAGGTGAAGGCGCGCTGGTAGCATGTCTCGTCGAAATAGTTGAACGGCAGTTCGACGGCGTTGTGCGGCAGGCTGATCGGCTGACCCGCCCGGAGCGTTCCGGCGTCGGCGGCGTCGAAGCCTTCGGAGAAGACCCACGAATTATTGAAGGAAGTAACAGAGCGCATCATCGTTCCTATTTGACTGAGCCCAGCATGCCCTGGACGAACTGGCGTTGCATGAAGAAGAAAACGGCTAGCGTCGGCAGTGTCGCGAGAATCGTCCCGACCATGACCACGCCGTAATCGGGGTAGTAGGCGGAGGCGAGCGACGAGATGACCAGCGTGATCGTCTTGGTTTCGTTGGTCTGGAGCACGATCAGCGGCCAGAGATAGTTGTTCCACGCGGTCATGAAGACGATGACGAAGGCGGCCGCATAGGTCGAACGCATGACCGGTACGTAGATGAAGAGGAAGATCTGCCATTCCTTGAGCCCGTCGACCTTGGCCGCGTCGCGGAGCTCGGAGGGGAAGGCCTTGGTGCTCTGCCGGAAGTAGAAGATGACGAAGGCCGATCCGATCGTCGGCAGGACGACGGCGAGATGCGTGTTGATGAGACCCGCCTTCCCCATGATGACGAAGAGCGGGATCATCAGCGCGGCGAAGGGGATCATAAGGGTGAGCAGCATCGCCCGGTAGACGCGCTCGCGTCTTCGCGAGCGGAACATCTCGAAGCCGTAACCGGCGAGCGAGGAGACCGCGAGCGTGAGCACGGTCGCAAGGATCGCGATCTTCGCCGAGTTCCAGAAGACGAGCGGCACGTTTACCAGCGTGAAGAAGTTGCCGACATTGGTGGCAAAGGCTGCGCCCGGCAGGAGTTTGCCCTTGATGATGTCTATCGATGAATTGGTTGCGCCGAGCACCATCCAGATGAACGGAAAGACGGAGAGGAAGGCCATCAGGCCGAGGAAGCCATAGGTGGCCGCCATCGCCGCGAAACGTCCAAATCCGTTCATCGGTCACGCTCCCTTGCTGCGAAGAACTGCACGAAGGCGAGGAGCGCGACGAGGACGACGATGACATAGGAGACCGTCGCCGCATAACCGAGATTCGGCATGAAGCGGAAGGTCAGGTTGTAGATGTAGAGCGACAAGGTGAGCGTGGCATTGGACGGGCCGCCCTTGCCCTCGGTCAGGTTATAGACCTCGTCGAAAAGCTGCAGCGTGCCGATCGTCGAAATGACTGTCGTGAAGAGGATGACGGGCTTCAGCAGAGGGATGGTGAGGTGGGTGAAGCGCGCCCAGGCCGGAACGCCGTCGATGCGCGCCACCTCGTAGATCGACTTGTCGATGTTCTGAAGTGCCGCAAGATAGAAGATCATGTTGTAGCCGGTCCAGCGCCAGGTGATGGCAAGAATGACGAGAACCTTCGCCCAGAAGGGATGCGTCAGCCATGGAATGGGCGAGGCGGCGAGACCGATCGCCTGGAGCGTCGAATTGACGATCCCGTCGGTTGCGAACATGCCCTTGAAGAGCACCGAATAGGCGACCAGCGAACTGACGCAGGGCAGGAAGATCGCCGTGCGGAAAACCCCTCGGCCGACGAGCCGCGGGTTGTTGAGGAGCGACGCCAGGATCAGCGCGAGCAGGATCATGATCGGCACCTGCACGACGAAATAGGTCATCGTGTTGGTGAGGGCCTTGATGAAGACCGGATCGTTCCAGAGCCGAACGATGTTCGCGAAGCCCGCGAACTTCATGGTCATGCCGCGGCCGGACTGGAACGACATCCAGAGGGACCACGCGATGGGATAGACCATGAACAGGGCGATCAGCCCGAGGGCCGGCGCGACGAACAGCCAGCCATTGACGTCGTAATATCGGCCGATACCGCGGCGCGCTCGAACCATGTTCCCCTCCTGGAAGGCCGGACAGCCGGAAATTTGGCCGCGGCAAGAGCCGCGGCCGGAAACAGCGGGCGCATGCCCGCCGCCATTCACCGCATCACTGGATCTGTGCGCTGACCTCGGCCTCGATCGCCTGCAGCACTTCGTCGACCGGTGTGCCCTGCGTCACGGCCGGGAGTTGCGCAGTGACGGCAAGGTCCGCCTCGTTGGTGAAGATGCCGTAATTGACCGAGGGGACCTTCGCCAGCCAGTCGGAGAAGTTCTGCCAGACCTTCTCGCCGCCGAAGAAGGGGTCTGCCGCCTCATAGGCCGCGCCGCCGCGGGCGGCGAGCAGCGAGCCGACCGCACCGCGGTCCTGGAGGATCTTCTGATAGAAATCGATGTCCTTGGCGTAGATCTCGTTCAGGAAGTCGATGGCCTCCGCCTTCTCCTCGGAGCTTTCGAGCACGTACCAGCTGGAGCCGCCGAGATTGGAGGCATGCGTCGCGCCTTCGATCGAGAGCGCCGGAATGGGGGCGACGCCCCAGTTGCCGGACTGGTCCGGCTGCGCCTTGACGGTGCCGATGATCCAGACGCCCGTGACGACGGTCGCGACGTCGCCGGAGGTGAAGGTGCCCACCCAGTCGGACCAGCCGTTGGCAGGCTTGTAGATATTCGCCTGCATGATCTTGCCGATGGTTTCGAGGGCCGCCTTCAGCGCCGCATTGCCGGTGATGTTCGGTTTGCCTTCCTTGTCGAAATACCATTGCCCGGCCGACTGCATGATGATGCGCACGAGACCGGCGTCGTTCGGGTCGAGGCCCATCATCTTCTTGCCGGTCTTCTCTTCGACCTGCTTTCCGATCTCGATGAAGCGGTCCCAGGTGAGATCCTGCATGTCCTGCGGCTTGAAGCCGGCGGCTTCCAGATAATCCTTGCGGTAATAAAGACCCGTGACGCCGGAATCGAAGGGCATTCCGTAGACTTGCCCGTCGAGCGTCATGAGCTCGACCTTGTAGGGGGCGAAACCGGAATAATCGACGGTGCCGGACAAAGGCGCGAAGGCGCCCGGGAAGGATTGAAGGTATTTCTGAGCGCCGTAATCCTCGATGAGCACGATGTCGGGGAGCGCGTCGGCAGTGCCGGACGAAAGCCCGGTCTGCAGCTTCTGCTCGACGTCGAGCTTGGCGAAATCGACGATGTTGAAGGTGACGTCCGGATGCGTTTTCGTATAGCGGGCGCCCGCCTCCTTCATGATCGCGACATTGAAATTCGGGTCCCAGCACCAGATGGTGATTTCCTTGGCCTGCGCCGCGGTAACCCCCAGGAAGCTTGCGCCCGCGAGAGCCAGAGCGGCGATACGCGGCAGATAGGCACGCGCCTGAATGTCCATTGTTTCCTCCCGAAATCGTGTTCCCCGAGACAGTCCTCTCTGTCCCGGCGGCGAGTATTTCTCAAAACTCGAGTGGGCGCAATTATTTTCAGTAAATTTTTACTTGGCACTTGCGACGCGTGCTTTGAAGGCACGTTAGCCGTCACGACCGCGCGCCAGTCGGCGCCTGATGGCATGATTGCCGCTATGGCCAGAGTGAACGCGGGCGATTGGCTACACGCGACGTTGCGGATATCGTCCAGTCGATTTCGACCCGGGATTCTAGAGCCGGCCCGCCATGTCATCTTCCTTGTTCGCTGTCTCGGCCGGTGCCGGCGTGCTGCCGCGCCAGACGATTTCCGTGCCGAAAACCACCTTCTTGGCGACCTCTCGGCCCGAAAGGCGCTCCAGCAGCAGGTCGACGGCGGTCTCGCCGATGAGCTCCGCCGGAATCTTCACCGTGGAAAGCGGCGGCCCGAGAAACTGCGCGACCGGAATGTCGTTGAAGCTCGCGACCGCGATATCCTCGGGAATCCTGAGCCCCATCTCGTGGATGGCCCTGTAGGCGCCCAGCGCCATATTGTCGTTGCAGGTGATGAGGATCTTCGGTGGATTGGGCTTCGATAGCATCGCCCTGGCAAGCTTGTAGCCGCTGTCGGGCGTCATCGGCTCGACCATGCACAATTCCGGATCATAAAGCCCGGTCTTGGTCATCCAGTCGATATAGGTGCGGCAACGGCGCTCCGAATGGATGTTGTCGGGCCCGTAGAAAGCGTCGATCCAGCCGATGAAGCCGATGCGCCGGTAGCCCATGGCATGCACCGCCTCCAGGAGCCGGGTCATCGCCAGCGAGACGTCGCTGAGCACGGTGTCCTCCATGTCTCCGGCCGGTGCGTAATCGGCAAAGACGAGGTGGCGGCTGTGGCGGCGCAGCCATTCGAGCTCGTCGCCGTAATAGTGGCCGACGGCCACCACACCCGAGGCGCCCTCGAGGATCGTCGCTTCCGGAGGGTTGCCGGTGAGGAAGACCTTGACGACTTCGCTCTTCAGCGCCTGGCAGCGGCTTTCGATGCCGAGGCGGACACCGACATAGTAGGGATCGGCGAGTTCCTGGGCGGGGTCGAGGAAATGCACGAGCGCGATCTTCAGTCCGACGCCGACGCCATGCGCTGAGGCGCGGCTGCGATTGCGCGGCGTCGCATAGTTGAGCGCCTCCGCCGTTTCGATGATCGCCTGGCGCTTCCTGTTGGAGATCGACAGCGTCGGGTCATAGTTGAGGACGCGTGAGACAGTTGCCGAGGATACGCCGACGGCCGACGCGATTTCCTTGATTGTGACCATTCGGGTTTCGCCTGTCCTTCTGCCGTGCCGCGCTCGAGTATCCTGTTTAGTAAATTTTTATCGCAGCTTTTTCAATCGCAAGCCGCAGCCAAGGTGGTCACGGATTCGTTGGTCCTCGCATTGCGGCCCGTGGCAGATACGCTCGCATACATGCCTGTGGTGCGGAACTCGGTCGGGCTCGCGCCGAAGACGCGGCGGAATACCTTGGCGAAGTAGTTGGGGTCCTCGAAGCCGGACAGGATGGCGACTTCCTTGACCGGCAGGTCCGCGGTCTTGGTCAGCAGCTTTACCGCCCTTTGCAGGCGCTTCTGCAGCACGAATTCCGCCGGCGGCATGCCTTCGCTGGCGGCGAAGACTCGGGAGAAATGGGCGCGGCTCAGGCCCGAAATGCGCGCGAGCTCCTCGACCGGAAGGGGCTTGTCGAGATTGCCCAGCACATGATCGATCACGTGCTGCATCTTCCGGTATTCGTCACTGAGAACCGGATGCGATCCGAACACGTCGTCATAAAGCGCCATCGCCGCCTCATAGGCGATCGCCGAGGCGCTGCCCGGGGTGTCGCCGCCGGCCATGAGGCGCAGGCTGCAGTCGGCAAGATGTTCGACGGTTTCCGGCTGCAACCTTATGATGGGACCGGTGACGGCGAGAATGGCGCGGTGGATCCTCAGCGCCTCCTCGCCGTTCATGGAGATCCAGAAGAACTCCCAGCGCCCGCCTTCCTCAAGCCAGTAGCGATGATTGTGGGGCACGAGCAGGAGCAGCGTCTCGCCCGGACGCACGCGGTGACTGCGGTTTTCATATCGCAGGTTGCCGGCCCCGCCGATCGTGTACTGCAGCACGGTGAACGGGGTTTGGCCGCGCTTGCGACCGTCCCAATCGTAGCTTGCATCGGTCCTGATCTCGTAGCCGGTGCTCGTCGGCATGGTGTGCAGGCTCTGGCGTCCCCGCGGCAGTGAGACCGTCCGCATCGCGGGCCCCCGGGCGATCAGTTGCTGCAGCATAGAATTACCCATGAAAGCACAATACCTCTCTAGTCGTGCATCCGATTATACACATAATGCCCCCAGATCGCGCAAGACATGCGGTTGATACGGCGTTTGACGAGGGTTTGCCGAGGAGGGCACCGCTTCGCCGATCCAGGCCAGTTCAATGAATGGATTTTACCCTTTTAGCGCGAAGGTCGCAGTCTGAGGAGGAATAGCACGGCCATGGCCAGCTTTAAGATCGCCATCATCGGCGCCGGCAGCATCGGCTTCACCAAGAAGCTCTTCACCGACATCGTTTCCGTGCCGGAGCTCCGGGACGTCGAGTTCGCGTTGACGGATCTGAGCGAGCACAACCTCGCCATGATCAAGTCCATCCTCGACCGGATCGTCGAGGCGAACAAACTGCCCACGCGCGTGACCGCGACGATCGACCGCCGCAAGGCGCTGGAGGGCGCGCGTTACATCATCAGCTGCGTGCGCGTCGGCGGCCTCGAGGCCTATGCCGACGATATCCGCATACCGCTGAAATACGGCGTCGACCAATGCGTCGGCGACACGATCTGCGCCGGCGGCATCCTCTACGGTCAGCGCAACATTCCGGTGATCCTCGATTTCTGCAAGGACATCCGCAAAGTGGCCGAGCCCGGCGCCAAGTTCCTCAACTATGCCAACCCGATGGCGATGAACACTTGGGCGGCGATCGAATACGGCAAGGTCGACACGGTCGGTCTCTGCCACGGCGTCCAGCACGGGGCCGAGCAGATCGCCGAGATTCTCGGCGCCGGGGAAGGCGAGCTCGACTACATCTGCTCCGGCATCAACCACCAGACATGGTTCGTCGATATCCGCCTCAACGGCCGTACGGTCGGCAAGGACGAACTCGTCGCCGCCTTCGAGGCGCATCCCGTCTTTTCAAAGCAGGAGAAGCTTCGGATCGACGTGTTGAAGCGCTTCGGCGTCTATTCGACCGAAAGCAACGGACACCTGTCCGAATACCTGCCCTGGTATCGCAAGCGTCCGGACGAGATCTCCAGATGGATCGACATGTCGGACTGGATCCATGGGGAAACCGGCGGGTATCTCCGCTATTCGACCGAGACCCGCAACTGGTTCGAGACCGAATATCCGCGCTTCCTCGAAGAGGCGGGCCGGCCGCTGGAAACGATCAGGCGCTCGAACGAACATGCGAGCCGCATCCTCGAAGCGCTGGAGACGGGTCGGGTCTATCGCGGCCACTTCAACGTCAAGAACAACGGCGTGATCACCAACCTTCCGGCGGATGCCATCATCGAATCGCCCGGCTTCGTCGATCGTTTCGGCATCAACATGGTGGCAGGCATCACATTGCCTGAGGCCTGTGCGGCCACCTGCATCTCGTCGGTCAACGTCCAGCGCATGTCCGTTCATGCGGCGATCACCGGCGACATCGATCTTCTGAAGCTCGCCGTGCTGCACGACCCGCTGGTCGGCGCCATCTGCACGCCGGAGGAAGTCTGGCAGATGGTCGACGAAATGGTCGTCGCGCAGGCCAGATGGCTGCCGCAATATGCCCATGCGATCGACGCTGCCAAGGAAAGGCTCGCCCGCGCCACGGTCGCCACCCGGGAGTGGAAGGGCGCCGCTCGGCGCGAAGTGCGCTCGATCGAGGAGATCCGCGCGGAGAAGGAAGCGGCGAAGCTGCGCGTGGCTGGGTAGAAGAGTGGCTATCTCTGCCCGGAATTGCCCCCCACCCTAACCCTCTCCCCGCAGGCGGGGAGAGGGGACTTCGGCGAGCGCTGCTAGTCCCCTTCTCCCCACTCGCGGGGAGAAGGTGGCCGGCAGGCCGGATGAGGGGCAATCCCCCGGTCGGGGCGGATAGCAGGGCAAAGCGCCCGCAAATTGAGGAATGCGCGAGGTCACCTGCGTGAGGAGACGCGAGTGCCACGAAGGAAGAGGAGCGCCGGCCGCCCCGGCCCGGCGAAGACAGGAGGGAGAACCTGGGACATGAAAACGCATCGACTGAATATGACCGCGAGCCTGCTGATCGGCATATCCGCCTTTGCCGTGCAGGCCTTCGCATCCGAGCCGACCGTGGTGCCGGAGCAGCCGCCCTTTCCGGCGCAGGGCAAGGTCACCTATGTGTCGCGCGATTCCATTCTCGAGTTCAAGGCGCTGCCCGAATACAGGGAGCCCGAATGGGTCACCGAGAAATTCGTCAAGGCCGGCAAGCTGCCGCCGGTGGCCGAGCGGCTTCCGAAGGAACCCATGGTCTACAAGACCGGCAACATGCCCGATGGCATGGGCGTTTATGGCGATGTCATGCGCCACGTGATCGGCGGCCGGCCGGAAGGCTGGAATTACAGCGCAGGCCAGACCCAAGGATGGGGCGGCATCGACATCGGCATGTTCGAGTGCCTGACGCGCACCGCGCCGCTCTTCCAGGTCGAGGCCGACGATATGGAGCCGCTGCCGAATCTCGCGAAAAGCTGGGATTGGTCGGAGGACGGACGCAAGCTGACCATGCATCTGATCGAGGGCGCGAAATGGTCGGACGGCGATCCTTTCGATGCCGATGACGTCATGTTCTACTGGGAGGACAATGTCCTCGACTCGAGCGTTTCACCCTTGAACGGGGCGACGCCCGAAACCTTCGGCGAGGGCACGACCCTCAAGAAGATAGACCAGTATACGGTCGAATGGGTCTTCAAGGAGGCCTTCCCGCGCCAGCATCTTTTCGCGATGGCCTACGGTACCTTCTGCCCCGGCCCGTCGCATATCCTCAAGACCAAGCATCCGAAATATGCCGGCACGACCTACAACGAATACAAGAACGGCTTCCCCGCCGAATATATGAACCTTCCGGTGATGGGTGCATGGGTGCCGGTCGCCTATCGTCCTGACGACATCATCGTGCTGCGCCGCAATCCCTATTACTGGAAGGTCGACGAGGCCGGCAATCAGCTCCCCTATCTGAACGAAGTCCATTACAAGCTGTCGACCTGGGCCGACCGCGACGTGCAGGCGATCGCGGGTTCGGGCGATATTTCGAACCTCGAACAGCCGGAAAACTTCGTGGAATCGCTGAAGCGCGCCGCCAATGAGAGCGCGCCGGCGCGGCTTGCCTTCGGTCCGCGCGTCATCGGCTATAACATGCACATGAACTTCTCCGGCAATGGCTGGGGAGACCCGGACGAACGCGCGAAGGCGGTGCGAGAGCTCAACCGCAACCTGGACTTCCGCAAGGCCGTCACCATGGCGGTCGACCGCAAGAAGCTTGGCGAAGCCCTGGTGAAGGGTCCCTTTACGGCGATCTATCCGGGCGGGCTTTCCTCCGGCACGAGCTTCTACGACCGGAACTCCACCATCTACTACCCCCACGATCTCGAAGGCGCCAAGGCGCTTCTCGAAAAGGTGGGGCTCAAGGACACGGACGGCAACGGCTTCGTCAATTTCCCGGCCGACAAGCTTGGCGGCCGCGACGTCGAAATCGTTCTGCTCGTCAATTCCGACTACAGCACCGACCGTAATCTTGCCGAAGGGATGGTCGGGCAGATGGAGAAGCTCGGGCTCCGGGTCGTCCTCAATGCACTCGACGGCAAGCAGCGGGACGCCGCCAATTATGCCGGCCGCTTCGACTGGATGATTCATCGCAACACGGCCGAATTTGCTTCCGTGGTGCAGAACACGCCTCAGCTCGCCCCGACCGGCCCGCGCACGAGCTGGCATCACCGCGCTCCGGAAGGCGGCGAAGTCGATGTCATGCCCCACGAGCAGGAGCTCGTCGACATCGTCAACAAGTTCATCGCCAGCAACGACAATGACGAGCGAACGAAGCTGATGAAGCAATACCAGAAGGTAGCCACCACCAATGTCGATACCGTCGGCCTGACGGAGTATCCGGGCGCGCTGATCATCAACAAGCGCTTCTCGAACATTCCTCCGGGCGCGCCGATCTTCATGTTCAACTGGGCGGAAGACACGATCATCCGCGAACGGGTCTACGTTGCCGCCGACAAGCAGGGCGACTACGAACTCTATCCCGAGCAGCTTCCCGGCAAGCCGGGCGAAAGCGGCCCGATCAACTGAAGCTGAACCGCCTCCGCCGGCTCCGAGGAAAGGAGCCGGCGAGGGTGCAAGCCCTTCACGCCGCCGCGAGCCGATACAGGCATGGCTCTCGCGGAACTCGAGACAGAAGGAAACGGCATGTTCAGATTTCTGCTTGTCCGAATCGCCTCTGCCATTCCGGTGCTGCTCGTCCTGAGCGTGGTGACCTTCGGCATCATCCAGGCGCCGCCGGGAGATTACAGCGACTACATCCGCTCGCAGCTCATCAATCAGGGCGGCGCTTCTTTCGAGGAGGCGGATGCTCAGGCGCAGGCCTACCGCAAGGAGCACGGCCTCGATAAGCCGCTGCCGATCCAGTACGTCGACTGGATAACGGGCATCGTGACGCGCGGCGATTTCGGCCACAGCCTCTACTACAACAAGCCCGTGGCCGACGTGGTCGGCGAGCGCCTGCCGCGAACGCTGGCGCTGGCGCTCGTCTGCCACATCCTGGCTTCGGTGATCGGCATCGCTTTCGGCATCATCGCGGCGACGCGGCAATATTCCTGGATAGACAGTCTGCTTTCGACCGTATCGTTTCTCGGCATGACGGTGCCGCGCTTTCTTATGGCGCTGATCATCGTCTATATCCTCGTCTTCCATTTCAATGTCAGCGAGATCAACAGCTTCCATTCCGCCCGCTACGGCGGGGCGCCCTGGTCCTGGGACAAGTTCGTCGACCTGGTCAAACATGTCTGGCCGGTCGTGGCGATCGCCACCTTCGGCGGGCTCGCCTACAATATGCGGGTGATGCGGGGCAATCTCCTCGATACGCTGAACGCGCAATATGTCGAAACGGCACGCGCCAAGGGCCTGAGCGAGGGTGCGGTCGTCATGCGCCATGCGGTGCCGAACGCCTTGCACCCGCTGATCATGTACCAGGGCGTCGTGCTTCCCTACATGCTGACCGGCGAGATCGAGACGGCGATCATCTTCGCGCTGCCGACCGTCGGGCCGGCGATCGTCGGTTCCATGTGGGTGGGCGACGTCTACGTGACGGCGACATTCATGCTGGTCCTCTCCGCAACGCTGATCGTCGGCAACATCATCGCCGACATGATGCTCGCCGCGCTCGATCCGCGCGTGCGCATGGGAGGGGGGGTATACGCATGACAGTCGAAGCCGAAGGCACTTTTCCGGTGGCGATCGAGCCCGAGGAAAAACACCACCACGAGAGCTACTCCGCCCTCGTCTGGCGGCGGCTGAAGCGTTCCTGGACCGGCCTGCTCGGCCTTGTCCTCGTCTGCCTCCTGATCCTTATGGCGGTCTTCGCCGAGTTCCTGTCGCCCGTCGATCCGAAGGCGACGGACGTGGCCTTCGCGCAGCCGCAGACGATCAGCTTCCGGGACAAGGAGGGCAATTTCGTCTTTCCGCCGAGGAGCTATCCGGTGCGAGAGACGGAGGAGCTCGATCCGGTCACCTTCCAGCCGATCATCGGACCGGATTACGACAACCCGCAGGTCCTCGGCTTCTTCGTCAAGGGCGCACCCTACAGGCTCTTCGGGCTGATCCCGGCCGAGCGGCATCTGTTCGGCGCCGTCGACGGTACGCCGGTGCATCTGCTCGGCACCGACAAGTTCGGCCGCGACGTGCTGTCCCGCATCCTCTACGGCTCGCGCATCTCGCTGATGATTGCCCTCACCGTCGTCTTCATCGTCACCGTGGTCGGGACGACCGTCGGCATGGTGTCCGGCTATTACGGCGGGCGCTTCGATGCCTGGGTGCAGCGTTTCGTCGAGCTGGTACTCGCCTTCCCGCAATTGCCGCTCTATCTGGCGCTCGCCTCGCTGATCCCGGTCACCGCGCCGACCAATGTCTTTCTCGCCTTCGTCATCATCGTGATGTCCGCGCTCGGCTGGGCGCAGATGTCGCGCGAGGTGCGCGGCAAGACCCTGGCGCTTGCCCGGATCGAATATGTGCGGGCGGCGATCGCCATCGGCGCCACGGACCGACGCATCATATTCCAGCACATCTTCCCGAACGTGATGAGCCACGTCATCGTCGCGGTGACGCTCGCCATCCCGCAGGTGGTGCTGCTCGAATCGTTCCTCGGGTTCCTCGGCTTTGCGGTCAAGCCGCCGCTGATCTCCTGGGGGCTGATGCTGCAGGACACGGCGAATTATTCCGCGATCGGTTCCTATCCCTGGATCCTCTCGCCCGTCGCCTTCGTGCTCGTCACCGTTTTCGCCTTCAATGCGCTGGGGGACGGCCTGCGCGACGCAATCGACCCCTATTGAGGAGCATGCCGATGGTAACGATCGAAAGTGTTGTCCCGGCACCCGAGGAACGGCGCGACCGCGATACGAAGGATGCGAGGCCGGTGATCGATGCCCGAAAGGTGGCGGTATCCTTCAAGGTCGAGAACGGCACCGTCGAGGCGGTGAAGGATGTCTCCTTTCAGCTTTACCGCGGCGAGACGGTGGCGATCGTCGGCGAATCCGGCTCCGGCAAGTCGGTGACGGCGCGCACCGTCATGGGGCTCTTGTCGAAGCGCGCTACGATCGCGCCGCAGGCACGCATCGAATATGACGGCAGGGACGTGTTGAAATTCTCGAAGAGAGAGCGCCGGGCGCTGCGCGGCGATCGTATCTCGATGATCTTCCAGGAGCCGATGAGCTCCCTGAACCCGGTCTACACGATCGGCAGCCAGATCATCGAGGCGATCCGGGCGCATCGCCGCGTCAGCCGGCGCGCCGCCGCCGAGCGGGCGCTGGAGCTCTTGCGTCATGTCCAGATTCCCGACCCGGAAGCACGGCTCAACCAGTATCCGCATCAGCTTTCCGGCGGTCAGCGCCAGCGCGTGATGATCGCCATGGCGCTTGCCAACGATCCGGACGTGCTGATTGCCGACGAGCCGACGACGGCGCTCGACGTGACGGTGCAAGCGCAAATTCTCAACCTCATCCGCAAGCTGCAGCAGGAGCTCGGCATGGCGGTGATCCTGATCACCCATGACCTGACGGTGGTCCGCCAATTCTCCGATTACGTCTATGTCATGCAGCTCGGCGAGGTGAAGGAACACAATACGACGGAGGCGCTGTTTGCCGATCCGCAGCATGCCTATACGCGGCGGCTGCTTTCCTCCGAACCCTCCGGTTCTGCCAATCCGTTGCCGGACGACGCGCCGATCCTGCTCGACGGCCGCAATGTCCGTGTGTCCTTCACTTTGAAGAAGGGTGGGTTCTTCAGGCCGGATTTCAAAGAGCTCGTCGCGGTCGACGGGCTCAGCCTCAATCTTCGCCGGCACGAAACGCTCGGGCTGGTGGGCGAGTCCGGTTCCGGCAAGACCACTTTCGGTCAGGCCCTGATCCGGCTTCTCAACACCGATGGCGGGGAGATCTATTTCGAAGGCGAGCCGATCCACGACAAGGACCGCAAGGGCATGCGGCCGCTTCGCTCGAAGATCCAGATCGTCTTTCAGGATCCCTTCTCCTCGCTCAACCCGCGAATGTCGGTCGGCCAGATCATAGAGGAGGGTCTGATCGTCAACGGCATCGGTGAAAACCGAAAGGACAGGCTGAAGCGCGTCGAGGACGCGCTCGTCAGCGCCGGCATGCCGTCGAACATCCTTTCGCGCTTCCCGCACGAATTCTCAGGCGGCCAGCGCCAGCGCATCGCGATCGCCCGGGCCGTCGCGCTGGAACCGGAATTCATCCTGCTCGACGAGCCGACCTCGGCGCTCGACCTTTCGGTGCAGGCGCAGATCATCGAACTCCTGCGCCGGCTGCAGGACGAGCGCGGTCTGAGCTATCTCTTCATCTCCCACGACCTGAAGGTCGTGCGCGCGCTCTGCCACCGCGTGGTCGTCATGCAGGAAGGCAAGATCGTCGAAGAGGGGCCGGTGAGCGAAATCCTCAACAATCCCAAGACTGCCTACACGAAGCGGCTGGTTAAGGCCGCCTTCGAAGTGGCCGCGTGAATTCAAACAGAGGCTATCCCATGACGAGACGACCCAGGATTACTTTCATCGGCGCCGGTTCCACCGTTTTCATGAAGAACATCATCGGCGACATTTTGCAGCGGCCGGCGCTTTCGGCCGCAACCATCGCCTTGATGGACGTCAACCCCGAGCGGCTCGCCGAAAGCGAGATCGTCGCCGGCAAACTCGCGCGCACTCTTGGCGCCGATGCCAGGATCGAAACCCATTCGAACCAGCGCAAGGCTCTGGAAGGAGCGGACTTCGTCGTCGTCGCTTTCCAGATCGGCGGTTACGAGCCTTGCACCGTCACCGATTTCGAAGTGCCCAAGAAATACGGGCTGCGTCAGACGATCGCCGACACGCTGGGCGTCGGCGGCATCATGCGCGGGCTCCGCACCGTGCCGCATCTGTGGAAGATCTGCGAGGACATGCTCGAGGTCTGCCCCGAGGCGATCCTTCTGCAATATGTGAATCCGATGGCGATAAACACCTGGGCGATCGCCGAGAAATATCCGGCGATCAAACAGGTGGGCCTCTGCCATTCGGTGCAGGGCACGGCTTTCGAGCTTGCCCGGGACCTCGACATTCCAGTCGAAGAGATCCGCTACCGCGCCGCCGGCATCAATCACATGGCGTTTTATCTCAAGTTCGAGCACCGTCAGAAGGACGGCAGCTATCGCGATCTCTATCCGGACCTGATCCGCGGCTACCGCGAGGGCCGTTTCCCGAAGCCCAGCCACTGGAATCCGCGCTGCCCGAACAAGGTGCGCTACGAAATGCTGACGCGGCTCGGCTACTTCGTCACCGAGAGCTCGGAGCATTTCGCCGAGTACACGCCCTACTTCATCAAGGACGGGCGCCCCGATCTGATCGAGAAATTCGGCATTCCGCTCGATGAATATCCAAAGCGCTGCGTCGAGCAGATCGAGCGCTGGAAGGGACAGGCGGCCGCCTTCAAGGAAGCCGAGACGATCGAAGTCGCGGAGAGCCGTGAATATGCCTCCTCGATCATGAATTCGGTCTGGACCGGCGAACCTTCGGTCATCTACGGCAACCTCAGGAACAATGGCTGCATCACCTCGCTGCCGGAAAACTGTGCGGCGGAAGTGCCCTGCCTCGTCGATTCGTCCGGCATCCAGCCGACCTATATCGGCGCCTTGCCGCCGCAGCTCACGGCCCTGATCCGCACCAACATCAACGTCCAGGAGCTGACTGTCCAGGCGCTCGTCACCGAGAACCGCGAGCACCTCTATCACGCGGCGATGATGGATCCGCATACCGCCGCCGAGCTCGATCTCGACCAGATCTGGTCGCTCGTGGACGATCTGCTGGCGGCGCACCGCGACTGGATTCCGGAATGGGCGCGTGTGACGAAGAAGGTAGCGGCCGCCTGATTTCTTCTCCCGGTCAGGCGACCAGACGGCCCCGGAACCGATCGGTTCCGGGGCCGCATCGTTATGCGGACTGGCGCAACCGCCGCACTCGAGATTTCTGGGTTTTCATGGTGAAGGCCTAAGACCGGGCGCAAGCCCGTAGTCCAATAGACGTGGTCTGGGAGATGTGGGACAGCGGCTATACGGAGCGCACGCAGGCAAGATGTTTTGCGACAGGCAGCGCTTTCCGAAACTGGTCTTGGCGGCTTCAAGCCTGCTTTCGACAATGCCTGACTCAAAGGCCGTAACCCACAGTAAGGAAGCATTAATGATTGAACGATTCCGTAACGTCCTGATCCGCGCGACAGTTGGCGGCCTCGCTTTCAGCGCTATCGCAGTGTCCGGCGCGACGGCCGAGGAGGCCAAGGGGCAGGCTCAGGCCGAGTTCGTAAAACGCGGCACACTCTCCTGCGACATTGCGGCAGGTATCGGCCTGGTCGTGGGTTCGTCGAAAGCGCTGACGTGCGTTTTCGAAGCAGACGGACAAAAGTCGCCTTACAAATATAGCGGCACGATCGACAAGCTGGGCCTCGATATCGGCGTGACGGCGGAGAGCCGCGTCGTGTGGTCGGTCTACGCGAAGCCAAAACCAAGCTCAAGGGCGCTCTTGCCGGCAACTATTTCGGCCTTTCCGCCGAATTCGCAGCCGGACTCGGGCTGGGCGCGAAATCCCTGGTCGGCTCGAAAAAGGAAATCGCGCTGCAGCCGGTGAAGATTGACGGCCAGACCGGGCTGAATGTTGCTGTTGGAATTGCCAGCGTGAAACTGACCCTGGTGAAATAACGGCATAAGGCCACCCGCCGCATTGGCCCTGCCGGTTGCGAACACCGCAACAGGCTCGGCACCGTTCACGCCAGCGCCACGCATCTGATCAGACGCGCGGCGCTGGCTTTCTTTGATCTGCTGCATGTTTTTGTTCTTTAATCGGCTACGGTTTAAAAACACGCAGCGGGTGGGGCTCGGAAGGCGGTCGGATGCAGGCGAACGGCGAAAATTCGGCAGAGCAGGGCTCTAGGATCATCCGGGCAATTCTGGATGAAACGCCGCTCAGGGCCGCAAGCTTCATCGTCACCATCTATGGCGACGTGGTGGAGCCGCGCGGCGGCGCGATCTGGATCGGCAACCTGATCGAGATCTGCGCCGGAGTCGGCATCAGCGAGACGCTTGTGAGAACCGCCGTATCCCGTCTCGTCGCCGCCGGCCAGCTCGCCGGAGAGCGGGAGGGACGGCGCAGCTTCTATCGGCTGACGGATGCCGCACGCGCGGAATTCGCCGCGGCGGCGCAGGTGATCTTCGGACCTCCGGAGGAAGCGAGCTGGCACTTCGTGCAGCTGATGGGTTCGTCGGCCGAGGAGCGGATGCAGGTGCTCGAGCGCTCCGGTCATGCGCGCCTGGGCCCCCGGCTCGCGGTCGGCGTGCGGCCGTTTCCGAGCGCGATCATGCCCGCCGTGGTCTTCCGCGCGGAGCCTGCCCAGGGCGCGAGCGAGTTGAAGGCCTTTGCCTCGGACTGTTGGGACCTCGCACCTCACGCGCAGGCCTACCGGCGGTTCCTTGCCTGCTTCGGCAGGCTCGCCGATCTTCCGGATACCGCTACGGCGATTGCTCCCGCTGAGTGCCTCTCTGCACGCCTACTCATGGTACACCAGTTCCGCTTCGTGACGCTCCGCGAGCCGCGCCTGCCAGCCGAAATTCTGCCCGCCGATTGGCCGGGGGACGAAGCCCGCCGCCTGTTCGCCCGGCTATACCGCAGCCTGTCTCCCCAGGCGGACCTGCATGTCGGGCGGAACTGCGTCACTCTCACCGGTCCGCTGCCGAAGGCGACCGGCGCGACGGAGCATCGGCTTCAAATGCTGAGCGGCGAAGCTGCGCCTGGGAAAGCCGGCGGCCCCGGTTGACCTGCCGCGCTCCTTCGTTCCTCATTCCTGCGACGCGTACGAAGACGGACGAAAATACCCGCCCCATCTCATTCATTAAATGTCACAGAAAAATGTGTAAATGACGTTGAAGTGTGACATGTCCTGCGCTAAATTCTAACCGATCGGTCAAAAGGAACTGCATCGACATCACTCCCGAACGCCCCTGGCGGAGGAGAGAGCAGCATGTATGCTCAGATGGTGAAGACGGATGCCCCGCGGGTCAAAAGCCGCGACGATATGGACCCGCAAGAGCGCGCTTTCCAGGAGCGGATCGACGCGGGTCAGAAGATCGAGCCGAAGGAATGGATGCCGGAAGGCTATCGCAAGACGCTCATCCGCCAGATCAGCCAGCACGCCCATTCCGAGATCGTCGGCCAGCTTCCCGAAGGCAACTGGATCACCCGTGCGCCGACGCTGGAGCGCAAGGCGATCCTGCTCGCCAAGGTTCAGGACGAGGCGGGGCATGGTCTCTACCTCTACTGCGCCGCCGAGACGCTGGGGGTGAGCCGCGACGCGCTTTACGAGCAGCTCCATTCCGGCAAGGCCAAGTATTCGTCGATCTTCAATTATCCGACGCTCAGCTGGGCGGATATCGGTGCCATCGGTTGGCTCGTCGACGGCGCGGCGATCATGAATCAGGTGCCGCTGCAGCGCTGTTCCTACGGACCCTATTCGCGCGCGATGATCCGCATCTGCAAGGAAGAGAGCTTCCATCAACGGCAGGGCTACGACATCCTGATCAAGATGATGAAGGGCACGCCTGCCCAGAAGGCCATGGTGCAGGACGCACTGAACCGCTGGTGGTGGCCGTCGCTGATGATGTTCGGCCCGTCGGACGACGCCTCGGTCCACTCGGCCCAGTCGATGGCCTGGAAGATCAAGCAGAACTCCAACGACGAACTCAGACGGAAATTCGTCGACCAGACGGTACCACAGGCAGAATATCTCGGACTGACCATCCCCGATCCGGATCTGAAGTGGAACGAGGAAAAAGGCGGCTACGATTTCGGCGAGCCGGACTGGAACGAATTTTTCGAGGTGATCGCCGGCAATGGCCCCTGTAATGCCGAGCGTCTCGGCGCGCGCAGGACGGCCTGGGAGGACGGCGCCTGGTTCCGGGACGGCCTGACGGCACATGCCGAAAAGGCCGTACGTCGCGCGCAGCCGGTCGCCGCCGAATGAACATCGGGAGCGAAACGTTATGTCCAGCGAATGGCCCCTCTGGGAAGTCTTCATCCGCGGCCAGCACGGCCTGAGCCATCGCCATGTCGGCAGCCTGCACGCGCCGGATGCCGAAATGGCGATCAACAACGCCCGTGACGTCTACACCCGCCGCAACGAGGGCGTCAGCATCTGGGTGGTGCGTTCGAGCGACATAGCGGCAAGCGCGCCCTCGGAAAAGGGCCCGTTGTTCGAACCTGCGAATGCGAAGGTCTACCGTCACCCGACTTTCTTCGACATTCCGGATGAGGCAGGGCATATGTGATGGTTCAGACAACCGCGATGCAGGCGGCCGTCGACCGGGCCGCGCTTTTCGATTTCCTGCTCGGCATGGGCGACAATACGCTGATCCTCGGCCATCGCCTTTCGGAATGGTGCGGCCACGCCCCGGCTCTCGAAGAGGACATCGCGCTCGCCAACACGGCACTCGACCTCATCGGCCAGACGCAGCTCTGGCTCGGCCTTGCAGGCGAGGTCGAGGGAAGGGGCCGCAGCGCGGACGATCTTGCCTATCTCCGAGACGTGCGAGACTTCCGCAACCTGCTGCTTACCGAGCGGCCAAACGGCGATTACGGCGAGACGCTGATGCGCCAGTTCCTGTTCGATGCATGGCACTATCTCGCACTGAAAGGCCTTCGCGGCTCCCGCGAGCCGCGCATTGCCGGGATAGCCGAGAAGGCGTCGAAGGAGGTGGCCTATCATCTCGAACGGAGCCGCGATCTCGTGATCCGCCTCGGCGACGGAACGGCGGAAAGCCACGCCCGGATGCAGGAGGCGCTGGACGATCTCTGGCCCTATACCGGCGAGATGTTCGTGAGCGAGGCGCACGACCTCGCCCTTGCGGCTGCCGGCGTCGCGCCGGAACCGGAGAGCTTGAGGGCCGATTGGGAGGCGCTGGCCGCCGAGACACTGCGCGCGGCGACGCTCGAAAAACCGGAGGACCGCTATATGCACGGGGGCGGCAAGCGCGGCCTCCATACGGAGCATCTCGGCTATGTGCTCGCCGAGATGCAGTTCCTGCAGCGCGCCTATCCCGGCGCCAGCTGGTAGGAGGCTCGCATGGCAACGGCGATACGCCCCTCGATCGCGGATGTGTGGCACTGGCTCTCGCAAGTGCCGGACCCGGAAATTCCGGTCATCTCCGTGACCGACCTCGGCATCGTCCGCAACGTCGGCTGGGATGGCGAAACGCTGGTGGTGACGGTGACGCCGACCTATTCGGGCTGTCCCGCCACGGCGGTCATCAATCTCGATATCGAGCGGCAGCTCAAGGAGAACGGCATCGAGAGTGTCAGGCTCGAACGCCAGCTCTCGCCCGCATGGACCACCGACTGGATCAGCGCCGAGGGCCGCGAAAAGCTTGAAAGCTACGGCATTGCGGCTCCCGTCGACGGCACCGGTGCCGAGGGCAGGCTGTTGAAACGGATCGAAGGCCTCTCGGGCGGCGCGGCGCAGACGGTCTCCTGTCCGCGTTGCGGCTCCGCCCGGACCGAAAAGGTCAGCCAGTTCGGATCGACGCCCTGCAAGGCGAGCTATCGCTGCCGGGACTGTCTGGAGCCCTTCGATTATTTCAAATGCATCTGAATACGAGGCGGAAGAACGCTCATATGGCACGCTTTTATCCTCTTCAGGTCATCGACGTCCGGCGTGATACGCGCGATGCCGTGGTCGTGACGCTCGAGCCGCGCGAGGAGGACCGCGCCGCCTTCGATTTCAAGCAGGGGCAATATCTGACGTTCCGCCGCCTCTTCGGCGGCGAGGAACTGCGCCGTTCGTATTCGATCTGCGCCGGTCTCGACGAAGGCGCCCTGAAGGTGGGCATCAAGCGCGTCGATGACGGCTGCTTCTCCAGCTGGGCGAATGAGGAGCTCGCGCCCGGCGACACGCTGGAAGCCATGCCGCCGATGGGGGCCTTCTTCACGCCTATCGAGCCGGAGGCCGCCAGACACTATCTCGGCTTTGCGGGCGGCAGCGGCATCACGCCGGTGCTCTCGCTCATCAAGACGGTGCTCGCGCGGGAGCCGCGGTCCGCGTTCACGCTTGTCTATGCCAACCGCCACTTCAGCTCGATCATGTTCCGCGAGGAACTGGACGACCTCAAGAACCTCTATCTGGGGCGGCTTTCCGTTCTGCACGTCCTCGAGAACGAAGCCCAGGAGGTCGACCTGTTCAGCGGCCGGCTCGATCAGGAAAAATGCACTGCCCTCTTCCGGAGCTGGATCGATGTAAGGTCGGCTGATACCGCCTTCATCTGCGGGCCTGAGCCGATGATGCTCGCGGTTGCCGCAGCACTTCGCGCGCATGGCCTTGGCGACGATCGGATCAAGTTCGAGCTGTTCGCCTCCTCCCAGCCCGGCCGTGCCCGGCGCAAGGTCGAAAGCGCCGCCGGCGCCGATAGCCGGGCGCGCTGCGAGGCGACCGTGATACTCGACGGCGCCACGCGCAGCTTCACCTTTCCGAAAGAGGGGCTGAGCCTGCTCGAAGCGGTGCTCGAAAACAGCATGGACGCACCATTTGCCTGCAAGGCGGGGGTCTGCTCCTCATGCCGCGCCAAGGTGCTTGAAGGCGAGGTGGAGATGGAGAGCAACAACGCGCTCGAGGACTACGAGGTAGAGCAGGGCTATGTGCTGACCTGCCAATCCTATCCGCTCAGCGACCGGATCGTGGTCAGCTACGATCAGTGACCGCCGATGCCGAGCCGACGCTGAAGCTGAACTGACGGGAGGACCATCCGATGAACGCAGTGGCGGACCGGCCGCGCCGGCTCGAAAGCTATATCGCCGGCACCTGGATGCGCGGAGCGAAGGACGGCGTGACCCTTTGCGACGCCGCGACCGGCGCGCCGGTGGCGCTCGTCGATTCCGGCGGCATCGATTTCGCCGCCGCGCTTGCCTATGGACGCGAAAAGGGCGGGCCGGCGCTTCGCCGGATGTCGTTCCACGAGCGGGCGATGATGCTGAAGGCGCTTGCCCAGGTACTGATGGAGCGCAAGGAGGAATTCTATGCGCTCTCCACCGCCACCGGCGCCACGCGTGCAGACAGCTGGATCGACATCGAAGGCGGCATCGGGACACTCTTCTCCTATGCGTCGAAGGGCAGGCGGGAGCTACCGAACAGCCGCGTCCTCCTTGACGGCGGCGTCGAGGCGCTGTCACGCGACGATACGTTTTCCGCCCAACATATCCTGACACCGTTTCAGGGCATCGCGGTGCACATCAATGCCTTCAACTTTCCCTGCTGGGGCATGCTCGAAAAGCTCGCGCCGACGCTGCTGGCGGGGATGCCTGCGATCGTCAAGCCTGCGAGCCAGACCGCCTATCTCGCCGAGCTGGTGGTGCGGCGGATCGTCGACACCGGTTTGCTTCCGGAAGGCGCGCTCCAGCTCGTCTGCGGCTCCTCGCGCGATCTTCTGGATCATGTCGGCGACCAGGACGTGGTGACCTTCACCGGTTCGGCCAC
This sequence comes from Sinorhizobium sp. M4_45, assembly GCF_002885915.1. NCBI lineage: Bacteria > Pseudomonadati > Pseudomonadota > Alphaproteobacteria > Hyphomicrobiales > Rhizobiaceae > Sinorhizobium > Sinorhizobium sp. M4_45. The sequence goes on from NZ_NWVE01000003.1 coordinate 230,301, forward strand.
GACCGGGCGCAAGCTCAAGACCCATCCCGCGATCGTCGGCAATTCGGTGCGCTTCACCATGGAAGCCGATAGCCTCAATGCGGCTGTCCTTGGGCTCGATGCGGCCCCTGGAACGGAGGAATTCGATCTTTTTATTCGCGAAGTCGCCCGCGAGATGACGTCCAAGGCCGGGCAGAAATGCACGGCCATTCGCCGGGTGATTGCGCCGCGGGCCCATTGCGACGCGCTGGTCGCCGCTCTCGGCGAGCGGCTTGCCAAGGTTCCGCTCGGCGATCCCGCCGACGAGAACGTGCGGATGGGGCCGCTCGCAAGCCTCGGCCAGCGTGAAGAGGTGAGGGCGCGCATCCGCGATCTCACAACGGATGCAGAGATCGTTGCAGGCGATCCGGCAAGGCCGCAGCTCGTCTCCGGCGATGCGGAGGCGGGGGCTTTCCTCAACCCCGTTCTTCTCTATTGCGATCGTCCCGGCGCAGCGCGGTCGGTCCACGACGTCGAGGCCTTCGGCCCCGTGAGCACGATCATGCCCTATGATACGGCGGAAGAGGCGGTTGAACTCGTCCGGCGCGGAAGGGGGAGTCTCGTCACCTCCGTCTTTACCAATGATCCCGATATTGCGCAGGAGCTGGTGATCGGCATGGCGCCGTTCCATGGCCGTGTGATGATCGGCAACCGCCTGAGCGCGAAATCCTCGACCGGGCACGGCTCGCCCTTGCCTGGTCTCGTCCATGGCGGCCCGGGCCGGGCGGGCGGCGGCGAGGAACTCGGCGGCATGCGGGGCGTCAGGCACTACATGCAGCGCACGGCCGTTCAGGGCGCGCCGGCTCTCGTCTCGGCGGTCACCGGCCGCTGGATGGAGGGTGCGCCGGCGCGAGCCGGGGGCGAGCACCCCTTCCGCAAGTCGCTGGCAGAGCTGCGGGTCGGCGACCAGATCGTCACGGCGACGCGCACCGTCAGGCTCGAAGACATCGAGCATTTCGCCGAGTTCACCGGCGATACGTTCTACGCGCATATGGACGAGGAGACCGCCCGCGCCAATCCGTTCTTCGACGGGCGCGTCGCGCATGGTTATCTCGTCGTTTCCCTGGCCGCCGGTCTCTTCGTCGATCCCGCCCCGGGGCCGGTGCTCGCAAATTACGGCGTCGACGGGCTGCGCTTCCTGACGCCCGTCTATCCCGGCGACACGCTTCAGGTCCGCCTCACCTGCAAGGAGATCAGCCCGCGAATGAATGCCGACTATGGGGAGGTGCGATGGGACTGCCGCGTCTCCAACCAGACTGGCGCAACCGTCGCGCAATATGATGTATTGACCATGGTGGCGAAGACCGGAAGCGGGGAAGAATGATGACGGAGCAGGAGACGCGGCATCTGGTGATGACCGTCCTGATGACGCCGGACATGGCGAATTTCAGCGGCAAGGTGCATGGCGGTGCGCTATTGAACCTGCTCGACCGAGTGGCCTTCTCCTGCGCGTCGCGCTTTTCCAAGCAATATGCGGTGACGCTCTCGGTCGACCAGGTGATCTTCAAGGAGCCGATCCATGTCGGCGAACTCGTCACCTTCCGCGCGGCGATCAACTATGCCGGCCGTACCTCGATGGAGGTCGGAATAAGGGTGGAGGCGGAAAACATCCGGGCGGGCACGCGGCGGCACACCAATTCCTGCTATTTCACCATGGTCGCCGTCGACGAAGCGGGCCGTCCCGTCACGGTCCCGGAGTACCATCCGGAGACGGCAACCGAAAAACGCCGCCACCAGGCGGCCGAGCTGCGCCGCACGCTTCGGCGGGAATTCGCCCATCGGCTGAAGACGGTCGCGGAAACGGGGCGGGATGTTGGGGAGTAGACGGACTCCGATCGGATGGCGTCGATACCCTCTCCGCCCTGCCGATCCAATTCAGAGGGGGGCCGGCGTCAAGCTCCGCCGCATCGGTCAGCGACCCCTGAATTCCGGGTTGCGCTTCTCCAGGAAGGCTGCCACGCCCTCTGCATAGTCGGCGCTGCGGCCGGCTTCGCGCTGCAGGTCGCGTTCGAGGTCGAGTTGTTCGTCGAAGGAATGGGTGGCGGCGGCGTGGATCGCGCGCTTGGTCAGACCGAGCCCCCTGGTCGGCCCGGCAGCGAGCCGCACGGCAAGTGCGGAGGCCTCGTCCATCAGCGCCGCGTCGTCGACGGCGCGCCAGATCAGGCCCCAGCTCGCCGCCGTCTCTGCGTCCAGCGGTTCGGCCGTCATCGCCAGCCCCTTGGCCCGCGCTTCGCCGACGAGCCGCGGCAGGCTCCAGGTTCCGCCGGAATCGGGCACCAGTCCGATTTTCGCGAAGGCCTGGATGAAGCGGGCGGAGCGGGCGGCAAGCGTGATGTCGCAGGCGAAGGCGATGTTGGCGCCGGCCCCGGCGGCAACCCCGTTGACGGCGCAGACGACGGGCTTTTCCAGGCTTCGGATCAGCTTCAGGAGCGGATTGTAGAAGGTCTCGATCGTGTGGCCGAGGTCCGGCGTGCCGCCCTTGCGGGGATCGCGGTCGCCGAGATCCTGGCCCGCGGAAAAGCCGCGTCCCGCTCCCGTCAGCATCACGGCACGCACATCGTCGTCCGATCCGGCGCGCTCGAAGCCGGCGCGCAGTGCCAGATGCATTTCCTCGTTGAAGGCATTGAGCTTGTCGGGCCGGTTGAGCGTCAGGCGCAGGACGCCGGCTTCAAGCGCCGACAGCACGGTGTCGGAATCGGACATGTTTCCTCCCTGCACCCTCGGTCCCGCCCATAAAAGCCTTGCATGGACCGACCCGCCGGTCAATCATGACGCACGGAGGACGAGCATCGTGCCCCTCAGCATCGTGCATAGAGACGGGGTCGCCGTCGTCGCCACCGGCAACCCGCTGCGCCACGTTTATCATGCCGAGCGCGCCGCACGCCGTCCGCCGGCGCTAGCCGGCATCGAGCCGCGCCCCATCCGTTCGGCGGCGGTGATCGGCGGCGGCACCATGGGAACCGGCATCGCCGCGGTCCTGCTCAACGCCGGAGTTCCGCTCGTCCTGGTCGAGCGCGACGAGGCGGCGGTGGAACGGGCGCTTGCCAGGCTGCGCGCAATCTTCAACGGCGCGGTGAAGCGCGGACGCATCTCCGTGAGGCTTGCGGCCGAGCGCCTGGCAGCCGTTACCGGCACGACGCATTATACGGCGCTCGCCGAGGCGGACCTGATCATCGAGGCGGTCTTCGAGGATCTCGACGTGAAGCGCGATGTCTTTCGAAGGCTCGCCGCCGTCTGTCGCGCTGACGCCATTCTCGCGACGAACACGTCCTATCTCGATCCCGAACGGATCGCCGCGGACATCGGGAGCCCGGAGCGGTTTCTCGGGCTGCATTTCTTCAGCCCCGCGCAGGTGATGAAGCTTCTCGAAATCGTGCCCACGCAAGCGACGGCGCCCGAGGTGCTGGCGACCGGTTTCGCGCTGGCGCGGATGCTGAACAAAATCCCCGTGCGCGCGGGTATCTCGGACGGTTTCATCGGCAACCGGATTCTCAAGGTGATGCGGGCCCAGGCCGAGCGGCTGCTGCTCGGCGGCGCGACACCCGCCGCCGTCGATGCCGCCATGCGCGCCTTCGGGCTGCCGATGGGGCCGTTCGAGGCGCAGGACCTCGGCGGGCTCGATATCGCCGCCTTCCAGCGCCGTGCCGCCCGCGCCCGCGGCGAGACGGCTTTTGCGCCGGTCGCCGACCGTCTTTCGGAGATCGGGCGCTTCGGCCAGAAGAGCGGCGGCGGCTGGTACGACTACGCGCCCGGCGACCGAACGCCACGGCCCTCCGCGACGGTCGCCCGCATCATCGCGGACGAGGGTCGGGGCCGGCCCCGAAGCGTTTGGGACGAGGCCGCCATCGCCGACTGCATCTTTTGGCCGATGGTCAACGAGGCTACGCGGATTCTCGAAGACGGAACGGCTCTGAGGGCCTCCGATATCGATCTCGTGGAGATCCATGGCTACGGCTTTCCGCGCTGGCGGGGCGGGCTGATGCATCATGCCCAGGCGCACGGCCTTCACAAGGTCGCGGAGGCGCTGAGTGCGCTTGCGGAGGCGGGATTCGCCGATCCCCCTTGCGACCCGCTGCTCCAGGCTGCCGCGCGAGGCAGCTTCCTTTGACGGCGCGCCCCGCAAGGCCACGGGGCGGGCATTTTGTCTCGGCCGGCCGAGCCGGGTTGCGCAAACGGCCACGTTTTCCTAGGAGGACCGTTTCGGATTTAAGAACAGACAGGTCCTGCCTTGATCGAGACCCCATACTACCTCATCGACAAAGCCAAGCTTACTCGCAACATGGAAAGGATCGCCCATGTGCGCGAGAAATCCGGCGCCAAGGCTTTGCTGGCGCTGAAGTGCTTCGCCACCTGGTCGGTTTTCGACCTCATGCGCGACCATATGGACGGCACCACGTCTTCCTCGCTCTTCGAGGTGAGGCTCGGCCGCGAGCGGTTCGGCAAGGAAACCCATGCCTATAGTGTCGCCTATGGCGACAACGAGATCGACGAAGTGGTCTCTCACGCCGACAAGATCATCTTCAACTCGATCTCGCAATTGGAGCGTTTTGCCGACCAGGCGGCGGGCATCGCGCGCGGACTGCGGCTCAACCCTCAGGTCAGTTCCTCTAGCTTCGACCTGGCCGATCCGGCGCGTCCCTTCAGCCGGCTCGGCGAGTGGGACGTGGCGAAGGTCGAGCGCGTCATGGACCGGATCAACGGCTTCATGATCCACAACAATTGCGAGAACAAGGATTTCGGTCTCTTCGACCGGATGCTCGCTCGGATCGAGGAAAGGTTCGGCTCGCTCATCGCCCGCGTCGATTGGGTAAGCCTCGGCGGCGGCATTCACTTCACCGGGGACGACTATCCCGTCGAGGCCTTTTCGGCGCGCCTCAGGGCATTTTCCGACCGCTACGGCGTTCAGGTCTATCTGGAGCCGGGCGAAGCGTCGATTACGAAGAGCACGACGCTCGAAGTGACGGTGCTCGACACGCTCTATAACGGCAAGAATCTCGCCATCGTCGACAGTTCGATCGAGGCGCACATGCTTGACCTGCTGATCTATCGCGAGGCGGCCAAGGTTTCGCCGAACGAGGGGCCGCATAGCTACATGATCTGCGGCAAGTCCTGCCTCGCCGGCGACGTCTTCGGCGAGTTCCGCTTCGCCGAAGAGCTGAAGGTCGGCGACCGCATCTCGTTTCAGGACGCCGCCGGCTACACCATGGTCAAGAAGAACTGGTTCAACGGCGTGAAGATGCCGGCGATCGCCATCAGGGAACTTGACGGAAGCGTCAGGACCGTCCGCGAATTCACCTACGCGGACTACGAGCAGAGCCTCTCCTGAGGCTTCGCGCAAGCAAGACGGGTAGAAGGAGATATCCCCCGAAATGAAAAAGAACGTTCTCATCATCGGCGCCGGTGGCGTGGCACAGGTCGTGGCGCACAAATGCGCCCAGAACAGCGATGTATTGGGAGATATTCATGTTGCCTCACGCACGGTCGACAAGTGCCGCAAGATTATCGACTCCGTACGCGAAAAGAACAGTCTGAAGACCGAGGTGAAGCTCGAGGCGCATGCGCTCGACGCGCTCGACGTCGAGGCGACGAAGGCGCTCATCGTGAGCACCGGCTCTCAGATCGTGATCAATGTCGGCTCCGCCTTCGTCAACATGTCGGTGCTGCGCGCATGCATGGACACGGGTGTGGCCTATATGGACACGGCGATCCACGAAGAGCCGAACAAGATCTGCGAGACGCCGCCGTGGTACGGGAACTATGAATGGAAGCGCGCCGCCGAATGCAGGGAAAAGGGCATCACCGCCATTCTCGGCGTCGGCTTCGACCCGGGCGTGGTCAATGCCTATGCGCGCCTCGCCAAGGACGAATATTTCGACAAGATCACGGATGTGGACATCGTCGACATCAATGCCGGCAACCACGGCAAATATTTCGCCACCAATTTCGATCCGGAGATCAACTTCCGGGAATTTACCGGCGTCGTCTATTCCTGGCAGAAGGGCGCCTGGCAGACGAACCGGATGTTCGAGGTCGGCAAGGAGTTCGACCTGCCCGTCGTCGGCAAGCGCAAGGCCTATATGACCGGCCATGATGAGGTTCACTCGCTGTCGAAGAACATGGACGGGGCCGACGTGCGCTTCTGGATGGGCTTCGGCGACCATTACATCAACGTCTTCACGGTTCTGAAGAACTTGGGCCTCCTGTCAGAGCAGCCGGTCAAGACGGCCGAGGGCCTCGAGGTGGTGCCGCTGAAGGTGGTCAAGGCAGTCCTGCCGGACCCGGCGTCGCTCGCGCCCGGCTACGAGGGCAAGACCTGCATCGGCGATTTCGTGAAGGGCCTCAAGGACGGCAGGGAACACGAGGTGTTCATCTACAACGTCGCCGACCACCGGCAAGCCTATGAGGAAGTGGGCTCGCAGGGCATCTCCTATACGGCCGGCGTTCCGCCGGTGGCCGCCGCGATGCTGATCGCCAGCGGCGAGTGGGATGTGAAGCAGATGGCAAATGTCGAAGAACTGCCGCCCCGGCCCTTCCTCGACATCCTGAACCGCATCGGCCTGCCGACGCGCATCAGGGACGAGCAGGGCGACCGGGCACTCAGCTTTTCCTGAAAGACGCCGGGGCCCGGACGGGAGTCCGGTTGCAGCCCGGCCGTCATATGACGGCCGGGCTGCAATCGCCGCGACGCCCCCTCATTCCCGGCCCAGGAAATGCAGGATGTGATCGGTAAATTGCTCCGGATCCTGAAGCAGCGAAAAATGGCTGACTTCCGGCTGGATCAATAAACCCGCTGCGGGAATGCTGTCCGCGATGAACAGCGTGTCTTCTCGCCTGACGACCTCCTCATGGTCACCATCCACGACCCAAACGGGAACGGCGATGCTGCCGAGAGCCTCTGCGGTGAGGTTCGGTTGCGATTCCCACATCCGGTCCATCTGCTTACGGAAGTCGCCGTAGGCGCCCGGTGTGGGAGACAGTTTCACATATTCTTCGCGCGCCCTGTCGAGATAGGCTTTGAACAATACGTTTTGGTCCAGTGGGTAGAGGCCTGACGGCTTGCTGTTCGCTGCGAAAGCGAACACCCTGCTTATGCGTTCCGCATGGTCGGTCGCGAGCTTCAGTCCGATGATCGCACCGTCGCTCCAGCCGACGATGGCGGCTTTCTGCAGGCCGAGGAAATCCATCAGCGCCACCACATCGGTCGCCATGAGGTCATAGCTCAAGGGTCGTTCATCCCGGGTGCTGCGGCCATGGCCGCGGCTGTCCATGACGATGACCTGATAGGAGCCGGCGAGCGTGGAAATCTGGTTTCCCCAATAGCTCGAATTGCCGAGTCCGCCGTGGAGCATGATGACGGGCTCGCCGCTGCCGTAGACCGCATGCCAGATCTTGATGCCGTTCACCGGCGCCTCTCCCTCGCGCCCTGCTGCGGGAAGGTCCGGCGTTTCCGGCAGCATCTTCCATCTCGGCTCCGCCATCGCCGTGCCAAGCGAGGCAGCGCCCGCAATCAAAGAGTACATGATTTTCGTTCCCCAGCGCTTCCCACGACCCGACTGGGTCGGGCTCTCTATTGTCGCCATCGTTTCCCCCGCCAGCGATTGTCAGTTTTCCATTCGCAGCAGCCCGCTTATTCGAAGAAGCTCCATCTGGCTTCTGACGCCGAGCTTGCCGTAGAGGCTCTTCACCTGGGTCCTGACCGTCTCCCGCGAGATGCCGGCGGCATCGGCGATCCGCGCCGCATTCTGCCCCGAGATCAGACCCTGCATTGCCCGCAACTCCGCGGCCGTCAGACCATTCGCGCTTGCAAATCCCCTGAGATCCAGGGGCGGCTCCTTTGCTTGGGATTCGATCAGCACGATCACGGAAGGGCCTTCGAAATAGGCAGACTCGCAGTCCTTGCACGTGCGAATGAGCGTGAGCTTCGTCGAACCGAGGACGAAGGTCGTGGCCGTCTCTCCGTCGAAGCCGCGGCGGAGCATCCCATGGAGTGCCGCGTCAGCATCGCTGTCCCGGATATGCAGTTTTCCCCCGGGGGTCAGCCTCAGGACCCGTCCCGCTTCGACCATCGCCTGGCCCTGGGCGCCGAAATTGATCGCGCGAGCGCCTTCGTCGACGACGACGACGCCCAGCTCACTCTTCTGACATACGGAACGGCCAAGTTCGGACGCGACGGCGCTCCGCCGGTTGGCGTACCGGAAGGCCCGCCGCAGATGCGGCGCCAACCGCGTCAGCAGATCGGCCACGTCCCGGTTCTTCTCGGGATCGGCTCTCGAGGTGGTAATCGACAGCAGCATTGACTGTCCGCGCTCTCTGGCGAGCGTCACGCCGACCGCGCTTTCCCCGACCATCGGTCGAAAGAAGTCGTTGTAGAAGGGTGTTTTCACGAATTGCTCGCGTGGCAGCATCTGCTCGGCGACGATACCGATCCCGATCTTCCGCCGAGAGGCTGCGGGCATCCACGGATTGAGCTTCGCATAGTGGCTGGCGTAGTCCGAGACGACGTCGGCCGGCAGACCCGATGTAAGCTCCCATGCCCCAGCCCCACTGTCGACGTCGTGATAGAACAAGGTCGATCGGCCGTCCGGAAGCGTAGCGGCCAAGCCGTCGAGAAAACTCTGCCACGTCGTCTCGTGAAGCAATGCGGAATAGATCCGGTCGGCAAGCCTGCTCTCGACTGCAGCTTCGATGCTCATGGCGGCCCCTCCTGCATAGTGGGCAGACCTGCTCCGGACTGCAGGTCCCCCGCCTGCAGTTCCTGAGCAGCCCAGGCTCTGACTATAGGCGATCAACCTCGACCTGGCATCACCCCGCGGGGTGAGCGTCTCGGCCGCTCGTCTGCGGAGCTCTCGGGGGAGCGTATCGTCCCGCGAAGGCGGGCTTCGCTCGCGCCGCGGGATGAGCCAGCGGATCGCTAACGCGGAACGGGAAAAATCATACTTTTTCGTGAGAAAACCTTTTCTCATCTTGACGGACTCGCTGAGAAAAGGTTTTCTCACGTCAGCTTATCTCAAAGGAGGCGAAGCTGAGTTCGCAGCGCGGCAAGGGACATCGGGTCACGATTCACGATCTGGCAAGGGTTGCCGGCGTGAGCGTTTCGACCGTGTCCAAGGCTCTCAACGACAACGGCCGCATGGCCGCCGGAACGCGTGAGCGTATCAAGAATCTCGCGGCGGAAATCGGCTTTCGTCCGAATGCGCTGGCCCGCGGCCTGCTCAGCAACCGGAGCTTTACAGTCGGCCTTCTGACCAACGACACCTATGGCCGCTTCACCCTTCCGGTAATGGCCGGCATTTCCGAGGCGCTGGTGGATCATGGGGTTTCGGTCTTCCTCTGCGCAATCGAGGACGACCCGGCGCTCGGGAAAATCCATGTCGACGCCATGCTGGACAAGCAGGTGGACGGCATCATCGCGACAGGCAAGCGGGTCGACAGGTCTCTCCCGGTCGATCTCGCCGGCCTGCCGGTGCCCGTCGTCTATGCTTTCACCAAGGGCGAGCCCGGCAGCGTGACGCTGACCTCCGATGACGGTCATGGCGCGAGGCTGGCGGCAGGACGGCTGCAGAAGATGGGCCGCAAGCGGCTGTTGCACATCACAGGCCCGCTGGAATTTACCTCCGCGGTCGAGCGCGCCGAGGCATTTCGGGCCGTCGCCGGCGATGGGGCGCCGGTCCTGCATGGGGTCTGGTCGGAGGCCTGGGGTCACGAGGCGATCGGCCGCATCTGGGATGCGGGCGGTGAGAGGCCCGACGGCGTCTTCTGCGGCAACGACCAGATCGCCCGCGGCGTGGTCGATGCGCTGCGCGAGCGCGGCGTCAGGGTGCCGGAGGATGTCTCCGTCATCGGCTTCGACAATTGGGAGATCATGGCGGCGCAGACGCGGCCGCCGCTGACGACCGTCGACATGAACCTGAAGGAGCTTGGGCGGGAGGCCGGGCTGATGGTGCTTGCACTTGCAGAGGGGCGGACGATCGAGCCCGGCCTGCGCAAGCTGCCCTGCCGGCTTGTCGTACGGGACTCCTGCGGAGGCGGGGGACGACAGAATTGATTGAGGAGATGGGGTCACCCGGAGTGGCCCCGCATTTGGGAGGAATGCGAAATGTTCACGAAACTGATGGCAGCGACGGCCCTCATATCGGCCAGCATGATCTCGGTCGCATCGGCCGAGACGATCAGCATGTGGGTCCGCTCGGGTATCGGCGACTCGTTCAAGGAAGTCGTCAAGGCCTACAATGCAGGTCACGAGCACAAGGTGGAGCTCACCGAGGTGCCCTTTGCCGAGCTCGTGCAGAAATATGCCACTGCGATCGCCGGCGGCCAGGCGCCGGACGCGCTTTCGCTCGACCTGATCTACACGCCGGCATTCGCCGCCGCCGGTCAGCTGGAAGACCTCACCGACTGGGCGAAGGCGCTGCCCTACTTCAATTCGCTCTCGCCCTCGCATGTGAAGCTTGGCACCTATGAGGACAAGATCTACGGCCTGCCGCTCACGGTCGAGACCTCGATCTTCGCCTGGAACAAGGACCTCTACAAAAAGGCCGGCCTCGACCCCGAAAAGGCACCGGAGACCTGGGAGGAGATCACCGCCAATGCCGAGAAAATCCGCGCGCTCGGTGGCGACACCTACGGCTTCTATTTCTCCGGGGGCGGCTGCGGCGGCTGCATGATCTTCACCTTCACGCCGCTGACCTGGGGCGCGGGCGCCGATATCCTTTCAGCCGACGGCAAGACCGCGACGCTCGACACGCCGCAAATGCGCAAGGCCGTCGACATCTACCGCAACATGGTCGAGAAGGATCTCGTTCCCGCGGGCGCCGCGAGCGACAACGGCGTGAATTTCCTCAGCTTCACCAATGGCAAGATCGGCCAGCAGAGCCTCGGCGCCTTCGCCATAGGCACGCTGGTGACGCAGCATCCGGAGATCGATTTCGGCGTGACGCTGATCCCGGGCGTCGACGGCAAGCCGTCCTCCTTTGCCGGCGGCGACAACTTCGTCGTCACCAAGGGCACGCCGAAGCTCGAAGAGGTGAAGGAATTCCTCGAATATACCTATTCGCCGGAAGGCCAGAAGATCATGGCGAAATTCGGCAGCCTGCCCACCCGCGGCGACATCGCCAATGAGGTGCTCGAAGGCCTCGACCCGCGCCTCAAGGTCGGGATGGAGGCGATCGCCGTCGCCCAGACGCCTTATACGCTGCAATTCAACGACCTGATCAACAGCGCCAACGGGCCGTGGGCGACCTTCACCAGTGCTGCGATCTATGGCGATGACGTCGACGGGGCGTTCTCGAACGCACAAGACGAGATGCAGTCGATCATCGACGCCGGGCAGTAAGGCGGACACGAGGAAACTGCCGCTTCGCGGATGGCGGGTGGGGATAACCCCCTCCGCCACCAGTGCCCCGAAACTCTCGAAAGTGCATACATGACGACGTCAGCGCTCACATCCGCCAGGCACCGACGCCGCCCGAAGCGGCAACCCGGCTGGCGCGGGCTCATCTATATCGCGCCGGCGATGGCGCTCGTCACGCTCTTCTTCGTGCTGCCCGTGCTGTTCACCCTGTGGATGAGCCTGCACAAATGGCCGCTGCTCGGCGAGCCGGCCTGGATCGGTTTGCGCAACTATACGCGGATGTTCACCGATGCGCGGTTCTTCAACGCGCTCGGTTTCACCGCCCACTATACCCTGATCGTCACGATAGCGATTTTCGCGGTCGCCTTTCCGCTGGCGATTTTCGTGGAGAAACAAAGGCCGTTGGTCTCGCTCTACCGGACCATCGTCTTTCTGCCTGTCGTCGTGGGGCTCGCATCCGCCTCGCTGCTCTGGGTGTGGCTCGCCAATGTCGACAGCGGGCTTTTCGCGCCGCTCTTCGATATGCTGGGCCTCACCTCCGGACGGATCAACCTGCTCGCCAAGTTCGATACCGCGTTTCTGACCATCATCGTCATGGTGGTCTGGAAGATCGCCGGCTTCACCATGATCATCCTGCTGACGGGGCTGCAGGCCATCCCGGCCGAACTGACCGAGGCCGCGCGCATCGACGGCGCCGGCCGCTGGCAACGCTTCCGCCACCTGACGCTGCCCCTGATGCGCCGGACCATGGCGCTGGCGCTCATCCTTTCGGTCACCGGCTCGATCCTCGCCTTCGACCAGTTCTACATCATGACCAGCGGTGGCCCGCAGAACAAGATGATCTCCGTCGTCTACTATATCTTCAACCAGTCCTTCGTGTCTTTCAATCTCGGCTACGGTGCGGCACTGTCGATCGCGCTCCTCCTGATCCTGGTGACGCTCAGCGTCGTCCAGCTCTGGCTGCTCAAGGTGGGGGACGAACGCCCATGAGGACGCGCCGCGAAATCCGCGCCCGCAAGGCGCTCCGGGACAGGATCGTCTACCACGGCATCGGCATCGGCACGGCCTTCTTCTTCCTGGCGCCCTTTGCCGTTTCCTTTCTTGCCTCCTTCCGGCCGAACAGCGAGTCCGGCAGGCCGCCGCTGCCGCCATGGCCGATCTCGGGGCTGAGCTTCGACGCCTACCGGGCGCTCGACAGCTTCGGTGCCGGCATCTGGCAGCACATGTTCAATTCGCTCCTCGTGTCGATCGGAACGGTCGCCCTGACCGTCGCGGTCAGCGTGCTCGCCGGTTACGGCTTCTCCCGCTACCGCTTCCCGTTCAAGAACGCGCTTTTCGTGCTGATCATCGCGACGCTGATGATCCCGTTCCAGTCGATCCTGACGCCGCTCTTCATCATCCTGGCGCGGCTCGGGCTCAACAATTCGCTCATCGGGCTGATGCTCGTCTATGTGACGCTGCAGCTTCCCTTCTCCGTCTTCATGATGCGCAACGCCTTCGATGCCGTGCCGAAGGAGATCGAGGAGGCGGCACGCATCGACGGCGCCCGCGACGTGAAACTGCTCGTGCGGGTGTTGCTGCCGCTGGTCATGCCCGGGATTGCGACCGTGTCGATCTTCGCCTTCCTCAATGCCTGGAACGAATTCTTCGCCGCGCTCGTCCTTCTGTCCAGCAACGACAATTACACGCTTCCCGTTCTGATGACCGCCGTGCGCGCCGGCCGTCTCGGTGCGATCAACTGGGGCGCGGTGCAGGCCGGCGTCGCGGTGATGGTCGTTCCCTGCCTGTTCGTCTTCCTTCTTCTGCAACGCTATTACATGCGCGGGCTGATGGCCGGCGCGGTGAAATGATCCGAGAGAAAGAAACCTCATGACAAAGACCGTGAAAGACCGCCAGTTCCGCCCCGTTGCCGTTCCCGATGTCGAACTCGGCGGATTCTGGGGCAAGTGGCAGGATGCCGTCTGCCAATCCACCGCCGAAACCCTGCTCGACCGCTGCGTCGAGGCTGGCATGATCAAGGCGATCGACGTCAGTGAGCCAAGCCCCGGTGTCGTCATCCCCATCCAACCCTGGGGCGGTACCACCCAGATGTTCTGGGACTCCGACCTCGGCAAGTCGATCGAGACGATCGCCTATTCGCTCTACCGCCGCCCCAATCCGGAACTCGAGGCGCGTGCCGACCGGATCATCGACATGTACGAGAAGCTGCAGGACCAGGACGGATATCTCAATGCCTGGTTCCAGCGCGTTCAGCCCGACAGGCGCTGGACCAACCTGCGCGACCACCACGAGCTCTATTGCGCCGGCCATCTGATCGAGGCTGCCGTCGCCTATTACCAGGCGACCGGCAAGCGCAAGCTTCTCGACATCATGTGCCGCTTTGCGGACTATATGATTACGGTCTTCGGGCATGGCGAAGGGCAGATTCCGGGTTATTGCGGCCATGAGGAGATCGAGCTCGCGCTCGTCAAGCTTGCGCGCGTGACGGGCGAAAAGAAGTATCTCGACCTTTCGAAGTTCTTCATCGACGAGCGCGGCACCGAGCCGCATTTCTTCACCGAAGAGGCCAAAAGGGATGGCCGCGATCCGGAGAGTTTCATCCAGAAGACCTATGAATACGGTCAGGCGCATCAGCCGGTGCGCGAGCAGAAAAAGGTCGTCGGCCACGCCGTGCGCGCGATGTATCTCTATTCCGGTATGGCCGACATCGCGACCGAATACAGGGACGACAGCCTGACGGCGGCCTTGGAAACGTTGTGGGACGACCTCACCACGAAGCAGATGTACATCACCGGCGGTATCGGTCCGGCAGCCTCGAACGAGGGTTTCACCTGCTATTACGACCTGCCCAACGACACGGCCTATGCCGAGACCTGCGCCTCCGTCGGCCTTGTCTTCTGGGCGAGCCGCATGCTCGGCCGCGGCCCGAACCGCCGCTATGCCGACGTCATGGAGCAGGCGCTTTACAACGGCGCCTTGCCGGGCCTTTCGATCGACGGCAAGACCTTCTTCTACGACAACCCGCTGGAAAGCACTGGCGGGCACCACCGATGGAAGTGGCATCATTGCCCCTGCTGCCCGCCCAATATCGCGCGGCTCGTGACCTCGATCGGTTCCTATATGTATGCGGTCGCGGAGGATGAGATCGCAGTCCATCTCTACGGCGAAAGCACGGCGCGGCTGAAACTCGCGAACGGCGCCGAGGTCGAGCTCAGGCAGGAGACCAGCTACCCCTGGGAGGGGGCGATCGCCTTCACGACGAAACTCGCCAGGCCGGCGAAGTTCGCGCTGTCCTTGCGCATACCGGAATGGGCGGTCGGCGCGACGTTAAGCGTCAACGGTAGGATGCTCGATCTCTCGGCTCATTTGACCGGCGGCTATGCCCGCATCGAACGCGAATGGTCGGACGGCGACCGGGTGGCGCTTTATCTGCCGCTGGCGCTTCGGCCGCAATATGCCAATCCGAAGGTCCGGCAGGATGTCGGCCGCGTGGCGCTGATGCGCGGTCCGCTGGTCTATTGCGTCGAAGCCACGGACAATGGCGAGGATCTGAACGCAATTGTGCTTCCCCGCGAACTGCCGGCTGCCGAAACGGTCGTGCTCGATGATCTGAACGGTGCGATTGCCATCGACATTTCCGTCGAGCGCGAGGAAACGGAGGACTGGGGAAAGGCGCTTTACCGACAGACGAGGCCTGAGCGCCGCCCGCACAAAGCGCGCTTCGTGCCCTATCATCTCTGGGACAACCGGGCGCCGGGAGAGATGCTCGTCTGGGTCCAGTCGGAAAAGTAGGCGACCTCCAGGATGGCGAACGGCATCAGCAACAAGAGCGTCGTGCTCAGCGACATAGGCAAGAGTTATGGCGGCCTGGAGGTTATCCATGGCATCGACCTGACGATCGAGGAAGGCGATTTCGTCGTCTTCGTCGGCCCGTCGGGCTGCGGAAAATCGACCCTGCTGCGAATGATCGCAGGGCTCGAAGAGGTGACCGAGGGGGAGATCGCAATCAAGGGCAGGGACGTGACAGACCTCGACCCCTCCGAGCGCGGCATCGCCATGGTCTTCCAGTCCTACGCGCTCTACCCGCATATGAGCGTCAGCGACAATCTCGGCTTCGGGCTCAAGATGGCGCGAACGGATTCGGCCGAAATCGAGCGCCGCGTAGCGCAGGTCTCGTCCATCCTCAAGATCGACCATCTGCTCGACCGAAGGCCCGGCCAGCTTTCCGGAGGCCAGCGCCAGCGCGTGGCGATCGGCCGGGCGATCGTGCGCAAGCCCGACGTCTTCCTGTTCGATGAGCCGCTTTCCAACCTCGATGCGGAACTGCGCGTCTCGATGCGCATCGAGATTGCCCGCCTGCACCGCGAGCTCGGCAACACGATGGTCTATGTCACACACGATCAGACGGAAGCGATGACGCTGGCCGACCAGATCGTCGTGCTTCGGGACGGCCGGATCGAGCAGGCCGGCAGCCCCCGCGACGTTTACGAGGATCCGGCCAACATGTTCGTGGCAGGCTTCATCGGTTCGCCACGGATGAATTTTCTCGATGCGCAATGGCAGGGGGACGGGACGATCCGGGTCGGCGAGACCACACTCGAGGCAGCGATCGACGGCGGCAGCCTGAGGCACGGCGAGCGCCTGCTTTTCGGCATAAGGCCCGAACATATCGCCGTGGCGGAGCCGGGACCGGAACGGATCACTGCCCAG
Organism: Sinorhizobium sp. M4_45; assembly: GCF_002885915.1. NCBI lineage: Bacteria > Pseudomonadati > Pseudomonadota > Alphaproteobacteria > Hyphomicrobiales > Rhizobiaceae > Sinorhizobium > Sinorhizobium sp. M4_45. Next base: position 246,379 of record NZ_NWVE01000003.1, read on the forward strand.
GTCGAGTTCTCGGAATATCTCGGTGGAACGCGCTACCTCTACTGCCAGCTCGAAGACGGCCAGAGCCTCGTCGTCGAACAGCGCGAGGGCCCGAACTGGCAGGCAGGGGAAAGACTTTCTTTCGCCGTACCGGAGGACCGAAGGCGGTTCTTCGCCGAAGACGGGCGGCGTTTGCGGTAGCGAGCCGCACCGCTCTCAACTGCCGCATGGCCGTGCTTGGTTATGCAGATGCAGGGGGCTACATTTAAAGAAGCGATCCACATGGAGGGCCGGCGTGCCGATCAATGTCAACAACCCCGAGGCGGATGCCCTGGCGCGCAAGGCGTACCGATCCTGGCCACCGACGACGAGTTTCGGCAGAGCGCGCTGATTAAGTGCAGCCGGAGTGTCTTCCATCGGAAAGCACCGCAAGGGGTCCTGAAGTTCCCGCCCTTGGGGGGCTCCTTCTATGAAGTATTTTCAATAGCAGCCGGCTTCCACACCAGATCCTTGTCGGCTACACCTGAAAGATCCAAGGTTACCCGAATACCGTTCCTGATTCGCCGTCGTAAGAGATCGGTGCGATCAGGTGCCGTCCGAAGCAAAGCGCTCCGATGGAGTGCGCTCAACTGAGAGCGCGAGATTCTTAGCTCCAAGGCAAGTAAGCGATCCAGGCGCGTACTGCTCGGGAATGGAACCGAAAGCTCGATCTCCAAGTGCACCCAATCAGCAACCTCGTGCAGCAGCTCCTTTCGAACCTCGAATTCGGAAAACTCATCGATCCTTTGCGACTTCCGCCTGAGTGCTTCGAGATTGAAAGTCTCCGCTTGAATCCAAGAGGGATCGTTGGACTGTAGTGCGTCGAGGACAGCGGGACGGATGTCGCGAACATTTCGGCGTTCGAATATTGGGCGGTTCCAGGTCCTGTCGCACGTCGAGCATTTGTAGATAAGCCATGCATCAAGCTTCCGACCATTGGCATTAAGCCTGATCTTGTTGCTGCTTTCGAAGGCTCTAACGCCGCCGCATCCGCTGCATGCTACCCAAGGCTGAGGGGGGATTAGGGGAATGATGGTCCAACGGACCTGAAGTGTATTGCACATACCGTCTTGGCCTTCCTTTCGGAAGTCCACCAAGATGGGAGCGTGAGAAAGCCCTTAGGGCACGGTATGGCGGCGTTCGGGGGGTGAAGAGCTGAGACAGCGGGGCTGCACTTGGCACATTTAAACGATGCCAGACCGGTCTCATGCCACCACCCGATGAACACATTCATACCCCACCGACTCTCGTCGGCCGGCGGCAATACGGGTGAGAAATGGATTGAGACCGGTTTTTACTTAGGCAAAGTGGACCTCTGCATGCCAACGCTCTTCACCAAAGCGATAACAAATGATCCGCTTGAGATGGAGTCCTCGTTACGGCAGAACCGACAAACATGTCGCGTGCTGCATTTTTGCAACTCTGCGATGTGGTCGGGTCGTGTAGCGCACTCGTTTTCCGCGTCTGATGACTGCGTCCACGGCGGCCGTGTTCACACGTCTTAGGAAGGTAGATTGGACGGTTTCGCTACCTTGTGTTAGCGTGTACACAACCGAATACAGGATAATGTCATGCCCGTCAGCACCACCATGACCATTCGGGTCAGCCCCGAGTTAAAGAAAAAGCTCGATCGGATCGCTAGCGCCACTTCGCGCAGCCGCTCCTTCCTCGCGGGCGAAGCCCTGGCTGCCTATGTGGACCGGGAGCTTGAAATCATCGACGGGATCAAGCGCGGCATGGCTGATGCCGAAGCTGGCCGCCTCGTTCCGCATGAAGAGGCCATGGTTGAAATTTTCGGCTTGATCCGGAAGGCCGAGGCCGGCAAGGGCGATAAAGTTTGAGGCGGCCTGTTCAGTGGTCGCGTGCAGCTCTGGATGACCTCAAGGATCAGGTTTTCTTCATTGCACGGGAAGACCCGGATGCAGCGGCAAGAGTGGCGGGCCGGGTCCGCGATACGGCCGCAGCACTCGGCGAGATGGCGACCGGGAGGCCGGGGCGGGTGATCGGCACGTACGAGAAGTCCATCACCCGCTTGCCCTATGTAATCGCATATGCACTGATGAACCACGGCGGCCGCGAAAGCGTCATGATCCTGCGCGTCATCCACACCGCGCGGGAATGGACAGCCGAGGAGTGGCCGCCTTAAAGCACGTCCAGGAAAAGTGTGTAGCGGTTCTCCGGTCGGAAGTGCGTTGGGTCAAATGCTCTACAGCGCCGCGTGTCAGACACGCAAAAGTCGCTGCAGCACTTTGATCTGCTGCATGTCTTTGCTCTTCAATCGATTACGATTAAGGAACGTGCGGTAGGTCTACTTTGCCTCTCGCTCAGCCCTCGCCGATGGTAAACGTCGGTGCTTCTGGCGGTTCGGAGCCGCGATAGTGGCTTGGCGGCAGGCCGATCACACGCTTGAAGGCGCGGCTGAACGAGGCTTCCGAGTCATAGCCGAGGCGGCGCGCGACGACGGAGATGCGCATGCGGTCGCGGGTCAGCCATTGCCGTGCCTGATGCATGCGCACCTGCGTGAGGTAGCGGGCCGGCGTCTCGCCAACCACGGCGGCGAACTGCTGCGCGAAGCCGGAGCGCGAGGCGCCCATGAGCTTGGCGAGGGAATCCACGGTCCAGCTCTTTTCCGGATCGAGGTGCATGGCCGCGATTACGCGGCCGAGCCCGGGATGGCGGACCGCCGCCACCCAGCCATTGGTATTGCCGCATCCGTGCTCCACCCAGGAGCGGATGATGAGCGCCGCGAGCACGTCGGCCAGCCGCGCAAGCACGCCGCCGGAGCCGACGCGGCTGGCGCCGACTTCCCGCGCCATGGCGTCGAGCATGTGCGGGATCGCCGGCTCGCTTGCCGTCAGGGCGTCGATGCGCATCACGTCCGGCATCATGCGCAACAACGGATGCATGGCATCCATGTTGAACCGCAGACTGCCGCAGAAAAGGATGGTGGTCTTGCCGCGCCCGCCCCCGCAGACGTCGTAGACGCAATGGCATACCTCCTGGACCGAATAGGCTTCGAGCGGCGACAGCTTCTCGCCGGGCGCACTCGCCAGCGCATGCGCGCCGCCACGCGGCAGAAGCACGGCATCGCCGCGCTTCAGTTCGATCCAGTCTCCGTCGGCCACCCGCAGCCAGCAGTCTCCGCAGATGAAGTGGAAGCGTGCCGCCTCCTGCGCCGGAAATGAAATTCCCCAGGGCGCGGTCAATTCGCAACGGACGTAATCGACGCCGTCGAGGCGCAGTCCGCGCAGAAGTTCGCTGAGAAAATCCTCCGAAGCGGAGGAGGATGTTTTGGACGAATGATCAAGCATTGCGGAATTTCTAGCATGGAATGTCCAGGGCGTCACGCCTTATCTAAGCCGGACCCTCTCAAGGAGACCGCTCTTATGACAGATACAGCGACCACTTTGGACGCCACGTTTATACCGGAAAGCGAGGAGCGAATCGATCCGGCATGGGCCGGGGTCGGCTCCCTCGCGCTCGGCGTGTTCGGCCTCGTCACCGCAGAATTCCTCCCCGTCAGCATTCTCACGCCGATGGCCGCCGATCTCGGTATCAGCACGGGCACAGCCGGCCAGGCGGTGACGGCGACCGCCGTCGTCGGCGCGGTCGCCGGGCTGACGATCGCCATCGCCACGCGCCGGTTCGACCGCCGGCTCGTGCTTTGGGGCTTCACCCTGGCGCTGATCGCCTCGAGCCTGCTTGCGGCTTTCGCCACCAATCTCGCCATGCTCCTTGCCGCACGCGTCGTCCTCGGCATCGGGCTCGGCGGCTTCTGGTCGATGATGGCGGCGATCGCCTTGCGCCTCGTGCCGATGTCGCTCGTGCCTCGTGCCATGTCGATCGTCTTCACCGGCGTCTCGGTGGCGACGGTCTGTGCGGCGCCTTTAGGCGCCTATATCGGCGATCTCTGGGGCTGGCGAGCCGCATTCCTGATGGCTGCGGCGGTCGGTGCCGTAACGCTGATCGTGCAGATGGCGACCATACCGCGCCTGCCGCCGCAGTCGGCGCCGAGCATGAAGCTTCTGTTCGACCTCATGCGCATGCCGAGCATCCGAATTGGGATCATCACCGTCCTGCTTTTCGTCTCCGGCCACTTCGCCGGCTTCACCTATGTGCGCCCGTTCCTCGAAAACGTCCCGGAGTTCGGCATCGAGGCGATTTCCCTGATCCTGCTGGCTTACGGCATCGGCGGCTTCTTCGGCAATCTCGCCGGCGGGCTCATCATCGAACGCAGCATCACGGCGGCCGTGAGCCTCGGAACGCTGCTCATCGCGGCGATGGCGTTCGCCCTCGTGACCTTCGGTTCGCTCGATGTCGTGTCGGCCGTGGCGGTGACCCTGTGGGGCTTCGCGTTCGGGGCGCTGCCCGTCGCCGTCCAGACCTGGATGGTGCGAGCCGCACCCGACCATGCGGAAAGCACAGGCGGTCTCATCGTTGCGACCTTCCAGGTCGGCATCGCCAGCGGCGCTGTTCTCGGCGGGCTCTTCGTGGACAGCTTCGGCCCGCTCGGTGCCATCACCTATTGCGCCGTCGCGACGCTCGCGAGCGGGCTCTATGTCATGGCCTCCCGGCGCAGCATAGCCTTCTAACGGGGCCTCGGCGTGTCGGAAGGAAAACCGACATTCGCCTGCGGGCACCTCCCTGCAAGCGGAGCGAAGAAACAAGCGGCGACCTCCCTCTCCTCGGGTTTAACGAGGAGAGGGCAGCCACGACTTCATCTCCACGCCTCCGTCTTCCGTATCCACTCCCTTGTCCTTCCCTCCGGATCGGCATTCAGCGTGATGTCCGTCACCACGGCGGCGCTGTCGGCGCCGTGCGCGAAGACGCCTTCGATCCGCTCCGTATTGAGGCCGCCGATGGCGACGAGCGGGAGCGGGTGAACGCGCTCGCGCCACCATGAAAGCCGCTCCAGCCCCTGGGCCGCCCACTTCATCTTCTTGAGGATCGTCGGATAGATGGGTCCGAGCGCGACGTAGTCCGGTTCGGCTGCGAGCGCGTTTGCCAGTTCCGCCTCGTCATGGGTGCTGACGCCGAGCTTGAGCCCTGCGGCACGGATGGCGGCAAGATCGGCCTCCGCCAGATCCTCCTGTCCCAGATGGATGAAATCGCAGCCTTCCGCTATCGCCAGCTGCCAGTAGTCGTTGACGATCAGCTGGCATTCATGGTCGGCGCAGACTGCCCTGGCGACCCGTAGCTGGCGGCGGATGTCTTCCTCGTCCCGGTCCTTGATGCGGAGCTGGACGAGCCTGACGCCGAGCGGCACCAGCCGTTCGATCCATTGGGCGCTGTCGACGATGAGATAAAAGGGATCGAGCTTCACGAGAAGACTGCCTTTCCGATGACGGGGGTGGACGGGACGGCCATGTCGCGCGGCTCGAGCATGCCGGCGCCGTGAGCCGCGTGCCCGGCATCGATTGCCTTGGCGAAGGCTTCGGCCATGGCGGCGGGATCGGCAGCGCCGGCAACGGCGGTGTTGAGCAGGACCGCGTCGTAGCCGAGCTCCATCACGGTTGTCGCATGTGACGGGCGGCCGATGCCGGCGTCGACGATCAGCGGCACGTCGGAAAATTCCGAGCGCATGGCGCGCAAGCCCTGCACGTTCTGCGGTCCCATGGCGCTGCCGATCGGCGCGCACCAGGGCATCAGCACCCGGCAGCCCGCCTCCAGCAGCCTTTCGGCGACGACGAGGTCGTCCGTCGTATAGGGGAAGACCTGGAAACCTTCCCCGGTGAGGATGCGGGCCCCCTCGACGAGGCCGAAGACGTCCGGCTGCAATGTGTCCTGGTGACCGATCACTTCGAGCTTGATCCAGCTCGTGCCGAAAACCTCGCGTGCCATCTTCGCGGTCAGCACCGCCTCCGAGACCGAATGGCAGCCGGCCGTGTTCGGCAGCACGCGCACGCCGAGTTCGCGGATCAGCTCGAAGAAGGCGCCGCCCTGGCGCCCGCCGGCCGTCTCGCGGCGGAGCGAGACCGTGACGATATCGGTGCCCGACCGCCGCACCGCCTCGGCGAGCACGGCCGGCGAGGGATAGCGGGCGGTTCCGAGCAGCAGTCTCGACCGGATTTCTGTTCCATAGAATAGCGGCATCGTCAGCCTCCCTGCATCGGCGACAGAATCTCGATCCGGTCGCTGTCCTGCAGCCGGTAGCTGGATCGGTCTGCCTTCTGGACCAGTTCGCCGTTGACGGCGGTCGCCAGCCAGTCGCCTTCGAAATCGAGGCGCTGCAAGACCTCGGCGAGTGTAGCGGCCTGAAGCTCCTGTTCCTCGCCGTTGATGGTCAGCTTCATCGGGAATCTCCTTTGCGTGTCTCGTCGCCCAGGGCCAGCGCCGCCACTTCCCGGGCCGTGGCCGGGGAGAGCAGGAAGCCATGACGATAGAGACCATTGACGGTGATGGTATTTTCGCGGCGCGAGGCCCGCGGCAGGTTGTCGGCAAAGGCGGGGCGTACGCCCGTGCCGGTCTCGATCAGGCGCGCTTCGGCGAAAGCCGGATGGAGCGCATAGGCGGCGTTCAGCAGTTCCATCAGCGAGCGGGTGGTGATCGGGCCGGCGTCGTCGCTTTCGATCATCGTCGCGCCGCACATGAAGAGCCCTCCGTCGCGCGGCACGATATAGAGCGGGATGCGGGGATGCAGCATGCGCACCGGACGCGAGAGCGTCACCTCGTCCGTCTGCAGATAGGCCATCTCGCCGCGCACCCCGCGTAGCCCGTCGATCTCGCCGACCCTCGACGCGCCGGTGCAATCGACGGTGAGCGCGAAATCGCGATCGTCCATGTCCTCGCCGGCGAATACCGCGCCGCGTGCCGTCAGCCCTTGCCGGAGCGCCGAGAGTGCCCGGCGCGGGTCGAGATGCGCCTCCTGCGGAAAGAACAGCGCCTGCCGGAAACGGCCGGCGAGAGCCGGCTCCAGCGCTGCGATCTCCTCTGCATCGAGCGAGCGGAAGCCGGAGGTGCGGGAGGCGAAACGCTGGAGTTCGGCTCCGTCACGGGGTTGCGCGACGACGAGCGTGCCGTTGCGATGAACGGAACCGGCAGGGAGCGCGGCTTCCCACCAGTCGGCGGCGCCGATCCCCAGCCTCAGGACGGTTTCCTCGGCACTTTCGCGCTCGCACCAGGGAGCGAGCATGCCGCCCGCATACCAGGAAGCGGCCCCGGGAAAGCCGGCGGCATTTTCCATGATCGTCACTGCGGCGCCGCGCCCGAGAAGTTCATGGGCGGCGGTGAGGCCGGCGACGCCGGCCCCTCTGATCAGCACGCGCATTTCATTCTCCAGCGGGTGCGGCATTGCTTTCATCGACCGGCATATAGAGGTCGCCGCCGTCGCGATATCTAGCGGCCATCGCCTCGAGGCCCTCCTTCTGCGCCTCGGCGCGGATATCGTGGGAAATCCGCATCGAACAGAATTTCGGTCCGCACATGGAGCAGAAATGCGCGACCTTGTGCGCCTCCTTCGGCAGCGTCTCGTCGTGGAAATTGCGCGCGGTCTCGGGGTCGAGCGAGAGGTTGAACTGATCCTCCCAGCGGAACTCGAAGCGGGCTCGTGACAGCGCGTCGTCGCGGGTTCGGGCGGCCGGGTGTCCTTTGGCGAGATCGGCGGCATGAGCGGCGATCTTGTAGGTGATCACGCCGGTCTTGACGTCGTTGCGGTCGGGCAGGCCCAGATGTTCCTTCGGCGTCACGTAGCAAAGCATGGCGGTGCCGAACCAGCCGATCATAGCCGCGCCAATGCCTGACGTGATGTGGTCGTAGCCGGGCGCGATATCGGTGGTGAGCGGCCCGAGCGTATAGAAGGGCGCTTCTCCGCAGACGGCGAGCTGCTTGTCCATGTTCTCCTTGATCTTGTGCATGGGCACATGGCCCGGCCCTTCGATCATCACCTGGCAATCCTTGGCCCAGGCGATCTTCGTCAGTTCGCCCAGCGTTTCGAGCTCGGCGAACTGGGCCCGGTCGTTGGCGTCGGCGATGGAGCCGGGACGCAGGCCGTCGCCGAGCGAGAAGGAAACGTCATAGGCGCGGCAGATGTCGCAGATCTCCTCGAAATGCTCGTAGAGGAAGCTCTCGCGGTGGTGATGCAGGCACCACTTCGCCATGATCGAGCCGCCGCGCGAAACGATGCCCGTGACGCGATCCACGGTGAGCGGGATATAGTGAAGCCTGACCCCGGCATGGATGGTGAAATAGTCGACGCCCTGTTCCGCCTGCTCGATCAACGTGTCGCGGAAGACCTCCCAGGAAAGATCCTCGGCAATGCCGTTTACCTTTTCCAGCGCCTGGTAGAGCGGCACGGTGCCGATCGGTACCGGCGAATTGCGGATGATCCATTCGCGGATGTTGTGAATGTTGCGGCCGGTGGAAAGGTCCATGACCGTGTCGGCGCCCCAGCGAGTCGCCCAGACCATCTTCTCGACCTCCTCGGCCATCGATGAGGTGACGGCGGAATTGCCGATATTCGCGTTGATCTTCACCAGGAAGTTGCGGCCGATGATCATCGGCTCGGCTTCCGGGTGGTTTATATTGGCCGGAATGATGGCGCGGCCGCTCGCCACTTCCTGGCGCACGAATTCCGGCGTCACGAAATCGGGGACCGAGGCACCGAAGCTTTCGCCGTCTCGGGCAAGCGCCTCCTTCGCGGCCTTCCGGCCGAGATTTTCGCGGATGGCGATGAACTCCATCTCCGGCGTGACGATGCCGGCGCGGGCATAGGCGAGCTGGGTTACCGCTTTTCCCGGCTTAGCCTTGAGCGGCTGGTGGCGAATCGGGAATTCCGGCGTCAGCCTTTCGCCGGTCGCAAAGCCGTTGTCTTCGGCCTTCACCGCACGGCCGTCGTAGCTTTCGACATCGCCGCGCTTGAGAACCCAGTCGCTGCGAAGGCGCGGCAGGCCCGCGTCAATGCGGATATCGGCGTTTTCGACCGTGTAGGGGCCGGAGGAATCGTAAACAGTCACCGGCGGCTCGCCGGAGGTCGGATGCAGCGCGATCTCGCGCATCGGCACGCGAATGTCCGGGTGGATCTCGCCCGGCTTGTAAACCTTGCGGGATGCCGGGAGCGGTCCTTGCGTGACCGAGGGCGCCGCGGGGAGAGGCTTGATTAGATTCATCTTGAGGCTCCAATGTTTTCGCGTTGGAGACCCAGTTCTGAAGCCGGAAGGATGAAAAGACGTATCGCCGATGAATTGCCGGTAAACGGAATCCTCGCTGCTGCACGTCTGCACCGTCCCTACGCCAGTATGAACTGGATCAGGTTCAACGGGTCACTGCGCGCGCTAGCAGTATCTCAGCCCCTTGCCGGGACCCCCCTGGTGAATGGCGCAATTAGGGACGGTTATCGCCGCGGCGTCAAGATGGTTTTTGCACCGGCCAAATCCCGTGCGCAGGGCTCGCGGCATGCTTGCAAATGCAAGGTTCTAAATCTACTTACCGTCCGAGTCTGAAGCGCCATGATGCGCATAGCGAAAAAGGGTGAAGGTCTTGGGGCAGGCGGAGACGGGGACCAGGAAAAGGGGACGCAAGGCGCTTTGGGCAGCCGTTGCGGTCATCGCAATCGCGGCCGCAGGCGCGACCGGTTACAAGATTGCTGTCGAAAAGAGCGTGAGCAGGCTGATCGCCGAGCGGGGCGGCAGAGTGGGCACGGTCGAAGCGGACTTTTTCGGGCGCGTTCATCTGCGCGACGTGACGCTGCCGCTGAAGGAAGGGTCCGAACTCCGCGTCGCCGCAATCGACGGGCGGCCCAGGATCCTTTTCCTGGAGGGCATGCTCGAAGTCAGCGGCGTGGAGCTCGATATGCGCCCGGGCAAGATCGCCGTGCCGAAGGTGATTGTCGAGCAGGCGGAGTTCGGTCGCGACACGCTGGCGCAAATGTTCGGCGCGGGAAGCGACCTTTCGCTGCCGAAACAGCTGGCGCTTTTTACGGCAAAGAGCGCCACCGCCCCTGAGGTGATCATCACGCAGACGGTTGCCGGTAGCGAGCAGAAGCTGGTCTACAAGAACGTGGTCTCGGAAGGTATCGTGGATGGCCGCATCGCGCGCTATTCGGCGAGTGGTGCGAGCTTCGAAGCCGGCATAGGCGCCTCCGATGGAGAGGGCGGCGAGAAGAAGCGGCTGACGGGCTCCCTCGGAGCCATGACGGGGCAGGACGTCGATGCCGCCTATCTGGCCCGCATCTATACTGAAAAAGCCGGGCCGGGCGACGAGCAGGCAAGGCCTGTTTATGGGCCATTCTCGATCAAGGATATAGCCTTTTCGGATGGCGAGGCGAGCTTCGGCTATGACGAGGTTCGCAGCAGCGGCGTAAGCATGCGGATGCTGGACGAGCCACTTCGCGAGACTCTGGAGAAGCTCAACTCGGTCTCGTCGCCCGAGGATCTGCCCGTGGCGGAGCGTCAAGACTATTTCGCCCGGATTCTGTCGGTCGCCGATTTGACGAGGAAGGCCGACATGGAAATGCTGGGTCTGAAGATCGACGCGCCGAACAAGGATGGTGAAGAGGGCGAGAGGATCAGGCTTGCGATGGATCGCCTCACGCTCCGGCTGGATGGCCGGAAGCTCGACGCGTCGGTGAATGGCTTCTCGATGGCGGAGGGCGCGGACTACGTCAAAGTCTCCGAAGCAAGCATTTCGGGCTTTTCCTGGGATCCCAGCGTGGAAGCGCTGAAGAAGTTCGTCGCCCTGCAGGATGGGCAGCATGAGAACTTCCCTTTCACGACGCTGCTGCCGGAGTTCGGAGCGTTCCGCGTGGCGGGAATCGATGCGGATCTGCCTGACTCGGGCACCGGCGTGGAAGACTGGGACGAATACAACGACACTCCGGATGCTGGAGAGGGCGCTCGGCCGCAGCGCATCCGCTTCACGATGAAGGGATACGAGCTTGCGCTCGCGAAACCGCGAAACGGCATTCCGACTGACGTCCGCGCCGGATACCAGGACTTCGCCCTTCAAATCCCGGAGCATACGCAGGACGAGACTCTCGCCAAGCTTCGCAAGCTGGGCTTCAACGAGTTGGTCCTCTCCTCCAACCTCGAAGCCGCCTGGGACGAAGCGAACGAGACTCTGGTCATCAAGGATATTTCCACGAGCGGAAAGGATATCGGCCGCTTTTCCCTCTCCGGCCTTCTGGGAGGCGTGAGCGGCGACTTCTTTTCGGGCGACGCGGCTAAGGCGCAGGCGGCGTTGTTCGGCCTCACCGCGCGGGAAGCAAGCCTGCAGATCGAGGACAAGGGCTTCACCGCCAAAGGGATACAGGTCTATGCCGAACAAAACGGCATGACGGAGGATCAGGCACGCGGCATGCTGGAAATGACGGCGTCGGTGATGCTGCAGCAATTTGCCGCGCAGGAGCCTCGGCTGCGGAATGTGGTGGATGCAGTTTCGCGGTTCATCGCGAAACCGGGGACATTCACGCTGACGGCCAAGTCCAAATCCGCCAGCGGCATCGGTGCGCTCGAATTCGCGGTTGCTTCGCAAAATCCGCTTCTGCTTCTCGACAGGGTCGACTTCGAGGCGACGGCGGAATAGCGGCCTTCTCGCCGCAAGCGGGGCGAAGAGGGCTCGCAGCGCCGCCTCAACTCCCCTCCGGTCGAACGGGGAGGGGTCGGAGTGGGGGCAAACTATCCACCTACGCGTCGCCACTCTTCGCGCCTGCCCGGTCGATAAAATCCGCCCGGTTGATCCCATGTCGCTGCAGCTTGTCGTAAAAAGTCTTGCGGGGGATTCCGAGGGCCTGCAGGGTCTCCTTGACGTCGCCGCGGTGCGCCGTGAGGGCCTGCTTGAGGATATCGGCCTCGTAGCGTTCCAATCTTTCCGGCAGGGTTGCTCCGCTTGAGGCGGGCGCTGCGGCCGGAGCTCCCAGGTTGCCCTCCACCCCCAGCGCGACCCGTTCGGCGAAGTGCGAAAGCTCGCGCACATTGCCCGGCCAGGAATGCGTGGCCAGGTAGGCGCGCATGGCAGCCGAGATCGCGGGCACGTCGCGGCCGAAGCGTTCCGAGGCGCGGGCCAGGAAATGGGAGAAGAGGAGGGGGATGTCGTCGCGCCGTTCGCGCAAGGGCGGGATCGAGAGCGTCACGACGTTCAGCCGGTAATAGAGATCTTCGCGGAAATCGCCGCGCGCGGCCGGATCGCCGAGGTCGACCTTGGCTGCGGCGACGACGCGGATGTCGACGGGACGGGTCAGGTTGGTGCCGAGCGGGGTGATCTCGCGTGCTTCCAGCACGCGCAGCATCTTCACCTGGGTTGCCGGCGGCATCGCCTCGATCTCGTCGAGGAAGAGGGTGCCGCCGTTCGCATGCTCGATCCTGCCGACCCGCTTCTTGACGGCGCCGGTAAAGGCGCCGGGCTCGTGGCCGAAGAGCTCGCTTTCGATGACCGTTTCCGGCAGAGCGCCGCAATTCAGTGCGACGAAGTTGCCGGTTCTGCGCCGGCTCCATTGGTGCAGCAGCGTGGCGACGACCTCCTTGCCGCTGCCCGTCTCGCCGGCGACCAGCACATCGACATCGGTGTCGGCGATGTGTTTCAAGGTCTGGCGAAGCCGCTCCATGGCCGGCGTCTGGCCGATCAGCGGCAGTCCTTCGGAGGCGGCCTCGGCCGCGCGGCGCAGCGCCCGGTTCTCCATGACGAGCCGCCGTTTCTCCTCTGCGCGCCGGGCGCTCTGGACAAGACGGTCGGCGGCAAACGGCTTGGCGATGAAGTCATAGGCGCCGTCCTGGATCGCCTGCACCGCCATCGGTATGTCGCCGTGTCCTGTGACAAGGATCATCGGCAGGTCCGGATCGAGCGCCAGAACCTTGCGGAAAAGGGCGAGCCCGTCCATGCCCGGCATGCGGATATCGCTGATGACGACGCCCGCGAAGTCGGCGGAAAGTTCGGAGAGCGCCTCCGTCGCGCTGGCAAAGGACGAGACGGTGAAGCCCGCGAGCTCGAGCGTCTGCTGCATCGCCTTGCGCAGATCGCGGTCGTCATCGATCAGGAACACGGATCGGGCGGCGCTCATCGCTCAGGCCTTCTTGAGATTGACGGTAAATATTGTTCCGGAGGGACTGCTCTCGACCTCGATCGTGCCGCCATAGTCGGAGACGATCTCCTTGGAGATCGCGAGACCGAGGCCCAGCCCGTCTTCCTTCGAAGTGTTGAACGGCGTGAACAGCTCTTCGCGGACATCGGCCGCAATCCCCGGGCCATTGTCGGCGACGGTCAGCGCGATACCGCCGGCCACGTCCTCGCAGCGCACTCGGATCGCGCCGTTCTCGCTGTCGCCGATCGCTTCCAGCGCATTCTGCAGAAGGTTGATCAAGACCTGCTCCAGCCGGATGCGGTTGCCGAGTGCCTGGAGGTCATCGGGCGGCAGATCGATGCGTATTGCGTCCATCCGTCCGGCAAAACGGCTTCGGAGCAGCATGAGCGCACCCTCGACGACCTCCTTCATCGCGGTCGGCCCGGCGGCGAAATGGCCCTTGCGGGCGAAGCGGCGCAGTTCGTCTGTGATGGCGCCGACACGGTCGGTGAGTTCGGCGATGCTTTCCATGTTCTCGGCGGCGGTGGTGCTCTGGCCACGCTCGAGAAAGGTGCGGGCATTATCCGCATAGGCGCGGATGGTGGCGACCGGCTGGTTGATCTCATGGGCAACCCCGGCCGCGACCTGGCCGAGGATCGCCAGTCGGTTCGCCTGGACGAGGTCCTGCTGCACGGCCTGGAGCTTCTCGGTGGTCTGCCGGTGGTCGGCGATCTCGGTTTCGAGACGGTCGCGCGCCATGCGCAGGTCGCGCGTCCGCTCCTCGACACTCGCCTCAAGCGCGTTGCGGGCCAGCCGCTCCTCGGCGCTGCGCATGGCGACGACCTGGCGACGGCGCAGGAGCAATGCGGCAAGTGCGAGAAGCGGTACGAGCGTGGCAAGGGTGAGGAGCTGCGCTTCCCGCGCACCCGCGGCAAGCGGTGCCTTCAGCGGCGACAACTGCTCGAGCCGCCAGTTCGTCGACGGCACCATGGTTTCCACGCGCAGGAAGGCTGCGTTGGAGTCGCCCGGAAGCAGGGCGTCCAGCGTGGAGGAGCCATCGGGCCGCGCTTCGATCTTCCGGAAAGGCAGCGGCAGCAGCGGTGCATCGCCGAACTGCAGGCTTTCGCGGATGGGTGCGAGCCGGTCTTCGGGGATCGGCTTCGTCGTCATGAAGCGCCAGGAGGGCAGGCTGGTGATGAGGACGATGCCGCGCCGGTCGGTGACATAGGCCGGCTTGCCGGAGACCTGCCAATCCGCCTCGACCCCGTCGAATTCGAGCTTGGCGACGATCACCCCCAGCGGACCGCCGGGCCCGTCGACGCGCCGGGAAATATAAAGCCCGGGCCGCTTGCTGACCGTGCCCATGGCGAAGTGTTCGGCCATGCCGTCGCGCACGGCGAGCCGAAAATAATCGCGGAAGGCATAGTCGTTGCCGACGAAACTCGTCGGCTCCTGCCAATTGCTGGCCGCGACGGCCACGCCGCTCCGGTCGATCAGATAGATGACCGCGGCTTCGGCGCTTGTCGCCAGGGCCTCGAGCTTGCGGTTGATACGGTCGAGCGACTGCCTGTCCGGCGAAAGCAATGCCCCACGAATGGCTGCGTCGTCGGCGAGGACAAGCGGCAGGGCGCGCTGCCGTTCCACGACTGCCCGAAGAAGCGAGGCTTTCAGGCTGGCGTCGATCCGGCTCTGGCCGGCAAGGCCGGCGAGCGCCTGCGACCGCCCGTAGTCTCGCGCAAGAAGAAGGCCGGCCGCCAGAAGGACCAGCGCGACTGCCGCGAAAACCAGCCAGGACCGTCGGGCCCGGCTGCGAAGCGCATGCGGATCGCTCGTATCTGCAGGAAGTCTGACCATGCGAGCATTGTGCATGATTTCGCCCAGCACGCCAGCGTGTCTGTGCGGAAATCCGCACATATCCACGAACAGCAAGCGTGCGCCGCTCCCAAAAATCTTATGAATTCAATCGCATCGGCCTCCGCGGCAAACTGGCACGCATGTTGCTCATCAGCTCCACAAGGCAGCCTTTGCTGTCGATCTTCGGAAAGCGGCCCGGGAGGCCGGCATGTTGCCGGACTGGGCCTGCCACGTGGAGGACATCATGATCATCGAACATTCCGCGGAGGTCCGCGGCAAGACACCCCTTTACCGCCATCTCTATGTCCAGGTGCTGGCCGCGATCGCCGCGGGCATCCTGCTCGGGCATTTCTATCCGGACATCGGCACGGAGCTCAAACCGCTCGGCGACGCCTTCATCAGGCTCGTGAAGATGATCATCGCGCCGGTGATCTTCCTGACGGTCGCGACAGGCATTGCCGGCATGACCGATCTCGCCAAGGTCGGCCGCGTGGCCGGCAAGGCGATGATCTACTTTCTCGCCTTCTCCACCCTTGCCCTTCTCGTCGGCCTCGTCGTCGCAAACGTGGTCCAGCCGGGCGCGGGAATGCATATCGATCCGGCCTCGCTGGACGCCAAGGCGGTCGCGACCTATGCCGAGAAGGCGCACGAGCAGTCGATCACCGGCTTCCTGATGAACATCATCCCGACGACGCTCGTCGGCGCCTTCGCCGAGGGCGACATCCTGCAGGTCCTGTTCATCTCGGTGCTCTTCGGTATTTCGCTGGCGATCGTCGGCAAGAAAGCCGAGCCCGTCGTCGATTTCCTGCAGGCGCTGACGCTTCCGATCTTCCGGCTCGTTGCGATCCTCATGAAGGCCGCCCCGATCGGCGCCTTCGGCGCCATGGCCTTCACCATCGGCAAGTACGGCATCGCCTCGATCGCCAATCTCGCCATGCTGATCGGTACCTTCTATCTGACGTCGTTTCTCTTCGTCTTCATCGTGCTCGGCGCGGTCGCACGCTATAACGGCTTCTCGATCCTCTCGCTCATCCGCTACATCAAGGAGGAGCTGCTTCTGGTGCTCGGGACGTCTTCCTCGGAGGCGGCGCTTCCGGGCCTCATGAACAAGATGGAGAAGGCCGGCTGCAAGCGCTCGGTCGTCGGTCTCGTCATTCCGACCGGCTATTCCTTCAACCTGGACGGCACCAACATCTACATGACGCTTGCGGCCCTGTTCATCGCCCAGGCGACCGATACGCCGCTCTCATACGGCGACCAGATCCTGCTGCTCCTCGTCGCCATGTTGAGCTCGAAGGGTGCGGCCGGCATTACGGGCGCCGGCTTCATCACGCTTGCCGCAACGCTCTCGGTCGTTCCCTCCGTGCCGGTCGCCGGCATGGCGCTGATCCTCGGCATCGACCGCTTCATGTCGGAATGCCGCGCCCTGACCAATTTCGTCGGCAACGCGGTTGCGACGATCGTCGTGGCGAAGTGGGAAGGCGAGCTCGACCAGGCGCAGCTTTCCGCAGCTCTCGGCGGCGGGGCGTCTGCCGAGGCCATCCCGGCGCTCGTCCAGCCCGCCGAATAAGCTAGCCTCCCAAGGCGAGACCGCACGCCGGTGCGGTTGGCGCGGTCCGGTTCTCCGGGCCGCGCTTTTTTGCGATGGCGTGCGGCTCCGCAATCCTCTCGGGGCTTTTCGGGACGGTCCCCGCCGCACGGGCCGATCAGATCCCGTGCAGCACCTGCGTCGCCTTCACTGCCGCCGAGGCCCGGTTTTCGACGCCGAGCTTCACATAGATCTGTTCGAGATGCTTGGTGACGGTGCGCGCGCTCAAGCCCAGGATTTCGCCGATGTCGCGGTTGGATTTCCCTTTGGCGATCCACAGCAGCACCTCGGACTCCCGCTGGGTGAGCCGGAAGTGCTGGCGCAGCGTTTCGTCGTCGCTCAAGCCGTTCTCGGCCGTCAGCCGGAAGAGGTATTCATTGGCGCCGACCGCGCCGAGATAGGAGATCTGCAGGCCCGTCTGGCTGGCGCGCTGCAGGGTGAAGGTCCCTTGCCTTTCGCCGGGACTGGTTTCCCGCTCCCGCATCCACTCGGCAATGCGCCCGGCGACGAAGGCGAGACCGTCGTCGCTGCCGGTGGCCGCGTTGACGAGACGGGTCGCCTGCGGCGTCGACCAGCGGACCGTTCCATCGCCTCGCACCGCCAGCAGATGCCGCCCCGCCGCGTCCAGTGCGACGCGGGCGCTCTGGGCGGAGCGCGCATTGGAGAGATGGACGCGGATGCGGGCGCGCAGCTCGTCGATATTGATAGGCTTGGTCAGGTAATCGACGCCGCCGGCTTCGAGCGCCCGCACCACATGCTCCGTCTCGGTAAGGCCGGTCATGAAGACCACGGGCACCTGGGCGACGGAAGCATTCGCCTTCAGCCGGGTGCAAGTGTCGAAACCATCCATGCCGGGCATGACCGCATCGAGCAGGATGATGTCCGGCGTGATGCGCTCGGCGATGTTGAGCGCCGCGTTGCCGGAGGTCGCGATCAATACGGAAAAGCCGGACTGTTCCAGCGCTTCGGTCAAAAAGCCGAGCGCCTCCGGTGAATCGTCGACGAGGAGTACGATATCTCGCACGTTCGCTGCCTCAGGCACGGGCATTCGCCTCCCCGGCGAGCAGGCGTTTGAGGAAGGCGTCATAGCCCGCGAGATCGAATGCCCCGACATAGGCGCGCGCCGCCTCGGCGAAGGCTCGGTTGTCCGGGTTCAGGGCGATCTCCGTCAATTTTGCTTCGATGCCCCTCACGTAGCCGATTTCGCCGAGCTCGATCAATTCCTTCAAATGATGATGGCCGGGGCTCGCCACCGCAGGGGTCGTGCCGGTGTCGGACGTTTCCTGCGGGCCGTCGTCGTAGATCCATTCGAGTTTCAGGTGGACCGCAAGCTTGTCGGTGAGCTGGCGCAGGCCGAAGGGCTTGGCAAGCGCATCGTTGTGGCCGATGGCGCCGGCGGCCGAGCCGTCACCGATATTGGCCGAAAGCATGATCGCCGGCGCGCTCTGGCCGCCTTCCCTCAGCCGCATCACCAGATCCCAGCCGCTCATGCCGGGCATGGAGATGTCGATCAGGAACAGGTCCGGTTTCGTATGTTCGACGAGCGCCAGGCAGGCCGCCCCGCTCGCCGCCGCAAGAACGGTGAAACCGAGCGGCGCCAGCAGCTCGCCCATCAGGTCGCGGTGGTCCGCATTGTCGTCGACGACGACGATCGTCCGACGTGGCCCTCGATAGGACTTGATCCTGCGGACCGGGTCCTTGAGCGCGGCGGGCCGGTCGACGGCAGAGAGCATCAGCCGGACCTTGAAGGCCGTGCCCTTGTCCTTCTCGCTGGTGACGGAGATTTCGCCGCCGAGCGTCTGGGTGAGCAGGCGCGTGATGGTCAGGCCGAGGCCGAGGCCCGGCATGCGATATTCCGCCTCGCCGCGCTGAAAGGGCTCGAAGATCCTGGGCAGGTCCTTCTCGCCGATGCCGCGGCCGCTATCCTCGATGGTGAAACTTGCAACCTGGCTGCGATAGGCGACGTCGAAGCGGATATGCCCCCGTTCCGTGAACTTCAGGGCATTGGAGAGCAGGTTGACGAGGATTTGCCGCAGGCGCTTGTCGTCGGTCCGCACATATTGCGGCAGCGAGGCTGCGCGGTTGTGCTCGAAGGCGATGCCCTTGGCCTGCGCCTGCGGGCGGAACATGTCGACGATCTGGTCCAAAAAGTCCTGAATGTTGATCTCGTTGGAATAGACCTGCAGCTTGCCGGCTTCGATCTTGGAAATGTCGAGGAGGCCGTCGATCAGTCCGGAGAGATGGTCGGCGCTGCGCCTGATCGCCTTGATCGCGCCCTGCCGCGGCGGCGGTATCGTCTCGTCGCGCTCGAGGATCTGGGCGTAGCCGAGCACCGCATTGAGCGGCGTGCGCAGTTCGTGGCTCAGGCCCACGACATAGCGGCTCTTCGCGCGATTGGCCGACTCCGCCCTTTCCTTCGCGTCCTGCAGCGCCGCGTCCGTCTTCTTGTGGGCGGCGATCTCCTTCAGAAGAGCCGTGTTCTGCCGGGAGGATTCCTCTTCCGCAACAACCCGGCTGTCATGGGCAAGCACGTAGAACCAGGACACGACGCCGGCAAGAATGGCGAAGACGAAGAAGACGATGGCGATGGTCCGCTGGACGACGTCGGCGGTCTCGGGAGAGGCGGCCGTGGTCTGGTGAGCGATCATCGCCAGGATGACCCCGATGCCGGTAATAGAGATCACCGCCGAAATCGCGTAACGGCCGAGCCTTGTCGCGAGCTTTGCGACGACCGTTTCGGGCAACACCGCCTTGGCCACGGTCGCGACCTGCGCCTTCAGACGCGCCTTCGGCTTGCACATGTCGTGGCAGCGGCTGTCGAGCGAACAGCAGAGCGAGCAGATCGGCGCCGCATAGGCCGGGCACCAGGCCATGTCCTCCGGTTCGAAGGGGAGCTCGCAGATCGAGCAAGTGATCTCGTTTTCGCGGAGCCAGCTCTTGCGCGGCTTGCGGGCGAGATAGAATTTCCCCTCCGTCCACCAGGCGATCAGCGGCGAGACGACGAAAGCCGTGACGAGTGCGATATAGGGTGCGAGCGAGGCGGCGATTTCGCCCGCCGCGCCGAAATGCGCGACGAGGGCGAAGAGCGTCGACACGCCCATGGTGCCGAGACCGACGGGATTGATGTCGTAAAGATGGGCGCGTTTGAACTCGATTCCGGGCGGGGCGAGACCGAGCGGCTTGTTGACGAAGAGATCGGCCGAGATCGTCGAGAGCCAGGCCATGGCGACGATCGAAAAGATACCGAGCGTCTCCTCCAGCAGACGATAGATGCCGAGCTCCATCAGGAGGAGCGCGATCGCCACGTTGAAGACCAGCCAGATGACGCGGCCCGGATGGCTGTGGGTGAGCCGCGAGAAGAAGTTCGACCAGGCGAGCGAGCCCGCATAGGCGTTCATCACGTTGATCTTGAGCTGCGAGACGACGACGAAGGCTGCCATCAGCAGGAGCGCGGCCGTGTCCGATGGGAAGATGTAGCCGAAGGCCGTGTAATACATCTGCGCCGGGTCGGCGGCCCTGGTCGAGGGAACGCCGGTACTGAGCGCCAGGACGACGAGAAAGGAGCCGGCCAGCAGCTTCGGCGCGCCGACGATCACCCAGCCGGAGCCGGCAAGAAAGACGGCGATGCGGTGGCGGAGCTTGCGTTCGCCGTCAGGCGGCAGGAAGCGGAGGAAGTCCACCTGCTCGCCGATCTGCGCCGTCAGAGCGAAGATGACCGCCGAGGCAGCGCCGAATTCGACGAGATGGAACGGCGCGAGCGTGCCAGGAGGCCCCGATGTGTGATGGATGCCCGCATAAGCGAGCCACAGGCCGACCTTCTCCCAGTCCGCGAACGCGATGAAGACGAAGGGAAGAATGTTCAGGACGATCCAGAAGGGCTGCGTGACGAGCTGGAACCGGCTGATCAGCTTCACGCCATGGGTGACCAGCGGGATCACCATGACGGCGCTGACGATGTAGCCGATCCAGAGCGGTATGCCGAACGCAAGCTCCAGCGCCCCGGACATGATCGAGGCTTCGATCGCGAAGAGGATGAAGGTGAAGCTCGCATAGATCAGCGAGGTGATCGTCGAGCCGATATAGCCGAAGCTCGCGCCGCGCGTGAGAAGGTCGATGTCGACGCCGTGACGAATGGCATAGCGGCTGATCGGCAGGCCGACGAGAAGGATCATCAGGCTCGCGACGAGGATCGCGACGATGGCGTTGGTCGTGCCGTAGGACATGGTAATGGCACCGCCGATGGCTTCCAGCGCCAGGAAGGAGATGGCGCCGATCGCCGTCTGCGAAATGCGCGCCGAGGAGAAGCGCCGCGCGCTCTTGGCGGTGAAGCGCAACGCATAGTCTTCGAGCGTCTGGTTGGCGACCCAGCGGTTATATTCTCGCCGAACGGGAATGATGCGCTGGCGTGCCGCCATGGTCCCTCGTCATCTCGCAGTGCCGGCCGAATGCGCCAGCCGCCCCTGTCGTAACACGGACGAGCGCCCCGGGAAATTGTTGCATTGCGGAAAACGCCGCAGACCGATCCCAGCTCTTGACAGAACGCCACGCTGCTGCAATAAACCATCAAGTTAATTAACCTGATGGTTTATCAATCATGGATCAACTCAGCTGCACCCTCTCGGCATTGGCCGACCCGACCCGCCGGGCCATCGTTGCGCGCCTCGCCGCCGGCGAGGCGACGGTGAACGAACTTGCTGCTCCGTTCGATATGAGCCTGCCGGCGGTTTCCAAACATCTGAAGGTCTTGGAACGTGCGGGGCTGATATCCCGGGGCCGCAAAGCCCAATGGCGGCCCTGCCGGCTGGAGGCGGCGCCGCTCAAGGAAATCGCCGATTGGGTCGAGCGCTACCGCCACTTCTGGGAGGGCAGTTTCGACCGGCTCGACAGCTATCTTCATGAGTTGCAGCGCAACGAAAAATCGGATCACGACTGAACCGGGTTCGCCCGACCGCAAGGGAGAAGATCATGAATGCCCCGTCTCCGAAGGAAGAGATCGCGCTTACCATCACGCGCGTCTTCGACGCGCCCACCAACCTCGTCTTCAAGGCCTGGACCACACCCGAACACCTGGTGCGCTGGTGGGGCCCGAAGGACTTCACGGTGCCCGCGATCACTGCGGATTTCCGTGAAGGCGGCGCCTGGCGCGGCTGTATCCGCTCGCCTGAGGGCCAGGACTACTGGGCGCACGGCATCTATCTCGAGATCGTGGAGCCGAGCCGTATCGTCCTCAGCTTCGCCTGGGAAGAGGAGGGCGCCATCGACACGCTGATCACGGTAACCCTTGAGGACGTGGCGGGCGGCACGCGTCTCACCTTCCGCCAGGCGCCGTTCACGAGCGCCGAGAGCCGCGATTCTCATGCGGAAGGATGGGGCGAGTGCATGGACCGGCTCGTTTCCTATGTCGCTGCCCGGAAGGAGGAAATGCAATGAAGAAGACCTATCACGGGAGCTGCCACTGCGGCGCGGTGCGCTTTTCCGCAAATCTCGACCTCGCTCCGGAGGGAAAACGCTCCCCAGCGCCGCGGCCCGGCGTGTGGTGGACGACAACCTTCCGCTGCAACTGTTCCTCCTGCCTCAAGACGCGATTCTGGAAGGTGTTCGTCACGCCCGAGGATTTCTCCTTGCTTTCAGGCGAAGAGGCCCTGGCGGAGTACCGCTTCGGCGAGCGCATGATCCGCCACGTGTTCTGCCGGCACTGCGGCGTCCACCCCTTAGGCAGCGCCGACTTCGAGATCATGGGCGGGCCGTTCCATGCGGTGAATATCGCCTGTCTCGACGACGCGACCGACGAGGAGCTGGCGAATGCCCCGATCGTCTATGAGGACGGGCGCCATGATGCATGGGACCGGCCACCCGCGGTGACGGCCTATTTGTGAGGAGCGTGCCGCTCCTTCGCGTCTGCCGCGGTAGCGACCTGGATCCGCGGCAGAAAACCCCGGGCGGTAAGCCCAAGCTTCCTTCTTCCCCCCGGCACCTACGTAGAATGACGTATGTGCAGTGCAGCGCGGCTGCCCGATGATCCCCGAGCAACGGCCATGGAGAACGGCCACTTGCCTTGCGGCGATCAGAACAAGGGGGTTCAATCAGATGACTATCAGGGCACGCGTCACCGGCGCATTTCTCGCTGCCGTCCTTTCGGCGACGGCGTTCAACGGCGCCTTTGCGGCCGACGACACGATCAAGGTCGGCATCCTGCATTCGCTTTCCGGCACCATGGCGATCTCCGAAACGACGCTCAAGGACGCCATGCTGATGCTGATCGAGGAGCAGAACAAGAAGGGCGGCCTGCTCGGCAAGAAGCTGGAAGCGGTCGTCGTCGACCCGGCCTCGGACTGGCCGCTCTTTGCCGAAAAGGCGCGCGAGCTCGTCTCCGTCGACAAGGTGTCCGCCGTCTTCGGCTGCTGGACGTCGGTGTCGCGCAAATCCGTGCTGCCGGTCTTCGAAGAGCTGAATTCCATCCTCTTCTATCCGGTCCAGTACGAGGGCGAGGAAAGCCAGCGCAACGTCTTCTATACGGGCGCCGCTCCCAATCAGCAGGCTATTCCCGCCGTCGACTATCTGATGGAGAACGAGGAAGTCGAGCGCTGGGTGCTCGCCGGCACCGATTACGTCTATCCGCGCACGACCAACAAGATCCTCGAGGCCTACCTGATCTCCAAGGGCGTCGCGCCCGAGGACATCATGATCAACTACACGCCTTTCGGCCATTCCGACTGGCAGACGATCGTTTCCGACATCAAGAAGTTCGGCTCGGCCGGCAAGAAGACCGCGGTCGTCTCGACAATCAACGGCGACGCCAACGTGCCGTTCTACAAGGAGCTTGCCAACCAGGGGATCAAGGCCGAGGACATCCCGGTCGTCGCCTTCTCTGTCGGCGAGGAGGAACTTGCCGGCCTCGATACCGGACCGCTCGTCGGACACCTCGCTGCCTGGAACTATTTCCAGTCGGTCGACAACCCGGCCAATGCCGAGTTCATCGAGACCTGGCAGGCCTACACCAAGAACGACAAGCGGGTCACCAACGACCCAATGGAAGCCCATTATATCGGCTTCAACATGTGGCTGAAGGCAGTCGAGAAGGCCGGCACCACGGATACCGATGCCGTGCTTGACGCCATGATCGGGGTCTCGGTACCGAACCTTTCGGGCGGCTATTCGACGATGATGCCGAACCACCACATCACCAAGCCCGTGCTGATCGGCGAGATCCAGTCCGACGGCCAGTTCGAAACGGTCTGGGAAACGCCCGGCCTCGTCGTCGGCGACGAATGGTCGGACTACCTGCCGGACTCGAAGGACCTGATCTCCGATTGGCGCGCGCCCATGTCCTGCGGCAACTTCAACGTGGCCACCGGCAAGTGCGGCGGCAAGGGTTCCTGATTTCATGACGAAAGACTTGCTAAGGAAGCGGCCCGGGTCGGGTCGCTTCCCCGAACGCCTCTTTTCATGACGCACCGCTAGCTCGAAATCCCCTCCGTCCGAATGCTTTCCTTCGGACGGAGGACTGCAAGGCGAGAGACGAATGTACCGCATCATCCAAACCGTGCTGGCTGCCCTGTTCCTCTTCGTTGCGATGGCTCCGGGGCTTCGCGCGGAAGAGGGACTGCGCGATCTGGTGAACGCGCTCGGCGAGGCGAAGCTGTCCGAGATGGACGAGCATATCGCGGCACTGGCAAGAACCGGAAAGCCCGAAGCCGTCGCCATCCTCGAGGCGCTCGGTGAAGGCGGGCTCTATGCCCGCAAGGCGGACGGCCAGGTCTTCCTGACGAAGGAGAGCGGTTCGAACCTGACCCTCACGGATCCGATCTCCGGCGACAGCGCCGGCGAAGCGCCGAAGGCGGCACTTTCGAAGATCAGGGTGAACAACAGCGTGCGGCGCGCCGTGCGCACCGCCCTCGGCAGCCTGACGCTCCTCAGTCCCGATCGAAATCAGCGGCTCAGGGCTGCGCAGTCGGTGCTGCAATCGGCCGATCCCGACGCGCTTGGCGCCATCGAGAATGCGCTGGCTGCCGAGAAGGACGGAGCCGTTCGTGCGGTCCTCGAACAGGCGCGCGCCACGATGCTCCTTTTCTCCGACCGGCCGGTCGAGGAGAAGAAGGAGGCGGTGAGGCTGCTGGAGGAAAGCGGCGGCCGCGAGGCGCTGCCGATCCTTTCTGCCGCGCTAGGCTCCGCCGACGAAAGCCTGAAGCCGGACATCGAGGCGGCGCTTGCCAGCATCGAACAGGCGCAAGCCTTCTGGAATGCGGGCCAGAACCTATGGTACGGCCTGTCGCTGGGCTCGGTGCTGCTGCTTGCGGCGATCGGCCTCGCCATCACCTTCGGAGTCATGGGCATCATCAACATGGCGCATGGCGAGATGGTGATGCTCGGCGCCTATACGACATTCCTCGTTCAAGATGTCGTGCGCACCTCCTTTCCTCATCTTTTCGATTGGTCCCTGGCGATCGCGCTGCCGCTCGCCTTTCTTGTCACAGGCGCCGTGGGCCTCGCACTGGAACGCGGCGTCATCCGCTTCCTTTACGGTCGCCCGCTCGAAACGCTGCTTGCCACCTGGGGCATATCGCTCATCCTGCAGCAGACGGTGCGGACGATCTTCGGCCCCACCAACCGCGAAGTCGGCAATCCGTCCTGGATGTCCGGCGCCTTCGAGATCGGCGGACTGGCGATCACCTGGAACCGCCTCTGGATTATCGTCTTTGCGCTTGCCGTGTTTGCAGCACTTCTCTTTCTTCTCAAGAAGACGCCGATGGGCCTGCAGATGCGCGCCGTAACGCAAAACCGGCGCATGGCCTCCTCCATGGGCATCCGCACGCCCTGGGTCGATGCGCTGACCTTCGCGCTCGGCTCCGGCATTGCAGGCATTGCGGGTGTGGCGCTTTCGCAGATCGACAACGTCTCGCCGAACCTCGGGCAGGGTTACATCATCGACAGCTTCATGGTCGTGGTCTTCGGCGGCGTCGGCAATCTCTGGGGAACGCTTGTCGGCGCCTTCTCGCTCGGCATCCTCAACAAGTTCCTCGAGCCCTATGCCGGCGCCGTGCTCGGCAAGATCCTCGTGCTCGTGCTGATCATCCTCTTCATCCAGAAGCGGCCGCGGGGGCTCTTCGCACTCAAGGGCCGGGCGGTGGAAGCATGATCACCTCGTTTCTCATCAAATCGCTGGATCGGACCATCGTCACGGCCGTCGCGATCCTGCTGGCGCTGGCCGTCATCGTTCCCGCGCTCAATCTCCTGACCGCCCCGGACCACCCGCTGCATGTGCCGACCTATCTGGTTTCACTCTTCGGCAAGTACCTGACCTATGCGCTCCTGGCTCTGGCGCTCGATCTCGTCTGGGGTTTCTGCGGCATTCTCTCGCTCGGGCACGCCGCCTTCTTCGCGCTCGGCGGCTATGCCATGGGCATGTATCTGATGCGCCAGATCGGTTCACGCGGCTCCTACGGCGATCCGCTGCTGCCGGACTTCATGGTCTTTCTCAACTGGAAGGAGCTGCCCTGGTTCTGGCACGGCTTCGACATGTTCTGGTTCGCAGCGCTGATGGTGGTGCTGGTGCCGGGCCTCCTTGCCTTCGTCTTCGGCTGGTTCGCCTTCCGATCGCGCGTCAACGGGGTCTATCTCTCGATCATCACCCAGGCGATGACCTATGCGCTGCTGCTCGCCTTCTTCCGCAACGACATGGGTTTTGGCGGCAATAACGGGCTCACGGATTTCAAGGACATCCTGGGCTTCAACATCCAGGCAGACGGAACGCGTGCGGCGCTTTTCGCCGCCTCCGCGCTGGCGCTCGCCGTTTCGCTCGTCGTCACCTCGGGCATCGTCCGCTCGAAATTCGGAAAGGTGCTGGTGGCGCTGCGTGACGCGGAAAGCCGCACCCGCTTCCTCGGCTATCGCGTCGAGCACATGAAGCTCTTCGCCTTCACGGTCTCGGCAATGATGGCGGGCGTCGCCGGCGCGCTCTACGTACCGCAGGTCGGCATCATCAATCCGGGCGAGTTCGCCCCCGCCAATTCGATAGAGGTGGTCATATGGACGGCGGTCGGCGGGCGCGGCACGCTGATCGGACCGATCGTCGGCGCGATCCTCGTCAACGGCGGAAAAAGCATCTTCACCGCCGCCTTCCCCGAATTCTGGCTCTTTGCGCTCGGCGGCCTCTTCGTCCTCGTCACGCTTTTCCTGCCGAAGGGCGTGGTCGGCACGGCGCAGAACTATCTGGCAAGCCGGCGCGCTTCCCACGCGGCGGCCCGGAAGCAAAGCGAGAGCGAAAAATCGGCGACCCTTGCGGACGCCGAAACGATGGCCGCGGAGTGATCGCCATGACCGGAAAGAAGCCCAGGAACCTGCTCTATCTCGATGGCGTCTCCGTCTCCTTCGATGGCTTCAAGGCGCTGAACTCGCTCTCCTTCGTCGTGGAGCCGGGGGAATTGCGCGCCATCATCGGCCCCAATGGCGCCGGCAAGACGACGATGATGGACATCATCACCGGCAAGACGCGGCCGGATGAGGGCGAGGTCTTCTTCAAGGGAGACATCGACCTCACCAAGAGGGACGAAGCGGCAATCGCCGAGCTCGGCATCGGCCGCAAGTTCCAGAAGCCCACCGTCTTCGAGAACCATACCGTCTGGGACAATCTGGAGCTGGCGCTGAACCGCAGCCGCGGCGTCTTCGCGACGCTGTTCTATCGGCTGACGAGAGAGGACGAGAGCCGCATCGAGGAGATCCTTTCGACGGTGCGGCTCACGGCGCGCCGGGACGAACTCGCCGCCAATCTCTCGCATGGTCAGAAGCAATGGCTGGAGATCGGCATGCTGCTCGCCCAGGAACCGGAACTCCTGCTCGTGGACGAGCCGGTGGCCGGGATGACCGATGCGGAGACGGCGGAGACCGCGATCCTCCTCAAGGAAATCGCCAGGACGCGCTCGGTGATCGTCGTCGAGCACGACATGGGCTTCATCCGCGATCTCGGCGTCAAGGTCACCTGCCTTGCGGAAGGCTCGGTGCTGGCGGAAGGCTCGATCGATTTCGTCAGCAACGATCCGAAGGTGATCGAAAACTATCTCGGCCGATGAGCGGGAGGAATTGAACCGATGCTGAACGTCGAAAACGTCAGCCTGCATTACGGCGCCGCCCAGGCGCTTCGCGACGTCTCGTTCAAGGCGGAGATGGGCAAGATCACCTGCGTGCTCGGCCGCAACGGCGTCGGCAAGTCGAGCCTGCTCAGGGCCGTCACCGGCCAGCATGCGGTGACGAGCGGCACGATCTCTTTCAACGGCACGCCGCTCGACGGCATGGCGCCCTTCCGACGCGCCAAGCAGGGCGTCGGCTACGTGCCGCAGGGCCGCGAGATATTTCCCCTGCTGACGGTGAAGGAGAATCTCGAAACCGGCTTCGCTCCGCTGAGGCGGGCTCAACGCTCGATCCCCGACGATATCTTCAGCCTGTTTCCGGTGCTTCAGACGATGCTCGGCCGGCGGGGCGGCGACCTTTCGGGCGGCCAGCAGCAGCAGCTTGCGATCGCCCGCGCGCTCGTGACACGCCCGAAAATCCTGGTGCTGGACGAGCCGACCGAGGGTATCCAGCCGTCGATCATCAAGGACATCGGCCGCGCAATCAAATATTTGCGGGATTCGACCGGCATGGCGATCCTGCTCGTGGAGCAATATCTCGATTTCTGTCGTGAGCTTGCCGACCACGTCTATATCATGGACCGCGGGGCTTTCGTGCATGAGGGGCCGCCGGAGACGCTCGACACGCCGCAAGCGCGCCGGCATTTAACCGTTTGAAGCCGCATGGCGAGCCTGCGCGCGGTTTTCCACAGACCCGAAATTAGTCATCAAAGTCAATGGTTTGCGCCGGTCGTCTGATCTCAGGTGCGCCTGCGGGCGGCAGAAAAATCCACTTCTTTTGTGGATTGCGTTTGCCCGCTCAAGCGCTTTGACCCATACTGCACATGCATGTTCGATGATTGCTCCTGCGTGGTTCTTCGACCGGAACCGGTTGAAGGGTTAGCCAATGCAGCAGTTCAAAGTGTCACGGCGCGTTCCATGTCTCCGGACGAAGCATGGTGCCGTGGCGAGTTTCGCAATCACATCCCGCTGACAGAATTGGCCATTTCGCGTTTCCGGCCTATCCAATCGGAGGAGACCCTAATGACGAATTTCCTGCCCGCCCTTCACGAAGGGCACGCCCCCATTACGCTCCAGACGCTCTTCAAGGACGCCCTCGAAGCCTATGACGATTGGGAGGAGGGCATGCCCGAACCCATCGTTTCCTTCGAGGACAAGGTGCTTCCGGTCAGTGCCGTTTTCGAATGGATGAGACCCTGCACGGACCTCATGCCGGCCAATATGATCGGTATAGTCACCGATCGGCTGACGAAGCCCTGGAGCGGCGCCGGACCGCTGGACGCAATGACCTTCTCGACCGCCGCCCGGGTCATGTCCATTCTGGTGCGGCGGCGCTTGAGACGCTTCGGGCGCGGCTCCATCGAGGCCTTTGCCGACCGCTTCAGCCATCCGATGCATTCCGTTCCGTCGCCATCGCCGGTTTCGGCGGGATCTCGATCGGCACGCTTATAAAGCCACCGCTCACGACCGTGGCGATGCCCGATCTGGTCATCGTTGCGGTCGAGCTGCGTCGCTCTAGGGCCTGTTGATATCCGGATACCCGCCGCGGCTTGTCGATCGCCTCGTCCCCATGCGCGCCACCATGGCGGGCTAAGTCTTCTGGTTCTCGACGAAGGAGGCATGCCACTTGGCGAGCATCGACACGGCTTCCTGGACGACGGCCGGATGGGTGCCCGGGAGGAACTCGATCCTCGGCGCTTTCCCGTCGCGCTTCAGCCGAGCGAAGACCCGCCCTGCCGCGTCCTTCAGTTCCTCCGGCTTTTCCGGTTCCGGCTTGTCGCTTTGCGACAGACGATTGAAGACGAGCTGAAAGCGCTGGTCTGAATCGACGGCGCGGAAGCGTGGCGAAGCGATCTCGTCCTGGGCTCTGGCGCGCGCCTCTTGCCTTTCAAGCAGCGTCCCAATCGCCATCCAGCGCTCGCGCCCGGCCTTTGGCGCCGGGCCGATGGCGCGGGCGACTTCGTGCGGCACGCCGTCGGCCACCTGCAGGAGGCGCGAAAGCTCGCTTTTCTGCACCGCAAGCGCATCGCCGATCACCTTGCGGTCGAAGCCGCGCGCTACGAGCGCAGCGGCGAAAAGCGCCCGTTCGATGAAGGAAAGGTTGCGCCGTTCGGCATTTTCCTTGCCTTGGGCAAGCACGAGCTCGTCATCGGTCAGCGTCCGGACGATCGCCTTGACCTGAAGCTCGAGGCGGCGCACCGCCTTCAGGCGCCGGTGGCCGTAGGCGGTCTGGTAATGGCCCCGCTTTTCCGGGTGCGGCCGCACGAGGATCGGCGATTGCTGGCCATTCTCGCGAATGCTCTCGACGAGCGCGAGGAAATCCGCATCGTCTACCTCGCCATCGGTCAGCCGATCCTCGACGAAGGAGCTTTCGACCAGAGCCGGATCGAGCGAAACGACGCGTTCTCCCTGGGTCAACGCCTCCCTGAGCACCCGTGCTTCCTCGGCCTCGCGGGTGATGCTGCCGAGAGAAAGCCCCATGGCCTTCACTGCGCCGGAAGCCGCACGGGGCGCATCGAGCGGGGCGGCGGGCCTGGCGTTGACAGGTGTCAACTCGGCCGGCGCCGCTTCGGCGGGGGCTTGCTGATCGCCGGCAGGCGCGCTTCCCGAAAACAGCGCTCGCAATTCGTTTTTCCGGTTGTTGCCAGCCATGACTCAGCGCCCCCATGCCGTGTGAATGAGAGCCTCGATCTCGCCGTTGACCGCGTTCAGCGATTCGATCGCGCGGTCATAGGTCGCGCGGGTGAAATTCTCCCGGCCCACCTCGTAGAGCGTCTGCTTGGTGAGACCTGCATCCGAGATCGCGGTCGATTTTACCATGGCGGAGGTCAGCACCCGGTCGCCGAAGAGCGAGCGCATGAAGCCGACAATCTGCGCCTGCGGTCCGTCATTCGGCTCGAAGCGGGTGACGAGATAGCGCAGGAAATCGAAATTGAGCTCGCCGCCGGCCTCGCGCACGACGCTGAGCAGGTCCGAAGTCATGTAGAGGAACTGGTTCATAGATGCGACGTCGAGCATCTGCGGATGCACGGTGACGATGACCGATGTCGAAGCGCAGAGCGCCGAGAGCGTCAGGTAGCCGAGCTGCGGCGGGCAGTCGATGACGACGACGTCGTAGTCGTCGGCGACGCTTGCCAGCGCCGCCTGCACCCGTGCGAAGAAGAGCGGCCCCGCATCGGCACCGCTTTGCCGCGCACTGAGCGCCTGCGGCGTCGTGTGTTCGAACTCCTGCAGTTCGAGGTTGCCCGGCACCAGGTCGAGCCCGTCGAAATAGGTCTTGCGGATGATGTCCTTCAGTGGCCGCGCCTCGGCGTCGTAACGGATTGCGCCGTAGAGCGTGTCGTTGCCGGTCAGGTCCAGTTCCGGCTGGTAGCCGAACAGCGCCGAAAGCGACGCCTGTGGGTCGAGGTCGACCGCGAGCACCCGGTGCCCGGTCAGAGCGAGATATTGTGCGAGATGGACCGATGAGGTCGTCTTGCCGGAGCCGCCCTTGAAGTTGGTGACCGAGATCACTTGCAGATGCTCGCTTCTCGCGGCATCGCGCCATTTGAGATAACCGCGCGCCTTGGCGTCATTGCCTTTGGCAATCGCCTGTTCGGCCAGATGTCGACGCAACGCGTTGATATCGCAGAGCGAATAGGAGCGTCGTCCGCCGGCGCCGGTGTCGGGCTGCGGTCCCTCGCCAGCCAGCGACAGCTGGCGCAAGTATCCGTCGGAAACCCCGATGAGCTTGGCTGCCTCGCCGGAGGTGAAGCTCCGGAGCGTCTTCCTCGCTGTCGGCGCAAAGAGCCGGTCTCGCATCGCCTTCAGCTGTTCGGAAAGCGCCCGCGCGTCGGCGGCGATCGCCTCGTCTGCCGGTTTGCGCAATGCCCCGCCGCTCGCGCCTGCCGTCGCCGCTGCCGTCATCATATCCATGGTCTAAACTCCTCGTGCCCGCATGGCGCCCCGCCGCCGTGCAGATGCGCCTGCCGCATTTCCTGACAGAGCAATCGCTTAGCTACGCCGAAATGCGAAATATGCGGTCTATTCCGTTAGAGGAATGATTCATCCTCTGATTCGCGTCAACCCATTTCTCGGTTGGCGCGGCCGACCCGGCCGTCCAGGCTGAAGGCACCCGCGCCGAAGGCGGCGATCTGAAGGAAGCCGCCGGTGATCGCCAGGTTCTTCATGAAGTGGATCATCTGGTTCTGGTCGGCAAAGTCGGTGTGAAAGCCGATCGCCGAGGCCAGGGTGAAGGCTGCAAGGATCAGCGCCACCCACCGCGCCTGATAGCCGAGGACGAGGAGGATGCCTGCGCCGATCTCCACGACAAGAGCAATCGCATAGGCGACCGGAGGCAGGGGCAGCCCCGCCGAGGCGATGTAGCCGATCGTGCCGGATGGATCGCCCAGTTTCCCGAAGCCGGAAAGAATAAACATGGCGGCGAGAAGCAGGCGGCCGATGAGGGCCAAGGAGCCTTGAAGTGCGGGATTGTCGCTCATGTGACGTGCCTTTCTTCACTATGGCCTGATCGCGGACGCATACCCGCTCCGGGCCTTCGGAACGGCGGCAGGCGTTCGCTGCTCCATGATTGTAAATGCAGAGCCCGCGGATCGGAAATTTTCCACAGCTGAAACAGAAATTGAACGGAACGGAATTGCATCGTCAAAGCGCGGGAAAGCCTTGCACCGCGAGCACGGAACAGCACTCGGGAGGGTTTTCAAGGCGGCCCGGCGCCCTGCCGGCGAGGCTCCCGGAAGGAAGTTGTTAACCTTCATTTCCTATTCCGTAGGGCAGCCCCTTCGATGATGAATTTCGAGTTTTCAGGCCATGCGCATTCCCCGGACAAATTTCTCGCCTGCAGCTTTGTATGACGCAAATCACGCGGTTGATTTCGAGGACCCGCATCCGGTTGCGCAAGGTTCCGCGGACGCTTCGGCGCCTGAGGCGGCCGCTCACGACCATCTGTTCGAAGCACCGGAAGCGCCGCGGCGCGCGCCCGGCCATCGGGACCAGGAGACAGGCTATGCGGGACGCGCCGCGCGCCTCTACGGTCATGGCTCCGCCTATGCTCCGGCCGAGGTTACCGTCTCTACGCGCGATCCGCTTCCCACGCTTGCCGAGATCACCGGCCTATCCGGCGAGCCGAGCTGGGAGAGCCATTTCTTCCTGTCGCCGAACGTGCGCTTCACGCGCACGCCCGAGCGCGAACTCATGAAGCGTCACCCGCCGGCGCCCGAAGAAACCCGGGCTGAGGCCGACGAAGCTGCGGCGGAAGCGTCCGATGCCGAAACGGTGATGGCCGTGGTACCGGCCGACTCCGCTCCGTCGGTGGTCGAAACGGAACTGCCGTCCTACAGTCCGTCCGAGCTCCTGCGGGTGCTGACGCAGCAGCTGCCCTCCTGGAGCGCTGCACGCTCGCCGGCGCCGGAAGCGAGCACCACCGAACCGGCAACCACCGAAAGCGCGGCCGTGACGGAGGAAGAGCCCGCCACTCCTGAAACACCATCGGCGCTGCCGGTAGCGGACGAGGTGCCTGTGGTTCCGCATGCACTGCCCGTTGCGAACCTTGCGCCCCGGAGTGCCGGAGTGGAGGAGGATGTGCCCCGGCAGGCAGAAGCGCATCTGGCCTATCTGTCCGATTTTGCGTTTTTCGAGTTCATGCCGCTCGAAGCGGCGGCTGTTCCGCCGGCTGCCGCGGAACCTCTGAAGGAAGCCGCGCACCTTCGCGCGCCGGTCGCAGCCGCGCCGAAGGTCTCGCCACCAAAGATCGCCGCCGCGACGCCTGTCGAAATCCGGCCGCAGCCGCCCACGGCGATAAGCTCGATGTTCCGTGTGGTGGAATGCCGGCGGCCCGAGCCCGCCGCTGCCGAACCGGCTCCGGCAGCGCCGCAGGCTCTTGCCGCTGACCCGGCCGTCGTCGAGACAGCCGCCCCGGTTATAGCCGAAGCACCCGCTCCGGCACCGGCCGACCCCGTCGCGCCCGCCATCGTGCCCGCCGTCGTGCCCGCAAGCGAACCGGCTCCCGAAGCGCCGGTGACCAGGGCGGCGATCACCATGCCGGCCGTGATACAGCGTTCTTCGCCGTCTCTGCCGCCCATCGGCGCCATCGAGCCGCTGCAGGGCGGCGACGCCTACGAGTTTCCTTCGAAGGAACTTCTGCAGGAGCCGCCGCAAGGCCAGGGTTTCTTCATGACGCAGGAGCAGCTCGAGCAGAATGCCGGACTGCTCGAAAGCGTGCTCGAGGATTTCGGCGTCAAGGGCGAGATCATCCATGTCCGCCCCGGCCCTGTCGTCACCCTTTACGAATTCGAGCCCGCGCCGGGCGTCAAGTCCTCGCGCGTCATCGGTTTGGCCGACGATATCGCCCGCTCGATGTCGGCGCTCTCTGCCCGCGTCGCGGTGGTGCCCGGCCGCAACGTCATCGGCATCGAGCTGCCGAATGCCACGCGCGAAACCGTCTATTTCCGCGAGCTGATCGAATCCGGCGATTTCCAGAAGACCGGCTGCAAGCTGGCGCTCTGCCTCGGCAAGACGATCGGCGGCGAACCGGTGATCGCCGAACTCGCAAAGATGCCGCATCTGCTCGTCGCCGGCACCACCGGCTCGGGCAAATCGGTGGCGATCAACACCATGATCCTGTCGCTGCTCTACCGGTTGAAGCCGGAAGAATGCCGGCTCATCATGGTGGATCCGAAGATGCTCGAACTCTCCGTCTATGACGGCATCCCGCATCTGCTGACCCCCGTCGTCACGGATCCGAAGAAGGCCGTAATGGCGTTGAAATGGGCGGTGCGCGAGATGGAGGACCGCTATCGCAAGATGTCGCGGCTCGGTGTGCGCAACATCGACGGCTACAACCAGCGCGCGGCGGCCGCGCGGGAAAAAGGCGAGCCGATCCTCGCGACGGTGCAGACCGGTTTCGAGAAGGGCACCGGCGAGCCGCTCTTCGAGCAGCAGGAAATGGACCTTTCGCCGATGCCCTATATCGTCGTCATCGTCGACGAGATGGCCGACCTGATGATGGTTGCCGGCAAGGAGATCGAAGGGGCGATCCAGCGGCTTGCGCAGATGGCGCGTGCTGCCGGCATCCACCTGATCATGGCGACCCAGCGTCCCTCGGTCGACGTCATCACCGGCACGATCAAGGCGAACTTCCCGACCCGCATCTCCTTCCAGGTGACCTCAAAGATCGACAGCCGCACCATCCTCGGCGAGCAGGGGGCCGAACAGCTCCTCGGCATGGGCGACATGCTGCACATGGCCGGCGGCGGCCGCATTGCCCGCGTCCACGGTCCGTTCGTTTCCGATCAGGAAGTCGAGCATGTGGTCGCGCATCTGAAGACGCAGGGGCGTCCGGAATATCTCGAGACGGTGACGGCGGACGAAGAGGAGGAAGAGGTCGAGGAGGATCAGGGCGCCGTGTTCGACAAGAGCGCGATCGCCGCCGAAGACGGCAACGAGCTCTACGATCAGGCGGTGAAAGTGGTGCTGCGGGACAAGAAGTGCTCGACCTCCTATATCCAGCGCCGCCTCGGCATCGGCTATAACCGCGCCGCCTCGCTGGTCGAACGGATGGAGAAGGACGGTCTCGTCGGCCCGGCGAACCATGTCGGCAAGCGCGAGATCATCTACGGCAACCGCGACAATGCGCCGAAGCCGGAAAGCGACGATCTGGACTGAGTTGTCGGTTGCTTCAGCTCCCTCCGCCTACGGGCGGGAGGGAGCTGCGGGTCACGGCCGCACGGTGATGTGGCCCTTCATGTTGGGATGGTAGCGGCAGATATAATCGAAGCTGCCCGCCTCCTGAAGCACCAGCCGGCCGGATTTCTTCGCCGGCAGAAGCACGTCCGCGCCCCCTTTGACGGTCGCCGTGTGGACGAGCGCATCCTTGTTGATCCACTCGACCTCGTCGCCCACCTTCGCCTCGATCTCCACGGGCAGGTAGACGAGGCGATCGATCGTCACACGAATGGTTTCGGCCTGAGAAGGACTGGCCACGACGGCCGCTCCCATCGAAAATAAGACAGTTGCCGCTCGCGCCATGAACATCGCGGTCTCACTTCAATTCGGCCGCGACGTGTTCGGCATGCTGCTGATGTCCCTGGAACAGCTTAAGCCCGGTCTCGAGCAGCGATTTGAGTTCTGCATTCTGAGCCGACGGTATCAGCAGCGTTTCCAGCGCGCCGTTGACCTGCTTGTGGTAGGCGACCTCATGCGCGATATAGGCCTTGTCGAATTCCTCGCCCTTGAGCTTCGCAAGCTCCTGCCGCTTCGCCTCGGCCGCTTGCGAGAGGGTCTTGCTCGTATCGTTGTCCTCAGGCGTGACGTTGAGCTTCTTGACCAGATCGAGGGCTTGCTTGTTAACCGACTCGTGGTCGCGCAGCATGCTCTCGGCGAATTCGACGACGGTCTCGTTCTTCGACGTCGCGATCGCCTGTTTGGCGGCTTCGATATCGAGCACGCCGGCAGTGTAGGCGATATGGGCGATCTGCGGGTCGGTCGGCTTGTCGTTGCCGAGTGCCCCGCCGGTGCCGAAAAGGAGGGCGATCACGGCCGTTGCGGTCGTCAGTCTGATGGTCATGGGATGTTCCTTTCCTCGAAGATCAAAGCGTGTTTGAACGCCACGCTTTGGATGCTTCGCGGCTCGAAGCGTTCCCGCTATTTTCCGTCTGTTTCCGGCGACCGAGGCGAAATGCGGGCAAGAACGGACTCGGTCAGACGCTCGCAGCGCTTTCCCGCGAAGGGAAAGGCATCCAGCAGAACCGGGCCGATCTGCCGCTCCAACTGCTCTTTCAGGATGCGGCGCGCCCGGTGCAGCCTTGTGCGTGCCGTTTCAGGCTTGAGACCAAGCAGGGCGGCCGCCTCGTCGTTGTCGAGCCCTTCGATGACGCGCAGCACGAATACGGTGCGGTAGGTGTCCGGGAGATCGTCCGTCAGCCTTTCGACGAGGTCGAGGATTTGTCGCTGTGCCATCGTCTTTTCCGGATCGCCGATGCCTGAGTTGAGGGGAAAGGCGATGATCTCCGCCTCTTGCGACTGCCGCATATCCTCGGCAAGTTTCATCAGCCGCCGTTTTTTCCGCAGGCGGCCGAGCGCCTCGTTGATGACGATCCGGGCGAGCCAGGTCGTGATCGCCGCATCGCCGCGAAAACCCTCAAAGCGCGTGAAGGCACGGACATAGGCCTCCTGCAGCACGTCTTCCGCATCGCTGTCGTTGCGCAGGATGCTCCGGGCGATCCGGTAAAGCTTGCGGTTATGTGCCTGCATGATCGCGCGGAAACGGGAGAGGTCCTGCGCAGGTGGCGGCGCATTCAGGCAAAGCTCGGTTTCAGCGATAGGCATGGTCGGGCTCCTTCTCGGATATTGGATGCCCCATCTCCGGAAATGTTCCCAGCTATGTGCCGGCCATGTTTCGTATCTTACCGCGGTCTAGTCTTGCAGGGATAACGGAATTCGGGATCGCGCTGGCTCGACGCCTCGGCTGAAAGAGAAAGCCCGGCGCGGGAGGAGGTGCGCCGGGCTTTCGATCCTGACCGGCAACTGGGAGGAGGAGGGTTGCCGATCCCGCGATGGAACTGGGAGGAGGAGTGTTCCATCGACAGTTACATAATAATGCTGCAGTGCAGCATCTTCAAGACCGAAAGTGAAATTTTTTCCGTCTGATAAAAGAAAGGCCGAGGTGCCGCACCGGAGGCGTCAGGAAGACGCTTGCCTTAGCCGCCATATGCGCCAGATTCGAAGCGGAAAGGAGGCCAACGCCATGACGAAGGACCGCAGGGCCGCTTTGGTCAGAATTACCGGACGGGTACAGGGCGTGTGCTTTCGCGACTGGACACGCGAGGAGGCCGAAAGGCTCGGCCTTGACGGCTGGGTTCGCAACGAGAGCGACGGCTCGGTGACCGCCCTCATCGCCGGGCCGGACGGCGCCGTGAGCAGAATGCTGGATCATTTCTGGAAAGGGCCGCCCGGCGCTTCCGTCGCCGACGTCGCAAGCGAGGAGACTTCTTCCGTCGAAGCGCCGGCGGGATTTCGCATTACACGATAACTACACCCGCTCCAGCGCCACCGCGATGCCCTGGCCGACGCCGATGCACATGGTGGCAAGCGCGGTGCGGCCACTCGTTTCCGCGAGCTCCAGCGCTGCCGTTCCGGTGATGCGCGCACCCGACATGCCGAGCGGATGGCCGAGTGCGATGGCGCCGCCGTTGCGGTTGACGCGGGGATCGTCGTCGGCGATTCCCAGCGCGCGCAGGACCGCAAGTGCCTGGCTGGCAAAAGCCTCGTTGAGTTCGATGACGTCGAACCGATCCTGCGTCACGCCGAGCCGTGTCATGAGCCTCTGCGAGGCGGGCACCGGTCCCATGCCCATGATGCGCGGCGGCACGCCTGCCGAAGCGCCGCCGAGGATGCGGGCCAGGGGTCGCAGCCCATATTTTCTGGCAGCCTCCTCCGAGGCGATGATGAGCGCCCCAGCGCCGTCATTGACGCCCGAAGCGTTGCCGGCGGTGACGGTGCCGCCCTCCCGGAAGGGAGCCTTGAGCTTGGCGAGCGCCTCGATCGTCGTGGCGCGCGGATGCTCGTCGCGGTCGACGACGACGGGTTCGCCTTTCCTTTGGGGGATGGTGACGGCGACGATCTCGCTCGCAAGGCGGCCGCTCGTCTGGGCGGCCGCGGCCTTTGCCTGGCTGCGCAGGGCGAAAGCGTCCTGGTCCTCGCGCGAGACCTTATAGTCTTCGGCGACGTTCTCGCCGGTCTCCGGCATTGAGTCGACCCCATATTGTGCCTTCATCAGCGGATTGACGAAGCGCCAGCCGATCGTCGTGTCGTGAATTTCGGCATTGCGCGAAAAGGCGCTCTCGGCCTTCGGCAGCACGAAAGGCGCCCGCGACATGGATTCGACCCCGCCGGCGATCATCAGTTCGGCCTCGCCGCATTTGATCGCCCGCGCGGCCGCAAGCACCGCATCCATGCCGGATCCGCAGAGCCGGTTGATCGTCGTGCCGGGAACGGCGACGGGCAGCCCCGCAAGTAGCAGCGACATGCGCGCGACGTTGCGGTTGTCCTCGCCCGCCTGGTTGGCGCAGCCGAAGATCACGTCATCGACCGCTTCCCAGTCGACCGACCTGTTGCGGTCCATCAGCGCCTTCAGCGCAATGGCGCCGAGGTCGTCGGCGCGCACCGACGCGAGCGAGCCGCCGAAGCGGCCGATCGGAGTGCGGATATAGTCGCAGATATAGGCTTCGCGCATCAGGTGGCCTCCCTTCCCGCGGCCTCGTGGGCTTTTTTGGTGCGGGCGTTGATGTCGCGCAGAACGACAAGCTCGGTCTCGGTCGGTGCCGGTGTTTCGATGACGTTCTCCGCGAACTTGATCGGCCAGCCGCAATTTCCGGCGATCTGATCCCGGGTGACGCCGGGGTGCATGGAAACGACGGTCAATTCCTTCGTCTCCGGATCCGGTTCCAGAATGCAGAGATCGGTGACGACGCGGGTCGGGCCGCTGGTCGTCAATCCAAGCCGCTCCCGATGATTGCCGCCTTCGCCGTGCCCCATTGAGGTTACGAAGGGCAGCCTCTCCACGAAGCTGCGCTTCGTCAGCGCCATGGTGATGAAGATGCGGCCGCAATTGGAGGCGATTTCCGGCGCGCCGCCGCCTCCCGGCAGGCGCACCTTGGGATGGTCATAGGGGCCGACGACGGTGGTGTTGAGATTGGCGAAACGATCGATCTGGGCGCCGCCGAGAAAGCCCGTGGTTATCCGGCCGCCCTGGAGCCAGTAGCGGAACATTTCCGGCACCGAGACGGTGAAAAGCGCGGTATCGCAAAGCTCTCCGTCGCCGATCGAGAGCGGCAGCACGTCGGGCCTGGTACCGACGGTGCCGCTCTCATAGATCAGCGTGATATCCGGCGCATGCGTCAGCCGCGCCACATTGCAGGCGGCGGACGGCGCGCCGATGCCGACGAAGCAGACGTCGTCGTTGGAAAGCGCGCGCGCCGCGGCGACCGTCATCATCTCTATGGGGGTGAAATCAGTCATTCTTCGCTTTCCCCTCAAGCAACCTTGGCCGCTGTCTTCGCGGCGTGGCGGGCGAAGTCCTCGGGTTTGGCGGCAAGGACGTTCTCCCTGATCCATGCGTTGAAGGTCTCGCGTTCGCGCGCAATCTCGTCCCAACGGATGTAGAAGGCGTTGGAGCGGGGATAGTAACCATGCGCATAGGACGGGAAGGCGCCCCCCGGCACATGCGCGACGGCGGTCACCGCCCACTCCGGCAGCACCACCGAATTGGGGGAGGGTGGGTCGAGTTCGTCGACGATCTCCTCGACCGTTACGATCGAGCGCCTGGCGGCGAGCACCGCTTCCTTCTGCACGCCGACGATGCCCTCGATCAGGACGTTGCCCTTGCGGTCGGCGCGTTGGGCATGGATGATCGTGACGTCCGGGCGGATTGCAGGCACCGCGGCGAGCACCTCGCCGGTGAAGGGGCAGGTCACGCTTCTGATATTGAGGTTCACCTTGGACAGGTCGGCGCCGATATAGCCGCGGAAGGCCGCAAAAGGCAGGTTCGCGGCACCCGCCTCATAAGCATTGGCCATGGCCGCATGCGAATGTTCCTCGATCTCGATCGGCCGCGGCCATTGGTTCTCGACCGCATCGCGGAAGCGGTGCAGCGAGCCGACGCCCGGATTGCCGCCCCAGGAAAACTTCATGCCCCGCGCCGCACCGACGCCGATCAGTTGGTCGTAGAGGATGTCGGGCGTCATGCGCACGAGGAGCAGGTCCTTCCGGCCCTGGCGAATCACCTCGTGTCCCGCGGCATAGGGGATCAGGTGCGTGAAGCCTTCCATCGCCACCGTATCGCCATCCCTGACATTCTCCGCCACCGCCTCGGCGAGAGAGACTATCCGCGCCATCGTTTTCCTCCAGTGATGTTCGACCCGAATAAGCGCCTGTTCCTCCCAGGCGTCAATTTCTTTTGTGCGAAATTTGACATTTGTTCGTATGTCGCACAAAATCGCAGGCCAGAAACCGGCGGGAGACACGATGCGGGAAACGGATTTCGTCAGCGGCTTTGCGCGCGGTCTGAGGGTGATCGAAGCCTTCGGCGAGGCGCAGCCGCGGCTTTCGATCGCCGACGCCGCGAAGATCACCGGGCTCGACCGGGCGACCGTCAGGCGATCCCTGCTGACGCTGTCGCAGCTTGGTTATGCCAATTACGACGGCAAGTTCTTCACGCTCACACCGAAGATCCTGAGGCTCGGCCATGCCTATCTTTCGGCGACGCCGCTGCCGGCCATTGTCCAGCCTTACCTGGACCAGCTCGCGGAAAAAGCCGGGCAGAGCGCTTCCGCCTCGGTGCTCGACGGGACCGAGATCGTCTATGTGGCACGCGCGTCGCAGCGCCGGGTGATGTCGATCAACCTGACGCCCGGCTCGCGTCTTCCCGCCTATTGCGCCTCGATGGGGCGGGTGTTGCTGGCCGCACTACCCGAGACCGAGGCACGCGAAATACTCGGACGTTCCGACTTGAAGGCGAACACACCGCTGACGAGAACCGACCCGGAAGAGCTGGTGGCGGAATTGCGGCGGGTTCGCGACGAGGGCTATGCGATTATCGACCAGGAACTGGAGCTCGGCCTCTGCTCGATCGCGGTACCGGTCGCCAATGATCGCGGGCAGGTGCTCGCGGCCGTGAACATCGGTGCATCCGCCGCCCATGTGCCGGCCCGCGAGATGGCCGAGCGCTTTCTGCCTCTGCTCAGGGAAACACAAGCCGCATTGCGGCTTGTGTTGCGCTAAGGCCTGTTGAGATCGGATACCCGCGGCGGGTTGTTTGATTCCTCATTCCTGTGACGAGCACAGGGGCGAGGGTGGAGAGGGTGCGGTTCCTCGGCGCGCTTCATAGACCGTGAAGATGGCGAGGCGGCGCGGGTCCCGCCCGTATATAGCGTTCCGCTTCG
Source organism: Sinorhizobium sp. M4_45 (assembly GCF_002885915.1). NCBI lineage: Bacteria > Pseudomonadati > Pseudomonadota > Alphaproteobacteria > Hyphomicrobiales > Rhizobiaceae > Sinorhizobium > Sinorhizobium sp. M4_45. The sequence goes on from NZ_NWVE01000003.1 coordinate 287,887, forward strand.
CTTCGATGCGAGAATGTAGACGTAACCTTTCATTGCGTGACATATCCCCGGTCCCTCATTCCTGTGCTTGTCACAGGAATCCAGCCAGCCCAAGTCCTTGGGCGGGAAAGGCTCTTCCGCGCCGCAGACGCGGCGCTGCTGGATCTCTGTGACAAGCACAGAGATGAGGATGAGGAGAGATTGCAGCCCTCCGAAAAGTTTCCTGCAGCGCCGCGCGTCTTATGAGACGAGCAAAGGTCACTGTAGCCCTTTGAGCTGCTGCATGTTTTGTCCATTGACCGGCTACGAGCGGGATGGGAGCGGAAAACCGCACGCATTTTTCCTCATCCCGCTTTAGCCGTTGCCTTCAATATCCTCGCGCCGCACCTGCGCCGATGCGGCTGTCGACGGCGCCGTTGTAGCGGGCGCCGCCGCCCGCCTCGATCTCGGCAACGTTCTCGCCGCCGACGAGGATGCCCGCTGCCTGACCCCAGATCATCCAGTTCTCGTCGACCTGAACGTCATGGCCCATGGCGGAAAGCAGTTTGCGCGTATCGGGCGAGAGAGCATAGGGCTCCATGAAGACCTTGTCCGGAAGCCACTGGTGGTGGACGCGCGGCGCGTCGACGGCCTCCTGGATGTTCATGCCGTGGTCGATCACGTTGATGATCGCTTCCAGCGTGATGGTGATGATGCGGGCGCCGCCGGGGCTGCCGATCACCATGAAGGGCTTGCCGTCTTTCGAGATGATCGTAGGGCTCATCGATGAAAGCGGCGTCTTGCCGGCTTCGATCGCATTCGCCTCGCCTTGCACGAGGCCATAGAGATTGGGGGTGCCCGGCTTGGCGGTGAAATCGTCCATCTCGTTGTTGAGGAGGATACCCGTGCCGGGCGCGACGACGCCCGCGCCGAAGGAGCCGTTCAGCGTGTAGGTCACCGCAACCGCATTCCCCTCGTCGTCGATGATGGAATAATGGGTCGTCTCCTTGCTTTCGGTAAAGCCCGCCGGCATCAGCTCCTGGGAAACGCCGGCCTTGAAGGGGTCGATCTTGGCGCGGATTTCTTTCGCGTAGCTCTTGTCGACGAGCTTTGCGACCGGGTTTTCGACAAAGGCCGGATCGCCGAGCGCGGTGTTGCGATCGACATAGGCATGGCGCATCGCCTCGATCATCGCATGCACGGTCTCGGCCGAGCCGTAACCGAGATAGGAGAGCGGGTAGCCCTCGAGGATGTTGAGAATCTCGCAGATGATCAATCCGCCTGACGATGGCGGCGGCGAGGAGACGATGTCATAGCCGCGGTAGTTGCACTTGACCGGCTCGAGCTCGCGAACCTGATAGCGCTCGAAATCCTCCTTGGCGAGAATGCCGCCCTTATCCGTGCTCGCCTTGACGATCGCGTCGGCGATCGCGCCCTTATAGAAGGCGTCCGTGCCTTTTTCGGCGATGCTCGAAAGCGAAACGGCAAGATCGGTCTGGACCAGCCGGTCACCGGCCGCAAAAGGCTTGCCGTCCGGCTTCAGGAAGATGGCGGCGGCCGCCGGATCCCTGGCGAGCCGCTCGGTCTCGCCGTCGAAAGACTCGATGTCACCCTGTTCGAGCACGAAGCCCTCGCGCGCGAGCTTGATCGCCGGATCGATCAACTCCTTCAGCGGCCTTGTGCCGTAACGGCTGCGGGCGAACTCGAACCCCATGACCGGTCCGGGCACGCCGACTGCGAGATAGCCTTCGGTGCTCAATCCCTCGACGAGATCGCCCTTGTCGTCGAGATACATGGTCTTGGTGGCGGCGAGAGGCGCGCGCTCGCGAAAATCGAGGAAGGTCGTCTTGCCGTCCTTGAAGCGGATGGTCATGAAGCCGCCGCCGCCAATGTTGCCGGCCGTCGGGTAGACAACGGCGAGGGCATAGCCGACCGCAACCGCCGCATCGATCGCATTGCCGCCCTTCTTCAGGACCTCGACGCCGATGTCGGATGCAAGATGCTGGGCGGTCACGACCATGCCGTGCTCGGCCTTGACCGGCTCTGGCGAGGCCGCCGGGGCCGGCCGCGGTGAGAACGTACTCAGCGCGACGATCAGGGTAATGGACAGGGATTTCAGGCAGGGACTGCGCATGCTTTCCTCCCGGACAGGAATGTTGGCTTCAAGTTCGGCGCGGGGATGCGTTACCGCCCCCTCAACCGGGGACTGTAGCATCAAAAATCACGAGTTGCAGTCGAAGACGAGAGCGTCAGAGCATTTCCGTTTTTCTCCGAATCGCGGACACTCTCTAATGCTTTTCCGCAATCCCGGACGGAAAACCACACTCATCCCGCGCTGGCGTCAATCGCCGGAATAGCGCTCCTCGAGCCAGGGATCGCCCCGCATGTGGTAGCCGTTCCGCTCCCAGAAACCTGCCGAATCGGCTGCGCGGAAATCGATGCGCTGCAGCCATTTGGCGCTTTTCCAGAAATAGAGATGCGGGACCACCAGGCGCACCGGCCCGCCATGGGCCCGCGTAATCGGCGCGCCCTCCCAGGCGGTCGCGAGGATCGCATCCTCGGCGGCAAAGTCGGCGAGCGGCAGGTTGGTGGTGTAGCCGTCAAAGCTCGTCAGCATGACAAAGGCGGCCTCCGGCTTCGGCATGACGCGATCGAGAAGATCGCGCGTGGATACGCCACGCCAATTGTTGTCATAGCGCGACCAGGTCGTTACGCAATGGATGTCGGAGAGGCTGTCGCTGTGAGGCAACGCCTGGAAGGCGTTCCAGTCGAGCGAGAGCGGGTTCTCGACGAGGCCGGTGACGTCGAGCCGCCACGTCTCGTGGGTCAGGTGCGGCTGCTGCCCGAGGTCGAGAACCGGCCAGTCCCTGACGAGATGCTGACCGGGCGGCAGGCGATCCGTCTCCGGACGGGCAATGCGGCCGGTGAGAAACTTGCCGTCGGCCGCCCAGCGGCGCTTCGTGGAAGTCAACTTGGTTTCCGGCGCCTGTGTTTCGTCGGCCACGACTGCTCTCCCCTGCATGTTTCCTTCGATCGTATCGCGATTGAAGGAAAAAAGCATGCAGCAGATCAAAGCGCTACAGCCGAGCCGCCGGCGATGTACGATAGCTGAAAGAATTCGCGTGCCGATTCCAGCGGGCCAGCTGCAATTTCCCGGGGGAAGTGGGAGGACAATCATGCGCACTCAGGTCGTCATTATCGGCTCCGGGCCTTCCGGGCTCCTGCTCGGGCAATTGCTGACGGGAGCGGGGATTGCCAATGTGATCCTCGATCGCGCGACCAAGGATCACATTCTCGGCCGTGTGCGCGCCGGCGTTCTGGAGGAAGGCACGGTGCGGCTGATGGAGGAGGCGGGCTGCGGCGCCCGCATGCATGCCGAGGGCCTCCCCCATGACGGCTTCTCGCTCGCCTTCGACGGGCGCGACCATCGCATCGACCTCTTCGGCCTGACCGGCGGAAGGAGGGTGATGATCTACGGGCAGACGGAACTCACTCGCGATCTGATGGACCACCGGGAACGGGTCGGGGCGCTCTCGGTTTACGAAGCGGCGAACGTGATGCCGCGGGATTTCGACGGGCGGACACCGCATGTCGCCTATGAGAAGGACGGGATTGCGCAGCGCATCGACTGCGACTTCATTGCCGGCTGCGACGGCTTTCACGGGGTCAGCCGACGTTGCCTGCCGGAAAGGGCCATCCGCAATTTCGAGAAAATTTATCCCTTCGGCTGGCTTGGCATCCTTGCCGACGTGCCGCCGGTCGATCACGAACTGGTCTATGCCAACCATCCGCGCGGCTTCGCGCTCTGTTCGATGCGCTCGCACACGCGCAGCCGCTATTACATCCAGTGCCCGCTCGAGGAGAAGCTCGAGGACTGGGACGATCAGCGCTTCTGGGACGAATTGCGCCGCCGCCTGCCCGCCCATCACGCCGAGCGCGTGGTGACGGGGCCCTCCTTCGAGAAGTCCATCGCGCCGCTCCGCTCCTTCGTCGCCGAGCCGATGCGGTTCAACCGGCTGTTTTTGGCGGGTGACGCCGCCCATATAGTTCCGCCGACCGGCGCCAAGGGCCTGAACCTTGCGGCGAGCGACGTGCACTATCTGTTCGAGGGATTGCTCGAATACTATCGGGACCGCTCGAATGCCGGCATCGACGCCTATTCGGCCCGCGCACTCGCCCGCGTCTGGAAGGCGGTGCGCTTCTCCTGGTGGATGACGACGATGCTGCACCGCTTTCCGGAGACCAGCGACTTCGACCAGCGAATCCAGGAGGCGGAACTCGATTATCTCACCCACTCGCGCGCGGCGGCGACCGCGCTCGCGGAGAACTATGTGGGGCTGCCGTTTTGAGGCCGCACGCAAACTCCCTGGACGCTACTTGCGCGCGGATACCGGCTCTGCTCGACTGCCGCCGGTGAGGCAGCCGCCAGGGAGGGTGCGATGGGGCTTACGCTACGCCAGATCGAAGTGATCCGGGCGGTGATGATCGCCGGCACGATCGCCGGCGCGGCGCGTCTGATGAATGTCGCCCAGCCGGGGGTCAGCCGGACGATGAAGCATATCGAAAGCGCGCTGGGGATAAAGCTCTTCGTCAAGAAGGCCGGGCGTTACGTGCCGACCGACGAAGCGCGCGACATCTTCGCACAGCTCCAGGAGGTCCATCGCAAGGTCGACGACCTGCAATTTTCCATCCGTCAGCTGGAGCGAGGACGAGGTGTGGAACTCGCGCTCGGCTCCGTGCCGAGCATTGCGCATGCAATGATGCCGGAGGCCATCGCCGGGCTTATGCGGCTCTACCCGGACATCCGCATCAATTTCGATATTCTGAGGATAGAGGAGGCGATCGATTACCTGTTGCTCGGCAAGGGAGAGCTGGTCGCGATGAGCTATCATCTCACCCATCCCTCGATCACGTTCGAGCCCCTGTCCAAAGGGCACCTCGTCTGCATCGCCGCCAGGGAGCATCCGATTGCCGGCCGGACCGAAATTTCCGCCCGCGAGATCGCCGAGCATCCGCTCATCGGTATCGACCCGCGCGATCCCTACGGGGCGATCATGGCGGGCATATTCGAGAGGGAGAAGCTCGAATATCGCACCCCGATCAGGGCGCGTTTCGGCACGACGGTTTGTGCGCTGGTCAAGCGGAATCTCGGCATTGCGGTCATCGACGCCTTCACCGTGGGCCATATCGCCGACCAGGAAATGGCCGTCATTCCGATCAGCGAGGATACGGAATTCCAGACCTATGTCGCCTATCGCGCCGACGCCGCGCTCTCCAGCTATGCCGAGCGGCTGGTCACGACGCTGCGCCGCGTCATGGATGAATCGACCCGCCGTTCGCGCGGCGGCCGAGATACATAACAACAGGGTATGGAGGACGAAAGAAACGGTATTTGCGGTATAGACAGGAAGTGACCATCATCCTTCGACGCTTCGCCTTTTTTCCAAGCATGCCGGCCCTCCCACGCGGACCGGCAAAGGACGAGGCCGGCGAGAGGAGATCGGCATGAAGACCTCGATCGCGACCGTTTCGATCAGCGGCACTCTTTCGGAGAAGCTCGCTGCCGTCGCTGCGTCAGGCTTCGATGGCGTGGAGATATTCGAGAACGATTTCCTGACCTTCGACGGCTCGCCGGCGGAGGTCGGCCGCATGGTCGGCGATCACGGGCTGGAGGTGACGCTTTTTCAGCCGTTCCGCGATTTCGAAGGTCTGCCGGAACCGCACCGGTCGCGTGCTTTCGACCGGGCGGAGCGCAAGTTCGACGTGATGCAGGAGCTTGGAACGGAACTGATGCTCGTCTGTTCCAGCGTTTCCCCGCTGGCATTGGGCGGCATCGACCGCGCTGCCGACGACCTTCGGGAACTGGGCGAGAGGGCGGCCAAGCGCGGCTTGCGCGTCGGCTACGAGGCGCTTGCCTGGGGCCGCCACGTCAACGATCATCGGGATGCTTGGGAAATCGTGCGGCGGGCGGACCACCCGAATATCGGGCTGATCCTCGACAGTTTCCACACCCTGTCGCGCAATATCGACCTGCGGTCGATCCGCTCCATTCCGGGGGACCGCATCTTCATCGTTCAGCTCGCGGACGCGCCGCGAATCGACATGGATCTGCTTTATCTCAGCCGCCATTTCCGCAACATGCCCGGCGAAGGCGATCTTCCGGTCGTCGATTTCATGCAGGCTGTCGCCGCGACCGGCTATGACGGCGCCCTATCGCTGGAAATCTTCAACGACCAGTTCCGTGGCGGATCACCCAGGGCGATCGCCGACGACGGACATCGTTCCCTGGTCTATCTGATGGATCGGGTGAAGCGGCGCGAACCGGTCGCGAAGAGCGCGGAGGCAATGCCCGACCGCGTCGAGGTGCTGGGCGTCGAATTCGTGGAGTTCACCGCCGATCGGGCAGAGGCGGAGGCGCTCGGGTCGCTTCTGGGAACGATGGGTTTTCACGCGGTTGCCTCACATCGCGAGAAATCGGTGGCGCTATGGCGCCAGGGTCGCGATCGTGGAGGCGTAAACATCGTCATCAACACCGAGCAGCATGGCTTCGCTCATTCGAGCTACCTGGTGCACGGGGCATCGGCCTATGCGATCGGCCTGAAAGTGCCCGATGCCGCGGCCGCCGTCGAACGCTCGGGCGCGCTCGGGGCCGAAATATTCCGGCCCGAGGCAAACGAAGAAGAGGGGGCGATGGCCGCAATCCGCGGCATCGGCGGCGGCTTGATCTATTTCCTGAACGAGGCCGACGACGTCTGGTCGCGCGAGTTCGTCCGGTCGGGAAAGGCGCCTCAGGGATCATCGCCCCTCGTCGCCATCGACCATGTGGCGCAATCCATGCAGGCGGAGGAGCTCCCGAGCTGGCTGCTTTTCTACACGTCTATCCTCGATGCCGACAAATCGGCAGAGGTCGATATCGTCGATCCTGCCGGTCTGATCCGCAGCCAGGTCGTGGAGAATGCGAGCGGGACGCTCCGGCTGACATTGAACGGAGCGGACAACCACCGCACGCTGGCAGGCCACTTCATAGCAGAGAGCTTTGGCTCGGGTGTCCAGCATGTGGCCTTCCGCACCGACGATATCTTTGCAGCCGCCGACCATATGCGCCGCAGCGGCTTTCGCCCATTGGCAATTTCGCGCAACTACTATGACGACATCGAGGTGCGGTTCGGGCTCGAACCTGACTTCGTCGATCGACTGAGGGAAGAGAGCATCCTCTATGACCGCGATGAAGACGGCGAGTATTTCCAGATCTACGGCCCGACCTATGGAGAAGGCTTCTTCTTCGAAATTGTCGAGCGGCGCGCCGGCTATCGCGGCTACGGCGCAGCCAACGCGCCCTTCCGCATCGCCGCTCAGAAGCGCTCGCTTCGACCCGCCGGAATGCCGGCTCTTTAGGGTTGGCGAGGGGTTCAATTCCCCGGGTGCTACGCCGTCCTCTTTGCTTCCGCAGCCATCGCCGTCCCGGCCGCCTCGCGCAGCGTCTGCATCAGGATCGAGAGCGGCAGCGACGGGATAGCGTCGGTCCGCATGGTAAGCCCGACGGGTCCCCTCGTCTCGCTCGTGTCGACCGGCAGCGCCGCCAACACACCATCCGCGATATCCGTGGCGACGACGCCCGCCGATATGATCCAGATGGCGTCGCTGGAGCGCACGAACGCCCGGCCGAAGGAGTCGGAAACGGTCTCGATCTGGTTCGCAAGGCCGGCGATGCCGTTGGCGATCAGGAAATGCTCGACGAAGGGGCGGATGATCGAGGCGCGGGTAGGCATCAGCACCGGATAGTCGCTCAGATGCGCGAACACAGATTGTTTGCCGGAGATGAGCGGATGTCCGGCGCGCACCGCGAAGACCACCTGTTCCGAGTAGAGATGCTCGAACGAGAAGCCGGTCATCTTGTCCGGAGCGGCGAGCCTGCCGACGACGAGGTCGAGATCGCCCACGCGCAATTGTTCGAGAAGCACTGCGTTTTCACCGGTGACGATCTTGATGCGTGCGCCGGTCTTCTCTTTCAGGAAGAGCGCGATGGCGCGCGGCATGATGCGGGTCGAAACGGTCGGAAGCGCTCCGACGCGGATCGGCGGACCTTCGCCTGACCGCTCCTGCGAGACGGAATCGAGGCCTTGGCGCAGCGCCGTCAGCGCGGCGCCTGCATGGCGCAGAAAGACCTCGCCGTAGCGCGTGATCTTGATGCCGCGCCCCTCGCGCTCGAAAACCGCGACCCCCAGAACCTCTTCGAGTTCCCGGATCGTCTTGGTGACCGCCGGCTGCGTGACATGCAGGAGTTCGGCCGCCTTCACCACGCTCTTCTGACGCGCGACCTCGACAAATGTCTGCAGATGGCGAAACTTAACGCGAGCGTCGATCACGGATCGCATAACCCTCTGGTTAAGGGAAAGCCACGAAATATCATTTTACCTAACCAGATGAAACATCCAATTTGACGACGGAGGAGAGCTGCCGTGCAATTCACCCGCATCAACGACGTCACGATTCACTATCGCGTGGTTGGCGCGGTCACGGAAAGGCCCGCGCTCGTCTTCATCAACTCGCTCGGCACGGATTTCCGCATCTGGCGCGATGTCGTCCTCCGACTGGCGGGCGATTTTGCCATCGTGCTCTATGACAAGCGTGGCCACGGGCTGTCCGATATCGGCCAGGTCCCCTATTCCATCGAGGACCATGCGACCGATCTCGCCGGACTCCTCGATCGCCTCGCCGTGAAACAGGCGATTGTTTGCGGACTTTCGGTCGGCGGGCTCATCGCGCAATCGCTCTACGGCCGCCGCCCCGACCTCGTGCGGGCGCTCGTGCTTTCCGACACCGCCCACAAGATCGGTACTGCCGAGTTCTGGGACGCCCGCATCGCGGCGATCGAGGCGCATGGCATCGAGGCGGTCGCCGACGGCGTGCTCGAGCGCTGGTTCACCCCGGCCTTCCGGCGACCCGAAAACCTCGCCTTCACCGGCTACCGCAACATGCTGGTCCGTCAACCGGTGCCGGGCTATGTCGGCACCTGCGCCGCCATCCGCGACGCCGATTTCACGGAAGCCGCGGGCAGGATCGCGGTTCCGGTGCTCTGCGTCGTCGGCGACCAGGACGGTTCGACCCCGCCCGACCTGGTCCGCTCGACGGCCGATCTCATTGCGGGCGCGCGCTTCGAAGTGATCCGCGGAGCGGGACATATCCCCTGCGTCGAGCAGCCGGAAGCCTTGACGTCGGTGCTGAAACGCTTCTTCCGATCCGTGTTGTCTGGAGGCAAACCATGAGCGATGCCCTTGCGCCTTCCGGGCGCTACCGACAGGGAATGGCGACGCGCCGCGCCGTTCTAGGCGACGATCACGTCGACCGGGCAGAGTCGGCATCGACCGATTTCGACCGTCCTTTCCAGGAGCTGATCACCGAGGCGGCATGGGGGCATGTCTGGTCGCGTCCCGGCTGGACGAAGCGGGAGCGGTCGATCGTCACCATCGCCCTGCTCGCCGCGCTTGGACAGGACGAGGAGGTGGCCATGCATGTCCGCGCCACGGCCAATACCGGGGCGACGCGCGAGGATATTTGCGAGGCGCTGCTGCATGTTGCCATCTATGCAGGCGTTCCGGCGGCCAATCACGCGATCAAGATCGTCAAGCAGGTTTTTGCGGACATGGATGCCGGCACGGCTGCTCGATAGGGGCGAGGGAGAAGGACGATGTCCGACAATCAAAATGGCAGACGGAAGGCCCAGCCCGAAACGGGCGCCTTTTTCGCCCGCGACCGCGCCTGGCACCCGCCGGCCTTCGCGCCCGGTTACAAGACCTCCGTGCTGCGTTCGCCGCAGAAGGCGCTGCTGTCGCTCGACGGGACCATATCCGAGATCACCGGCCCGGCCTTCGGCCATTCGATGCTGGGCGAGCTCGACAACGACCTGATCCATAACTTCGCCAATCCCGGTGAAAGCGCGATCGGCGAACGCATCATCGTCCATGGCCGCGTCCTCGACGAACGCGGCCATCCGGTTCGGGGTGTGCTCGTCGAGTTCTGGCAGGCGAATGCCGGCGGACGCTACCGTCACAAGAAGGAAAGCTATCTCGCGCCGCTGGATCCGAATTTCGGCGGCTGCGGCAGAACGATCACCGACGAGGAAGGCCGTTACTGGTTCCGCACGGTCAGGCCCGGAGCCTATCCCTGGCCGAACGGCGTCAACGACTGGCGGCCCGCACATATCCATTTCTCGGTCTTCGGCCACGGTTTCGCCCAGCGCCTGATCACGCAGATGTATTTCGAGGGCGATCCGATGATCTGGAAATGTCCGATCGTCGGCACGATCCCCGACCGCCGGGCGATCGAGCAACTGATCGCGGCTCTCGACTGGGGCAACACCGTGCCCATGGATGCGCGCGCCTACAGGTTCGACATCGTGCTGCGTGGCCGCCGCTCGACCTTCTTCGAAAACAGGCCGGAAGGGAATTGAGGAGGCACCGATGGTTCAGGATCCAGGCACCCTCAAGGAAACGGCGTCGCAGACGGCTGGCCCCTATGTCCATATCGGCCTGACGCCGAATTTCTGCGGCATCGGCGGCGTATATGATGGCGACCTCGGCGCTTCGATGGTCAACGACAAGACGCTCGGGCAGCGCATCACCGTGACCGGTCGCGTCATCGACGGCGCCGGAATGCCGCTCAGGGACGCACTTCTCGAAATCTGGCAGGCGGACGCAGCCGGGCTCTACAATTCCCCGTCGGATCTGCGCGGTACGGCAGACCCGAACTTTACCGGCTGGGGACGCTCACCGACGAGCGACGAGGACGGTGTCTTCACTTTCGAGACGGTGAAGCCGGGCCGCGTTCCATTCCACGACGGCCGGCTGATGGCCCCGCATGTCAGCTTCTGGATCGTCGCGCGCGGCATCAACATCGGCCTTCACACGCGCATGTATTTCCCAGACGAGGCGGCGGCGAATGCCGAAGATCCGTTGCTTGCCCGCATCGAGCACCGCCACCGGGCCAAGACGCTTGTCGCGGCGGGTCAGGCGCCTAATTATGTCTTCGACATTCATCTCCAGGGCGAGAAGGAAACGGTCTTCCTGGATATATGATCGTTCGGCAGCCCGCCCCCGCGTTGCCGCATGCGTGTGAGGCTCCCTTCGAATCGAAGGGAGCGAGAGCTGGAGATGCGGCATGACCTATTCGGCCTTCGATCACCCCTATCTTTCCGGCCTTCTGGGAGACGAGGCGGTGGCGGCGGAATTCTCCGTCGTCGCCGATGTTCGCGCCATGCTGGCCTTCGAGGCGGCGCTTGCGCGTGCCGAGGCGCGCCACGGCGTCATCCCCGAGGCGGCCGCCAATCGCATTGCCGAGGCATGCCGTGGCTTCTCTCCGGACGTCGGCGCCATGCGCCGGGCAACCGCCATCGACGGTGTCGTCGTTCCCGAGCTCGTGCGGCAATTGCGCCGGGCGGTCGGCGAAGAGGCGGCGGAACATGTCCATTTCGGAGCCAGCAGCCAGGACGTGGTCGATACCAGCCTCATGCTGAGGCTGAAGGCGATCGCGGAACTCTTCTCCGGCCGGATCGGCGACGTCGTGACGGCGCTCGAAGCTTGCGGGAGGCACTGGGGCGAGCGTACGCTGACCGCCCATACGCGGATGCAGCCGGCGATCCCGATTACAGTGGCCGACCGCCTGCGGAGCTGGATCGAGCCGCTGTTCGACCATCAGGACAGGCTGGATGCCACGGGAACGGACATTTTTACGGTGCAGTTCGGAGGAGCCGCCGGCACCCTCGAAAAGCTCAAGGGCAAGGCCGACATCGTCCGCGCGACGCTGGCGGAGGAACTCGCGCTGGTCGACTGCCCGCAATGGCACAGCCAGCGCCTGCCGATCGCTGATTTCGCCCACCTCCTGTCGCTCGTCACCGGCAGCCTCGGCAAGTTCGGTCAGGACGTGGCGCTGATGGCGCAGGCGGGAGACGAGATCGTGCTTGCGGGCGGCGGCGGCTCCTCGGCCATGCCGCACAAGCAGAACCCGGTCGCCGCGGAGGTGCTGGTGACGCTCGCCCGCTTCAACGCGACGCAGATTTCCGCCATCCACCAGTCGCTGGTGCACGAGCAGGAGCGGTCGGGCTCCGCCTGGACGCTTGAATGGCTGATCCTGCCGCAGATGGTCGGCGCTACGGCGGCCGCATTGAGGCTCGCCGCCGAGCTCGCCGGCAATGTCCGGCGGCTGGGGCGGGTGTGAGGTAGATGCCTCACGCCTCGACCAGCAAGGCGACAGGGAAGTCCCGCAGGATGTCCGCCAAGGCGAGAAGAGGCCGAGGCTCGGTGACGCCGCCGGTCAGGAGATTGCACATGGGCTTGAACTGGCAGCCCTCGGGCAAGGCGAGGAAGGCGTTTCGCCACAGTTCCGGACGGATGGACAGGCGGCCGTCGACCGTCTGGCCGAAGACAAGCCGTGGGACGACTGTGAGCGCAAAGCCATTCCCGCTGCGACGCATGAAAGCGGCGGCGTGACGGGCGCCCCGACCTTCGACGCGCACCGCGCGATATTCGCCTCTCGCAAGACAATCCGCGCCGCGCCCCCGGCGATAGTTCAGGCCTATCGAGATCAGCGTCTGCTTGCAGTCCTGGAAATCGCCGATCGGCGGCGCTTGCGGCAGCCGGGAAGGCGAGGGGCGCGGTGAAAAGCCGCGGCGGTTGTCGGGATCGACGAGGGAAAGGTCGACGCGTTCGCTGCCCTGATAGATATCGGGAATGCCGGGCGCGGTGAGCTTCACCAGCGTTTGCGAGAGGCTGTTGATCAGGCCGGCATGGATGAACGGTGCGGCCGTTTTCTCGAAATCGCCGAGGAAGGACCGGTTCCGGCGATCCAGGAGATCGCCGAGAAAGGCCCTGATCGCTGCTTCATAGCGCTCGTTCGGATCGTCCCAGCTTGTCCTGAGCTTTGCCTCCCGCAGCGCCTTAACGGCGAAATCGAGCATCCGCTCGTGCAGAAAGATCAGGTCGTCTTCGTCACCGAGCGGCGCTATGGGCCAGGCACCGAGCAGGCTCTGATAGAGGAATTGCTCGACCGAAGCGTCCGGTTCCTCGCCGGCCGGGAGTCGGCCCATGCTTTCCGCATTCATCCCGTGCCAGCGGTCCACCGCTGCGGCCCAGACGTCCGGTGCCTCGCTTATGACGTGGAGCCGGGCGCGCGCATCTTCACCCCGCTTGGTGTCGTGCGTGGAAGTCGCCGACAGGCCGTGCGGCATCCGGCTTGCGCGATCCTGCATCGTCGCATGAAAGCGGCCGACGCCGCCGGGCGTCCATAAGGGGGAGGCACCCACCTCGTTCGCCGCGAGATAATCGCCTCTCCGATAGAAGAAGGTATCCTCGACCGCCTTGGCCATGACCGCGCCGCTCAACTGCTGAAAGCGCGTACGGAATTCAGACCGCACCTTGCCGTCGGCCGAGTCGATCGGCAGCCTGAGTGCGGGAACGATCGCTGCGATCTCGGCGCCGACGGCGGGCGCGCGCGCCGCTGCCTTCGCTGCGGCTGCGTCGAGGATGCGGCTGTCGCGCGCTCCGGCCCCCCGGTCGCCGACATAGGTCCGATAGACGGGCAGTGCAGCCGTCAGCTGGGAAATGGCCTCACCGGTCCGCTCGTTCTGGTCCGGATCCTCATCGCTTGTGAAGCGAGCGGCCAGTCCGGTCAGCCGCCGGACTTCCGTATTGAAATTGCGGCTCAGGACCTGGAGCTTGCATCCCGTGACCGCCTCTTCGGCCGCCGATCGCCTTTCCTCGCTCGAAAGCCACGAAGACGGAGTGTCGTCGGAAAGGAGATCCGCGAGGGCCGATATGAACTCGTAGCCCGTGGTTCCGTCGACCGGCCAGTCGGACGGCAGCGTTTCGTTCTCGCCGAGTATTTTCTCGACGACGATATAGGTGCCGTCGCCGGCCTCCCGGCGGAGCCGGTCGAGATAGCCCTTGGGATCGGCCAGGCCGTCGATGTGATCGATCCTGAGCCCATCGATCAGGCCTTCCCGGACCAGGGCGAGCGCAAGCCGGTGGGTATCCGTGAAGACCGCGTCATCTTCTACGCGCATGCCGATGAGGCCGGCGACCTCGAAAAACCGCCGGTAGCTGAGCTTGTCCCGGGCCGTCTGCCAGCTCATCAGCCGCCAGGATTGTCTCCGATGCAGCCGGTCGAGTGTGTCTGCGGAGAACCGGGCGAGACATTGGTCGAGTTCGGCAGCGAGCGATGGCGTCGCGACGACAGAGGCGATTTCCGCGTGGAACTGTGCGGCGGTTTTCCGTTCGACCGTGCCGGCGGCAGCCGCGAGCCTTTCGAGCACGGCATTGCCGTTGCGCGGGATCGCCGCATAGCTGGCGGGATTGAGCGGATAGAGAGCCTCGTAATAGCGGAGCGCCAGGCAGCGGTGCTCGTGGTCGTAAGCAAGGCGCAGATTGCCGGCTGCGACCTCTTCCTCAAACGACCGGCCGAGGAAGGGGAGCGTAAGCGGCTCCCGCCAGTCGATGTCGAAATAGTCGGCAAATTCGCTAAGGCGGCCCCATTCGATCGCGCTGTGCCACCAGTCATTCTCGAGATGCGCGGCCATGTGGTTCGGGACGATGTCCAGAATGAGACCGAGTCCTTCGGCTTTCAGCGCATGGGCGAGCAGCACAAATCCGTCGTAGCCGCCCAGGTCCGGGTCGATCTCGTTGTAGTCGACGATGTCGTAGCCATGGGTTGACCCTCGGACCGCGGTGAAAACGGGCGAGGCGTAGAGGTGAGATATGCCGAGCCCGACGAGGTGCGGGATCAACTCCACGGCTTTTGCGAAGTCCATCCCGTTGCGGAATTGGAGACGGTAGGTTGCGTCGGGCAGATGCATGGCGGTCTTGCGCTTGTCTGGCGGTAACCCCGCGGCCGGTGCTTTGTTCCCCCAGGGAAGCCTCGAAAGCAAAGTCTTCTTGTTCGCGCATCGGGAATAGAACGGCGTTCCTTTAGTCTACTAAGATTATAGATTTTGATGAGTATCACGAAAGCACGGATCTCACGAGGAGCTAAAGCGATGCCGCAGACACGAGTGGTGGGTATTTCAGGCAATATCACGCGTCCGTCCAGGACACGCGCATTCGTGGACCATATCGTCCACCGGCTGGCGGTCGATGCAGGGGCGTCGGCGCAGACCTTCGATATCGAGGACTTCGGGGCGTCGCTGCTCCCCGCGAGAAGGCTCGACGAACTCGCACCGGAAGCGCGATATGTCGTTGGCCAGATGCTTGCAGCCGACATTCTGGTGGTGGGGTCGCCGACCTTCAAGGGAAGCTATACCGGCCTCTTCAAGCACGTCTTCGACCTGCTCGATCCCTCCTCGCTTCGCGGCAAGCCCGTCATCCTCGCCGCCACCGGGGGCGGGGAACGCCACTCGCTGATGGTGGAGCATCAGTTGAGGCCACTGTTCGGCTTCTTCGAGGCGTTGGCGATCCCGACCGCGATCTACGCCTCCGACAAGGACTTTGCCGACGGCTCTCTCGCCTCCGAGGCGATCCATGACCGCGTCGGCAGGGCGGTCGGCGAGGCAACGCAGGCGCTCGCGCGCGCCGCCAGGGCAAGCCTGGCGGCTTAACCGCAATTTCAACCCAACCCGGTTTGCGTCGGCAATCGAGGCGAAGTGACGCCGGCCGGCGAAGCAAATCCAACGGAGGCAGCAATGACAAGACAGATCAAGCTTGGAGCCTTTCTTCCCGGCGGCGGCCAGCATATTGCCGCCTGGAGGCATCCGGGCGCTCCGGCAGATGGTGCCACCAATTTCGAATTCCACAGAAGGCTCGCCGAGACCGCGGAGCGCGGCCTGTTCGACGCCTATTTTCTCGCCGACAACCTCTCCGTCGGGCTTGGCGGCCGCGAAGGCGGCAATGCGAAGATAGCCGGTTTCGAGCCTGTCACCCTCTTTGCAGCACTCGCACCGCTGACGACCCATCTGGGCTTCATCGCCACGGCATCGACGACCTATGAGGAGCCCTACACGCTCGCCCGCAAGTTCGCCTCGCTGGACCTTCTGTCCAACGGGCGGGCAGGCTGGAACGTGGTCACCTCCGCCGGCGACGAGACGGCGCGCAACTTCAACAGAGAGACGCAGCCGAGCCACGCCGAACGATACGAGCGCGCGCACGAGCACGTCGAGACCGTCAAGGCTCTATGGGACAGCTGGGAAGATGATGCCTTCATCCGCGACAAGGCGACCGGCCGCTTCTTCGATGCCGGCCGGGTTCACGACATCGACCACAAGGGCAAGCATTTCAGCGTCAAGGGACCGCTGAACGCGCCGCGTCCCGTCCAAGGACATCCGGTCGTGGTGCAGGCGGGGCAATCCGAGGACGGACGCAGGCTTGCGGCGGCCAGTGCCGAGGTGATCTTCACCGCCCATCAGAACCTCGCTTCGGCGCAGGAATTCTACCGCGACATAAAGGCACGCGTGAAGCACGCCGGGCGCAACCCCGACCATGTGCTGATCATGCCGGGGGTGGCCCCCTTTGTCGGCCGGACCGAAGAGGAGGCGCGCTCCAAATATGAAGAGCTGAATGCGTTGATCGTGCCGGAGGACGGCGTGGCGCTGTTGAATGGCCTGACCGGCGGCACGCTCGACCTGACGGGATTTCCGCTCGATGGGCCCTTGCCCGTCAGCAATGAGACAGAAGGAATGAAAAGCCGGCAGGCGCTGATCCGAAAGATCGCGGACGAGCATGGCTTCACCATCCGCCAGCTCTATCAGTGGATCGCGACCGCACGCGGTCACTGCACCGTCGTCGGCAGCGCCGAGCAGGTCGCCGATCAGCTCGAGGAGTGGTTCCTGAGCGAAGCGGCCGACGGTTTCAACATCCTGCCACCATGGCTTCCGGGCGCGCTCGACGATTTCGTCGATCTGGTCGTCCCCATACTGCAGAGGCGCGGCCTGTTCCGCACCGCCTACGAGGGGCGGACGCTGCGGGAAAATCTCGGACTTCCCCGTCCGGCGAACCCGTGGACTTTGGCGCGCGCGGCCGTTCAGGCGGCCGAGTAAGAGGGGAGCCACGAAAATGAGCTTGCAGGAACTCGACAGGTCGATCATCCACGAAGGCGGCAGCGTCAGCGCAAAAGCGGACGAGTATCTCCGCCGGTCAGCCGCCGCCGCCGGCAGCTGGCTGTCGCGCTACGGACTGCTCATCGCCTTTCTTGCGCTCTGGCAGGCGGCCAGCACCGCCGGCTGGATCAATCCGGCCGTGTTTCCGTCCGTCGGCGCCATCCTTTCCGCCCTGTGGACGGGAATTTCCGGCGGAGCCTTGCTCGACGACATCGCGATCAGTCTTCAGCGCTCCGGCACCGCCTTCGTCGGCGCGGTGGTCCTGGCCATACCGCTCGGTCTCTTGATGGGGCAGGTGCGTCCGATCGAGAACGCGCTCGATCCCGTCCTCCAGCTTTTCCGCCAGACGTCCGCGCTCGCTCTCTATCCGGTTTTCATTCTGCTTCTCGGACTCGGCGAGGCGTCGAAAGTCTTCGTCATCTTCTGGGCGACGCTCTTCCCGTTGCTTCTGAATACCATCAACGGGGTCAAGGAAGTGGATTCGAAACTGATCGAGATGGCGCGCGTCTATGGCGCGTCGCGTCTCACTGTGTTCCGTCGCGTGGTTCTTCCGGGCGCTGTTCCTTCGATCTTCGTCGGCCTGCGCCTGAGTGCGACGACTGCCCTGCTGCTGCTCATCGCATCCGAGATGATCGGGGCCAATAAGGGCATCGGGTTCCAGGTCATGAACGCCCAGTACAATTTCCAGATTCCCCTGATGTTCGCGGCGATCTTCATTCTCGCCGGGCTGGGGCTCGTCTCCAATTACGCGCTGGTCTTTGCGCAGCGCCGCCTCTGCCGCTGGAGCGACGCCTCGAACTAGAGCAATTCCAGAAAAAATGCGCAGCGGCCTTCCGCCCGGAACTGCGGCAAAACGGCCTCGACATTCGAAACGTCCAGATCATGGAAAAGGTGACATATGACGATTTCCATTCGTGCCCTCGCATTCGGCAGCCTGTTGTCGATCGGGCTTTCCAGCCTTGCAGCAGCAGAAGCTCCGGAACCGGTGACGCTGCGGTTCCTCGCAAGCCAGGGCAGCCTGTCGCCGCACGAACTCGCCTATGAGCTCGGCTATTTCGACAGCCTCGGCATCAGGCTCGAGAATGTCGGTTATGCGGGAGGCGGGCCCGCATCCCTGTTCGCGCTTGCCTCCGGCAGCGTCGACATCGGCTCGGCGGCGACCGCAGCCGTCATCAACTCGATCGCCGGCGGAAACGATTTCGTCGCGGCCTTTCCGACCAACGGCATCAACGAGCAGGTCAAGAGCATATTCTACGTGCTCGAAGACAGCCCGATCAGGTCCATCGGGGATATCGCAGGTAAGACGATTGCGGTGAATACGCTCGGGGCGCATCTCGACTATGCGGTACGCGAGGCGCTGCACACCAAGGGTTTGCCCGAAAACGCAGCAAACCTCGTCGTCGTACCCGGGCCGCAGCTCGAGCAGACGCTCCGGTCGAACCAGGTCGACATCGCCGCCGTGGGATACTGGCAGGCGACCGTCAACGGCCAGATATTGGATCACGGCGGGGTGCGCGCGGTCTTCGACGACACGGATGTGCTCGGCGAAATTGCCGGCGGTTTTGCGGTTCTCAGGCGGGATTTCGTGGAAAAGAATCCGGAGGCCGCCAAAAACTTCGTTGAACAATCCGCGCGCGCCGCCGACTGGTCACGCGAGCATCCGGAAGAAGCGCGCGCCGTGCTCGCCCGTATTCTGACCGAGCGCGGCGAAAACGGCGATCTCGCGAGGCATTGGACGGGGTTCGGTCTGCGAAAGGGCGCGCAAGCGACCGAGCGCGATCTGGATTTCTGGATCGGCGTTCTCGAGCGCGAGGGCAGCCTGCCGCAGGGCAAATACAGGGCTTCCGATCTTCTGTTCCGGCCGGACGCGACGTCCGCCGCGGCGAATTGAGGGGGTGAAAATGGCTGAAGTCAGAAGCCTGCGCAAAGGGGAGGTGGCGTTGCGCGATCTCTCGAAATCCTTCCGGATCAACGGGCGGCGGCTCAGCGTCCTCAGGAACCTCGATCTGGACATCCGGTCCGGGGAGTGCCTTGCGATCGTCGGGGCGAGCGGATCTGGCAAGACGACATTGCTGCGGGTTCTCGCGGGTCTCGAGACGGCCGATGCGGGCCGGGTATTGATCGACGGCCGGCCGGTTGCCGGTGTCGGCAAGGAGCGCGCGGTCATATTCCAGGAGCCGCGGCTGCTTCCCTGGCTGACGGTTCTCGGCAATGTGGCCTTCGGCCTGAAGGTGCGAGGCGAGGATTCCGGACGCGCCGAGGAGCTTGCACGTCACTACATTTCGCTTGTCGGCCTTGCCGATTTCCAGGATGCCTATCCGAAGCAACTTTCCGGTGGAATGGCGCAGCGGGTCGGGCTTGCGCGAGCGCTGACGGTAAAGCCCGAGATCCTGCTGCTGGACGAGCCGCTGGGCGCCCTCGATGCGATGACGAAACTGACGATGCAGCAGGAGCTCGAGCGCATCTGGCGGGAGGAGAACGTGACGATGGTTCTGGTCACGCATGATCTCGAGGAGGCCGTCTATCTGGCGGATCGTGTCCTGATACTGCCGAAGCAACAGGACGGAGCGCCGAGAGCGATCGACATCGACCTGCCCCGGCCGCGCGATCGCAGCGGCGCACGCTTCGTGCGCTACAGGCAGGAACTGCTTCGGGAATTCGGGCTGCACTGACGCACGCGCGCTTCCTCCATAACCCCCGGACAAAACAATAACCGGGGGATTATGGATTTCCGCCCATATTTCATTTTTGCATCACCGTTTGACATGGCAGACTGCCCGCTGTCGATTGCGATTGATGTAAAAGGAAGCGATGCCGGCCGGGAGTAGCGGCGTCGCGGGGGAGGAAATATGACAAGGCTCATTCTGGCCGCGCTCGCGGCTCTGGCAACGAGCGTCGCGGCGCAGGCGGATACGATCAAGGTCGGCGTCGTCGGACCGTTTTCCGGTCCCTTTGCGCTGCAGGGCAAGAACTTCAAGGCAGGCATCGACGCCTATATGGCGGTGAACGGCGCCAAGGTCGGCGACGACGATATCGAAATCCTATACCGCGACGTGCCGCAGGCCGACCCGGCCCAGTCCAAGGCGCTGGCGCAGGAGCTGGTCGTAAAGGAAGGCGTGCAATATCTCGCCGGCTTCTATTTCACGCCCGACGCGATGGCCGTCACGCCGCTGCTAGAGCAGGCGAACGTGCCGCTGGTGATCATGAATGCCGCCACGTCGGCGATCGTCACCAAGAGCCCGCTCGTGGTGCGCACCTCCTTCACGCTCTGGCAGACATCCACGCCGATCGCCAAGGTGGCGAAGGATGCCGGCGTCTCGAAGATCATCTCCGTGGTCAGCGATTACGGCCCGGGTGTCGATGCGGAGAACGCATTCAAGGCCGGCTTCGAGGCGGTGGGCGGCGAGATCGTGGAGGCGATCCGCATGCCGCTGTCGACCAACGATTTCTCGCCGATCATGCAGCGCATCAAGGATTCCGGTGCCGAAGGCGTCTTCGCCTTCCTGCCGTCCGGCCCGACGACGCTCGGCTTCGTCAAGGCGTTCAACGAAAACGGCCTCAAGGATGGCGGCATCAAGTTCTTCGCGCCGGGCGACCTCACCCAGGAGTCCGACCTGCCGGCGCTGGGCGACGCCGCGCTCGGCCTGCAGACGACCTTTCACTATGCCGTTTCGCATGACTCGCCGGAAAACAAGGCCTTCGTCGAGGCGGCCGCCAAGGCGATCGGCAATCCGGCCGAGCTCTCCTTCCCCGCGGTCGGGGCCTATGACGGCTTGCATGTCATCTACAAGATGATAGAGGCGACGGGGGGCGAGCAGGATGCCCAGAAGGCGGTCGATGCCGTGAAGGGGCTCTCCTGGACAAGCCCCCGCGGGCCGGTGTCGATCGATCCCGAATCGCGCCATATCACTCAGAACATCTATCTGCGCGAGGTCGCCAAGGCCGATGACGGAACCTATTACAATAAGGAAATCCAGACCTTCGAGAAACAGGGCGATCCGGGTCTTGCCGCGGTGAAATGATCGGCGGCCATCATCTCGACCGGTTCATCGGAGCCGCCATATGCGATGGTTGCATTGCTGGTTCGGCGGAAGCCTTCCGGAATGAGGATCGAGGGTGAAGCCTTGCCACACCGTTAGGATGCGCTCATGCAAACCATCTCCAGCATAGCCGTCGATGCGCTCGCCTATGGCATGGTGCTGTTCGTGATCTCGATCGGCCTTTCGGTCACGCTCGGCCTCATGCGCGTCGTCAATCTTGCCCACGGCGCCTTTGCGATGATCGGCGGCTATATCGCATCCTATGCGGCGCGTGATCTCGGGCTCGGCTACGGAGTCGCGGTGCTGATCGCGGTCTTCGGCACGATCGTCATCGCCATCCCGATCGAGCGCCTGCTCTACCGCCGCATCTACGGCCAGCCGGAGCTGACTCAGGTGCTGATGACGATCGGTATCACCTTCTGCATCATCGGCATTGCCAACTACGTCTTCGGCCCGACTCTCAAGACGATCCCGCTGCCGCCGAGCCTCGAGGGCTCCGCCGATCTCGGCTTCCGCTCGATCGCCGTGCACCGGATCTTCGCGATCGTCTGCGGCCTCACCGTTGCCGGAGCCCTCTGGTTTGCCATCGAGAAAACCGCCTTCGGGGTCAAGCTCCGCGCCGCCGTCGACAATGCGGCGATGGCGGCGGCACTCGGAGTGCGCACGGACGTCGTCTATGCCGTGAGTTTCGCCGTGGCCGTGGGGCTTGCCGCGTTCGGCGGCGTCGTCGGCGCGGAACTGCTGCCGGTCGAGCCCTATTATGCGCTCAGATACATGGTCACCTTCCTGGTGGTCGTTTCCGTCGGCGGAGCAGGGTCGATCCCGGGTGCACTTGCCGCCTGCCTCCTGCTCGGCGGCATCGATACGACGGGGCGCTATCTGATGCCGGAATTCGGAGAGTTCTTCTTCTATCTCGCCGTCATCGCCATCGTCTGCGTGTTTCCGCGCGGCCTTGCCGGGAGGATGAAGTAGGTGACCATGGCAACGATGAACGAAGCAGCCACGGCACTTTCTGCGGGCAGGCGGGGGTTCGGCCACGATCTTGCCGGCCTCGCCCTGATCCTCGTGCTGGCCGCCATCGGCTACCTGCTCTTTCCGAACAATCTCGCGCTGCTCACCCGCATCATAGCGATCGCGCTGCTGGTCCTCTCGCTCGATCTCGTCACCGGCTATTGCGGCGTCGCGACCCTCGGCCATGCCGCGCTGTTCGGCAGCGGTGCCTATGCCGCCGGGATCGCGGCCGTGCATTTCGGCATTACCGATCCGCTCCTCATGGTCGCCGCCGGTATTCTCGGCGGTGCGGTGGCGGGGCTCGCCTGCGGGGTAGTGATCCTTCGGGCGCACGGTCTGCCGCAGCTCGTGCTCTCGATAGCGCTCATCCATCTGTTCCATGAATTCGCCAACAAGGCCTCGTCCTGGACGGGGGGAAGCGACGGACTGGCCGGCATCGCGCCCGATCCGCTCATCGGCCTTTTCGCCTTCGACCTCTGGGGCCGCACGGCCTATGTCTTCGGCGTCGTGCTGCTCGCAATCGTCTTCGTGCTCCTGCGCCTCGTCGTGCGCTCGCCCTTCGGCATGCTCTGCCGCGGCATCAAGGAGGACCCGATCCGCATTCGGGCGATGGGCGCGTCGCCTACGATCGCCATCCTCAAGATGTATGTGATTTCCGGCGCGGTCGCCGGCGTCGGCGGGGCGCTCAACGCCGTCTCGACGCAGGTCGTCGGTCTCGACAGCCTCTCCTTCACGCTCTCGGCCGAAAGCCTGGTGATGCTCGTGCTCGGCGGTACCGGCTCGCTCTTCGGGGCGCTTACCGGCACGATCGTCTTCATGTTCTTCGAAGATCTCGTCTCGGCGGCCAACCCGTTCCATTGGCTGACCATGGTCGGGGCCCTGTTGATCGCGGTCGTGCTCTTTGCGCCGAAAGGGCTTTACGGCACGGTCGCAGAAATCCTCGCGCGGCGATGGGGGGCGGGCCGATGAGCGCCATATTCGAAGCCAGAAATCTCAAGCGCTCCTTCGGCGGTCTCGCCGTCACCAACGATGTCAGCCTTTCCATGGCACCGGGCGACCGCGTCGCCCTGATCGGCCCGAACGGTGCCGGCAAGACGACCTTCGTCAATCTCGTCACCGGTAATCTGAAGCCGGATGCCGGAGAGGTGCGGATCGGCGGCGAAACCGTCACCCATATCGACGCGATCGGCCGCGTGCACCGCGGCCTCGTGCGTTCGTTCCAGGTGACGCGCCTTTTCCAGGACATGACGCCCGCCGAGCACGTGGCGCTCGCGATCCTGCAGCGCGACGGCCGGGCGGGCCGCATGTTCGGCAATTTCCTGGCGATGCCCGGGGTGATGGCAGAGGCCGGTAGCCTGCTTGGCAAGCTTGGCCTTCGCGATCTGGCGCACCGGCCGGTGCGCCAGATCGCCTACGGCCAGCAGCGGCTGCTGGAGATCGCGGTGGCGCTGGCGCTCAAACCTAAGGTGCTGCTGCTCGACGAGCCGGCAGCCGGCGTGCCGCAGAGCGACACGGGCCGCATCGAGCAGGCGCTCGCCGAACTTCCCGATGACCTTGCCGTCCTGATGATCGAGCACGACATGGATCTCGTCTTCCGCTTCGCCAAGCGCGTGATCGTGCTTGCTGCCGGCATGGTCATCTTCGACGGCTCTCCAGCCGACGTCACCAAAGATCCGCGTGTGCGCGAAGCCTATCTCGGGAGCTATGCCGATGCCGGCAGCGCCGCTTGAGGTCGACAATCTCTCCGCCGGCTATGGGCCGACGCGGGTGCTGGAGGGGATTTCCTTTTCGGTGCCTGCTGGCGCGCGGCTTGCGGTTCTCGGCCGCAACGGCATGGGCAAGACGACGCTGCTCGCTACGCTCGCCGGGCAGACGCGCCGTTACGGCGGACGCATCCGTATCGGCGAGGCCGACGTCACCACGCTGCCGAGCGCATCACGCGCGCTGAAAGGCCTCGGCTTCGTGCCGCAGGCGCGCTGCGTCTTCCCGTCCCTGACGGTTGAGGAAAATCTCTTCGTCGGTCTCAAGGGCCGGCCGAAGACGGCGCTGAGCGAGGCCTATGAGATGTTCCCGCGCCTCTACGAGCGACGCCGAAACCTCGGCTTGCAGCTTTCCGGCGGCGAGCAGCAGATGTTGTCAACCGCCCGCTCGATCCTCGGCCGCCCCTCGGTCCTGCTGCTCGACGAGCCGCTCGAAGGACTGGCGCCGGTCATCTGCGAGGAACTGATGAAGGCTTTCGCCGAGCTCGCGAAAACCGGCGACATGACCATCCTGCTGGTGGAGCAGCGCATCCAGAGCGCCCTTGATTTCGCCGACCGGGTGATCATCCTGGAGCGCGGCAGGCTCGCCTGGAGCGGAACGCCGGAGGCGCTGGCGAAGGAGCAGGCCACGGTCGAGCGGCTGCTGGGGGTCTCTTGATCTCGACCGCTCCGGCGCTCGTCTCGAGTTGCCCGTGAGCACCTACACGGGGAGATGGCCCGCAAGGGCCTGATCGAATATGGAAACGCCGGCAGCGTCTTTGATGATTACCGGGGTGGCAGGGTAGGCGGCAAGCGCATGGGTCGTGATCCACGCGGACGCGACCGGAGACATCCATGCGGTGAGGTTCAGGATGTCTTGGTGCAATGTCGGAATCGGTTGAGCGAGAATGGGCTCATAGTGGGCGATCCGATTACGCAGCCGGCGAAGGTCACGCAGCTTCTGCGCGATGATCGCGCGCTTGAGGCCGGCGGTCTGAAAGATCGGGCGAAGCGTTCCCCAGAGGTGGTTCGAGGAGCGACCGAACACCGAACTCCAGAACCCGAAATTCAGTTCCGCGATCATCTGGCTGTGGGTGGCGGCTTTGCCGTCGCGGAGAAGCGTCTGCTCGGCCTTCGCCACGCAATCCTGCTGGTACTTATCAGTCAATACGGCGGGGTTATGGAGCCACGCTGCGCCATGCATAGCGGTCAAGGCACCGTCCACCTTGTTCCGCAAGGCGACCTCCATCATATGAAGAGAGGCGTAGAAGTCGGCGGATAGTCGAACGTTATAGCTATACAGGCGCTCGCCCAAGACCATGTCACCCTGAGCCCACCCCAAGTAGGTGGAGAAGCGATCCGCAGAGAGAATGTCGGCAAGGGGCAGGTGGAGGGATTGCGGTCTGGTTGCTGAAGGACAGCTGCTAAACTAGGTGTGGGTCTTGTAACGAGACGGTCTCCGTGCCATATAGAGCACGTATCCCCCGGCTGGTCACTGCTCCGCACACCGCCGGGGCAAGTTTTTTCTGGGGTAGACAGCAGCGTCCCCAAGTAGAAGTAGAGAACCTTCTACTCACCACAAGGCTCGCTTCCCGCTCGATGAATGCCTCCCCGCGGACGTGCATGGCGTGAGCATCGCCGCGCTCTTCACCACCGAAAAGCCGTTGAGGTGAGACGCCTTTCTGCGGGCGCTGAGCCGCATCAGTAAAGCCCCTTCTTTTTCGGTTGATCCTTTCTGACCTGGAGGGTTTTCGCGGCCGGCTTCGGCGGCTTGCATTGAGCGCCAAGCCCGTGATTTGCCCCTTATCTGCTATTTCAGCAGCCGTTCCCGCTCGCGCTCGTAATAGCGCGCGAGCGGCGGCAGCGCCGCCTTGAGTTCACCGAACAAACCGTCATCGGCAGCGATCTCGCCGCTGTATTTCCCGGCGAGGTAGGCGCGGTGGCGTGCGAGCGCCGGTTCCGAAGCCCCGTCGACCAGGGTGAAGACGGGGGAGACCGTGCTGCGTCCCTTGACGGTGATGCGGTCGAGCTCGGCAACCGCAAATTTCCGGGCGGCGAGTGTTGCAGTAGTTTCGCCGAGGAGCAGCGGCACACCGTAGTCCTTGGAGGCACCTTCGAGGCGGGAGGCGAGATTGACCGCATCGCCCAGCGCCGAATAATCGAAGCGGCGGGCCGAGCCCATATTGCCGACGACGCATTCGCCCGTGTTGATGCCGATGCCGATCCTCAGCGCCTTCGGCGGACGCCCCGCCGCTTTCGCCTCGGCTTCCAGCTCTGCGTTGAGACCACCGAGGGCGGCAAGCATGTCGCGCGCCGCCTGAACGGCATGGACGGCATGGTCCGGATCGTCGAGGGGAGCGTTCCAGAAGGCCATCAGGCAGTCGCCGATATATTTGTCGATCGTGCCGCGTCGGTTGAGCACCGCCTCCGAAAGAGGGGTCAGGAGCCGGTTGACGAGCGTCGTCAGTCCCTCGGGATCGTCCTTCATGTCCTCCGATATGGTGGTGAAGCCGCGAACGTCGCAGAAGAGGACCGTGAGCGTCCGCCTTTCGCCGCCGAGCTTCAGCTGGGATGGGTCGCTTGCCAGCCGCTCGACGAGGGCCGGCGAGAGATACTGCGCGAAGGCACGGGTGATTTCCCGCCGCCGCCGCCGTTCGTCCGCGTAGTCGAGTCCCGCCTGCCCCACCGCCACGGCGAGAAAGGCGAGTGCCGGGGCGAGGGGCGAGACGAACGCATGGCCGAGGCGCATCAGGCCGTAGCTCGCAAGAAAGATCAGAGTAAGGGCGAGGGCGCCGTAACCGAGCGTCTTCCAGCTGGTCGACCTGAGGACGGCAAGGGCTGCGGCCAGGCTGGCGAGGATGATCGCCGCGATGGCAATGCCCGCGCCTGCCTGCCTGACGAACAGCCGGTGCACGAGATTGTCGTAAATGGTCGCCTGGATTTCGGCACCGGCGACGCGGCCGCGTGAGAAGACCGTGTCGGAGGTGGGGAAGGCATCGACGCCACCACCCGCGATGGTGGGCGCGTTCTGCAGGCTCAGGCCCACGATGACGACCCTGTCGCGGAAGGTGCCCGCCGGCAGGAAATTCTCGGGATCGAGCGCCTGATAATAGGAAACGGTCGGATAGGTCCGGGCCGGGCCGAAGGTCTGCATCAGCGCCTTTCTCGGCGGCACCGCCGGCTCGGCGCCGGCGACGGTCGCGAGCGTTGCGGCGAAACCGTCCGGATAGGCGGGGATCTGCCGGAGCGCTCCGTCGCCGCTGAGGCCGACCGAGGCGATGCCGACCTTCGCGCCCCGTGCCAGAAAGGCGGGTAGCGGCTCGATGCGCACGAATTGCTCGGCCTGCGGCGTGCGGATCAGCGTCTCGTCGCCGGCAAGCACCACATCCGGCCCGAGAACTTCGGCAAGCGCCTGATCGTTCTCCGGCGCGGCGGCCGGTTCGGCGAAGATCACGTCGAGGCCGATCGCCCGGGCGCCGGCGGCCCTCAGGGCTTCGATCAGGCGGGCGTGCAGCGCGCGCGGCCAGGGCCATTGACTGCCGATCTCCGCCATCGAGGGTTCGTCGATGGCCACGATGACCGGGCCGTCTTCCGGTAGCGATGGCCGGCCGAAGATCGAGAGATAGTCATAGGCGCGCAGGTCCACCAGCGACCACGTACCGGTCAGCGAGACAGCCGAGACGAGGGCGGCCACGACGGTCGTCAGGGCGGCAAGCTTTACCCGCCGGGAGGAAAGGCGAAGCTCGCGAAAGTCGTTCATCAGAACCGCACTTTGACGGTGCCCTTGACCGTGGGACCCCAGCCGGGCAGCCCGTCGCGCACCTCGAACTCCTCGTCCAGAAGATTGAAGCCGGCGAGCTCGACTTCGAACCGCTTGTCGAAGGGCTCCCATTGGAGAGCGGCGTCGAGCGTCCAGAAATCGTCGTGGGTTATCGGACCTACGGCCCGCTCGCCTATATAGTTGGCGGCGACGGTCGTTTTGACATTGGCTGTGCTGACAAAGGTGAGTGCCACCTGGCCTGAATATTCAGGCAGAAAGGGTAGATCGCCGCCGGCGCCGGTCGAGAGGTCCTCGCTTTCGATCCGGGCCACCGTCGCCGACAGGCCGAATCCATGTCCGAGCGCCATGTTGGCGGTTACTGCCACGCGGTCGAGGCGGCCCTTGTCGAAGTGGAAATCCGTCAGTGGGAGGAAGGGGCTGGTAACTGGGGTGGCAATCGAACCGTCGCGGATTTCCTGGTGCTGGTAGTCGACAGCGGTGAAGAGCCAGTCGCTCCATTCGGCATCCCAGCGCAAGGCCAGCGTGTCGGCATAGCCTTCCGTGCCGATAAGGAACTGGTTGGGCTGCAGCCCGACGATGCCGACCGGCGCAAGCGTAGCAGAGCCGAAATTATACCCTTCGCGCTGAATGGCGGCGCGCAACCAATGGCCCTCCGATGGTGCCCAGGCGACCCCGAGCTTCGGTTCGAGCCGGATGTCGTCGTCGTTAACGTCCTCTATGTAACGGGCAAACAGCGCGCCTTCTATCTTGAGGTCGGGGGTAATTTCGTACAGGCCGTCGATATACGCCTTAGCCACGGCGTGCGTGTCAGAATCATATTCATAGTCGTCCACAACTTCTGAGGGGGGCGGTAGGACCAAACTGAAATGGGTACGGGTGTCTGCTCGAATCTTCCCGCCCTCGACGCCATAGCGCCACGTCAGGTCGCCATCTCCATACAGATGGTTAAGGGCCGCGATGTAAGTCCGCTCTCTTGCGTCCAGATCGAGATTGGTTTCAGTGCCCGCCCCATCCAGAATGCTCAGGCTGTCCCCAGAGCGAAGTTCTTTGAAGAAGAGTGCGGCGTTTCCGACGTTGCGGTATCCGAATGTATGGCTCCATGCGAGCCCGGAAATGAGGCCGGAAGACTCGTCCCCTATCTCAAGGTCAGGCGGAACGGGCAGAAATTGCTGGGTCTCCTCGATATCGGAATAGTTCGCGAAGGCTACAATGCGGTCATCGGGCGTCGGACTGGCCGTAACGTAGCCGTTGCCTCCGATTATCCGCAGGTCACGTTCCAGGCGCGCGCCTCCGGATTCAACCGTATCCCGCGGCTCCTCCCACTGGAACGTACCGTAGACGCTGATGGGGAACGGCGAGACCGTAAATCCGCGAACCGCAGCTTCCCCGACCCATCCGGTATGGTCCTCATTGGCGATGAACCCGCCGCCGAGCTCCGTCTCGAAAAAGGGCGAACGCAGCAGGTTGACCGTTCGCTCGCGGCTGGCCAGCATATGCGGCTCGATCAGAAGCCCCTGGATGAGAGCGGAAAAGCTTGTGGTATTGACCGTGTTCGTGACGGCGTTGGCGGTGAAATCGTAAGCGTTGAAGAAGGGGTTGACGCTGCCGCGCACCGCCTGGTCGACATAGCTGGCGCCGGTGAAGGGATCGAAGACGGCGTCGCCGTAATATTGACCCCAGGCATCCAACCCCTGCAGGCGAAAGGCGTCGTTGAGCGTCGAACCTTGCTCCTGGTTGGCGCCGAGTGCCGCCGTGTCGCCGCCCTTGGCGCGGGTGCGGCGCAGGGCTTCCTGAGCATTGCGAATGGCCGCGTCGGCATCATAGGCATCGATCGCGATCGCGGTTCTGACCGTCGCCACGACGGGATCGTTCGGGTCGAGCCGGTCGGCATTGTCGAGCGCCTGAGCTGCCGGAACGCGGTCGCCCTTCTCGTAATGCGCGGCTGCGAGCAGCAGCTGTGCGTTCGAATAGGCCGGGTTGGCCGTCGAGCCGGCGAGCAGGTCTTCCACCGCCTTGTCGGCCTCGCCGTTCTGCATGTGGTAGCGGCCGCGCGCCACGAGCGCCACGTCGAAGGAGGGATCGACGGAAAGCGCGGCGTCGATCTCGCGCTTCGCCTCGGCCATCCGCATCTCGTCCATGTATTGTATCGCAAGGTTTGCGTGCGAGACGGGATCGAGCGGATCGAGCGCGATCGCCTGCTTGAAGGCGGCCTCGGCGGCACGATTGTCGCCGCGCGCGCCCTGGACCAGCCCGAGGGCGTTCCAGATCGACGAGGAGCCTGGGGCAGTCTCGAGCGCCCTGTTCAGGTCGGCAAGGGCGGCATCAAGATCGTTCTCGATGTAAGAGCGGTAATGTGCGCGCGCCTCGAGCGCCGTCGGGTCTTCAGGGTCGATCGCAAGCGCCCGCTCGACGCCGTCGCGAAGCTCGTCGCGATCGTCCAGCAGCAGGGCGAGCTGCGCGCGTGCCGCAGGCAGGGTCGGGTCGTCGGGATATTGCTGCTCGGCCCTCTTGATCACTGCGATCGCCGCCGGAATGTCTTCGCGGAAGCCGGCGGTCCAGGCCCTGACCATGCCCGCATAGCGGCCGCTGGCATTGCGCGGCGGCTCCTCGACGCGTTCGGGGTTCGCGAGCCCGCGCGAGAAATAGCCGCCATAGGCCGCGATCGTGCGGCGGCTCGGGTCGAGGCCGCGTTCGGCCCTGTCGAACAAGCGCGCCGCCTCTTCATACCGGTTGGACGAGCCGGCGATCAATGCGCGCACGAGATCGGCACGCGCTGCCTGGGACCGGCTCAGTCCCCGTCCCGCCGCTTCCGCAAGCGCGGCCTGAGCCTTGTGGCGGCCATCGAGCGAAAGATAAATTTCCGCAAGCGTCAGCCACTCCTCGGTCGTGCGCAAGCCTGCGGGTTTCGCTTCGACGCGCGCGCGCTCCCGACGCATTTCGGGAACACTGAAGGGCGTGGCCGGCATCCAGACGAAGGCGTTGCGGAGCGACAGATGAAAGAGCATCTGCTCGCGGTCCTTCGGCGTGACGATCACGATCTTCGTCGGTGCGCTGCCGATCGCCGCAACGGCGCCTTCGCCCTGCTTCACAGTCACGCTGCCATAGGCATTGCTGAGTTCGACGACGCCTTCGAGAACGACGAGCGAGGTCTTGCCGTCGGGGCCGACCGTCAGCGTCCAATCGGTACCGCGAATGGCGGCAGCCGCGGCCGGCGTGTCGATGACCAGGCCCTCGCCGCCGCGCTCGGCCCGAGCCCAGATCGTCCCCGATTCCAACCCGAATTTCGTGTCGCCCGCGCCGATTTCCTTGACGCGAAGCGCGGTATTGCGCCCCAGTCTTATCTGCGTGTGATCTCTGAAGAGGACCGCGAGCGCGCCGGTGGCATTGGTGCGCAGCACATCGCCGGGAATGAGATCCTGGGCGAGGTCGACGACCCGCCAGCTGGAAACGTCGACGAAACGCACCTCCTCGCCGGACTTGCGGGCGATAACGGAGCCGGCGGCCGGCGAGGGGCGCGGTACCGGCTCGGCTTGCGCAGACAAGGGCGCAAAAAACGTCGCCGCGGCAAGCAATGCTCCCGTTCTTCTTCCCCGCATTCTCTGTCACCCCTCGTTATACTGAATCCAGTGAATTTAGAGGGGAGAAATGTCAAGAGCCCAGTTTTGGGCGGATGTTTTTACTCGTCGAGTGTAATAAAGAGGAGACGAATAAAGGGGAGTGGCGAATGGAAGCCGGGGGTAATCTGTACAAACTCGATCTGCCAAGTGAAGGAGCCGGGTCGGAAGTGGCACTCGGCGCCTATTACGATCACATCAGGAAGGTCAACGACGTCTTCGCCGATCAGATAAAGACGTCGGACCAGAAGGCGGCCTATATCTTCACCTTCATGTTCGCCTTTCTCGTCACTTCGCAAGAAGGGCGGAGCGTCTTTTCCTGGCAGCGTTACGCCGAGGGCGGCGGCGTGGCGCTGGCCCTGTCGGCAATGCTTGCGCTTGCTTCGGTCTTCTCCATCGTGTCGGCTATACTCGTGGTTCTGCCGAGGAAGAGCACCACCTCCACGACGCTGTTCTGGGGCGCCTGGTCCCGCCATCGCGACAGCTTCATCCGAGCGGCGGAGACCGGCGATCAGGCCTATCTCTTCCGCCAATATGCCGAGAATGCGGACGCGCTTGCGGCGATCGCCTGCGGCAAATACCGCTGTGTCAGCTTCGCTTTCCGTGGCCTGCTGGTAACGGTGCTTGCCTATATCTGCCTGCTGGCGGTGAAGTGATCGGCGCCGAGCGGTGATGCCCCCTGGCCGGCAGGCCAGAGGGCGTATTTCGCTTTTGCGTCGACGCTCTAGACCGCGTCGCGCACCCGTTCCCAGGCCTTCGTCAGATGGAGCCCCAGCACTTTCGATAGCCTGGCCTTGTCGCGCGCTTCGAGCGCGGTGATCATTTCCTGATGTTCGGCGACCGCGGCGGCCCATTTCTCCGGGCCTTCATGGCCGATGAAGCGGATGCGCTTCAGCCGCGTCTGCAGCATGGCATGCATGTCGGCGAGAGCCGCATTGCCCGAAAGCCGGGCGATGGCGGTGTGGATGTCCTGGTTGAGCTTGTAATATTGCATCCGGTCGCCCGCCTCGTAGCGGCGCACCATTTCGTCGTGGAGCGCCCGCACTTCGGCGATCTCTGCATCCGTCGCGGCCTCGCAGGCAAGCCTGCCAGCGAGCTCCTCCAGGGTCTGCAGCACGGTGAGCATGTCCTGAACATCCTTGGCGCTGAAGCGCTTGACAACGGCGCCGCGGCTCGGGACGAGCTCCACCAGGCCTTCGCTCGCAAGATACTTGATCGCCTCGCGCAGCGGCGTGCGCGATACGCCGAGCTGCTCGCCCAGTTGCCCCTCGTGCAGACGGGTTCCGGGCGGAAGGTCGCCCTCGATGATCATGTCGCGCAAATGGCTGACCAGCGTGTCGTGCAGTGCGGTGCGCCGGATGGGTCCCGGGCCGCCTATGGGCCGCTGATCCAGTGATTTGAGTTCGTTCATTTTTCTCGTCTGAACTTCGGGCCGCCGCGCGGCCCTTCTTGAGTGTGCGCGATTGAATCGGCGCCGTTCATTCAAGCATGGAGACTGCCCCGGATGTCGTCAACAGAAAATGCTGCATACAGAATACAAAAGACTTGATGCAGAATTTTGAATGACGTATGAGACATCGAAGCTGAAGCGGAGGACATCTCGAATGACGACATCAGGAGCGGACGGAACGAAGGAGCGGCGCCCTGTGATTGCGCTGGCTATGGGCGACCCCGCGGGAATCAGCCCGGAACTGACGGCGCAGCTTCTGGCCCTTTCCGACATTCGCGACGCGGCGCACATCATCGCCATCGGCGATCGCCGCATCCTCGACGAGGGCGCCCGGGTGGCCGGCGTCACGCTGAATCTGGAAGCCGCTTCGCTCGATGCGCTCGACGACGCCGGCACCATCCGCCACGTCTTCGTGGATCTCGCCCATCTCGATCCGGCCGATGTGGTTCGCGGCGAGGCGACGCTTGCCGGCGGCACCTTCGCCACGCGCAATTTCCGCACCGCCCTCGAACTCGCCCATGCGGGCAAGGCCGATGCCGTCTGCTTCACGCCCTTCAACAAGAAGGCGATGCGCTTTGCCTATCCCGGCTATGACGACGAGATCCGCTTCGTTGCCGATGTGCTTTCCTTCACCGGAAAAGTTCGTGAATTCAATGTTCTCGAGAAGGTGTGGAACGCGCGGGTGACGTCGCATATCCCGCTCAAGGACGTGGCCTCCCATCTGTCGGTGGAGGCGATCCTTGCCGAACTCAAACTGACGCAGGCCTGCCTCAAGGATGCCGGCTACGATGAGGCGAAGATCGCGGTTGCGGGACTCAATCCGCATGCCGGCGACGGCGGCAGCTTCGGCATGGAAGAGATCGACATCATCGAGCCGGCGGTCGCAAAGGCCAAGGCGCTCGGCTTCAACGTCGAGGGGCCGTTCCCGGCCGATACGGTCTTCCTCCGGGCGCTGAAGGAAGGCTTCAACGCGGTGATGACCATGTATCATGACCAGGGTCAGATCGCCATGAAGATCATCGGCTTCGACAAGGGTGTGACGATGATGGGCGGACTGCCGTTCCCGCTCTGTACGCCCGCCCACGGCACCGCATACGACATCGCCGGCAAGGGGATCGCCGATATAGGCGCAACACGCGAGGCGATCCTGCTTGCGGCCCGCATGGCGAAGAAAAAGAGGGCGCTTTCGGCTGCTGCCTGAATTCGCACGCTTTCGATGAATACCGGCGTGAGGGGAGGTCTCGCGCCGCAATCCAGCTCAAAGGGAGGACCACGCATGAAAAAATCCGTCTCCATCGCAGTAATCGCGGCCGCCGCATTCGGCCTTGCCGCGCCGGCATCGGCCTTCGAGCCGAACCGTCCGGTCGAATTCGTCGTCACCGCCGGCCCCGGCGGCGGCACCGATATCTTCGCGCGCACCATCCAGGCGATCATCGGCAAGTACGAGCTGATGAAGGCACCGGTCGTCGTCACCAACAAGGGCAGCGCCGGCGGCGCGGAAGGCTTCGTCTACACGGCTGGCTACAAGGGTGATCCCTACAAGCTCGCCTTCGGTACCAACAATGCCTATCTGCTGCCGGTCCGCGCCAAGGTGCCCTATACGTCCGAGGACCTGACGCCGGTGGCCTCGCTCGCGTCCGACGAGTTCGTGCTTTGGGTCAATGGCAAGGCGGACTACGCGACGGCTGCCGATTTCGTGGCCAAGGCGAAGGAAGGCGGCCTGAAGATCGGCGGCAGCCAGTCCAAGGATGCCGACCAGATCCTGACTTCGATGATCAACGACGCAACCGGCGCCAAGATCAACTACATCCCCTTCAAGAGCGGCGGCGAGGCGGCCGTTCAGCTTGCCGGCGAGCACCTCGACGCAAATGTCAACAATCCGAGCGAGAACCTCGGTCAATGGCAGGCCGGCATGATCAAGCCACTCTGCGTCTTCAAGAGCGCGAAGTTCACGAGCGACGCCAAGGTCGCCGGCGACAAGGCCTGGAGCGATATCCCGACCTGCAAGGAAGCCGGCATTCCGATCGAGAACTACTCGATGCCGCGCACCGTCTGGCTGCCGGCCGGAGTCGAGCCTGAGGTCGTCCAGTTCTATGCGGATGTCCTGCGCAAGGTCTCCGAGACGCCGGAATGGGCGAAGTATCTCGCCGACAGCTCGCAGTCTCCCGGCTATATGACCGGCGACGAACTCAAAGCCGTCATCGAAAAGGATGGCGCGACGATCGGCGAAGTGCTGAAGCGCGAAGGCTGGCTCGCCAACTAAGGACCGGTCGATGGGCGCCTGGGCCGGGGGGAGAGGATGCGGGCAGAACCGCATCCATCCTCGGCCTCTCAGGACGCCCATTCTCCGCTTGGAAAGGTCACGATCATGAGTGAGAACAGTGCGAATGGGATCAGCCGCTTTGCGGTGGAAGTCGGCGTCGCCGCGCTGACGGGTGCCTTCGGCATCGCTGTCTGCTACGGCTCTCTCGACATCGGTG
This sequence comes from Sinorhizobium sp. M4_45, assembly GCF_002885915.1. NCBI lineage: Bacteria > Pseudomonadati > Pseudomonadota > Alphaproteobacteria > Hyphomicrobiales > Rhizobiaceae > Sinorhizobium > Sinorhizobium sp. M4_45. Next base: position 323,037 of record NZ_NWVE01000003.1, read on the forward strand.
CGGGCTGGACCGACATGGGGCCGGATGCGGGCTATTTCCCCTTCTATATCGGTCTGCTCATCGTTCTCGGCAGCCTCGCCAATATCGCGCATGCATTCTTCAAGCATCGCGGTACAGGCGAGATCTTCCTCGACGGCGCCCGCGCCAGGGTGGTCGCCTCTTTCCTGCTGCCGATTGCGGCCTTCGCTGCCGTTTCCGCCTGGCTGGGACTCTATGTCGGAACGGCGCTCTACATCGCCGCGACCATGCTCTTCCAGGGGCGTTACAAATGGTGGATCGCGATCCCCGCAGGACTCGGCGTCTCGATCTTCTTTTTCATCGTTTTCGAAATCGGCTTCCAGGTTCCGTTGCTGAAGGGACCGGTCGAAGCCTGGTTCGGAATTTACTGACCCGCAAGGGTGCAGTGCTTGCGGGAGGAATGACATGGAAAATATCGGTCTTCTGATCGATGGCTTCGGCCACATCCTCAGCTGGAACCACATCCTGCTGATGATCGTCGGCGTGACGCTCGGCATCCTCGTCGGCGTGCTGCCGGGCCTCGGTGCGCCGAACGGCGTGTCGCTGCTTCTGCCGCTTACCTTCTCCATGGACCCGATCTCGGCGATCATCCTCTTGTCCTGCATGTATTGGGGCGCGCTTTTCGGCGGCTCGACGACGTCGATCCTCTTCAACATTCCGGGCGAGCCCTCCTCGGTCGCCACGACGTTCGACGGCTATCCCATGGCGAAAGCCGGTCATGCGAGCCGGGCGCTCACGCTTGCCTTCGTTTCGGCCGGCCTCGGCGCCCTTGCCGGCGTCGTCATGATCACGCTGCTTTCGGGCTGGGTGGCGAACTTTGCACTCAAATTCTCCTCGCCCGAATATTTCGCCGTCTATTTCCTCGCCTTTGCGAGCTTCATCTCCATGGGCGCGCAGTCGCCCTTCAAGACGCTCGTCTCGATGATGCTCGGCTTCGCGCTCGCCTCGATCGGCATGGATACGATCTCGGGCAATCTGAGGCTCACCTTCGACATTCCCGAACTGATCAAGGGCGTGAGCTTCCTGATTGCCGTCATGGGACTCTTCGGCATCGGCGAACTGCTGCTGACGACGGAAGAGGGGCTGCGCTTCGAAGGCATCAAGGCGCGGGTGCGTCTCTCCGAGATCGGCAGGACGCTGATCGAGATCCCGCGTTACTGGCTGACGATCGCCCGCTCGACGATCATCGGCATCTGGATGGGGATCACGCCGGCCGGCCCGACCGCCGCCTCCTTCATGAGCTATGGCGTTGCCCGGCGCTCGGCGCGCGACAAATCGATGTTCGGCAAGGGTGATCCGCGTGGCATCGTCGCGCCCGAGACGGCCGACCATTCCGCCGGCACATCGGCCCTGCTGCCGATGCTGGCGCTCGGCGTCCCGGGGTCCGCCACCGCCGCGGTGATGATGGGCGGGTTGATGATCTGGGGCCTGACGCCCGGCCCGATGCTCTTCACCGATCGTCCCGACTTCGTCTGGGGTCTGATCGCCTCCATGTATCTCGGCAATGTCGTCGCCGTCTTCCTCGTGATCGCGACGGTGCCGCTTTACGCCTCGATCCTGCGCGTGCCGTTCTCGATCATCGGACCGATCATCGTCGCGGTCATCTTCTCGGGGGCCTACCAGGTCGCGAACTCCGTCTCGGACATCTTCATGGTGATCGGCTTCGGTCTCCTGGGTTATATCTTCAAGAAGCTGGACTATCCGCTGGCGCCGCTGGTTCTCGCCATGGTGCTCGGCGACAAGGCGGAAGACGCCTTCCGTCAGTCCATGCTGATGTCGGGCGGCAGCCTCAACATCTTCTGGTCGAACGGCCTTGTCTCTGCCCTGATGGCCGTTGCCCTTGCGCTGCTTCTCTCCCCGCTCTTCTTCTGGCTGATCGGCACATTGCGCAGGCGCAAGAACGAGGTTGCCGCTTCGAGCGGCGACGGCAACGCGGCGGCCTGACCGGCCGCCTCGTCCCGTACCCCCAGATCCAATTTCTTCAAATCCCGAGGAGTCCGCCATGGCGCCGCGCAAATGGAACCGTGACAACTGGCCGATTGCGGCCGCGATGATCCAGTATCCCAACCTTTTGCCGGACGGCCGTTCGGTGCAGGACCAGCCGGTCGAGGAGTGGGCGGCGACGCTAGCCGACGTGGTGGATGCCGGCTTCACCGAACTGGATCCGACCGACAGCTGGATACGGCTGGCGGACCTTTCGGCGGAGCGTCTGGATCAGTTCGTGGGCCTGACACGGTCTCTCGGCCTCACGATACCGGCGATCTCGACCTCGCGTCGCAGCCTCATCGACCCGGAACATGGCGAGGAATACCTTGCTTACGGACACCGGGTCGTCGAGGCGGCTGCCGCCGTAGGCGCCGGCTCCGTGTCCTTCGGCTTCTTCGGTCCGCTGACGGAGGCGCAGAAGAAAGTCCTCTGGTTCTGGACGGTTGACGGCGTGAAGAACCCCGACGATGCGGGAACCTGGCAGTTGGCGGTTTCGCGTGTTCGCGAACTCGGCCGCCATGCCGAAGAACTCGGCATCGAAGTCTCGCTGGAGATGTACGAGGATACCTATCTGGGCACGGCCGACAGTTCAGTGCGCTTCGTTCAGGAGGTAGGCCTCGCTAATGTCGGCATCAATGCGGATCTCGGCAATCTCATCCGCCTGCACCGGCCCGTGGAACATTGGCAGGAAATGATGGCGAAGGTTGCGCCTTTTGCCAAATACTGGCACGTCAAGAACTACAACCGCACGGAAGATCCGACATCCGGCGTCATCGTCACCCATCCGGCCCCGCTCGAATTCGGCCTTATCAACTATCGGGCGGCAATTCGCATGGCGCTGGCGAATGGCTTCGACAGTCCCTTCCTCTGCGAGCATTACGGCGGTGACGGCCTTTCCGTCAGCGCCGCCAATCGGGACTATCTGAGGCGCATCCTGCCTCGACAAGAAGGACATTGAAGGGGACATTGAAGCGATGACCACGATCTTTGACGCTCCGGAAGATTTCGCCACGACCGCACTCGCAGGTTTCGCAGCGATCTATCAGCGCAACGTCCGCCTGGTGAAGGGCGGCGTCGTGCGCTCGACCAAGGTGCCGAAGGGCAAGGTCGCCGTTGTGGTCGGCGGCGGCTCGGGACATTACCCGGCCTTTGCGGGCTATGTCGGGCCGGGGCTCGCCGACGCGGCGGTCGCAGGCGATGTCTTTGCCTCGCCCTCGACGGCCGCGGTAGCCCGCGTCTGCCGCCATGCCGACCAGGGCGGCGGTGTATTGCTCGGCTTCGGCAACTATGCGGGCGACGTTCTGAATTTCGGGGTTGCGGCCGAACGGCTTCGCTCCGAAGGCATCGACGTGCGCATCCTGCCGGTGACCGATGACGTGGCGAGTGCGCCCGCGGAGACGTCGGCCAAGCGCCGCGGGATTGCCGGCGACCTCGTCGTCTTCAAGATCGCGGGCGCGGCAGCGGAAGCTGGCAAGTCGCTCGACGAGGTCGAGCGGCTCGCGCGTCACGCCAATGAGCGGACGGTATCCTTCGGCGTCGCTTTCGGCGGCTGCACGCTTCCGGGCGCCACCGGTCCGCTTTTCACCGTGCCGAAGGGCCAGATGGCGCTCGGACTCGGCATTCACGGGGAACCGGGCGTCAGCGAAGAGACGATCGCGACGGCGAGCGATCTCGCGAAGCTTCTAACCGGCAAGCTTCTTGCCGAGCGCCCCGCAGGCTCCAGGAAGGTGGCGGCAGTGCTGAACGGTCTCGGCTCGACCAAGTATGAAGAACTTTTCGTGCTTTGGACGGCGATCGCCAGACAGCTCAGCGATGCGGGCCTCGAAATCGTCGACCCCGAATGCGGCGAATTCGTCACCAGCCTCGACATGCAGGGCTGCTCGCTCACCCTTCTCTGGCTGGACGAAGAGTTGGAGGCGCTCTGGCGCGCGCCCACGGATGCGCCGGTGCTGCGAAAGGGTGTGATCATTGCCGCCGAACCCGCGACCGACGAGATCGTAGACGCCGACGGCCCGCAGTCTTTCGGCCCCGCAGCGGAAGCCTCGAAGGAAAGCGGCAAATGCATAGCCCGGCTGATCGGTAACATTGCCGAGGCGCTGAAGGACGCGGAGGAGGAACTCGGCCGCATCGACGCCTTTGCCGGCGACGGCGATCACGGCCAGGGGATGCGCCGCGGTTCGGCCGCCGCATTCGACGCAGCAAAGGCGGCGGTCGCGGCTGGGGCAGGGGCCGCAAGCGTGCTTGCTGCCGCGGGCGACGCCTGGGCGGACCGCGCCGGCGGCACCTCGGGCGCGATCTGGGGCCTGGCCCTGCGCTCCTGGAGCAACGCCTTCAGTGATGAGGATAAGGTGAGCGACGCGGCGATCGCGAAGGGCTCCCGCCTCGCACTCGACGGGGTCACGCGTCTCGGCCGCGCGCGCGTGGGCGACAAGACGCTGGTCGACGCGCTGGTGCCTTTCGTGGAGACGCTGGAAAGGGAATCCGCCGCCGGCAGGCCGCTTGTGGAAGCCTGGAACGCGGCGGCCAAGGCCGCTCAAGAGGCCGCCGATGCGACCTCCGCGCTGACCCCGAAGCTCGGCCGCGCCCGGCCGCTGGCCGAAAAGAGCATCGGCCACCCGGATGCGGGTGCGGTTTCGCTGGCGCTGGTGGCTCGGGTCGCGGGTGCGTTTTTGAGGGAAGCTGCGGCCGCCTGATACGCTTGCGGCGGCGGATTTACCCCTCTCCCGGGGTTGTACCTTCTCCCCGTCGAAACGGGGAGAAGATCGCGGCAGCGGGATGAGGGCATCATACGCGCGGCGCCTAGCTATACCGCACAAGAAACTCCTCCGCCGTCAGTTCCCGGAAATCGTCCAGCGCATGGCGTAGCTTGGTGTGGTCCCAATCCCACCAGGCGAGCTGATCCATGGCTTCGCCGACCCGGGCCGTGAAGCGATCCCGGATCAGTCTCGCAGGTACCCCGCCGACGATCGTGTACGGTGCGACGTCCTTGGAGACGACGGCGCCGGCGCCGATCACGGCTCCATTGCCGACACTCACGCCGGGCAGGATCGTCGCGCCATGGCCGATCCAGACGTCATGGCCGATCGTCACCCGGTTCTGCCGGCGCCAGGCGAAGAGATCGTGGTCGGGCTCCGCATCGTCCCAATACATCGGTGCGCGATAGGTGAAGTGATGCAGCGTCGCCCGCCAGGTGGGATGGTTGGTGGCGTTGATGCGCACGGCTGCGGCGATGTTGACGAATTTGCCGACCGTCGCGCACCAGATCGAGCCGTCCTGCATGATGTAGGAATAATCACCGAACTCCACCTCGTCGAGGCGCGAGCGTTCCCGGATTTCGGTGTAACGGCCGAGCGTCGAATTCACGACGCTCGCTGTCGGATGGATGGCGGGTTCGAGGCCGAGTTTCTGGCTCATGCTGCGTATTTCCTCGGAGAGAATTCCGATACGTCGATGATGCGGTCGGCGACCGCCTCGCGTACCTCCTCGTCATGAAAGATACCGATCAGCGCCGTGCCGGCGGCCTTCTTCCCTGCGATCATTTCCACCACCACTGCGCGGTTCTTCGCATCGAGCGAGGCCGTCGGTTCGTCGAGGAGCAGGATCTGATGGTCGGTGATGAAGCCGCGGGCGATATTGACCCGCTGCTGTTCGCCGCCGGAGAAGGTGGCCGGCGGCAGGGCCCAGAGTTCCCTCGGCAGGTTGAGCCTCGAAAGCAGTTCGGCCGCACGCTCCCGCGCTTCGGCCGCCGTCACCCCGCGCGCCTGCAGGGGCTCGGCGACGATGTCGAGGGCGGAGACGCGCGGCACGACACGCAGAAACTGGCTAACATAGCCGAGCGTCGTGCGGCGTACCTCGAGCACGGTGCGCGGCTCGGCCGTCGCGAGGTTCACCAGGCGGCCGTCATGTTCCACCAGGATCTGGCCTTCGTCGACGCCGTAATTTCCGTAGAGCATCTTGAGGATCGAGCTCTTGCCGACGCCGGAGGGGCCGCCGAGCACGACGCATTCGCCGGCCTTCACCGAGAAGGAGACATTCGCGACCACCGGCAGGCGCACGCCGTCGCGAAGGTGCATGGTGAAGCTTTTCGCGACTTCCGAGACAACGAGGGGAGTTGGCATGGTCTTTACTTTCCGTTGCGCATTGTCAATGCGTCACACCTGAAGAATCGAGGAAACGAGGAGCTGCGTGTAGGGCTCGCGCGGATCGTCGAGCACCCGGTCGGTCAGACCCTGTTCGATGACGGCGCCGTCCTTCATCACCATCATCCGGTGCGAAAGGAGGCGCGCCACGGCGAGGTCGTGGGTCACGATCACCGCCGCAAGGCCGAGGTCGTGGACGAGGCCGCGAACCAGATCGAGCAGGCGTGCCTGCACCGAGACGTCGAGGCCGCCGGTCGGCTCGTCCATAAAGACGAGGCGGGGCGAGGTGACCAGATTGCGGGCGATCTGCAGGCGCTGGCGCATGCCGCCGGAGAAGGCGCGCGGCTGATCGTCGATCCGGTCCTCTTCGATTTCCACGCGCCTCAGCCAGTCGCCTGCCGCCGCGCGGATATTTCCGTAGTGCCGGTCGCCGACCGCCATCAAGCGCTCGCCGACATTGGCACCGGCCGACACCGTCATCCTCAGCCCGTCCGCCGGGTTCTGATGCACGAAGCCCCAGTCGGTGCGCATCAGAAAGCGACGCTCGGCCTCGCTCATGCGCGCAAGATCCCGGTACTGGCCGTCGCGCATGTGATATTCGACGACGCCGGATGTCGGCATCAGCCGGGTCGAGAGGCAGGAGAGCAGCGTGGTCTTCCCCGAGCCGGATTCGCCGACGATGGCGAGCACCTCGCCCGGATAGAGCTCGAAGGAGACGTTGCGGCAGCCGATGCGACTTCCATAAAATTTCGAAACGTCACTGACTTTCAGAAGCGGCACGGCGCTCATACTGCAGCCTCCTGGCTTTCTTTCGCGGCGGGGGCGAGCATGGCACCGGCATGGCCGTGCGCCCGGCGATCCTCGCAATGGTCGGTGTCGGAGCAGACGAACATGCGCCCGCCCTTGTCGTCGAGAACGACCTCGTCGAGATAGACGTTCTCGGCGCCGCAAAGGGCGCAGGGCTTGTCGAATTTCTGAACCTCGAAGGGGTGATCCTCGAAATCGAGGCTGACGACTTCGGTATAGGGTGGCACCGCATAGATGCGCTTCTCCCGGCCGGCGCCGAAGAGTTGGAGGGCCTCCGACATATGCATCTTCGGATTGTCGAATTTCGGCGTCGGCGAGGGGTCCATCACATAACGGCCCTCGACCTTCACAGGGTAGGCGTAGGTCGTGGCGATATGGCCGTTGCGGGCGATGTCCTCGTAGAGCTTCACATGCATGAGCCCGTATTCCTCGAGCGCATGCATCTTGCGCGTCTCGGTTTCGCGCGGTTCGAGGAAGCGCAGCGGTTCCGGAATGGGCACCTGGTAGACGAGCGTCTGCCCCTCTCTCAGTTGCTCCTCGGGAATGCGGTGCCGCGTCTGGATGATCGTCGCCTCGGTCGTCCTCGTGGTGACGGCGACATCGGCGACCTTCTGGAAGAAGGCGCGGATCGAAACGGCGTTCGTCGTGTCGTCGGCGCCCTGATCGATCACCTTAAGCACGTCGTCGGGTCCGAGGATGGAGGCGGTCACCTGCACGCCGCCGGTGCCCCAGCCATAGGGCATCGGCATTTCGCGGGAGGCGAAGGGCACCTGATAGCCCGGGATGGCGATCGCCTTCAGGATCGCGCGGCGGATCATCCGCTTCGTCTGCTCGTCCAGATAGGCGAAGTTGTAAGTTGCGAGGTCGTTCATTCGGCGGCCTCCTTCATGCCGTCCCTGCCGCCGGCCTGGGCGGCGTCGTGTTCCCGGCGCATGCGCCTGACCAGGTCGAGCTCGGCCTGGAAGTCGACGTAATGCGGCAGCTTCAGATGTTCGACGAAGCCGGTCGCCTGGACGTTGTCGGCATGCGAGATGACGAATTCCTGATCCTGGGCGGGGGCGACGATGTCCTCGTCGAATTCGTCGGTCCGGAGGGCCCGATCGACCAGCGACATCGACATCGCCTTGCGCTCGCTCTGGCCGAAGACGAGTCCGTAGCCGCGGGTGAATTGCGGCGGCTGCTTGGCCGAGCCCTTGAACTGGTTGACCATCTGGCATTCGGTAACGCGGATGACCCCAAGTGAAACGGCAAAGCCCAGCTCCGGCAGTTCCAGTTCGACCTCGACCTCGCCGATCCTGACCTCGCCGACGAAGGGATGCGTGCGGCCATAGCCGCGCTGCGTGGAGTAGGCGAGCGCCAGCAGGAATCCTTCGTCGCCACGGGCAAGCGCCTGCAGGCGGAGATCGCGTGCCATCGGAAATTCCATCGGCTCGCGCGTGAGGTCGCCCGCCACGTGACCTTCCGGCATCCGGCCGTCGCCCTCGATCAGACCTTCGCCGTCGAGAATGTCGGAGACGCGCATGACAGGTTCGCCCGGCTCCTTGAGCGCCGGCTCATCGACCGGCTCTTCGCCGATGAGCGACGGGTCGAGAAGCCGGTGCGTATAGTCGAAGGTGGGGCCGAGCAGCTGGCCGCCGGGGAGATCCTTGTAGGTTGCCGAGACGCGCCGCTCGACCTTCATTTTCGCGGTGTCGACCGGTTCGGAACAGCCGAAGCGCGGAAGGGTCGTGCGGTAGGCGCGCAGGATGAAGATCGCCTCGATCATGTCGCCGCGCGCCTGGCGCACGGCAAGGGCCGCAAGCGCACGGTCGTAAAGCGAGGCCTCGGCCATTACGCGGTCGACCGCGAGCCCGAGCTGCTCGACGACCTGTTCTATGGTGATCGCGGGCAGCGCCCGGTCGCCGCGCCGGCGATCGGCCAGCAGCCGGTGAGCATTGGCAATGGCGGCTTCTCCGCCCTTGACAGCTACATACATGCGCTTACTCCCGCTCGAGTTTGGTGGTGCGCGGCAGGCAAAGCACTGCCTCGCGCGCCGTCAGGACGAGATCGATGCCGCGCGGAAAGATCGCCCGGTTGGCGGCCCAGAGGTCGAGGAACACGTCGGGCAGGCCCTTCGGTGCGATGACGATCCCGCTCTTGATTCCCGGTCCCCGGCCGATCAGCGGCCGCCCGCCCTCGAGCGCTTCCACCTCGACGACGAGCGTGGTGGAACGGTCGGGATATTCCTGCGTGCCGAGGGCGAACTGGTCGAAGCCCGGCACAGCCGCGCCCTTCTCGAAGAAGGCAAAGCGGGCCTCGTCCTTCGTCTCGGTGACGCCCGCGCCGGTGTGAAACGCGATCCACTTCGGCGCCGAGGATTTGGAGAGCGCCGGCGATAGCCAGACCGGCGTGTCGTGGTCGCAGAGCGTGAGCGCGACGGCTCCGCTTGCCTCTCCGAGTGGCGCCGGCGGGGCTGCTGCAGTGGAAAGCCGGCCGACGGTGCCCGGGCGGGCGAAGCAGTCCATCAGGCTGCGGAACACGGACTGCGCCTCGAAGACAGGATCGGCGAAGGCGCCGCTATAGATTTGCGATTGGGCAGTCATCAATCCTCTCCGCGGACCATGGTGAAGAAGTCGACGCGGGTCGCAGCCGTTTCCTCGGCCTTGCGACGGTCTTCCGCTTCAAGACGAGCGGCCACCTGCTCGTGCAGCGCCTCGACGCTTGCGCGATGCGCAGCGCTCTGAAAAAGCGCGTCGAAGATCGCGGCAAAGCGGGCGCGTGCCTTGTCGGTGCCGAGCAGCTGGCCATGGCCGATCTCTCCGGTCGAAAGCCGCACGGTGGCGCGTGAAACGGTGGCCTCGCCGAGGTTGAAAGGATCGCCGCCGCCGCCGATCTTGCCGCGCACCATGACGAGCCCGGTTTCCGGACCGCGCACCGGCGCGACCTCCGGCTTGTCGTCGATCGCGTCCCAGGCCATGGAAAGTTCGCCGAGCGTCGCGCGCGCCAGAAGCCGCATGCCTTCCCGGCGCTGAGCGACGGCTTCATCACTTATCTTCGCTGCGTCCATCATCTCACTCCAAAATGTCTATTGATCTAGACAACTATACATCTTATACCTTTCCATAGCCTTCGCAAATGACAGGCTTGTGACATTTGCCAAGAAGCTGGCGGCAAAGAAGTGGGGCGAAGAAGATGGTGGCGAAGGTCGTCGAACGGCAGATGGGCGTGGCGCTGTGGCGGCAGATTGCCGACAGAATACGGCTCGCGATCAGCAACGGCGACTATGACGCGACCGGCATGGTGCCGCCGGAGACGGCCCTTGCAGCGGAATTCGGCGTCAATCGCCACACCGTCCGCAGCGCGCTGGCAGCACTCGCGGAAGAAGGTCTGGTGCGGGCGGTGCAGGGGCGCGGCACGATGATCGAGCGCAAGGATCGTGTGAGCTATCCGATCTCGCGGCGCACTCGCTTCTCCCAAGGTCTCGGCCGCCAGGTGAAGGAAATCGGAACCGAGCTCCGGGGACATCGCCAAGTGTCGGCAAGCGGCGAAATCGCCGCTGCGCTCGGCGTTCCCCCGGGCACCCCTCTGATCGAGCTCAGCACCGTCAGCAGCGGCGACGGGCGGCCGCTTTCGACGGCGGTCAGCTACTACCCCGCCGAGCGCTTTGCGAGGATGGCGGAGGAGTATGCGCGGCTCGGCTCGGTCACCAAGGCCTTTGCCGTGCATGGACTCGACGACTACGTCCGGGTCTCGACGGAGATCGTCGCGCGGCACGCGGACGCAGAGGAACTCTCGCTTCTGAAACTCTCGCCGGGGGCGATCGTCATGGAGACGCAATCGGTCAATGCGGATCTCGGAGGCCGCCCGGTCGAATATTCGCGAACGCGCTTTGCCGCCGACCGGATGAAGCTCCGGATCGAGACCTGAACTCGGCCGGACGCCGGGGACTACACGTTTCGCCGCCTGCCTTCGATCAGATCCAGCACGGCGCGCGCGGCGTCGAGCACCTGGGTGCCGGGTCCGAAGACGGCGGCGACGCCGTTCTCCATCAGATAATCATAGTCCTGCCGGGGAATGACACCGCCGCAGACGACGATAATGTCCTCGCCGCCGCGCTTCTTCAGTGCCTCTGCGAGCTGCGGCATCAGCGTCCTGTGGCCGGCGGCAAGCGATGAAACGCCGATAACGGTGACCTCTTCGGCGAGCGCCAGATCGGCGGCTTCTTCCGGCGTCTGGAACAAGGGGCCTGCGACGACGTCGAAGCCGATATCGCCGAAGGCGGATGCGATCACCTTGGCGCCGCGGTCGTGTCCGTCCTGGCCGAGCTTGGCTACCATGATCTTCGGCTTGTGGCCGAGCCGTTTCGTCGCTTCCCCGAGCCGCCCGGCGAGTACGCCGAGTTCCGGATCTCCTTCATAAGCCTTGCCGTAGATGTCGGTGACGACTTCCGGAATGGCGGTGTAATCGCCGAAAGCCTCCCGCATGGCATCGGTGATTTCGCCGACGGTGGCGCGGGCCCGGGCGGCCTCGACGGCGGCGGCGAGCAGATTGCCCTTGCCGCTGCGCGCCACGTCGGCCAGCGCGTCCAGCGCTTCCTTCATCTTCCGTGAGTCCCGCCGGCGCCTCGTCTCCTCGATCCGCTTGATCTGAGCCGCCCGAACTGCGGCATTGTCGATCTGGAGGATGTCGATCGGCTGCTCGTTCTCGAGCCGGTACCGGTTGACGCCGACGATTACCTCCTCGCCGCGGTCTACGGCGGCTTGCCGTCGGGTCGCGGCCTCTTCGATCAGCCGCTTCGGCAGGCCGGTATTGACGGCCTTCGTCATGCCGCCCAGCGCCTCCACTTCCTCGATCAGGGCCCAGGCCTTTTCGGCAAGCTCGTTCGTCAGGCTCTCGACGTAATAGGAGCCGGCAAGCGGGTCGACGACCTTCGTCACGCCGGTCTCGTGCTGCAGGATCAATTGCGTGTTGCGGGCGATGCGGGCGGAGAAATCCGTCGGAAGCGCCATCGCCTCGTCGAAGGAATTGGTGTGAAGCGATTGCGTGCCGCCGAGCACGGCCGACATCGCCTCGAAGGCGGTGCGGACGATGTTGTTATAGGGGTCCTGTTCCTGAAGCGACACGCCCGACGTCTGGCAATGGGTCCGCAGCATCAGGGAGGATGCCTTCTCGGGCTTGAACTCCTTCATGATCCGCGTCCAGAGGAGCCGTGCCGCGCGCAGCTTCGCCGCCTCCATGAAGAAGTTCATGCCGATTGCGAAGAAGAAGGAGAGCCGGCCGGCGAAGTCGTCGACGTTGAGCCCCTTGGCGAGTGCTGCGCGCACATATTCGCGCCCGTCGGCAAGGGTGAAGGCGAGTTCCTGCACGAGCGTCGCGCCGGCCTCCTGCATGTGATAGCCGGAGATCGAGATCGAATTGAACTTCGGCATCTCCTTCGCCGTATATTCGATGATGTCGGCGACGATCCGCATCGAGGGTTCCGGCGGATAGATGTAGGTGTTGCGGACCATGAACTCCTTGAGGATGTCGTTCTGAATGGTGCCGGAGAGCTTGTCGCGGCTGACGCCCTGTTCCTCGCCGGCAACGATGAAGGAGGCGAGGATCGGGATCACCGCACCGTTCATGGTCATGGACACGGAAATCCTGTCGAGCGGGATGCCGTCGAACAGGATCTTCATGTCCTCCACCGAGTCGATCGCGACCCCGGCCTTGCCGACATCGCCCTCGACGCGCGGGTGGTCGCTGTCATAGCCTCGGTGCGTGGCGAGATCGAAGGCGACAGAGACGCCCTGCTGGCCGGCGGCGAGGTTCCTGCGATAGAAGGCGTTGGACGCCTCGGCCGTCGAGAAGCCGGCATATTGCCGGATCGTCCAGGGCCGGCCGGCATACATGGTGGCCCGCGGACCGCGCGCAAAGGGTTCGAAGCCGGGGAGCGCGTTCAGATGACCGATGCCGGAGATGTCGTCGTTCGTATAGAGCGGCTTGACGTCGATGCCCTCGGGCGTGTGCCAGACGAGGCTTTCGGGGGAGGCCTTGAGTTCTTTTTCGGCAAGGGCTTCCCAGTCCTTGATGGTCTTGTCGGTCATTGTTTCACTCCGAATAGCTTTGGCCGGGGCTTGGCCCTCGTCGGTACCGATGAAACCGCAAGCCCCTCATCCGCCTGCCGGCACCTTCTCCCCGCAGGCGGGGCGAAGGAGACTCGCGGCGCAGTCTTAAGTCCCTCTCCCCGCGTGCGGGGAGAGTGCTAGGGTGAGGGCAAAGCTGCCGCTCCTTACGGCGGCATCTCAGCGCATCCTCAACGCTGCACCATCACTCGAACTCCATGATCAACTCGTCCACCGCGAGGCTCGCGCCGGCTTCTATCGCCACACGCTTCACGATCGCACGCTTTTCCGCCCGCAGAATATTCTCCATCTTCATCGCCTCGACGACGGCAATCGCCTGTCCGGCCTCGACCGTGTCGCCGGGCTTGACGCTGATCGAGGTCACCACCCCGGGCATCGGGCAGAGCAGCATCTTGGACGTGTCGGGCGGAAGCTTCTTCGGCATCAGGCGGGCGAGCTCGGCAACGCGAGGGCTTCTTACCCTTGCGACGACGTCGATCCCTTGCCAACGCAACCTTATGCCCGAGCCGGCGAGCTCGACCTTCACGCTCATGGGCTGATTGTCGATATTGAAAGCGGCGCGGGTGCGGCCGGGCGCCCAGTCGGTTGCGACGGAAATGGATGTCCCGTCGGCAAAGCGGACATAGGTGCCGTCGGCGGATGCCTCGCATGTGATCTGAATGTCGTGCCCGTCGAGGCTCGCCACCCATTCATGGCCGACGATCCGGCGGTGGTTGCCGATGGTGCCGGAAATCCGGCTGGCGCGCTCCTGGAGCGTCTGGTTGACCGTAGCCGCGACGGCGGCGAGCTTGCGTGCCGAAGTCTCGTCCGGCGCCACCCCTTGAAACCCGTCCTTGAATTCCTCGGCGATATAGGCGGTGGTCAGCCGTCCCTCGCGGAAACGGTCCTGCTGCACCACGGCCGAGAGGAAGGGCAGGTTATGGCCGATCCCTTCGACTTCGTACGCGTCGAGTGCATCCGCCATCGCATGCACGGCCGTCGGCCGGTCCGGTCCCCAGGTGCAGAGCTTGGCGATCATCGGATCGTAATACATCGAGATCTCGCCGCCCTCGCAGACGCCGGTGTCGTTGCGGATGACGGTACCGTCGGCCTGCACGCCTTCCTCCGGCGGACGATAGCGCGTCAGCCGGCCGATCGATGGGAGGAAGTTGCGATAGGGGTCTTCCGCATAGAGCCGGCTTTCAATTGCCCAGCCGTCGAGCTTCACGTCTTTCTGGGTGAAAGCCAACTTCTCGCCGGCCGCGACGCGGATCATCTGCTCGACCAGATCGAGGCCGGTAACGAGTTCCGTCACAGGATGCTCGACCTGCAGCCGGGTGTTCATCTCGAGAAAGTAGAAGTTGCGGCCGGCGTCCACGATGAACTCTACCGTGCCGGCCGAGTGATAGCCGACGGCCTTTGCCAGCGCGACCGCCTGCTCGCCCATGGCGCGGCGTGTCTTCTCGTCGAGGAAGGGCGAGGGCGCCTCCTCGATGACCTTCTGGTTCCGCCGCTGGATCGAGCATTCGCGCTCACCGAGATAGACGATATTGCCATGTTTGTCGCCGAGCACCTGGATCTCGATGTGGCGGGGCTCGGTCACGAATTTCTCGATGAAGATGCGGTCGTCGCCGAAGGAGCTTTTCGCCTCGTTCTTCGACGACTGGAAGCCCTCTCGTGCCTCGCGCTCGTTCCAGGCGATCCGCATGCCCTTGCCGCCGCCGCCGGCGGAAGCCTTGATCATCACCGGAAAGCCGATCTCAGCGGCGATGCGCGCGGCCTCGTCCGCATCCTCGATCAGCCCCATATGGCCGGGAACGGTGGAGACGCCCGCTTCCGCGGCGAGCTTCTTCGAGGTGATCTTGTCGCCCATCGCCTCGATCGCCCCAACCGGCGGACCGATGAAGGTCACGCCTTCCTTCTCCAGAGCCTCGGCGAAGGCGGCGTTTTCGGAGAGGAAGCCGTAGCCGGGATGAACGGCATCGGCCCCGGTCCTGCGGATCGCCGCGAGGATATTCTCGATGACGATGTAGGACTGGCTGGAGGGGGAGGGGCCGATATGGACGGCCTCATCCGCCATGCGTACATGCATTGCGTCGCGGTCGGCATCCGAATAGACGGCAGCTGTCGCTATGCCGAGCTTCTTCGCGGTGCGGATGACGCGGCAGGCGATTTCACCACGATTGGCGATGAGGATCTTCTTGAACATGTTTCCCATCGGGTTCTCCCGTCAAAGCGGGATGGTGTCGTGCTTGCGCCAGCGGGTCTCGACCTGCTTGTTGCGCAAGGAGGCGAAGGCGCGGGCGATGCGGCGGCGGGAGGAGTGCGGCATGATCACCTCGTCGATGAAGCCTCTCTCGGCGGCGACGAAGGGGTTGGCGAAGCGCTCTTCGTATTCCTTCGTCCGGGCTGCGATCTTCTCGGGATCGCCGAGGTCGGAACGGTAGAGGATCTCGGTCGCGCCCTTGGCGCCCATCACGGCGATCTCGGCCGTCGGCCAGGCGTAGTTCACGTCGGCGCCGATGTGTTTGGATGCCATGACGTCATAGGCGCCGCCATAGGCCTTGCGCGTGATCAGCGTCACCATGGGGACCGTCGCCTGGCTATAGGCGAAGAGCAGCTTGGCGCCGTGCTTGATGACGCCGGCATATTCCTGGGCGGTGCCGGGCAGGAAGCCGGGCACGTCGACGAGCGTCAGAATCGGGATCGAGAAGGCGTCGCAGAAGCGGACGAAACGCGCCGCCTTGCGCGAGGAGTCGATGTCGAGGCAGCCGGCGAGAACCATCGGCTGGTTGGCGACGACGCCGACGGTCTGGCCTTCGATGCGGATGAACCCGGTGATGATGTTGCGGGCGAAGCTTGCCTGGAGTTCAAAGAAATCGCCCTCGTCGGCAATGGCGAGGATCAATTCCTTCATGTCGTATGGCTTGGCGGCACTGTCCGGGATCAGGCTGTCGAGCCGCATTTCGATGCGCGAGGGGTCGTCATGGAACGGCCGCACCGGCGGCTTCTCGCGGTTGTTCAGCGGAAGGAAATCGAAGAGCAGGCGGACGTGCTCTAGCGCCTCGACATCGTTTTCATAGGCGCCGTCGGCGACGGAGGATTTCGTCGTGTGCGTGCGGGCGCCGCCGAGCTCTTCCGCGGTGACGATCTCATTGGTGACCGTCTTCACGACGTCGGGACCGGTCACGAACATGTAGGAACTGTCGCGCACCATGAAGATGAAGTCGGTCATCGCCGGCGAGTAGACCGCACCACCGGCGCAGGGGCCCATGATCACCGAGATCTGCGGAATGACGCCCGACACCTCCGCATTGCGGCGGAAGACCTCGGCATAGCCGGCGAGCGACGCCACGCCCTCCTGGATGCGCGCGCCGCCGGAATCGTTGAGGCCGATCACCGGCGCACCGTTGCGCGCGGCCATGTCCATGATCTTGCAGATCTTTTGGGCATGGGTCTCGGAGAGGGAGCCGCCGAGGACCGTAAAGTCCTGGCTGAAGACATAGACCTGGCGGCCGTTGATGGTGCCCCAGCCGGTGACGACGCCGTCGCCGGGGATCTTCTGGCCAGCCATGCCGAAATCGACGCTGCGATGCGTCACATACATGTCGTATTCTTCGAAGGAGCCCTCGTCGAGAAGCACGTCGATGCGCTCGCGTGCCGTCAGCTTGCCCTTGCCGTGCTGCGCGGCGACCCGGCGTTCACCGCCGCCCGCCCTCGCTTCGGCCCGGCGGGCTTCCACCTGTTCAAGTACGGCGCGCATCGCTCTCCTCCATTTTTGCTGATTGTGCAGAGGCTTGCCTGCCTTCGCAATAGCGCCGAAGGCCTGATGGAAAAACCGCCGATGATGTGCAAATGTGGAACATATAAAAATGCGAAGCGCAAACTGCAAAGTTGCGAATACGAGTGCAAGGATGGCGATCGGGAAGCTCTATATCGGCCGCAAGGTCAGGGATCTCAGGGATGGCAAGCGACTGACGCAGGGGCAGTTCGCCGAGCGCATCGGAATTTCGACGAGCTATCTCAATCAGATCGAGAACAATCAGCGTCCCGTGTCCGCGGCGGTGCTGCTCGCACTGGCGGAGAAGTTCCAGATCGACATCGCCGAACTTTCCTCGGGCGAGAGCGACCGATTGCTCTCGGCACTGTCGGAAGCTTTGAACGATCCGCTCTTCGAAACCTATTCGCCGAGCCTGCAGGAGCTGAAGCTCGTCGCCCAGAATGTGCCGGGGCTCGCCCATGCGCTGATCTCCTGTCATCAGGCCTATCGGCGCAACAGCGAGCAGCTCGCCAGCATCGACGACACGATCGGTCGTGGTGCGTCCCTGGTGGAGACGACGCCCTATGAAGAGGTGCGCGACTTCTTCCATTTCGTCGACAACTATATTCATGAAATCGATACGCTCGCCGAGACGCTTGCGGGCGAGCTCGGCCTCGGCGATGGCGACAACCATGCGGCCCTCGCCGCCTATCTGGAGGCGCGCCACGGGATACGTGTCGTGCGCGGGGCAGCGGGCGACGAGGCGATCCGCCGTTTCGATCCCCGCGCCCGCCTACTCACGCTCAATCCTTACGCGCCGGCGGCGACACGCGACTTCCAGCTCGCATTGCAGATCGCACAGATGCACGCCCGCGAGGAGATCGACCGGGTGGCGGGAAGCGCCGGCTTCCGAACGGAGGAAGCCTATGAGATCTGCCGCATCGGTCTGCAGAACTATTTTGCGGGCGCCTTGATCCTCCCCTACCAGCCGTTCTCGAAAGCCGCACGCGACCTGCGCCACGATGTCGAGCTTCTTGCTGCCCGTTTCGGTGCCTCGCTGGAGCAGGTCTGCCACCGGCTTTCGACGCTGCAGCGGCCGGGGCAGAAGGGTATTCCGATCTTCTTCGCGCGGATCGACCGGGCCGGCAACATCACCAAGCGGCACAGTGCCGCCAAGCTGCAATTCGCCCGCTTCGGCGCAGCCTGCCCGCTCTGGAACGTGCATCAGGCCTTCGAGACACCGGGCCGCATCATCCGCCAGCTTGCGGAGACGCCGGACGGCGTGCGCTACCTCTGTCTCGCGACCCAGATCACCAAGGGCGGCGGCGGTTACCGGGCCGCGCATCCCCGCTATGCCTTGGCGCTGGGCTGCGAAATCTCCTACGCCGATGCCTTCGTTTATGCCGACGACATGGATCTCGGGAACCGCGCCGCCTACGATCCGATCGGCATTTCCTGCCGCATCTGCGAGCGCACCAGATGTGCGAGCCGCGCCGTGCCGCCGCTGAAGCGCAAGCTCATCGTCGATCATGACATGCGCGGCGCTCTGCCGTATCGTCTTAGCGAGACGTAGAGCCGCGCCCAGCGTCCTGTTCGTTTCTGAACAGATACTGTGTGCATTTGCGTCTGTGCCTGTGCGGGTTTTGCTGTAACTAAGCATTGCAGCAGCGATATGCGGGTCAGGGAGGACATGCATATGGATTTTCGCCTTTCCGAGGAACAGCAGGCCATCCGCACGATGGCGCTCGATTTTGCCCGGGACGAGATCGCGGCCCACGCAATCGAGTGGGACCAGCAGAAGCATTTTCCGGTGGAGACTTTGCGCGCGGCGGCCGCGCTCGGAATGGCCGGCATCTATGTCCGCGACGACGTCGGCGGAACGGGACTTACCCGTCTCGACGCGGCAATGATCATCGAGGCGCTCGCGACCGGCTGCCCCGCGATCGCCTCCTTCGTTTCGATCCACAATATGTGCGCCGGCATGATCGATCGCTACGGCACGGACGCGCAGCGCCGGCGCCTGCTTCCGCCGCTTCTCACGATGGACGTCCTGGCGAGCTATTGCCTGACGGAGCCCGGCTCCGGCTCGGACGCGGCCGCGCTCAAGACAAAGGCGGTGCCCGAGGGTGACGTCTATCTGCTTACCGGCCAGAAACAGTTCATTTCCGGTGCCGGCGAGTCCGGCCTTTATATCGTCATGGCACGCACGGGCGAGGAAGGGCCGAAGGGGATCTCCGCCTTTGTCGTCGAGAAGGACGCTCCTGGGCTCACCTTCGGCGCCAATGAGAAGAAGATGGGCTGGCATGCCCAGCCCACGCGGGCGGTGATGCTCGACAATGTTCGCGTTCCCGTCGAGAACCGCTTGGGTGCCGAGGGCGAGGGCTTCAGGATCGCCATGGCCGGTCTCGACGGGGGCAGGCTCAACATCGCCGCCGCCTCGCTCGGCGGCGCGCAATCCGCTTTCGACAAGGCGCTCGCCTATGTCCAGGAGCGCCGTGCCTTCGGGAAGGCGATCGGCGAATTCCAGGCGCTGCAGTTCCGCCTCGCCGATATGGCGACGGATCTGGAAATCGCTCGGACCTTCCTCTGGCGGGCGGCCTGCGCCCTCGATGCGGCGGACCCGGAGGCGCCGAAGCTCTGCGCGATGGCCAAACGTTTTGTCACAGATCGCTGCTTTGCTGTCGCCAATGACGCACTGCAATTGCATGGCGGCTACGGCTATCTCGCCGACTACGGCGTCGAGAAGATTGTCCGCGACCTGAGGGTGCACCAGATACTCGAAGGTACGAACGAGATCATGCGGCTGATCGTGTCGCGTGCGATCATGGGACGGAACTAGGAAGGATTTTCGATGGAGATGCAGACCACGCTTCCGGAGGTCATTGTCGAGCGCCAGGGCGCGATCGGCAGGCTGCGGCTCAACCGTCCGCGCGCACTGAACAGCCTCAATCGCACGATGATCCGCGCGATCGCTGCGGCGCTGACCGAGTTCGAGCGCGACCCGGAGATTGCCGCAGTGCTTGTCACGGGCGAGGGCGAACGGGGCCTCTGCGCCGGCGGCGACATCCGGATGATCTACGAGAGCGGCCGCGAACGGCCTGAGGAAGGCGCGCAGTTCTGGCGCGAGGAGTTCATCGTCAACAGCCGAATTTCAGCCTATTCCAAGCCCTATATCGCGATCATGGACGGGATCGTGATGGGCGGCGGCGTCGGCGTTTCCTCCCATGGCAGCCATCGGATCGTGACCGAGAGGACGCGCTTCGCGATGCCGGAAACGGGGATCGGCTATTTCACCGATGTCGGCGCGACCTGGCTCCTGCCGCGCGCGCCCGGCGAGTTCGGTACCTATCTCGGGCTGACGGGCCGCGATATCGGTGCGGCGGCGGTCATCCATGCGCGGCTCGCCGACCGTTTCGTTCCCTCCGAGAGGATAGGCGAGCTCATCGCCTCGCTCTCCACCTCGGCCACGGCCGATGACGTTTCGGCGGCGATCCGCGCCGTTTCGAGCGAACCCCCGGCATCGGCCCTGCTCGACCATCTGTCCGTCATCGACCGCTGCTTCGCCTTCGATGCCGTGGAGGAGATCCTCGCGGCACTGGAGAAGGACGGGTCGGATTTCGCGCGCGAGACGCTCGAACTCCTGAAGACCCGATCGGCGATCAGCCTCAAACTGACGCTGTCGCTCCTAAGGGCAGGGCGCGCCAGCGCAACGCTCAACGAATGCCTCGAGCGGGAATATGCCGCCACCCTCGCCATGCTTTCCAACCCGGATTTCTACGAGGGCGTCAGGGCCGCGGTGATCGACAAGGACAGGAATCCGAAATGGTCGGTCGGGCTTTCGGAAGCTACCCCCCAGATGCTCGCCCGCTTCGGGAGGAATGACGGCGCGCCGCTCTTCGCCGGGAAGGCGTAAGGCGCGGGCAGTTCGCGACAGTTTCAGTTGAGGAGGAGAGGCAAGATGACGAAGATCGCCTTTATCGGGCTTGGCAACATGGGCGGACCTATGGCCGCCAATCTGGTGAAGGCGGGCCACGCGGTCGCCGGCTTCGACCTTTCGGAAGCCTCGCGCAATGCCGCCGCCAAGACGGGCGTCTCGGTCGCCGGCTCGATCGCGCAGGCCGTGCGTGAGATGGAATGCGTCATCACCATGTTGCCGGCGAGCGCGCATGTCCTTTATGTGTGGGACGAACTGCTCGGCTTCGTCGATCCCGGCACGCTTCTAATCGACAGCTCGACGATCGACGTCGAAAGCGCGCGCAAGGTTCACGGCCTTGCCGAAAGGGCTGGCTGCCCTTCGCTCGACGCGCCTGTTTCCGGCGGCACGGCGGGGGCGGCGGCCGCTACGCTGACCTTCATGGTCGGAGGGAGCGAGGGCGCCTTCTCGCGCGGCAAGCACCTGCTCGAAGCCATGGGCAAGAAGATCGTCCATTGCGGCGACGCCGGCGCCGGCCAGGCGGCGAAGATCTGCAACAATATGATCCTCGGCGTTTCCATGGCGGCGGTCTGCGAGGCCTTCGTGCTCGCCGAACGGCTCGGCCTCTCGCATCAGGCGCTCTTCGACGTGGCCTCTACCTCGTCGGGCCAGTGCTGGTCGCTGACGACCTATTGCCCGGTGCCCGGCCCGGTTCCTACTTCGCCTGCCAATGGTGGCTACAAGCCCGGTTTCGCCGCGAGCCTCATGCTCAAGGATCTGAAACTCTCGCAGCAGGCGGCCAGCGCCAGCGGTGCGGCGACGCCGATGGGGGCACAGGCGACACAGCTTTACAGCCTTTTCGAGAAGCTCGGTCACGGGGCAGAGGATTTCTCGGCGCTGATCCATCTGCTCAGGGGGAACGAGGAGGCGAAGGAGGGGTAGCTTGCCCCCTCTGGCCTGCCGGCATCCACCAATCCTCACATCTGCACGGTCATTCCGCCGTCGACGGTGAGCGTGATTCCGTTGACGAAGCTCGCGGCCGGCGAGGCGAGGAAGACGGCGGCGGGGGCGATCTCTTCCGGCCGCCCCCAGCGCTTCAGCGGAATGCGGACGTCGACGAAGGCTTTGAGCGCCGGATCGGCTGCGAGATGCGCATTGGTCTCGGTTGCAAACCAGCCGGGCGCGATCGCGTTGACGGTGAGATTGTCGGCGCCGAGTTCGACCGCGAGCGAGCGCGTCAGTGCGGCGAGCCCGCCCTTCGCCGCCGTATAGGCGGGATCGCCGGCCCGCGCCGCGAAGGCGGCGATCGAGGTCACGAAGATCAGCCGACCGGCCGCGGAGCGCCTGAGATAGGGAAGGGCGGTCTTTGCCATGGCGTAGGCCGCGGTCAGGTCGGTGTTCAACAGAGCCGCAAATTCGTGCGGTTCCATCGCTTCCGTCCCGCGGCGGTCGCGTTCGCCCACCGCGTGGATGAGAATGTCGAGTCCGCCAGTCTTTTCGACCGTGGCGGCGATGATCGCCGGCGCATCGCGGGTTATGTCGCCGGCCGCAATCCCGATCTCGATACCGTCGCCTTGGAGCCGCTTACGCGCCTCTTCAAGGCCTTGGCCGTTGCGGCCGTTGATCACCGTCCAGGCGCCGGCCCTGGCAAGTGCCTTCGCCATCTCCAGCCCGAGGCCGCGTCCGCCGCCGGTAACCAGAGCCGTCCTGCCGCTGAGATCGAACATGGCCTTCCTTCGCCCGTCCTTAGATCACGATGTTTTAAGTCGGGTCGACCAAACAGGACCGTGATCGGTTCCAAGAAGTTGAGACGCGGGACGCGGGTGGAAACCGGACACACTTTTTTGCCTCGTCCCGCTCTAAGCCCCGTAGCTTCGAAGCGTTGCCGCCGACCCGTTCCGGAGGAGTCCATCCAGCGCCTTGATCAGCGCGGCGCGAAACGGAGCGCTCGCCGGAAGGTCCGTGCCGAAGACGTCCGTCATCGTCAGAAAGGCATCGACGATGCGATCCGGCTCATCAATTCCCTGCGCAAGCCCGGCAATCCGGGCAGCATGCGGATCGCGAACGTCGATGGGACGCCCCGCCTCGTCCAGGCCGCGCGCATAACGCATCCAGGCGGCGACCCCGAGCGCGAGCCGGTCATAGCCGGCCTCGGCGTGCAGCCGGTCCCTGATCGAGCCGAGGAGGCGCTGCGGCAGCTTCTGCGAGCCATCCATGGCGATCTGCCAGGTGCGGTGGCGAAGCGCCGGATTGCGAAAGCGCTGAAGGAGTTCGGCCCGATAGGCCGGAAGGTCGAAGCCGGGCAGTTCGGGAAGGGTGGGGCTCACCTCGTGGCGCATCAACCCTTCGACCAAAGCTTCCATGCCCGGAAGGGACATGGCATCCGCCACCGTCTCGGCACCGGCGAGATAGCCGAGATAGGCAAGTGTGGAATGGCTTCCGTTCAGAAGCCGGAGCTTCATGAACTCGAAGGCGGAGACGTCTTGGACGAAGAGCGCTCCCGCCTTTTCCCATGCCGGGCGGCCGAGCGGGAAATCCTCCTCGATCACCCATTGCCGGAAGGGTTCGGTCATGATCGGCCAGGCATCTTCGAGCCCCATTGCCGCTGCGACCGCACTCCGGTCGCCGTCGGTGGTGGCCGGAACGATGCGGTCCACCATGGTCGAAGGCGACGCGACGTTGCGGATGACGGCGGCGAGGGCCGGATCGCGCAGTTCCGCGAACTGCGTGACGATACGCTTCAACACATGGCCGTTCCCCGGAAGATTGTCGCAGGAGAGCAGCGTGAAGGGGGCGATACCGGCGCTGACGCGACGCGAAATCGCCTCGACGATGAAGCCGATTGCCGATCGCGGCCGCGCGGGGTTTGCGAGATCGTGAACGATGTCCGGGTGGCCTTCGTCGAGCGTGCCGGTTGCCGGATTGTGGCAATAGCCCTTCTCGGTGATCGTCAGCGACACGATGCGCGTGGCGGGGTCTGCCATGCGGCGAAGAACGGCTTCCGGGTCCTCCGGCGCGCAAAGGAGCTCGACGACACTGCCGATCACGCTGAGATCGGAGCCTTCGCCGTCCTGGACGGCGAGGGTGTAGAGCCCGTCCTGCGGTTGAAGCGCGTCGCGCGTTTCCGGGCTGCGCAGCGAGACGCCGCAGATGCCCCAGGACGGATTCTCGGAGAGCAGCGCATCGGTGTACGCCGCCTGGTGCGCGCGATGAAAGGCACCGATGCCGAGGTGTACGATGCCGACGGTAACTGGACCGAGGTCGTAATCGGGCCTTTTGACGGTGGGCGGCAGGCGGTCGATCGTCTTTCTCGAAAGCCGCATCAGAAGGCCCATCCGTTTCCGGTGCCTGCTTGTCCGGTGCCTGCGACCGGCATCGCGTTCGCGGGCTGCAATGTTGCGCCTCGCGCCGTCAATCGCGTGGCGATCACCTTCATGGTGTTGGGGTGTCTGGCATCCACGCGGCTTCCTCCCTGCGTCGTTCTGGCTGCAAAACTGGTATATCAGCCGCCGGAGGCGCGTCAACCGAGGTCACTTTGCTGCCTATCCGGGCATAGGTTCGACCATCGGCACGGTAAGGCTGCAGACCGACGTGCCGCCGCCGCAGCGGTCACTCAAATGCCACAAAACTCAGGAGGCTCATGCAGGATCGAGCACGATCTTCGCCGCCCGCCCGGCGCAACCGCGCCGTTGTCTTCACCGCAGCCCGAGAGGCTGTGCTTTCGGGACGGGCATCACCCTCAAGGACCTGCATGAGAAGGTTCGCCGCGACCAAAGCCGAAAAAGCGAGGTTCACTGCGATGCATTCCATCCGAGACCATCTTCCTGTCTCCATCATCATAGCGAATTACAATTATGCGCGGTTCCTGAGCCGCGCGATCGACAGCGCCCTCGACCAGGACCACGCGCAGGTCGAGGTCATCGTCGTAGACGATGCGTCGACCGACGGGTCGGCGGAGGTGATCGCGTCCTACGGCGGACGGATCAAGGCCTGCCTGCGGGAGGAAAATGGCGGTCACGCAGCCGCTTTCAACACCGGCTTTGCGGCAAGTCGCGGGGCGATCGTTCTCTTCCTCGACGCCGACGACTATCTCTACCCGGCTGCCGTTTCCGAATTGCTTGCCCAATGGAGCGACGACACGGCCCAGATGCAGTTCCGGCTGCATCTGGTGGACGAGGATCTGCGCGTCAAGGACATCTTCCCGCCCCCGGAGGTCCCGTTCGACTCCGGTGACGTAACGCCGCAACTGGCGAGCCGCGCACGATACCAGACGACGGTCACCAGCGGACTGGCTTTTGCACGCTCGGCTCTCGATGTCATCATGCCGGTTCCGGAAGCCGAGTTCCGGCAGGGTGCAGACGGCTACCTTGTCACGCTCGCCCCGCTCTACGGGAAGGTGACGTCGCTCGAAGCCTGCCTCGGCGCCTACCGAATGCACGGCAGCAATCATTCTGTCTTTGCCGAAAAACTCGGGCAGAGGGCGCGCTGGCGGGTGGAGCATGATTTTCACCGACTGAATGCCCTCAACGAACAGGCGGTCGATGCAGGTCTATCGGTTTCGCCGAAAGCGAACCTGCGCGACCCGGTGCATCTGGAGGAGCGTCTTGCATCGCTCTGCGTGGACGGCGCACGCCATCCGGTGGCTGCGGATTCGAGGCTCGGCCTCGCCGCTCACGGTGCCGTCGCCAGCATGCAGATGAACGTCTCGCTGCGCCGTCGTGCCATGCTGGCAGCCTGGTTCGTCTCCGTCGGGCTGCTGCCGCGGCGCATGGCGCAGGCGGTCCTTTCATGGAAGCTCGTCGCTTCCTCACGGCCAGCCTTCCTGACCCGGATTTCGAGAACCATTCGCCATGCAATGGGGTAGTTACACTTGCACGCAGATGCGATCAGGGTTCACAAAGGAAAAGTAGACAGGCTGTCTGTTCGGCTGCGAAACCTGACCCATATTTCCGCAGGTGACGGCGCCATGGCCCGTGCGTCCGATCGGACGCGCGTTACCGGGAGAAAGAGCATGCGCATCGAACCCGTCTTCCTGTTCGATCTGGACGGCACACTCGTCGACAGCGTCTACCAGCACGTGCTTGCCTGGAAGGAAGCCCTCGACGCGGAAGGGATCGACCTTTCGGTCTGGCGCATCCATCGCAAGATCGGCATGAGCGGCGGGCTCTTCACCGACCAGCTCCTGCGCGAGACGAATATGGAAATCAGCGGTGACAGGGTTGCGCGATTGCGTCAGCGCCACGCCGACGCCTATAGGCGGCAGGCAGACAGCATAAGACCGTTGCCCGGCGCGCGCGAGCTTCTAACGTGGCTCACTGATGCGAAGATCTCTTATGCGATCGCCACGAGCGGGCGGATGGAGACGGCCGCCGTCAATCTCGCCGCTCTCGGCGTCGATCCGGCGGTCGTGCCGGTCGTGACGCGGGACCTCGTCAAATATGCCAAGCCCGATCCGGATCTCTTTCTCGCCGCCGCCGAACAGCTCGGCGCCCCGATCGAGACGGCAGTGGTGGTCGGCGACAGTATCTGGGATATGCTGGCGGCGGTGCGCTCCCGTGCCTTGGCCATCGGCTTGCTGAGCGGAGGCTACGGACATGAGGAACTGCGACAAGCCGGCGCTTACCGCATTTTCGACGACCCGGCCGATATGTTGCACCATATCGACGAGGTCGGCGGGCGGCGGTGAGCGGGAATGACCGCTCCGCTTCAGTGCTTCGTATCGTCGCTCAGGGCTTCTTCGTGATACCAGCAGCCATCGACGGCGGCGCAGACGTCCGACGGTGCGAGGTCCAGTTTGCGCTGGGCTTCGGAGCGCCGTTCCTCGGCCTTCCGTGACACAGCGGCCGGAAACTTCAGGATCGTCGCAGACTTGCCGTAAAGACTCGTGGCCATGCTCTGGTCTCCCGTGAGTTCTGGGGAGAAACATAGTGCAACCAGGCAGGATTTGCACATGATTTACGCGAATTGCCGAAATTTCGTTCAATTCCGTGCCGGAATTGCGAGCATTGTCCGGAGCATTCACGGATGCAACGGGCGCAAGTGCGATTTTTTAGGCAGCGGCGCCTGTCAAATAATTTCTGGGCAGAAATGTTCGGGCCGCGGACGCCGATATGGATGAGCAGGAGAAGCGGCTCCAGGCACCTTTCCGCAAGTGAGGAGACCGCGGTATCGATTTGAATTGCTGCTTGTTTTTCTGCCCAGGCCGGCCCCGAACCGCGTAAAAATGCCGGGCTTTGCGGGTCCCGCCGACGATCTTTTCCGGCTGCGTCCGCGGGGCGCGTCCGCGCCGATTCGCCCCGCCGCGGTGCCGCCGGCGGAAAAAAGTCTCTCTCCGGCGCCCAACTGGCACGCTTGATGCTTCATGGTATCCGATCCCTGGCGGTTGGGCGTTGTGTAGCGCTGAAGCTGTCAGGATTTGCTCAAACCATGCAGCACCACGTTAGAGAGATTCGCTAATGACCAAGTATAAGCTCGAGTACATCTGGCTCGATGGCTACACGCCCGTCCCAAATCTCCGCGGGAAGACGCAGATCAAGGAATTCGACGCGTTTCCGACGCTCGAACAGCTTCCGCTCTGGGGCTTCGACGGCAGCTCGACGCAGCAGGCCGAAGGGCGCAGCTCCGATTGCGTGCTGAAGCCGGTTGCGGTCTATCCCGACCCGGTCCGCACGAATGGCGCATTGGTCATGTGCGAGGTCATGATGCCGGACGGCAAGACGCCGCATCCGTCGAATACCCGTGCAACGGTCCTCGACGATGAAAGCGCCTGGTTCGGCTTCGAGCAGGAATATTTCTTCTACAAGAACGGCCGCCCGCTGGGCTTCCCGGAGCAGGGCTATCCGGCGCCGCAGGGCCCGTACTACACCGGCGTCGGCTACAAGAATGTCGGCGACATCGCGCGCCAGATCGTCGAAGAGCATCTCGACATCTGCCTGGCCGCGGGCATCAACCACGAAGGCATCAACGCCGAAGTGGCCAAGGGCCAATGGGAATTCCAGGTTTTCGGCAAGGGCTCCAAGAAGGCTGCCGATGAAGTCTGGCTGGCGCGCTACCTTCTGCTGCGCCTGACGGAGAAATACGGCATCGACGTCGAGTTCCACTGCAAGCCGCTCGGCGACACCGACTGGAACGGCTCCGGCATGCACGCCAACTTCTCGACTGCCTATCTGCGCGAAGTCGGCGGCAAGGACTATTTCGAAGCGCTGATGGCCGCCTTCGAGAAGAACCTGCACGACCACATCAACGTCTACGGCCCGGACAACCACTTGCGCCTGACCGGCAAGCACGAGACGGCGCCGTGGGACAAGTTCAGCTACGGCGTGGCTGACCGCGGCGCCTCCATTCGCGTTCCGCACAGCTTCGTCAACAACGGCTACCGCGGCTATCTCGAAGATCGCCGCCCGAACTCCCAGGGCGACCCCTACCAGATCGCTTCGGTCATCCTGAAGACGATCGCGAGCGTACCGACGGCGGTTGCCAAGGTCGCTTGATCTCTTGCGGAATGCCCACGTGACCTCAAAGCGCGCGGGCCTGTAAAATCTTCGTGGCGCCGGCCAGTTTGCCGGCGCCATTTTTATTTGAAGATCTTCCCATTCCGGCGCCTTTTCACATTCCCTGCCTGTTCGAGACGGACAGCGGAACCGACCTGTTCGTGACGGAACCGTTGAACAGGCCGAAGGACGGCATCGGATATCATCGGGAGGGATTGGTCGCCCTGCACACTCACCATGAACCGGCAGTTCACCCGGGCAGGGCATGAGGTCGGGTTCGAAGCGGCGAGCGGATCCGTCGCGTCTCTCCCGTTTCGTGCGGGGGCTCGGCGTCATGGGCCGGAGGATCATCGCGTCCGGTTGAGGTTGAAGCCGTTCGGACGACGGTCGCAATGGGAGGGCAGTTCCCTGAAACAGGATCGCGTCGCCTGATGGCGACGCGATCCTGTTTCAGGCTGAGGCCTGGACGTCGGGCAGGTCAGCCCTGGCGATTGCCCGGGAAGGCTGCGGGATCGATGCCGAGGGTGCGGAGATCCTGTGCTTTGGGGCGGCGATGGCCTTCGACGGCGGCGGCAGCAGCGGTTGCGGCGCCGAATACGGCGAAGGCGCGGCCGATGAAGCCCATGCGGTTCTTGCTGGTCATCTCTTGCTCGCTTTCGTTTTCTATTCGATGAGCAAAAGATGGGTCCGGCGGGGTTGTTTTGCAATGCACAAAACCTCAGCCCAGCCATGCAGCGAAAGCAGGCCCGCACGCGTCCAGCAATAGGGGCGGCAGCCGATCGGCCTGCCAGATCGTCGGAAGCCGCTCAGTCTTCGCTGGCGGCGAGTTGTGCGAGCACTTCGCCGCGGCCGCGGGCCCTGAGGATCAGCGGCACGACAAGGGCGAGCGCGGCGATCACCAGGAGCACGGCCGCGATCGGCGACGTGAAGAGCACTGTTATGTCGCCCTGGCTGATCGAGAGCGCTCTGCGGAGCTGCTGTTCGGCGAGCGGCCCGAGGATCAGGCCGACGACCACCGGCGCGATCGGATAGCCGAAGACGCGCATGACGTAGCCCAGCAGGCCGAAGGCCAGCAGCATGCCGAGTTCGAAGACCGAGGGATTGGCGCCGATGGTGCCGAGCGTTGCGAAGAGCAGGATGCCCGCATAGAGCCACGGTTTCGGGATCGTCAATAGCCTCACCCAGAGGCCGATCAGCGGCAGGTTGAGGACAAGCAGCATGAAATTGGCGATGAGGAGGCTGGCGATCAGACCCCAGACCAGCTGCGGATTGGTGGCGAAGAGCAGCGGCCCCGGCTGCAGCCCGTATTGCTGGAAGCCGGCGAGCATGATCGCGGCCGTCGCCGTGGTGGGCAGGCCGAGCGTGAGGAGCGGCACCAGCGTGCCTGCAGCGGATGCGTTGTTGGCGGCCTCCGGGCCCGCCACGCCTTCGATGGCGCCGTTGCCGAATTCCTCCGGATGTTTGGTCAGGCGCTTCTCCGCCGCATAGGAGAGGAAAGTGCCGATCTCGGCGCCCCCGGCCGGCATGGCGCCGATGGGAAAGCCGATGAAGGTGCCGCGCAGCCACGGCTTCCAGGAGCGCGCCCAATCCGTGGCGCTCATCCAGACCGAGCCCTTGACCGCTTCCACCTTGTCCGGGCCGCGGTCGCCTTGCGCGGCGATGAACAGCGTCTCGCCGATCGCGAACATGGCGACGGCGAGAGTCGTCACCTCGATGCCGTCGAGGAGGTCGGGCACGCCGAAAGAAAGGCGCGCCTGGCCGGTCAGCTGGTCGATGCCGATGCAGGCAAGGGTCAGGCCGACGAAGAGCGAGGTGAGCCCCCGAAGCGTCGAGTCGCCGAAGGCGGAGGAGACGGTGACGAAGGCGAGCACCATTAGCGCGAAATATTCGCGCGGGCCGAAGACGAGCGCCAGCTTGACGATATAGGGAGCAATGAAGGCCAGTCCGAGCGTGGCGATGAGGCCGGCGACGAAGGAGCCGATGGCTGCCGTGGCAAGCGCCGGACCGCCGCGGCCGGCACGCGCCATCTTGTTGCCCTCGAGGGCGGTGACGATCGAGGCGCTTTCGCCGGGCGTGTTGAGCAGGATCGACGTCGTCGAACCCCCATACATGCCGCCATAATATATGCCGGCGAACATGATGAGCGACCCGGCCGGATCGAGCTGATAGGTGACCGGCAGGAGCAGTGCGACGGTCAATGCAGGGCCGATGCCGGGCAGCACGCCGACGGCGGTGCCGAGCGTTACGCCGATGAGTGCGTAGAGAAGGTTCATCGGCTGGGCAGCAACCAGCAGCCCCTGCAACAGGAAATCGAAAGTACCCATGGTCGTCGGCCTTCTTTAGATCACGGTGATTCCAGGATCGAACCTGAAATCATGAACGTGATCGATCTGATAGGTTAAGAGCGGGATGCGGGCGGAAGACCGCACACTTTTCCTGATCCCGCTCTAGAAGAACAGGCGTTCCAGCGGCCCTGCGGGCAGCGACAATTGCAGGAGCTTGGCGAAGATAGCCCAGACGATGAAACTGAACACGACGCCGATCGGCACGGTCAGCCACAATTTGCGTTTGCCGAAGCCGCGGGCCGTGAGGGCGAAGAGAATGCCGGTCGCGATCGAGAAGCCCAACGTGTTCAAGAGCAGCATCTGCGCCGCAAGCCCGGCGACGATCCAGACAACCGGACCCGCCTGCTGGTGCTCGCGTTCGGGAAAGTCGCCCCGCCAGGCTTCGACCGCCGTCCAGACCGCAAGCGCCATGAGACAGCAGGCGATCGCATAGGGCACGGTCATCGGCCCGACTTGCGAGTAGCCGGCAAGGCCGCTCAGGCGCGACACGTCCCAGAAGATCACACCGGCGATTGCTGCCAGAACGGCGGCGATGACCAGCGCCGCCCGGTCGGGGCGGCGCGTTTCGACCGAAGGGTTGGTCCCCTTGTTCATTTGACCAGCCCGATGTCCTTCAGGACGGTTTCCGTGGCGGAAATGTCCTTGGCGAGCTGCTCGTCGAAGGCGGCGCCGGCGAGATAGGTGTCCTGCCAGCCTTTGGTCTTCAGCACTTCCTGCCAGCCTGCGGATTTTGCAAGCTTCTCGATGTCGGCGGAGACTGCGGCCTTCTGTTCTTCCGTGAGGCCCGGGGCAGCGGCGACCATGCGCCAGTTTTCGACCACGACGTCGACGCCGGATTCCTTCAGCGTCGGCGCGTCGATACCCTCGAGGCGCTCGGCGCTGGAAACCGCGAGCAGGCGGAGCGTTCCGGCCTTCACCTGGGACTCGAATTCACCGTAACCGGAAATGCCGGCGGTTACCTGGCTGCCGAGGATCGCGGCAAGCGCCTCGCCGCCGCCGGAATAGGCGATGTAGTTGATCTTGGTCGGATCGACACCAGCGGCCTTGGCGATCAGGCCTACCGCGATATGGTCGGTACCGCCGGCCGAGCCGCCTGCCCAGGAAACCGCGCCCGGATCCTTCTTCAGCGCCTCGACGAGATCTTTCATCGTCTGGATCTCGGAGGCGGCGGGAACGACGATCGCTTCGTATTCGCCCGTAAGCCGCGCGATCGGGGTCACGTCCTTGAGGGTGACCGGCGAGTTGTTGGTGAGGATGGCGCCAACCATGACGTAACCGCCGACGAGGAGCGCGTTCGGGTTGCCCTTCTGCTGGCTTGCGAACTGTGCAAGGCCGATCGTGCCGCCGGCGCCCGGAACGTTCTGGACCTGCACGTTGCCGGAAATGCCCTCCTGCTGCAGGACGGTCTGCATCGAACGGGCGGTCTGGTCCCAGCCGCCGCCGGGATTGGCCGGCGCGATGATCGTGTAGTCGGCGGCATAGGCCGGCAGAGCAATTGCGCCGGCGAGAATGGATGCGAGGAAGAAGTGTTTCAAGGTCGGTCCTCCGTGAGGCGCGCTTCGTCACGCGCACATTGATTATCGTTCGCGAAGGGGAGAAGCGGCTGGTCGACATCGACGGCGACCTTAGACCGGACTTGTGGATCCTCCCGATACGCTGCCGGCGGTCCGCCTCCACGGTTCGCCGGCGACCTTAAGCAACATAGAAAGCTGACATTAACCTGACATCAAGTCCGTTTCGCGTAAATGACTTGTTTGCCTGCTTATTATTCACTGCAGGCGCAGCATTTCGTTCCAGCGGGCAATCAGCCGCGCCCGCTTGACCTGGTCGAGATAGACCATCAGCCCGGGACTGACCGGTACGGGTTTCAACTGACCTCCGAGCATTTCCCGCATGGTGTTCGCGGTGTTCTCGCCGGCGACTTCGGGGCTCACCGCCGGGATCTGCAGCTCCCGCGCCATGATCGTCTGGCCCTCCTTCGACATGAAGAATTCGAGATAGCGGCGGCCGAGTTCGGGGGCGGCTGCGGCCTGCGGCACCAGCCCGATGCGCGACATGACGACCGTATAGTCCTTCGGCAGCACGATGCCGACATCCGGATGCCGCGATGCCCAGTCGGCCGCGTAGGAGCCGAGGATGTTGTAGCCGAGCACGAAGCGTCCGTCGGAAATCCTCTCCAGGATCGCCTGACTGGTCGAATAGAGCTTCACGCCGGCAGACCCCATGGTGCGGATCACCGTCCAGATGTCGCCGAACTGCTCCTGGTCGCGCGACATGAAGAGGAAGCCGACGCCGGAACGTTCGATGTCGTAGGTGCCGATGCGGCCGAAGACGGCGTTTCCTTTCCGCTTGAGGTAATCGACGAATTCGGCGCGCGTCGCCGGCGGCTGCTCGTGCCGGAAGCTCGGCTTGTGGTAGACGAAGACGGCCGGCTCGAAGGTGAGAGCGTAAGCCGTGTTGCGCCAGTTCGCCCAGGCCGGCCAGCGTCCGCTCATAGGCAGGTCGCTGCGTTGCGCATAACCGTCATTGCTGAGCTTGACCTGCAGGTCCATGGCGGAGGAAAAGGCGAAATCGGCGGTCTTCTCGCCGGCATCGGTCTCCTTGACGATCCTGTCGTAGATCTCGCCGGTCAGCATGTCCTCGTAGCGGACCGCGACATCCGGATTGGCCTTCTGGAAGCCGTCGATCATCGGTCTCGCCAAGGGTTCGTCGAGCGAGGAATAGACGGTCAGGACCGGTGCGGCTCCGTCACCGGAGAGAGCCGGGAAGAACGTCGGCGCGGCCTTAGCGACCGCGGCCGACAGGATCAAAAAACCGAGAGAAATCAAGAACCGCATGAATTCACAATGCCTGAGAGCGCTGCCGTTCACAAGCAAGCTCGCGAGCGATAGAGTGATCCCGGGGAGAGGCGATATTGCGTATTTTGCTGGTTGAGGACAATCGG
This sequence comes from Sinorhizobium sp. M4_45, assembly GCF_002885915.1. Lineage (NCBI taxonomy): Bacteria > Pseudomonadati > Pseudomonadota > Alphaproteobacteria > Hyphomicrobiales > Rhizobiaceae > Sinorhizobium > Sinorhizobium sp. M4_45. The sequence continues at coordinate 356,522 of NZ_NWVE01000003.1, forward strand.
GCCCTGGCGGAGGGCCTTTCGACGCTTCTGCGGGGCAGCGGCTATGCCGTCGACGTCGTGAGCGACGGCGCATCCGCGCATGCGGTTGCTGCGGCCGAGAGCTTCGATCTGGTGATCCTCGATTTGAACCTGCCGGAGATGGATGGACTGGACGTGCTGCGTGCCATGCGGGCACGGCAGAACCGCGCGGCGGTTCTCATCCTGACGGCGCGCGGTACGCCGGAGGAGAGGATCAAGGGACTCGACCTCGGCGCCGACGATTACCTGATCAAGCCTTTCGATATCGGCGAGTTCGAGGCGCGCGTGCGCGTCCTCCTGCGCCGGCAGGCGGGGTTGCGCGCCTCCGTCGTCAGCTATGGCAATGTCTCGCTGGATCTCACCTCGCGCAGTTTCTCCTCGGCAGGCATGCCGATCGAAATTCCGGCGCGCGAGCTCGGTCTTCTCGAGCTTCTGTTCATGCGCGCCGGTAAGGTCGTCGCCAAGGACGCCATCGTGCAATCGCTGACGGGCCTTGACGACGATCTGAGCCCCAATGCGATCGAGCAATATGTGAGCCGGCTGCGCAAGCGGCTGGCGCCCTTCGGGCTGACCGTACGGACCGCCCGCGGCATCGGCTATTATCTCGACAAGACGGCCGGTCCCGAATGACAGCCGCCCCCGGAAAGGTCGTCTATTCGCTGCGGCGCAGGCTGCTCGGCTGGCTGCTGATCTCGACAGCCGTAATCGGCGTCGTCGCGCTGGCGGATACCTACCGGGAAGCCGTCAAGACGGCAAATGCCGTCTCGGACCGGGTGCTTGCCGGATCGGCGCTGGCGATCGCCGAGCGCGTGGTCGTCGCCGAAGACGGCTCGTTGCAGGTCGACATCCCCTATGTTGCGCTCGAGATGCTGACATCGGCGGCGCAGGACCGGGTCTTTTACCGGGTGGACGGCCCGCCCGGCGAGTTCATCACCGGTTACCAGACCCTGCCTTCGCTTTCCGAAAGCACCGGTCAATCGACGAGCTTCGCAGATGCCGTCTTTCGCGGCGAACCTATCCGCGTCGCGGCACTCAGACGCTCCGCCTCGACCGGGGTCAATTCCGTTCCCTTCGTCGTCACCGTCGCGGAGACGACGATCGCCCGGCGCCAGCTCGCGCAGACCATCATCATCCGTTCCGCCCTGCGTCTCGGGCTGATGATCGCCGGGGCGGCGATGATCGTCTGGGTCGCCGTCACCTTTTCCCTGAGGCCGCTCTATCGGCTTGGCGATGCGATCGCCGAGCGCAGCCCCGACGATCTGCATCCGATCCGCGAGCAGGTGCCGAACGAAGTCCAGGGGCTCGTCGATACCGTGAACTCTTTCATGGTCCGCCTGCAATCGGCTCTCGATGCGCTGCGGCACTTCACCGGCAATGCCAGCCATCAGCTCAGAACCCCGCTTGCTATCATCCGCACGCAGCTTGCGCTTGCGCAGCGGGCGACGACGATCGAGGAAACCCGGGCGGCGGCGATGAAGGCGGACGAGGCCGTCGCCAATGCCGAACGCATTCTCGCGCAGCTGCTGCTGATGGCCAAGATCGATGCCGCGGGCCGAGACGAGGCGCGAGGATTGGAGCGGGTCGAACTCGTCGGGCTTGCCCGCGCCGTCACGGGGGACCACGTACCGGCGGCGGGCGAAGCCGGCATCGATCTCGGCTTTGCCGGCGAGGGCGAGCACTGGATCCGCGCCGAGCCCCTGCTTGTCGGCGAACTCCTGAAGAACCTGATCGGCAATGCGTTGCTTTATGCCGGCCGCGGGGCGGAGGTGACCGTGCGCGTCGGGAGCAGGGACCACGCGGTCCTGCTGGAAGTAGAGGACAATGGCCCGGGCATTCCGGCGGAGCTGCGCGAGGCGGCGCTCAAGCGTTTCCGGCGCGGCGGCGAGGAAGCCCCCGGTACCGGACTGGGCCTCCCGATCGTCGAGGAAATCGTCGGGCTTTACGGGGGGACCATGCGGCTGGACGAGGGTGACGCCGGTCGAGGGTTGAAGGTGGTGGCGGCGTTTCCGGCGGGGTGAGGCTGATTAGAGGCGGCCGCGAACGCGCCAACGGACACCCCCACTGCCCGGCAGGGCGGAGGGGGTGTCCGTTGTATAAACGCCAAAGAAAAGACCCGCCCGAGGAAAGCCTCAGGCAGGCCGTGTCTTGATTAGCTCCGACGTCCGGTCAGAACGGCGAATCGGGGAAATAGAAGTCCTTGGCGTTTTCCTTCGTCACCAGCGTCGCGTCGATCGTGTAGGTGCCGCGAACCGGGACCTGGCCGTAGAAGTTGGCAACGGTCATTTCGAGTGCCGTGCCGACCATTGCCGGCGGGTAGAGCACGTCGACCGGGATCATCTTGTCGCCATCCATGACCCTCTTGATCATGTCCTTCGAACCGGCTCCGGCGACCACATACTGGATGTCGGTGCGCTTGGCCTGGTCGATCGCCTGCAGCACCCCGACGGCCATGTCGTCATCCTGGCACCAAACCACGTCGATCTGCGGATACTTGGTCAGATAGTCCTGCATGACCTTGAAGGCGTCGTCGCGATTCCAGTTGCCGTACTGGCGGTCCAGGATTTCGACCTTGGAGCCGGCGATGCCCTTGTCGAAGCCGTCCTGGCGCTGCTGGTCGATCGGGATCGGCAGGCCGCGAATGACGACCACCTTGGCTTCCGGCGTCGTTGCCTTGATGTATTCGCCGGCGACCTGGCCGAGTGCCGGGTTGTTGCCGGCGACATAGAGGTCACGCACGCTGTTGTCGTTGGTCGAGGGCGCGCGGTCCACCAGCGCCACGAAGGTGCCCTTGCCCTTGATTTCCTTGATCGCATTGACCAGCGGATCGGGGTCGGTCGGCAGGATCACGAGGGCGTCGATCCCCTGCGTTTCGAGGTCCTGCACGGCATTGGCCTGGCTCGCCGGATCCGGCGAGGTCTTGACGATGACGTTGAGGCCCGGATGCTGTTCCATGAGCAGCTTGGCAACACGCTCGGCGTGGAACACCACGCCGGCGGTCCAGCCATGGTCGGCCGCCGGGATCGACACGCCGATCGTGACGTTCTTGTCTTGTGCATGGGCTGCACCCGTCAGTGCCATCATCGTGACGGCGGCAATGCCCATTAATCCCTTTCGCATGCTTCTTCCTCCCAATGATTCTAAGTCTTGGTTGATGTGGCCGGATCGCGCTCGATCCGGCTTGGTCACGATTTGCGTACCAGCGAGCGCTGGACGAGCATCGCGATGATGATGATCGCACCCTGCATCGCGCCGATCAGGTATTCGCTGATGAAGTTCGACAGGAGCATGATGTTTCCGACCAATTCGAGAATGAAGGCACCGCAGATCGTGCCCCAGACGCGGCCGGCGCCGCCCTTGAGCGCCGTTCCGCCGACGACGACGGCGGTGATGGCCTGCAGTTCCCAGAGGATACCGGTCGTGGCCGAGGTGGATCCGAGCCGCGGCACGTAGAGCAGCACGGCGACGGCGACGCAGAGTCCCTGGATGACGAAGGCGATGGTGCGCACGCGATTGACGGCGATGCCGGAATAGCGAGCCACGTCGCTGTTGGAGCCGACGGCGACCACGTGCCGGCCGTAACGCGTGCGATAGAGGATGAAGGCGGCGACGGCAGTGACCGCGAGGATGATCGCGATCGGCACCGGCACGCCGAGAATGCTGCCGAAATAGGCCGGGCGATAGAGCTCCTGTATTTCCGGCTCGCGCAGGGTGATCGCGCCGCCTTGCGAAAGCCAGGTGGTAAGGCCGCGATAGATGCCCATCGTGCCGAGCGTCGCGATGAAGGGCTCGATCCTGCCGACCGTGGTGATCAGCCCGTTGGCGAGCCCGCAGGCGCTACCGGCGACGACCGCGAAGAGGACCGCGGCCGTGAGCATCAGTGCCGGATCGGCAATCACGCCGGAATTCATGAACAGGATCATCAGGCTCGCCACGAAGGCGACCATCGAGCCGACGGAAAGGTCGAGGTCGCCTGCGGAAATGACGAAGGTGGCGCCAACAGCGATGATGGCGATGAAGGCGCTGCGGGTGGCGACGTTGGCGAGGTTGTTGAGACTGATGAAGTTGGGGTTGACCATGGCACCGACGATCAACAGCAGTGCAAGGGCGGCAAACGGCGCCACGGCCCTGAGATCGACGTCCCGCCACGTCCGGCGGTGCGTTGTGCTTTGGATGCTTTCCTCGTTCACGCTCATGTCCAGATCAACCTCTCCCGCCCCCGAGCCGGGGGAATTCCTTTTCCTGTGCCTGCCTTCGCCGCGCGTCCAAGCGGTCAGGCGGCAGCCATTTTCTTCAGTCCGGCTGCGTAGCGCATGATCTCCTGCTCGGAGATCTCGTCTCCCTCGAGCATGCCGACGATGCGTCCCTCGCGCATCACCGCGACCCTGGTGCAAAGCCCGATGACCTCGGGCATTTCGGAAGAGACGACGATGATCGAGCGGCCGTCGCGCGCGAGCGCCGAGATGAAATGATAGATCTGCTGCTTGGTGCCGACGTCGATGCCGCGTGTCGGCTCGTCGATGATGATGATGTCCGGTTCCGTTTCCATCACCTTGGCGAGCAGCAGCTTCTGCTGATTGCCGCCGGACATGCGCCTGGCGACGACATTGCCGTCGCGCACGCGGATGTCGAAGCGGCGGCGGGCCCTTTCGAGTGCAGCCGCCTCGCTGGCCGGGCTGAGATAGCCGATGCGGGCATGCCGGCCGAGCGACTGCAATGTCAGGTTCGTCGTCATGCCGGAGTTGAGCAGCAGGCCCTTCGCCTTGCGGTCCTTGGTCATGTAGGCAAGACCGCGCCGGTTGGCCGCGTGCACGTCGCCTGAAGGCGCGGTCTCTCCACGGATCGTCACCTCGCCCGACAGGCGGGGCCTGAGGCCGGCGACCGCTTCCATGAGTTCGGTGCGGCCGGAGCCGATCATGCCCGAAAAGCCCAGTATCTCGCCTTTGCGCACCTCGAAGCTGGCGTCCTTCACATAGTCGGTCGAGACGGCGTCGACTCGCAGCACGACCTCTTCGTCGACGTTCGGCTCATTCTTGGCGGGATAGAGACTCGACATTTCGCGGCCGACCATGAGCTGCGCAATCGACTCGCCGTCGAGCATCGATGTCGCGGCGGTCTTCACCCACTGCCCGTCGCGCAGCACCGTCACCCGGTCGGTCAGTTCGATGACTTCGTCGAGCTTGTGCGACACGAAGACGAAGCTCGTGCCCCTGTCGCGCAGCTTGCGCACCTGCCGGAAAAGGAAGTTGGTCTCCTCGCGGGAGAGGACGGCAGTCGGCTCGTCCATGAAGACGATCCGCGCGTCGCGGCTGATGGCCTTGGCGATCTCGACCATCTGTTTTTCGGCGATTGAAAGACTGCCGATCAGCGCGTTCGCGTCAACGTGGCAGCCGAGCAGATCGAGAACCCGGCGCGCCTCCGCGCGCATATACTTGCGGTCGAGCACGCCGAAACGCGTCACCTCGCGACCGAGAAACAGGCTTTCGGCAACAGTCAGATGTTCGGCGAGATTGAATTCCTGGTGGATGATGACGATGCCCAGCGCTTCGGCCGCGCCGTTTGCAGGAAGCGTTACCGGCTGGCCATCGAGCAGGACCTCGCCCGAGGACGGCTGCTCGAACCCTGAAAGAATCTTGACGAGGGTCGACTTGCCGGCGCCGTTCTCGCCCATCAGGGCATGGATCTCGCCGGCGCGAAGCTCGAAATTGACACTGAAGAGCACCTGCACGCCGCTGAAGGACTTGCTGATCCGCCGCGCCTCCAGCACGACGCGCGCGGCGTCTACCGTCTCCGGATTCATCGATTCCCCCATTGCGGCTCCCGACCGCCCATGGACGCTATGTAAACCTTTACACTCCCTATGTAAAGGTTTACATAACGGCATGCACAGGAATTTGCCGGACCGCCTTTGACGTTGCCCGCGGTGTGTGTAGTGTCCCGCCGTGAACAGCCGCGCGTTCTTGTCAGATACGCAAAGGCCGCCGTCGCAGATTGATTAGCTGCTTGTTTTTATCTCTAAATCGGGATTTAGGGAAACACGCAGTAGGGAGACGCAAGGCAGAGCGCAGTGTCGGATTCCACGCCCGCAACCATCGAAGACGTCGCCAGGATCGCTGAAGTTTCGATCGCGACGGTATCGCGGGCAATCCACAACCCGGAGAAGGTCGCTAAATCCACGCGGCTGAAGGTCAACCAGGCGATCGCGATCACCGGCTATACGACCAATGCCATGGCTCGCAGCCTGCGCCTCGGCCGCTCGAACATGATCCTGGTCGTCGCCCCGGATATCGGCGATCCAAACTTTTCGAGCATTCTGGTCGGCCTCGAAAACGAGGCACGGTCGCACGGATACGGCGTGCTGATCGGCCATACCCAGAACGACGCCCAGCGCGCGGTCGAATATCTGAAGTTTCTCAACTCCAACCAGGCGGCGGGTCTGATCCTCTTTACCGGCATCCTGCCCTTCGGTCACGAGACGATAGCAGCGCGGCTGCCGCCGAGCGTCGGCATATTCGAGCCCGTCTTCAACGGCGGCATACCCTATGTGGGTGTCGACGATGTCGAGGGCGCCCGCAAGGTGGTCGACCTCCTCATCGCCGAAGGTCATCGGAAGATCGCTTTCATCGGCGATTCGCGGACCCGCCTTGCCTATAAGCGGCGCCGCGCCGGCTATGATGCGGGCCTCGATGCGGCGGGGGTGCCGGCGGAACTTCGGCTGGTCCAGGAGGGCGATGGCACGCTCGAGAGCGGCAGGGCTGCCGTCGAGCGGCTCTTCGTGCGCGACACGCTGCCGACGGCATTCATGTGCGTCAACGATCAGACGGCACTCGGCGTGATGATCGGGCTGAAGGCACGCGGCTATGACATACCGCGCGATTTCTCGGTCACAGGCTTCGACGACGTGCCGCAGGCGACATTCATGACGCCGGCTTTGACCACGATCCGCCAGCCGCGCACGCTGATCGGCAAACACGCCATGGCGCTTCTCTTGGAGCTTCTCTCCGACCGCAGCCCGGCCGAGACCGAGATCTTCCTCAGGCCCGATCTCGTGGTGCGAAACTCCGTATCCTCACCGTCCGCACGATGGGCTTGAGAAGGCTTCACTGCTGCCCCGCTTCAGCCTGTTGAAACACGCAGTTCCGCATCAAAGATTCTCGAGGGCTCAGCCGCGCTCAGCCGCGCGAGGTCATCCAAACGCCGACCAGCGTCACCGCCAGCCCCATCAAGACAGCCGGGGTCAGCGGCTCGGAAAACAGCGCCCAAGCCCACAGCATGGTGACAGGCGGACTGAGATAGATCGCAGCGCTGACCTGGGCCACCGGGAAGAGACGCAAGCTCGTGTAGTAGACCGAATAGGCGGCAAAGGTTGCGAACAGAACCAGCCAGACCATCCCCACGCCGAAAGCGGGCGTCAACGGCGGGGCGAGGTTCCCTTGCATCATAGCGCACAGCCCGAACAGCACCGAACCGGTGAGGGTATGGATGCAAAGGCTCTGGTGCACGGGCATGTGCCGGGTGCGCCGTCGCTTGTGCAGAACCGAGGCGAGCGCAAAAACAAGCATGGAGCCTACCGTCAATCCATAAGCCCACAACGGGGCCGTGCCGAAGCTGAGGCTGTCGAACGAGACGATCAGCACACCGAGAACGGCGATTGCCGTTCCGAACCATTGCCGCGCGCTCAGGCGTTCGCCCAAAACGGGTTGCGACAGGGCGGCAATCGCCAACGGCAAGAGGTCCGAGATGAGTGCGACCAGTCCTGTCGGAACCCGCTGTTCGATGGCCAGTGCGAAGCCACCGAGATAAAGGAAGACCGACATGACGCCGAACAGCATCTGTTCCACGACGCCGCGCATCCGCAGCCGCGGACCGATGATCAGCGCGAAGGGCAGCAGGATCACTCCCGACAAAAGCGTGCGCCAGAACAGAACCAGCATTACGCTCGCCTCTTCGCTTGCATAGCGAATGCCGACGAAGCCGGAACTCCAGCCGACGACCAGTAGCGTCGCCATGAGTGGCCAGAGGAGACGATGCTGTTTCGGTGCGGGCAGCGAGATGGGCTGGTGGGTCATGGCGCTCTCGGGCGTGTCGTTCGTTCCCCAGCCTTAGGTGGCGGCGATCCCTTTTGCACATGACAAATTTCGATAGGAACATGACATCGCAGCCGGATCGGCAATGTGAAATTGCCAAATGAGCACTTGGTCCGCATAATTCACGCAATATTCATGACGGGGATCGCGATGAAAGAGCTCAACGGCCGACGTTTGGAAATCGATGCGCTGCGCGCCTTGTGGGCGATCCGCCATCACGGGGGGATCACGCGCGCGGCCGAGGCCCTGGGTTTGTCGCAGTCAGCCGTCAGCCACAAGGTCAAACGGCTCGAGACGAGCCTCGATTGCGACCTGCTCGGCCGCAAGCCGGGGGGAGCGATGTTCACCGCGGCCGGGGAGGATTTGCTGGACTATGCCGGGCGAATCCTCGGGCTGCATGACGAGGCGCTTCTGAGTTTGTCGAAAACGTCGCTCAAGGGGCGCATCGCTCTCGGCCTGACCGAAGACACCGCCTGCAGCGATCTTGCGCGCATATTAGCGAGATTTCGCCGCCTGCATCCTCACGTCGCCGTCCGCACCAAGGTCCGCATGAGTCTGGTCCTGCGGGCAATGCTGGATCGGGGCGAATTGGAGGCTGCGATCCTGCAGGTCTTCGCTCATGAGGTCCGACCGACCGACGTCGTCCTGTTCCGCGAGGAGCTTCACTGGGTCAAGCATCCGGAATTATCGCTGCCGCAGCAAGGCCCGATACCCTTCCTGTCCTTCGATGACGAATGCTTCTACCGAAGATGGGCGCTCGATATCGGACAGGACGGAGGGGTGGTTCTTGAAACCGTGTTCGAATGTGCAAGCGCGGCCGGCATCGTGGCCGCGGTAAATTCGGCCATGGGCGTAGCGCTTCTGAGCGGCCGCCACCTGCGCCCCGAGATGCAGATCGTCTCCGAGCACCTGCCGGCGCCGCCTGCCGTGGCCTATGTCGTGCGCCGCGCCAGGAAGGCGAGAAATTCCGCGCTCGAAACGCTCGTCGCCGAAATCGAGAAGGAAATCAGTCGTTACGGAGGGCTCGTCCTGGCGAGCTAGGTGGTGGCTCATTAAACGCTCAGCGAGAGTCGCATGGCTGCGAGCGTAACGGAAGCGAGGTAGGGCCTGTTTCTACCGGCCAGCGGCGTGCTAAGTTCGTTGAATGACGGCGGCCGACCGATACAGTTTTCGCAAAGCGACGGTGAATGATCTCCCTTTGCTCGCAGCATGGCGATCGAACCCGCATGTCCGCGCATGGTGGGGCTCGGATGGGTCGCACGATGCAGCAGACCTGGCTGATCCTCGCGTGGCGCGTTGGATTGTTTCAACCGCCGAACGCCCCTTTGCGTTCATGCAGGACTATACCGTCCACGGCTGGGAAAATCACCATTTCGCCGAGCTTCCCGAGGGATCGCGGGGGATCGATCAATACATAGGAGACCCCGAAATGATCGGGGTTGGACACGGGACAGCGTTTATCGGGGCGAGAATGAGGGCTCTCTTCGATGCGGGGGTACCGGTTATCGGCACCGATCCGCACCCGGCCAATGAACGGGCGATTGCCGTCTACAGGAAACTGGGTTTCGAACCGTTGGGACCACCTCAAGAGACGCAGTGGGGCTTGATTTTGCCGATGACTGCGAGGCAGTGAGCGGCACACCATCAATCGCCCTCGACCGCTGAGACATGGTCGGCAGCGCAGTCCCTATCCGCTCGGTGGCTTCGGGATCTGTCCTAACGTTGGCGGGAGCTGAAGAGGGCCGCCGTTTCGCGGGTCTGGACCCGCATCATCGCGCTCCAGAGTTGGAGGAGGAAGCTGGTGCGGGCTTGTTTCGCAAGCTGGCGCTGCGAGGACATGGTAATTCTCCGATAGTTTTTCGTTTCGGCGATATAGTCTATCGGCGCAGCGGAAGCCATAGGGCAGCCAAAGGGTCTGCCTTGCAAGACGAGCATATGTCGTTCGCGACAATATAGCGGCCCAGTACCATGACGAAACAAGAAAAAGGCCGGGATGAATGTGTTCGTCCCGGCCAGTTCTTTCGAGGAGGAGCAGTATTTTTATGCTTTTTTGCGGCCTTTCTGGCGATAGACGTCGACGACCACCGCAGCGACGATGATGATGCCCTTGACGATCTCCTGGTAGTAGGCGTCGACCCGGAGGAAGGTGAAGCCTGACGTCATCACGCCGAGGATCACCGTGCCGATCACCGTGCCGGTGATGCGGCCGACGCCGCCGGTGAGCGACGTGCCGCCGATGACGGTCGCGGCGATCGCGTCGAGTTCGTACATGACGCCCATGCCGGCCTGTGCCGTCTGGGCGCGGGCGGCGGTGACCACGCCTGCGAGGCCCGCAAGCATGCCGGCGATCGCATAGACTTTCACCAGATGCGCTTCGACATTGATGCCGGAGACGCGCGCGGCCTGGACATTGGCGCCGATCGCGTAAGTGAACTTGCCGTAGCGGGTGTAGCGCAGCGCGATGTGGAATATGAGCGCCACGACGAGGAACACGATCACCGGCCAGATGCCCGTGCCGATGAAGTTGAACTGCTCGGTGAGGCCCGAGACCGGCTGGCCCTTCGTGTACCACTTGGAGACGCCGCGGGCCGAAACCATCATGCCGAGCGTGGCGATGAAGGGCGGGATCTTGGTCCTGGCGATGAGCTGGCCGTTGATGAAGCCGGCGAGAAGACCGATCCCGACGCCAAGGCAGATCGGCACGATGGCCGGCAGGTCGGTCAGGGACGGATAAAGCGCCCGCGGCCAGGTGGAGGCCTGCGCAACGCTCGCCGAGATCATCGCGGTCATGCCGACGACCGAACCTGACGAGAGGTCGATGCCGCCCGTGATGATAACCTGCGTGACGCCGACGGCGATGATGCCGATCACCGATACCTGCAGGATCATGATCGTCAGGCGTTGGGAATTCATCAGGAAGCTCTGGCCGACGAAGAGCCAGCCGAGAACCTCGTAGACGAGCGCGATACCGATCAGCACCAGAAAGATGTTGAGCTCGGGCGGCACGCGCCGTCTCGAGCGGGCGAGGGATGAGCTCGTGCCCTGCGCTGCGACATTGGTATTCATCTTCTTTCCTCCCTGCGGTCGGCAGTTCGCCTTGATCGGTTCCAAAGGTCCGAGCGGAATGCGGGCGGAGGGCCGCACGCACTCTTCCCGCTCTATCGCGCCGCAAGCTCCATGACCTTGATTTGGGTAGCTTCCGCCCTGTCGAGAAATCCGGTGACCCGGCCCTCGTGCATCACCATGATCCGGTCGCTCATGCCGAGCACTTCCGGCATTTCCGACGAGATCATGATGACCGCGACGCCGTTGCGGGCGAGTTCGGTCACCAGGCGGTGGATCTCCGCCTTGGCGCCGACATCGATGCCACGCGTCGGCTCGTCGAGGATCAGGATGCGCGGATTGGTGAGCAGCCAGCGGCCGATCAGCACTTTCTGCTGGTTGCCGCCCGAGAGATTCTCGACGCGCTCCTGCAGGTTCGGCGTCTTGACCCGAAGCTTGCGGCTCATCTCCTCGCAGGCGGCGGTGACCTCCCTCTCGCTGACGAAGCCGCCCTTGACGAATTTGTCCTGCAGCACGGCGATCTGCATGTTTTCGAGAATGTCGAGGATGAGCAGACAGCCGGTGTCCTTGCGATCCTCGGTCAGAAACGCCATCCGATGGCGGATCGCCTTATTGGCGCTGTCGATCACGACCTCTTTCCCGTCGATCGCGATCGTGCCCGAGCTGGCCGGCGTGACCCCGAAGAGCGTCTCGGCGACGTTGGAGCGACCGGATCCGACGAGGCCTGCGACGCCGAGGATCTCGCCGGCGCGCACATCGAAGGAGACGTCGCGGAAGACGCCGTCGAGGGTCAGATTCTTCACCGACAGCACCACGTCGCCGATCGGCACCTCCTCCTTCGGGAACATCTGGGTGATTTCACGTCCAACCATCATGCGGATGATGTCGTCGCGGGTGACCTCGTTCGAGAGGTGGGTGCCGATATATTTGCCGTCGCGGAAAACCGAGAACTCGTCGGCGATCTCGAACAGCTCGTTCATCTTGTGGGTGATGTAGACGATGCCGATACCCTGCGAGCGCAGGTCACGGATGATCTCGAACAGATGGGCCACCTCGCGTTCGGTGAGCGCCGAGGTGGGCTCGTCCATGATCAGCACGTCGGACTCGTAGGAGACCGCCTTGGCGATCTCGACCATCTGGCGGTTGGCGACCGAGAGGTGACGGACCTCGATCTCCGGATCAAGATCGATCTTGAGCCGCTCGAAAAGCTTTGCCGTCATGCGGTGCATCTCGCCATGGTCGACGAAGCCGAAGCGGTTCTTGGGTTCCCGGCGGATCCAGATATTCTCGGCGACGGTCATGAAAGGCATCAGGTTCAGTTCCTGATGGATCATGGCGATGCCGTTTTCGAGCGCGTCGAGCGGCGACTTCAGCCGGATGCCGGCGCCCCTGAGTTTCACCTCGCCCTGATCGGGATGATAGATCCCGGCGAGGATCTTCATCAAGGTCGACTTGCCGGCTCCGTTCTCGCCCATGAGCGCATGCACGGTGCCGCGCTTCAGCTTGAACTCCACGTCGTCGAGTGCGACCACACCCGGAAATTCCTTGCGAACGCCTTCTGCAGTCAGAAGGTATTCGGATTTGGGAACGGCGCCGCTGGCGCGCACGGCTGCCATTGTCGTGGGACTGAGTGTCATTCTCGTTGCCTCCCATGTTCCGGTTCAACCGGAATGTCCACGCGGTGGCGGAGCATGCCTTCCCCGGTGCGAACCCGAAGCAGGCGTGGCGTTCGGGAGCGCGGCATTGCCGCGCCCCCAGGCAGCGCCGGTCAGTTCTTCGCCTGATATTGCTCCAGGTTCTCCTTCGTGACGAGTTCGAAGGGGATGTAGACCTTTTTCTCCACCGGCTCGCCCTTGGCGAGCTTCAGCGCGGCGTCTACCGAGCCCTTGCCCTGGCCGGCGGCGTTCTGGAAAACGGTCACGTCGAGGTCGCCGGCGGCCATGGCCGCGAGCGCGTCCTGGGTTGCGTCGATCCCGCCGATGACGACGGAATCCATCGAGCGGCCGGCCGCCTTCAGCGCCTGGATCGCGCCGATGGCCATTTCGTCGTTGTTGGAGATGACGGCGTCGAATTCGAGGCCGGCGGAGAGCCAGTTCGTCATGAGGTCCGAGCCCTGGGTGCGCGACCAGTTCGCAGTCTGCTCCTCGACGATCTCGATGCCCTTGCATTCGTCGGTCGCGATCACGTCGTGGATGTCCTTGGTGCGCATGCGGGCAGCCTGGTTGGAGAGTTCGCCCATCATGACCACGGCCTTGCCCTTGCCGCCCAGCATCTTGCAGATTTCCTTTGTCTGCAGCGTGCCGGATTCCTGTTCGTTCGACGCGACGAAGGCCTGCTTGTCCGGAAGCGTATCGACGTTCACCGGCTCGCGGTTGACATAGACCAGCGGAATGCCGGCATCCGCGGCGATCTTCGACATGGCGGCGGTCGCATCGGTGTCGACCGGGTTGACGATGATGGCATCGACCCCGGCGGCGATGAAATTCTGGATCTGGCTCTGCTGTTTGGCGACGTCGTTCTGCGCGTCTTCGACCTGCAGCTCGACGCCGTCGAGCGTCTTGGCGTAATCCTGCATGCCGGTGCGCAGCACCGTCAGGAAGTTGTCGTCGAAGAGCGCCATCGACACGCCGATGGTCTCCGCATGCGCGGCCGTCGACATCACGACGGCCATCGCAGTGCCTATGAAAAATTTCTTCATTGTTCTTCTCCTCCACTTGGTGCCGGCCACACCTTCTTCGGCCGGGAACGCGACCTTCTTCCCGAGATCGCGTTCAGACTTCGACCGTAAGCGGCACTCCCGCTACGCTTCCGATCAAAACGGAATAAAAAAACCAGTGTTTTGACATTACGGAATATGTATTCCATTTTATCGGGATGCCGTCAAGAGCGCCCGGGCGCGCCGGTTTGGAATCCAGCTCTTTCCACTGCCGGTGGCGATTAGCTCCGCGACCGAAGGTAGTCCATGCTCTCTCGCAGGGCATCCGCCGGGTCCGCAAGTCCGTGCACCGAAGGGGCAAAGGGCTCGAAGGAGAAGGGGCCAGCATAGCCCTCGTCCCGCAGCCGGCGAATCTGGCCTTGATTGTCCAGCCTGTCGGCGGCGTCGACGAGAACGCGATGCGGATCGCGCATATCCGAGACGGCCAGGTTTTCGTCGATGACGCCGGAGATGTGTACGAGGCCGGTGAGATCCGCAAAAAACTGGTCTTCGCCGGCAAGGTGATGGTGGAACGTGTCGTGCACCAGGCGGAAGCTCGATTGACCCGAGACTGCCCGGATCGCTTCGGCGGCCTCCGCCTTGGAGCGCAGCGAACAGATCTCGAAGCCGAGCGGCTCCACGAGACCGATCACGCCGGCCGCGTCGAGCATCGGCTTCAGCGCCCCAAGCGCCTGCCGAAGGTTGGTTTGCCGCACGCCGTCCTCCTTGCCGCTGCCGTCATTGACGGGCACCAGCACCAGAGCCTTCGCACCGCAGTCGCGTGCATAGGAGATGAGTTCGCGCGCTTCGGCTGCCCGTTGCTCGTTCCATTCGTTGAAGCGCTGCAAGGCGTTGATCGAGACGATCGTCAGACCGTGCTTCTCCGCAAGGGCTTTCACCTCCTCCGGAGGCGTCCCGTCGGCAATGGCGTTGGCGGTCAGGTCGTTGCGGATTTCGACCAGGGAAATGCCGAGCGATCTCGCAAGCGAGAAGAACGCGTCGACCGGGAGGCCGGGAGCGGCCATATGGTTGAGGGCGAAGGGGAGGGCGGTCATGCCGGAAGTCTCCTGGGGGAATAGTGATGCGGTAATTCCGGAACGTTTGTTCCATTTGCAGGCGCAGCCACATTCACCATTCCGCGAGACTCAGTCAAAGGCGCAGAGCAGCGGCAATGTTGCATCCCTGCAAGATTGCATTTCACCGCTGATGGAATTCTGTCATGGCGCCCGGCGAGGGGCGCTCGCCCCCGCTTTCACTCGAGACCGTTCGCCTCGGCGATGAAATCCGACAGCATCGGCACATAGTCCTCGCCGCGGCCCGCGCCGACCGCCTGTGCAAATGAGTTCCGGACGGCCGCCCCGACCGGATTGGCGGCGCCGGCGGCAATGGCGTAGCCGGCAAGATAGCTCATGTCCTTGAAGCCGTTGCGGATCGCGAATTTATGGGCGTTCGGGTCGCGTTCCAGGACCCAGCGGAAGAAGGTCTGATAGAAGGGGCAATCCATCCGGCCGCCGCGAATGACGCTGTCGAAGACCTCGGGCGTCAGCCCGGCCTTGCGTCCGAGCATCAGCGCTTCGGAATAGAGCGCCGCGTAGCCCATCGACAGGAAGTTGTTGAGCAGCTTCATCGTGTGACCGGAGCCGGTCGGCCCCGTGTGAATGATCCGACCGGCGAAACATTCGAGTACCGGCCACACGCGCTGTACGTCTGACTCCGCGCCGCCGACCATCACATCGAGCGTGCCCGCGGCGGCATCGGCCGGCGTACGGCTGAGCGGCGCATCGACAAGCGTAAGGCCGCTTGCCGCGAGATCGGCTGCAAGCTTCGTCGTGACGGAGGGATCGGATGTGGAACAATCGACGATGGTGACCGGCCTGCCCGCGCTCGCAATGCCCTCCGGGCCACCGATGACCGAAAGGACCTCAGGCGAGCCGGTAACGCAGAGGACGATGACGTCGCATTGCTCCGCCATCTCGCGCGGCGTCCTGACTTCGCGTGCGCCCTCCGCAATGAGCGTCTCCACCGGCGCCCGGTTGCGATGCGCCATCACCTGGAGCGGCCAACCCTTTTTCAGAATATTTGCCGCCATCCCTTGGCCCATCAATCCGAGCCCGATGAAGCCTATGTTCGATTTCGTCATCTAATCGCCTCCTCTACCTTCATGTTCCGGACGTTGAACGACTGTATCCACGATCTTAGAGAATTCGAGCGGGATGCGGGCGGAAAACTGCGGGCGCCTTTTTCCCGGAATTCGTCTCGCGCGACTTTTCCAAGCGGCCATGGCGTGTTGTTTTCTGGGACACCGGAAGATTTCAGCCATTCCCGACCTTGTCAGCCTCCCGCCTCAGCCTCTGCAGATCGCTGGCAATGCCAAGTGCCGCTTCCGCTCGCTCGAGCGCTTCTTTCGAATGCCGCATGGCTGCATCGCGAAACCGGTCCTGGTTGAACTTGGCGAGTGTGCCGAACGCCTTCTGGAGGCGGACTCCTATTTCGACGATAGCAGCGCCGTCCCGCGCGATCGGCGTGAACAGATCGTCGAACACTTCGTCGAGCTCGATCGCCGGCACGTAGACCTTTGGATAGAGCACCTCGTCCTGCAATGCCTTCTCCACGGGCTCGGTCCAGACGGCCAACACGCGCAACGCACGGCTGATGACGTCGATTGCGGTCCCGGGGTCGTTGACGGCCGGCGACAGGGCGCGCGACGCTATTTCAGCCAGCACCGCCGCTCCGAACCTCGGATCCTGATCGAACGAACGCGTATCTCCCACCGAGAAGCACCTGGCGATCTCGGCAAGGACATGCTCGTCCCGTGTGCCGTCGACGGAAGCGACGGGTCGGTTTGGATCGACAAGCTGGCCCGGTATCAACCGGACGAATATGCAGGTCTTCCTATCGTTGGCGATGGCGGAAAGCCCGCTTACGTCGAGATGCTGGATGTAACCGATCCTGTCGATAAAGACCGGCGTGGCGGATGCCGGGATGCGTGCGGCATCGTCCAACCGGTTTCCGCCGAGGTAAGGTCGTAGCCGCCGCGATCGCATTGCCTCGATCGTGACCGCCTCGACCTGTTCCGTCGTCTCGGTGACGCGTCCGAGGCGCGAGAGATGATCGATCCAGCGCAGCAGCGTCACGATGATCAGGACGATGACGCCGATCGTCACCACGAACAGAATAAGGCGGCCCTGGTCGCCGTAGGCGCCGGTGCTGAGAGCGATGATGCCGACGAGGCTGAACAGAAACGACCCGATGAAGGTCGCGAGCACGTTCTGTGTCGTGCTGTCTTCCATGAGAAGCTTCGTTGCCCGTGGCGTAACGCTATTGGTTGCCGCCGAGTAGGCCGATACCATCGTGCTTAGCGAAAATGTCGAGACCGTCAGCATGCTGGAAGCGATGATCCCCAGCACGTTGTCGACTGCGTGCGCTCCTATTCGGTTCGGAAGATCTCGCGGAATGAACGGGCCAAGGAAAATTGCGATGAGTGCGGTTATAATCGCAAGAATGGAGAAAAGCGTGGCTCGAAACCAGATCCGCCGCGTGATCTGCGAAAACAACCATGTCCATCGTGATGTCATCAAACTCGTCCACTTACGATCAGCTCTGATCGAACTGTCGATACATTTGTCCTTTAATCTATCCGACCGGAGGACAACGACATGCAGAAGATCAAAGTGCTACAGCGATATTTCGCGTACGATAAGACGCGCCGGAGTGTAGCTTAAGGACAGAAGCGGGTCTCCGTGTCAACTTGAACGGGAACCGGGGAACGGCTTCACCGGACCGGCGAAGCTGTTTCAGAATTTGCGGCTCACGAAGGATGAGCCGGCCAGCCCGAACCGCCAGGGCTGTTCTGCCGCCTTGGTTATGCCGACGCGGATGCCGGTGGCGACCGGCGGCTTCGTGGAGGGCGGGGTGAGGCGGAACGGATCCTCTCCGAGCGGCAATCCGTCCAGCTCCCGGCTGATCGCCAGCGCCTGTCCGACACGTCCCGGCCCGGAACACAGCAGCCTCTCTTCGCGGACACCACGTCTCGCCCGCATCGTCTCTATGCCCCATTTCGGTTCGATCGCGCGGATCAGGACGGCGCTGCCGGGCAGGCAGACGAAATTCAGGCACCAGTGCAGGCCGTAGGAGAGATAGATGTAGGCATGCGCCGGCGGACCGAACATGGCGCGATTGCGCGCCGTGGTGCCCGCAAAACTGTGCGACGCCGCGTCGTCTGGAAGATAGGCCTCCGTTTCGACGATAATGCCGCCGACACCGGAAACGGTGAAATCGGCGCCGATCAAATCAGCCGCCACCTGGACTGCGCTGCGCGCGAAGAAGTCGACATCTGAGGTCAAGCGATGCACCGGTTGGTTCGAGTTATCCGCATCCTCGCAAGAGATCCGGCGAGCGCCAAGGCATGAATGACGAAAATCGGATCGTCTTTTTTAGCCGGCCCCTAGGGAAAACGGGTTGAATTGAAGGCTCGGGCGCACGATTCTCCATGAAGGAATTCGAAGCGCTACAGCGACCCGGCGTGCCTCGAACGGCCATGCGGTGCTGGAGGAGAGCGAACTCATGAACCACTACCATATTTTCGAAACCGTGCGTGGTTTCTGCGGCATCGCCTGGAGCGATGCAGGCATCACGCGCTTCCAACTGCCGACGCGAAGCGCCGAATCCACCGAGCGACTGCTTCTTCGGCGTTTGCCGGACGGAGCGCCGCAAGAGCCGCCGCCGAGGGTTGCCGAAGCGGTTGCGGCGGTGAAGGCCTATTTCGAGGGAAAGGAGACCGATTTTTCCCGCTTCGATCTCGATCTGCAGGGACAGGACACGTTCTTCGAGAAAGTCTATCAGGCCGCGCGAAAGATCCCGTGGGGAAGCACGACGACCTACGGCGCGCTTGCAAAGGAGCTCGGAGCAGGTCCGGAGGCGGCCCGGGATGTCGGCCAGGCGATGGCGAAAAATCCCGTGGCATTGATCATCCCCTGCCATCGGGTTCTCGCAGCCGGCGGCAAGATCGGCGGCTTCTCGGCGCCGGGCGGTTCATCCACGAAGCTCGGAATGCTCGAAATGGAAGGCGTCAAGGTCGCTCCGCCGGAGCCCGCGCAGCAATCCCTGGGGTTTTGAAATGGCCATCACGAATCCGAGCGAGGCGAACGTCGCGGTTCAGCCTCCGACGGAGCCACACCCGCCTTTGCCCGGCGAAAGCGAGGGAACATGGCCGGCGCGGCGGCGCCGGATCATCGACTGGCTCGTCATCGAGACGCGCGATGAACGCTTCATCGACAACATCTTCGTGGAGATGTGCGACAGGCTGGTGGAGGCGGGCGTGCCCGTCGCCCGCGCCACCCTTCATTTCAGAATTCACCACCCGCAGTGGATCGGTGCACGGATTCTGTGGCGAAAGGGCCTGGCGGAGGCGGAGCTCGATACCTATGCCTATGGCGTCGAGGACACCACCCAATATCTGAGCAGCCCCTTGCGCGATTTCAACGAGGGGGCGGAAGAGGTGCGCAGACGCCTTGACGACCCGACGTCCGCGGGTCCGGATTACCCGCTCTATGACGAACTGCGCGCGGAGGGACTGACCGAGTACATCATCTGGCCCTTGCTCCATACGCTCGGCAAGCGGCACGCGGTGACCTTTGCGAGCGACAGGCCGGGCGGATTTAGCCCCGATGATCTCGCCTTCCTGAAGGACATTCTGCCGGCCCTGGCGCTTGTCAGCGAGATCCGGCTGAAAAACCGCTTCGCCCGCACGCTTCTCGAGACCTATGTCGGGCCGCATGCGAGCGAGCAGATCCTTGCTGGAGCGACCACGCGCGGCAGCGGCGTGACGGTGGGTGCCGCGATCCTCATCTGCGATCTGCGCGACTTCACGAAGCTGTCGGACCTGTGGCCCCGCGACGACGTCATCGAACTCCTCAACGGCTATTTCGATGCCATGTCGGAACCGATCGAGCGGCACGGCGGGGAGATCCTGAAATTCATGGGCGACGGGCTTCTGGCGATCTTTCCGCTCAGCAATCCATGTGCCTGCAGTCAGCTTCTCGGAGCCATCGGCGAGGCACAGGCCGCTCTTGCCGTTCTCAACGAGGAGAACCTGCGCAAGGGCCACGATCCGCTCGGCTACGGCATCGGCGTCCATGTCGGCGATGTGATGTATGGCAATATCGGCTCGCGCAGGCGTCTCGATTTCACGGTGATCGGACCGGCGGTCAACATCGCCTCGCGTCTCGAAACCCTTACGAAGGAGTTGAAGCGTCCGGTGCTGCTCTCAAGAGCCTTCGTCGAAAAGGCAGGCTGTAGAGGCCAGATGGAAAATCTGGGTTCCTATGTCTTGCGGGGGCTCGACGAGCCGGTCGATGTGTTCGCGTTCTCGGGGAAAAAATAGATTCTGCCTCTCATCCGGCCGGCAGGCCGGATGGGAGGCATGCGCCGTCACTTCATAGTATAGACGTCGATGGTGAAATACTTGTCGTTGATTTTCTTGTAGGTCCCGTCGGCGCGGATCTCGTCAAGTGCCTTGTTCAGCCTCTCGCGCAGTTCGTCGTCCTCCTGACGGACAGCAATGCCGACGCCGTCGCCGACGAATTTTTTGTCGGTGATCGGCTCGCCGATAAGCTCGCAGCAACCCTTGCCGTCGTCATTCTTGGTGACCCAATCGAGCAGCGGCAGCATGTCGCCGACCTGCAGGTCGAGCCTGCCGTTGACCATGTCGAGATTGGCTTCGTCCTGGGTGGGATAGAGCTTGATCTCGGCATCCGGGTAGACGGCGGCGATATAGTCGGCCTGGGTCGTGCCGGCCTGGGCGCCGATCACCTTGCCCTTGAGCGCCTCGTTGCTGAAGTCGTTGATGCCGGCACCCTTTGGTGCCGCATGGGTCATCGCGGCGAGGTAATAGGGATTGCTGAAAGCCACCTGCTTCTTGCGCTCCTCGGTGATGAACATCGAGGCGATGATCATGTCGTACTTCTTGGCAAGCAGGCCCGGAATGATGCCGTCCCAATCCTGGGCGACGACTTCGCACTCGACCTTCATGCGCTCGCAGAGCGCGAGGCCGATCTCCACGTCGAAACCGCCGATCTTGCCGCTGGAATCGACGAAGTTGAAGGGCGGATAGGCGCCCTCGGTTCCGATCTTCAGCTTTTCCGCAGCAAGGGCGGAAGAAGACAGTGCAGTGCCGGCGAGTGCCAGTGCCAGAATGAGTTTTCGCATGTTCGTTCCCTCGGTTGCGCCTTTGTGCGGCGCTTCCAAAGAACTTTAGGGACAGATGTTACATAAGCGAAATCGATAGGCGCGATAACCGATATTCTTCGCGTTGATGCAGGCGGGGAACGGCGACGGGCACTCAGCCTTTCAGCCGCCCCTGCCTTTTCAGCTGCTGTTCGCGGAAGAAAATGAAGAGGCCCGAGGCGACGATGAGGGCGGCGCCGATCACCATCGACAACCGCGGCGTATCGCCGAAGATCAGCCAGCCGAAGAAGATTGCCCAGAAGAGCAGCGTGTACTGCAGCGGGGCGACCGTTGCGGCGTCGGCGAGCTTCAGCGCCCGGTTGACGAGCACATGGGCGATCATTGCGACCGCGCCCAGCAGGCAGATGAGCGCCGTGTCGACCGGTTTGAGAGGTGTCCAGTCGAAGGGTGCCCAGACGAGGCCGGCGACCGCGGCACCGACGATCTGCCAGAAGGCAAGCGTCGTATCCGGAGTGCCGCGCAGGGACCGCCCGGAAATCATCATGAAGGCGAAGGTCATGCTGCCGAGAATCGAGATGACCGCCGGCAGCGTGAAGGCCTGTGACGACGGTTCGAGCGCGACGACGACGCCGACAAAGCCGATGCCGATCGCCGTCCAGCGCCGCCAGCCGACAGGTTCCTTCAGCACCAGCGGCGAAACGGCCGCGACATAGATCGGCGCCGCCAGCCAATAGGTCATGACGTCGGCCAGCGGCAGATAGACGACAGCGAAATAGAACGCGACCACTTCCGCGGTCGAGGCGACGACGCGGGCAAACTGAAGGCCGGGCCGCTCGAGGGTGAAGAGCTTTCTCGGGCCGCTCACCCACAGAAAGGGCGCCAGCAGAAGGGCAGCGGCGATGCTGCGGATCAGCACCACCTGCCCGACCGAGTAGGTGGCGACGAGCCACTTGCCCATGACGTCGTTCACCGAGAACATCAACATGCCGAGGAGCATGACGACCACGCCGGCGCGGGCGGCGCCGTTTTCACGGGAAAGGTTGCCGGGGACGCTGTCGACGGCCATGGGTGCGAATTCCTTCAGAGCGGGACCGCGTTTTCCGCGGAACATTTGCGGACAGGAGCTCGGGCTTCAGCGAATCCGGCGTTCTGGCCTGCCGCAGCCATTCGCATATTCGGGCGGCGCAATCCATGCCGCACTGCTTATCAATTCATCACCTTTGCGAATGATAGCATTCCGCGAAATTGCGGATTGCGGGAAAGGCAGGGCACGCGCCCGGTATCGCGCTGGCGCATTTCTGCTTTCCTCCGAATGCTCAGCCCGTTGCTTTCGAAGCTCCGGACGGAAGACCGCTGCGCCGTTTTCCTGGAATTTCCAGGTCAGGCGCTGCCGACCAGACGCATGTCGGGATTGAGGAGTTCGCTGTAAAGCTCCGCATAGCGGGCCGCACTGCGATGCCACGAGCAGTCGGTTTTCATACCTTGCCGGCGAAGTCCCTCCCAGACGCGTCGCAGCCGGTAGAGCCGGAAGGTGCGGCGCAGTGCGTGGCGTAGCCCGTCCTCGTCGATGGGCGCAAACTGTATGCCCGTCGCGACATGGGCATGGAGCGCGGCATCGTTGGCATCGATGATGGTCTCAGACAGGCCGCCCGTGCGGGCGACGACCGGTACGCAGCCGTAGCGCAGAGCGTAAAGCTGCGTGAGGCCGCAGGGCTCGAACCGGGACGGAACGAGCATCGCATCCGCGCCGGCATGGATCCTGTGGGCAAGCTGCTCGTCATAACCGATGCTTACGCTTATGTTTTGCGGGTACCGTCGCATGAGATCCATGAATGCGGCCTCCAGCTTCTCCTCGCCTTGCCCATGGATGATCAGGGTGCCGCCATTCTTGACGATCTCGCCGGCGGTCGCAGCGAGCATATCCATGCCCTTCTGCCATGTCAGTCGGTTGACGCTGGCGAAGACCGGACCGCAGGTGTCCGGCAGGCCGAAATGCCGGAGCAGCACCTGCCGGTTGGGCAGGCGGCGAAGCGGCACGCGTGCCGAATAGTGATGCTCGATGCAGGGATCCGAGGTTGGATCCCACACTTCCAGGTCTATGCCGTTGACGATGCCCACGACATCCGCATGCCGCTCGTTCATCACGCCTTCGAGCCCCATGCCGAAGGCCGGAGACATGATTTCCCGCGCATAGGTGGGGCTGACGACCGTGATCGCATCGGCTGCCTGCAGGCCGCCCTTGAGGAACCCGATATCGCCGTAATATTCGACGCCGTCGATCGAATAGGCTTCCGCCGGGAGGCCGAGCTCGGGGAAGTAGTGGGCCGGGAATTGCCCCTGGAACGCAAGGTTGTGCACGGTCAGGACGCGAGGAATGATGTCGTCGCCTGCGTATTTCAGATAGACGAGGCTCATCGCCGCGTGCCAGTCATGTGCGTGAATGATATGCGGTCGCCAGTTGGGAACGAGCCCGCGCGCGATTTGCGATGCGACCAGCGAAAAGGCGGCGAAGCGCTTCCAGTTGTCCGCATATTCCCGGCCATGCCTGTCCACGTAGAGAGCGCCTTCCCGGTCATAGAAGGCCGGCGCATCGAGCACGAAGAGATCCAGCCCCTGAGCCCTGGCCGCAACAAGGGTGGCGCGTTCGCCGAACAGGTTTTCGAACGCGGCGACGGGGGTCGCGTTGCTGAGCGCGCGCATGACGCCGGGGTAGCCCGGAACGAAGCTGCGCGTGTGGATGCCATGAGCCCTGAGTGCTTTGGGGAGCGATCCCGCTACATCTGCCAGGCCGCCGGTCTTGACGAGCGGAAAAATTTCGGCCGTGACAGACAGTATCTGCATCGCTCATGTTCCGGGAAACGTGTTGACTGCAACCGGCCCACTCGCCGCCGATGTGCCCTCCATCAACACAATCACGAGCATCAAAGTTCCGGTCGTCCGGCGAAATTTTATCCGCTTTATCGGGCGCCGTCCGCGCGGCCCGGATTTGCGGCGCCTGCCGCCTTCGGGAACACAAGTCGCGGCTCTTGGTTCTCCTATTCGCGCGAGGAGGCGCCAATGGGCAATGCCCCGCGCTCTCGTTTCCGTAGCAGCCGCGCCGTGCGTCCCGCCGGACCTGCAAAGATTGCTGCGGCATTTGCTTGTACATGGAAGGAGGCAACTGATGACCTTCAGTCTGATCAGTCCCGTATTCGCCGACGGCCAGCCGATACCGCAGAAATACACCCGTTTCGGCGAGAACCTGTTTCCCCCGCTGAAATGGACGGGCACGCCCGAGGGAACTGAGAGTTTCGCGTTGATCGTGGAGGATCCGGATGCGGTGAGCGGTTTGTTCCGCCATTGCGGAATTATCAACATTCCCGGCAATTGGACCGAGCTCCCGCAGGCCGTCGATACCGGCCCCGAACGTGGGATCAAGTTCATGAAGAACGATTTCGGTAACGCCCGTTACGACGGGCCGCAGCCGCCTTCCGGAACAGGCGTGCACCGTTACCGATTTAGGCTCGCCGCCCTCGACGCGGCCAATCTTTCGATCCCCGACGACGTGGGCGCGGCGGAAGCCTGGGAGAGGGCCTGCAAACATCTCGTTGGAGAAGCGGAGATCGTCGGCACATACGAAGGCTAGATGTAAGCACTTCCAGAAATGGTGTGTCCATCGGCTTTCCGCCGCATCCGGTCACTCGGGCAACCCGGCCAGCCGCAGTCCGTCCGCGAAGCGCGCGAGATCCTCCGGGCGATGGATCGGCAGCCAGTCCTGGAGGTCGGAAAGGCGCAGCGACGGGTCGAGCCGGCGCAGGCGCTGCATCGCCCGTTGCGCTTCTTCCGTGCGTCCGGCGAGGGCATGGCTCGCCGCCACCAGGGCGACCGCGACCAGCAGGCTGGGCAGGTTCCCCAGCGCCCTTTCCGCCCAGACGAGGGCGGAATCGAAACGGCCGGCGAAGAAATGCGCGAGTGCCGTTCCGGCCTGCATCCGAAACATTTCCTGGTCCAACGGGCTCAGACGGGCTGCGTGCTCGATATGCTCGATCGCACTCTCCGGTTCACCACGGAAAACGCGCAGGAAGCCGCCTAGAAACCAGGCGGGGGCGAAGTTGGGGTTGAGCAGCCGTGCTCTGTCGATGAGCGCGATGCCGCCGTCCAGGTCTCCGACGAGATGTCCGAGCGCGTGCCCGCTTCTCGTCAGCGCTACGGCATCGTCGCGGCCGAGTTCGACCGCCCGCCGCGCCAGGCGCGCTCCCTCGGCTATTTCTTCGCCCCGATCGACCATCCAGCCGTTCAATTTGCGCCAGAAATAACACCAGGCCGCCCCGGCATAGGCGGACGCAAATTCCTGATCGAGCTCGATCGCCCGATAGAACAAGGGCAGTGCGGCCTCGATTGCTTCATGGGTTCCGCTGTGCAGTTTTGCCATTCCGCGTAGATAATAGTCGTGGGCGTCGAGGCTTTCCGTCGGCTTGCGCTTGGCGCGCTCCATCTCCGCCCGTTCGACCTGCGGTGCGATAGCGCCGACGACGCTTTCCGCCATCCGGTCCTGCAGCTCGAAAATATCGTCCAGGGTGCCCTCGAAGCGCTCCGCCCAGAGGTGCGTCCCGGTCGTCGCGTCGATGAGCTGCCCGGTTATGCGCACCCTGTTTCCGGATTTGCGCACGCTGCCTTCCAGCACGTAGCGCACGCCAAGCTCCCTGCCGACGTCCTTCACCTCCACCGCCCGGCCTTTGTACCTAAAGCTCGAATTGCGCGCGATGACGAACAGCCAGCGGATGCGCGAAAGGGCGGTGATGATGTCCTCCACGATGCCATCCGCGAAATATTCCTGCTCCGGATCGCCGCTGAGATTCTGAAAGGGCAGGACGGTGATGGAGGGTTTGTCCGGAAGGACGAGCGCGGAGGGCGTTTCTCCCGATCCGCCGGAGGCCTCTAAGGCGACGCCTGCACCGACGGGCTGTCGGACTTCTGCGATCCCGCCGACCCTGATGTCGCCGACGAAGCGGAAGCCCTTGCGGGCGACCGTCCGGATCAGGCGCTGCTCCCCGCCGGTGTCGCCCACGGCTTTGCGAACCGCATTGATGTGGCTGGTGATCGTCGATTCCGAGACGATGCGGCCGCCCCACACCGCCTGGAGCAACTCGTCCTTGCTCACGACGCGGTCGCGGGTGCCGACGAGATGCAGCAGGAGGTCGAAGACCTGCGGTCCGACGGACACGACCTCTCCGCGCCGGGTGAGTTCCCGGCGCTCCTGGTCGAGCACGTAGTCTCCAAACATGAATTGCACTTCGGCATCCCCTGGCCGATTGCCTTCGGTTCGCTATCCGGACAACCGGCGAATAATATCTGATAGCACGCCATCGCGTAACTGGCTGCTCCGCCGGCAGCAAGGCATGCCGGTCGAGCAACCGTTCTTTGGACGAAAATTCAAGCTTCCTTGAAGGGCAATTCAAGCCCGCCACAGGGACTTCCCTGACGCGCGCAGGCACTCTTTCTTCAGACCGACGGCAATGGTTGCAGTCGAGAGAAGCGGAGACTAGCGATGAAGATCGTCGTTATCGGAGGCACCGGCCTCATCGGATCGAAACTTGTGAAGAACCTTCGCGAGCGCGGCCACGATGTGCTCGCTGCCTCCCCCAACACGGGCGTGAACACCATCACCCGCGAGGGCCTCGCGGGGGCTCTGGACGGTGCGGATGTCGTCGTCGATGTGGCGAACGCGCCGGTGTGGGAGGACAAGGCCGTCCTCGAATTCTTCGAGACGTCGGGGCGCAACCTGCTGGCTGCGGAAGCTGCCGCCGGCGTCCGCCACCATATTGCCCTGTCGATCGTCGGCAGCGAACGTCTTCCCGACAACGGATATTTCCGTGCGAAGGTCGCGCAGGAAAACCTCATCAAGGCATCCGGCATTCCCTACACCATCCTGCGTGCCACGCAGTTCTTCGAGTTCGTCGGCGGCATTGCCGAGTCGGCCGCCGTCGGCGACGAGATACGCCTGTCGCCGGCGCTGATCCAGCCGATCGCCTCCGACGACGTGGTGGCAGCGCTCGCCGAGGTTGCGGTCGCACCGCCGGTCAACGGCACGCTCGAAGTCGCCGGGCCCGAGGCGATACCGCTCGATGAACTGGTCAGGCACTTCCTGAGGCAGACCGAGGACCCGCGCAAGGTCCTGCCCGATGTCCACGCGCGCTACTTCGGCGCCGTGCTTGACGATCAATCGCTGACCCCCGGCAAGAACCCGCGCCTCGGCGCGATCCGCTTCGAGGATTGGCTCGGCCGCCAGGCCGCGGGCTGAGGCTCCCGCAAACAGTCGAAAAGCGGACGCGGCACCGGGCTGCGCCGACACCACAAGCGCTCTCAAAGGAGAACTGAAATGTTCACGCGATTTCTCTCGGCCGTTGCTCTTGCAGCGCTCTCGTTCACTGCAGCCTCGGCAGGCGACCGGCCTGCCGGCAAGGTGACCGTCGTATTCGATCACGCCCTTCCGAACGTGCCCGGCAAAAGCATGCGGGGCGTCCTTGTCGAATACGGACCGGGCGGCGGGTCGCCCGCCCACACGCATCCGAAGTCCGCCTTCATCTATGCGACGGTGCTCGAAGGCGCGATCCGCAGCAGCGTCAACGGCTCCCCGGAAAAGGTCTATCAGGTCGGCGAAAACTTCTACGAAGATCCAGGCTCCCGACATCAAGTCAGTGCGAATGCCAGCGATACCGAACCTGCACGGCTGCTGGCGGTGTTCGTTCTCGACACCGAGGAAACGGAGCTGACGACACCCCTCAAGGAGTGAATGGGAAGAGCGCTCATCAACGCTGCAGCTCTGGCGCAGACCCCTGCGGCAGGGCTGCGGCAACCGGCACCAACAGGAATTGAGAAGATGAAATCGCTCGAGGACAAGATCGCGATCATCACCGGCGCAAGGTCCGGGAACGGTGTCGCCGTGGTACGACCCGACAGGAAAAAGATGATCGGCCTGGCGCTGTGCCTGGGGGCGGCCGTCGTCGTGGTTGCCGGATGGGCCTGGGCCCGCGAGAGCGGAGCGGCGTCGACAGACAACGCCTATGTCCGGGGGGATGTTACCGCGATTGCCCCAAAGGTCGCGGGCTACGTCACGGCGGTCGAAGTCGAGGACAACCAGGCGGTCCGGGCGGGTGAGGTGCTCTTCCGGATCGACGATCGGGACTACCGCGCAAAGCTCGCGCAAGCGGTGGCCAATGTCGAAGCGGCCAAGGCGAGGCTGGCCAACGTCGATGCGGAGATGGCGCTTCAGCATTCCCTGATCCGCCAGGCCGAAGCGCAGCGACGTTCGGTCGTGGCCGAGTTGAACTTGGCGACCAAGGCCTCTGACCGCCGCCGCGAGCTTATCCGCAGCAACACTATCAGCCAGGCACATGTCGATGAAAGCGACGCGGCGAAATCGAGGGCCGAGGCGAACCTGTTGGCGGCTTCCGCAACGGTGGAGGCTCAGCAGCAGCGCATCGCCGTGCTTGCCGCACAACGCGAAGCCGCGGTTGCTGCGGTGGCGCAGGCGGAGGCCGCGCGCGACCTCGCCGGGATCGATCTCGAGAGCACCGTGGTGCGCGCGCCCGTCGGCGGCGTCATCGGCAACCGGCAGGTCCGCGTCGGCCGGCTCGTTGCGCCGGGCGCTTCGCTGCTCGATATCGTTCCGCTCGGCAATGTATGGATCGTCGCGAATTTCAAGGAAACCCAGCTCGAAAATATCCGGCCCGGTCAGCGTGCCAGCATCACCATCGATGGTTACCCGAGCGGAACGCTTGAAGGCGTGGTCGACAGTTTTGCGCCCGGCAGCGGCTCTGCCTTCAGCCTGCTGCCCGCAGACAACGCCACGGGGAACTTCGTCCGCGTCGTCCAACGCGTTCCGGTGAAGATCCGGTTTGCCGGCAATCCGCTGTCGGGCCGCCTCGTGCCGGGCCTGTCGGCGCGCGTCGAGATCGATCTGGAGAGCGGTTCATGACCATCGCCACCGCCACGCCGGGCCGCGACACATCCATGGCAGGCGGTCTTCTCGTCGCCGGCATAGTCCTTGCGACGCTGACCGAGGCGATCGCCAGCACCGTGCTCTCGCTCGGGCGCGGCGATATCATCGGCGACACATATGCGACGCCCGACGAGTTCGCCTGGTTGGATGTCGGCTACACGGCTTTCAAGCTTATCGGGTTCATGGCCGCCTCGTGGCTGATGAACCGCTTCGATCCGCGCAGTCTGATCGTCGGCTCGACACTGGTAATGGGCATGGCGTGCGGCATCGCCGCCATGACGGCCCGGCTGGACCTTCTCGTCGCCCTTCGAATGATTCAGGGCTTTTCCGGCGGCACCCTGCTCGTTGGAGGCCAGGCGATCATCTTTCTCGCTTTTCCGCGGTCCCGCCAGCCGGTCCTCCAGGCCCTGTTCGCGATGGGGTCCGTCGTCGCTCCCGCGACGATCGCCCCGGCGCTCCAGGGCTGGCTGCTCGATAGCCAGTCCTGGACATGGATCTTCTTCAGCATCGTTCCGCTGGCGCTGGCGGCTGCCGGGCTTCTGCTAATCGCGCAAGCCCCGATGCCCGCACGAGGCGGGCGGCGGCCGTTCGACTGGATCGGCTTGTCCCTGATTTCCATTGCGCTCTTCTGTTTCACCTACGTGTTCAGCCAGGGCAGCCGGTGGGACTGGTTGGAAGAGCCCCGGATCCTGTGGCTGGCCGTGATCGGTACAGCCACGCTTCTGGCCTTTCTCGGTCAGCAGGTGCTCGCCGAGGGACAGGGCCTGTTGGACTTTACCCTGTTCGAAACGGAGGATTTCTGCTTCGCCTTCATCGTCAGTTTCGTCGCCGGCGCCGCATTGTTCGGGAGCGCGTTCCTGATCCCGTCCTTTGCCGTGGCCGTCCTTGCCTTCACGCCGACAGACGCCGGGCAGCTCCTGTTGCCGAGCGGTGCGCTCTTCATCGGTGCGCTCCTCATCGCCGCCTTTCTCATGCAGCTCCGCCGTGTTCCTCCTGTCGCCACCGTGCCCTTCGGCATCCTGATGATCATGGCGGCGATGTGGATGCTTTCCGGGTCGACCAGCGAAAGCGGCGCGGGCGACATGATGGCTGCCCTCCTTTTGCGCGGTGCCGGCCTTGGCTTCCTTTTCCTGTCCATCACCCTGATCGCTTTCAGCAATCTCAACAGCCGCAATCTCGCCTCCGGCATCGGCCTCTTCAATACGGGCCGCCAGCTCGGCGGCCTCGCAGGGGTCGGCGCACTCCAGACGCTGATCGAGCACAACGTCTCCCACAACCTCGCAGTCCTCGGCGCCAGCGTCACCGCAGGAGCCCCCAGGGTCGCCGAGCGGCTGACGACCACCGCTGGCATGCTGACGGCAAAAGGAATGGACGCGGCTGCCGCAAGCCGCGGGGCGGCGAGCCTCCTCGGCCGGGCTGTGGCAAGTCAGTCCACCGTAATCGCCTTCGACACCGCCTTCAACGCGATCGCCCTCCTCTTCGTCATCGCCGCCCCCGTGCTGGTCGGCATCAAGATCGGCCTCTCGCGCTATGCGAAAGCGCGTGCTGAAAAAGGCCGCGCCGGTGTGGCGGCCAAACCATCGGGTCACCGGACCTTTCCGACCAAGCGCGTCCCAGCATCATAAAGGTCTCGCTTTTCGAGACACCGTCAGTTACCCGTACCGTCGAGATCAGCTCGTTCAGTTCCAACGCAATCATGTCCCCCGCACCGTTGGTGAAGACCGAATGCGTGGGCTCTTTCGAAGGTACCTGTCGAACTGAAGACGGAGAATTGCGATGACGAGTGCACAAGAAAAGACTGCCTCTCGGGCTGGAAGTCGGATCGACAGCAAGCGCGTCCGGCAATTCGCTCTGCGCATGACGTCCTGGCCGAGCGAAACCGGCACGCCGGGTGAAGCATCCTTCGCGGATCGCCTCCATGGTCTTCTTGGCGAACTCCCCTATTTTCGGGAGCATCCGCAGGACCTGCGCCTCGTCGCAAGTCACGGCGAACCGCTGACCCGCAATGTCGTTGCGCTCGTTCGCGGCACGGGTAAGCGAACGCTGGTCATGGCCGGCCATTTTGACACGGTTTCGACCGACAACTATCACGAGCTCAAGGCCCTCGCATGCGACAGCCTGGCGCTCAAGGATGCACTCATCGAAAGCCTGTCGGCGCGCACCGACCGATCCGAACAGGAAGAGCGGGCCTTGCAGGATCTGGCGAGTGGCGACTTCCTCCCCGGCCGCGGTCTGCTCGACATGAAGAGCGGACTCGCCGTGGCCATCGCCTGTCTCGAACAATTCGCGGCCGACACGGACCGACAGGGCAATCTCATGCTGGTCGCCACCCCCGACGAGGAACGCGAAAGCCGGGGAATGCGATCGCTCCGGGATGCGTTGCCCGGTCTGGTCAGGGATTTCGACATCGAAATCGCCGGGGGCATCAACCTCGACGTGACCTCGGATCAGGGCGACGGCAGCGAAGGACGGGCCGTCTACGCCGGCACGATTGGCAAGCTTCTACCCTTTGCCCTGGTGATCGGCTGCAGCTCTCATGCGAGCTATCCGTTCGAAGGGGTGAGCGCACAGGCCATCGCGGCTGGGATCCTGGCACGCCTGGAAGGGAACGCCTCTCTGGCGGATCGAGACGACAACGACATCTCGCCGCCGCCGATCTGCCTCGAGGCGAAGGATCTGCGCGACGGTTACGAAGTGACGACGCCGGAG
The DNA here is from genome assembly GCF_002885915.1 of Sinorhizobium sp. M4_45. Lineage (NCBI taxonomy): Bacteria > Pseudomonadati > Pseudomonadota > Alphaproteobacteria > Hyphomicrobiales > Rhizobiaceae > Sinorhizobium > Sinorhizobium sp. M4_45. The sequence continues at coordinate 388,257 of NZ_NWVE01000003.1, forward strand.
CGTTTCTGGATCGCTTTCAACTGGCTCTACCATTCGATGACGGCGGACGCACTCTTTGCGCGCTTCCGAGAGGAAGTGCTGACCGGGGCGAACGAGGCCGTCGAGAAGTTTGCGGCACAGTCGGCGGAATACGGCAAGCTCGTCGGCGGAAGTGCGGGCGCCATACCGGCGAGGCCGCGCCTCCTGTCGTTCAAGGATTTGCGGGCGGCGGCAGCACGCGTCTTCGGAGACGGCTTTGAAGCCCTCTATGCCGAGAAGGAACGAGAATTCTCTCAGAGCGACAATCCGCTCGTCGCTACGCGGCAACTGACGGAGTGGCTCGTCGGTCTCGCGCGCCTTTCCGGCCCCGCCATCGTCATCGGCTTCTCCGGCCTGCAGTATCCGCCCAGCCATCTGCGCCTGACCGAAGGGAACGACCGCTCCCTTGATCAGGCGATCGAGAAAGCCCGTGCCGGTCTTGGCAACGATCCCGCGCGAAGCCTCGTCTGGAAGCCGCATTTCTACGGAATCTCGGACATGAGTTTCCTCGGGCTTGCCGCAAGCGGCAGCCAGGTCGTTTCGGACAACACCCCGATCGCGCGCCTGGTCGATCGGCCACCCGAGAACGCGCTGCGGTTCCCGACAGTCAATCTCGGGCCTTGGGGACGAGAGTTCCACCAGAAGTTCGAGCGCGTCCATGAACCCTATGCCTTCGGGGTTCTCCCGGATATCGTCTCCGAAATCGCCAGGACCTTCCTCGGCGACCACGGTCACCGAGACTGACGCTGCACGCAGATCGGCAGGAAATCGTCAGCCAACCCTCGCGAGGATTCCCGCCGCGCGACAGCAAGCCTTTGGGAATGTTCTGCTTTCTCGCGCGCATCCCCGCCGGCCTCTGGGGCCGACCCGAGGACTTTGCCGGCCCGCCGGTCAGGAACTGTACCGCCGCCCTGTTTGCTCCTATGTTCGGGGTGGCAGCGGAGCCAAAGCTGCGCCATGCCCCCCGTGCCGAGAGTGGCACGCCCGCCCAAGGAGCCCGACACATGATAGATGGTGCCTCAAACGCCGCGCCGCGGATAAATGGCCTTCCCGCACTTTTCGATCTGAGCGGCCGGATTGCCCTTATTACCGGATCGAGCGGCGGGCTCGGCCTCACCATGGCGCGCGCTCTTTGCGAGGCGGGGGCGTCAGTCATCCTCAACGGTCGCGACGAGGCGCGCCTTGCCGGTGCACGGGCGGAACTCGAAGAGCACGGCTTCACCGTGGGAGCCTCGGCCTTCGACGTGACCAAGTCGGCCGAGATCGGCCAAGCGGTGGCCGATATTCTCGCCGAGCGAGGCCGTATCGACATTCTGGTCAACAATGCCGGAATACAGCACCGCACGCCGCTTCACGAATTCCCGGAAGATGCCTTCAGGCGCGTCATCGAAACCAATCTGACGAGTGCCTTTCTCGTCGGCCAGGCGGTCGTTCAGGGGATGATCGAACGCCGCGAGGGGACGATAATCAATATCTGTTCTGTGCAGAGCGAACTCGCGCGTCCCTCGATCGCGCCCTATGCTGCGTCTAAAGGCGGGCTCAAAATGCTGACTAAGGGCATGGCGCTCGACTGGGGCCGATACGGCATCCGCGTCAACGGGCTTGCGCCGGGCTACTTCAAGACGGAACTGAACAGTGCGCTGGTTTCGGACGAGAAGTTCTCGACATGGCTCGAGCAGAGAACGCCGCTTGGCCGCTGGGGCGATACCGGCGAGCTGGCAGGGGCCGCCGTATTCCTGGCATCGGCCGCATCGAGCTTCGTCACCGGTCACATACTCTATGTCGACGGTGGCATCACCAGCTGCCTTTGAAACAGGCATTTTTCCATTGCAACCGAAAGAAGGCCGTGAGGACGCTTCCAAGCGCTATGGCATCAATCAGAAGACGGCGCCAAGTGGCGCAAGCGAACGTCGTTCGAGGACCTTCCAACCGGTCCGAGGATCCCGCGACCGGGAAGCGCTCCGGGAGCTGCCGATCCGCATCGACAGCCTTCTTAATGACCGGGGGAGATATGAGGGGCGACGTTCACATTCGAGATGGCAACCACGTCGCGATCGCAGGGACGAAGATAACGAGTACAGCCAGCGCGGCGAGCGCCACAACGAACGGCAAGACAGCTTTGGAGCCTTCCAGCAAATTCACTCTTGCAATGCCGCAACTGATGAAAAGGCTGGCGCCGACCGGGGGAGTTATTAGGCCGATTGCGAGCCCCATGACCGTTATGATGCCGAAATGGACCGGGTCGATGCCTACCTTCTGCGTAAGGGGCCAGAGGACCGGCACGAGAATGATGATTGCGGCTCCGAGATCCAGGACGGCACCGGCAACCAGATAGAGCGCGAGGATGAGCAGGAGGAGGATCTGCGGATTCGTGGTGATCTGCAGGATCATCTCGGCTGCCTGCTGCGGTATCTGCTCACGGGTAATGATCAGCCCATAGAGTGTTGCGCCGGCGATCAGCAGCATCACGATCCCGGTCGTCATTGCCGCGTCGAGCACGATGCGCGGCAGGTCCCGGACGTGGATTGTACGGTACACCACCATGCCAACAACGAGTGCATATGCGACGGCGATGACGGACGCTTCCGTCGGGGTGGCGATGCCGTAGCGAATGGAGCCGATGATGATGACCGGCATGACGAGGCCCCACAAGCTGGCGCGGAAGGCCTTGAGGAACGAGGCAAACTGCGGCTTCGGCCCCCGGGGATATCCGGCACCGACCGAGCAGAGCCAAGCCACAGTGATCAGCGTCGCGGCCATGAGCAGACCCGGTACGAGCCCCCCGACGAAGAGCCTGCTGACCGATGCACCGGTCACCACGCCGAATATGATCAGCGGTACCGAAGGGGGGATGAGAACCGAGATGAGCGAACCGGACGCCACGACGGCAGCCGAGAAGCTGCGTGCGAAGCCCTTATTGACCATTTCGGGGATCATGACGCCACCGATGGAGGATGCCTCGGCGACGGCCGAGCCAGTCATGCCGCCCATAATCGTGCCGCCGCCAATGCTCGCATGGGCGAGGCCGCCGCGCATCCAACCCAGGGTCGCGTTGGCGAGATTCATGATGTCTCGCGCAATCCCGCTCTTGGACATGAGATGACCTGCCAGCAGGAAAAAGGGAATGGACAGCAGGATAAAGCTGTCGATTGCGGCCGTCATGCGCTGCCCTACCAGCGCCGGCGGGATCCCGCCGTAGAGGATGGCGGCGAGCGAGGCCAGGATCAAGGCAAAGGAAACCGGGACGTTAATGAGAAGAAGGGCGATGAACCCCAGGCCGAGGATTGCCGTCACTGTGTTTTCTCCGAAAGATCGAGCGCGCTGTCGCGCTTGCCCGTGATCCAGGCACTGACAATGTCGCAGGCGATCAACAGGGTCATCACGCTGTAGCCGGCATAGATCCACCCCATTGGTATCTGCAGGATCGGCGAGGGCTGGGTCAGCGCGAGGCGGATCAGGGAAATGTTGGTCCAGAACGTGTAGACGCAGAGCGCCAGCACGAGGCCCTCGACCAGCATTCTGGACCAGCGATGAAGCTCCGGGCTGTCGATGTAAATGACGGCGTCGACCGCGATATGCAGCCGGTATTTCCAGGCGAGCCATGCGGCGAGATAGCTCACCCAGACGAAGATGAACCGTGCCAGTTCCTCGGTCCAGTTCAGCGGGTGATGAAAGAAATACCGGGCAACCACCTGCCCGAGGCAGGCGACGACCATGATGGCGACCCCGATGATCAGCAGAGCCTGCATCAGGCGTTCGATCCATTTCCAGCCAGTTATGAGCATAAGCGTCCCATCTTTTTATTGGGGCGGTGGCGCAAGCCTGCGCCACCGCCCGAGAAGGTCGTGGTTGGGCCTTGCGCTATTGAACCGACTGGATCTTTTCCAGAAGGGCCGGGTCGATGTTCTGTTGCGACGCCGCAAGATCGCGAAGCGCATCCCGGAACGACGTGGTGTCGATTTCGACCACCGTCATGCCCTTTTCCTTCAGCTTGGCGAGATAATCCTTCTCAAGCTCGGCAGCCTTCTCGCGCTGAAATCCGGTTGCCTCGGCGGCTGCTTCGGAGACGGCCGCCTGCTGTTCCGGCGTCAGGCTGTCCCATTTCATCTTGCTGAAAAGCGCAACATGCGGGCCATAGACGTGTCCGGTCAGCATGAGATGGCTTTGAACTTCCCAGAGCGAATTGACGTAGATGACCGTAATCGGGTTTTCCTGCGCATCAATGACGCCTTGGCCAAGGCTGGTGAAAACCTCACCCCAGACCATGGGCACGGGAGATGCGCCAAGTTTCTCGAAGGCGGCCATGTGCACCGGGTTCTGCATGGTCCGCAGCTTGAGGCCCGTCAGGTCTTCCGGCTTGGAGATTTCCTTCTTCGCCGTCAGGTGGCGCCAGCCGTTCTCCCACCAGGCCAGACCGTGAATGCCCCTGGTGTCAAACTTGCCAAGCAGGTCCTTGCCCACATCGCCGTCGAGCGTTGCATAGACGTGCGGGGAATCTCGGAAAAGGAAAGGCAGGTCGACAATGCCGATCTCCGGCGCAAAGGCCAGAAGCGGGCCGGTCGAGACGACCGCCATGTCGACGGAGCCGAACTGCAGCCCCTCGACCATTTCGCGTTCTTCGCCGAGCTGGCGGTCGGGGTAGACTTCGACTTTCACTTCACCATTCGTCTTTTCGCTCACGAGTTCGGCAAAGCGAACGAGCGCGAAATGCGTCGGGTGGCCCGTCGTTGTGCCGTGCCCTGCTTTGATGACGGTTTCGGCAGCGGCAGGAAGCGCCAGTGTGGTTGCAAGTGCGGCGGCGCACAACAGACGTCTGAACATGAAGATTCCTCCCAGTTGGGCGGGGGTCCTCCTCAGACTCCCCGCGAAGATGTATGCTTATAGGCTTATCATACGAGTGTACTGTGCTCTCGATGATCTTTGGCGTCAGAACCCCCCAATTTCCGGGCCGGAAGTTCGGGCGTACTTGCCTCCCGGTCCGAGATCGGGAGGCGGTGAAAGACTTCTATCGCATCCTCCCTCCCGGGCCGGCCACGGCGAGAACGGCGATGATGACGACGCCCTGAAGAATATCCTGGATACCGGGGGGCAACCCCGCGATCTGCAGGGTGGTAACGATCATCACGAGAAGAACCGCCCCGAAGAGCGTGCCCATTGCAGTTGCACTGCCGCCGGCGATCAAGGTTCCGCCGAGCACGACGGCGCCGACGGATTGCAACAGATACGGCGTGCCCATCTCGAGAAATGCACCTGCGGCGTAGCCGGAAAGCAGCATTCCGGTCAGTGCGGAGAGAAGTGCGCTTGTCACGAATGTCGAGCAGACGATGCGGCCGGTGCGGATGCCGGTGAGGCGTGCGGCCTGGACGCTCTGGCCGAGCGCGAGCAGCTTTCGACCATGGGCGGAAAAGCCAAGCATCAGGCCGATGAGGATGGTCAGGGCCAGTACGATGAGGAAGATCAGCGGGAAGCCGCCGATTTTGGCGGTAGCAAGCCATGCCAGAAGGGGCGGTGTCCCCATGCGCGTCACCATCGCATTCACGACGAGGGTGAGGGATGCAAGGATGTAGCCGGTTGCAAGCGTCGCGATCATGGCCGGGATGCGCATCAGGACGACAAGTCCCGCGTTGACGAGGCCTATCGCCAGCGCGGTGCCAAGGACGGCGCCGGTGGCCGCCGGAAGGCCGGCATCGGTGCCGCCTGACATCACGACCGAGATGTAGGCGCTCAAGGTCACGGTGCTCGGGATCGAAAGATCGATGTTGCCGCGGCCCGTCGTGATGACGAGCATCTGGCCAAGGGCCGGAAACAGCAGAAAGGACGCTGAGGTCGCCACGCCCGTCAGGCTGTAGATGCTCAAGCGCTCCGTCAGCATGACGAGGGCTGCCCATAACAGCAGGATGCCGGCAAGCGGCAGGACCCAGCGGCGCTCCGCGATCTGATCAAGCATTTCTGTGCCTCCTGACGAGAAGCGCCTGGAACCCGAGGATCAGGATCAGCAATCCTCCCTGGACGGCGGCGTTTACATCTGTGCTGACCCCGAGGGAGGCGAGAAGCGCGCCGATCAGGGAGAGCGTCACGGCCCCTGCTACGACGCCAGCCGGCGCGATCATGCCGCCGAGCAGCTGGCATCCCCCCATGACGACCGCAGCAATGCTCAGAAGCGTAAAGGATGAGCTCGCATTGATATCGCTGGCATTGTTGGTGGCGGTGACATAGAGCCCGGCCACCATTGCGAAGATGCAGGCGATTGCATAGCGATAGACGGCGTATCGGACGGGCGACCAGCCCGCACGTGTAAGCGCCGAAGCATTGGCGCCGAACCCGCGCAGGATGGTGCCGAGGGCCGATCCGTCGACGAAGAGCGCGGCCGCGGCCGCGAGGAGGATGAGAGCGAGGGGGGGCGGCAATCCCGGAATGCTCCACGAAAACAGCGCCGTCAGCCATTCCGGACTGCTGCCTCCGGGAGACGCTTGCAGCGTCTGCCCCGTCCCGATCCAGATGAAGGATGCGCCGAGCGTCACGACGATGGCAGGGATGGCGCGCGCCTGGATGAGGATGCCCATGAGGGCATAGCCGGCAAGGCCGGCCGTTAGCGCCGCAGCGCCGAGGAAGGGGCTGGCCACCAGCAGCGTAGCGCTGATGACGTTGACGAGGCCGGCAAAGGCGCCCGCGCCAAGATCGATCTCACTGCCGCCCACCACGAACATCTGGGCAAGGGCGATGAGCACGAGCGGCACGGCAGGTGCCAGAAGGAGTTCCAGGCCGAAGGAGGATGCGACCAGCGGGTTCTTCATCGACATCGCGGCGAAGACGAGGATAAGGCTGGCAAACGGGATGGCCTTCATGATCGTGGGGCCGAGGCGTCGCGGCGCGTTTCCGTCCTGTCCCGGTTCTTCGCTCGTCTTTCCGTGCTCGGCAAAGGACGATGCGACGATGGTGTCCTCGTCAATGTCCGTTCCGTGCAGTTCCCGGATGATGCGGTTCTTGGAAAAGACGAAGACGCGGTCGCATTCCAGGAATTCGAGATCTTCGGTCGAATACCAGATCACGAGGCGGCCGGCCTTCGCGATCTCTCGCACCAGGCGATAGAAGTCACGCTTCGCCCCTATATCGACGCCGCGAGTGGGGTCGTCGAGCAAAAGGACGTCGAAATCATCAGCGAGTGCCCGGGCAACGAGCGCCTTCTGCTGGTTGCCCCCGCTGAGTTCCAGAATTTTCGAGCCGAGGCGATTTTCATCGAGCCGAAGCCTTGCGGCAAGCGAGGCAGCGGCGGGGCGTTCGACTGCATCGCGAACCGCAGCGAAAGGACCGCGTGCCGCAATGCTGCCGATGGAAATATTCTGCAGCACCGTCCAGAGCGGAAAGACGCCCTCATTGGCCCGATCGCCGGATATGTAGCGGACGCGGCTTCCGGGTTTGAGGCCGCTCGTCCGGGGCTGCGAGAAGAGAGCCTGGAGCAGAGCTCGCTGGCCGCTGCCTTCGAGGCCGGCGAGGCCGACAACTTCACCACTCCGGAGTAGGAGAGCCCCCACCTGTTCCGTTGTGCGGGAGCGATCGAGCGTCACGAGAGCGTCGCCCGTGGCGGCCGCTCCGCTCCGCGCTTCGCGCTGCGGTGTGTCGTGCGCGCCGGGGCCGCCCATCGCCTCCACCATTTGCGGAACGGAGGCCTCTGCCGAAATCGCGCGCCAGACGATCTGCCCGTTCCGCATCGCGATGACGCGGTCCGATACGTCCAGCACCTCCGCCAGTTTGTGGCTGATGAAGATGGTGGCCAGGCCTTCCGACGCTCGCTGCCGGATGTAGCGGCGAAGCTGCGCGCTGCGCTCGGCGCCAAGCGAGGACGTCGGCTCATCGAGGATGAGGAGGCGCAGCGAAGGGTCGGCGGCGACGCGGGCAATTTCGACCATCTGCCGTTCGGCAAGGCTGAGATCGGCGACGAGCGCGCTGGTGGAAACTTGTGCGCCGGGAAAGATCGCCTCGATGCTGGCGCGGGCGAGGTTGTGATAGACGCGGCGCCATAGCGGACGGCGGCCGGCAAGCTCCGGGCGTTCAACGTAGAAATTGTCAGCGACGCTGAGATTGCCGCAAAGCGACAGTTCCTGCCAGACGATCCGGACGCCCTGGCTCTGCGCAACACGCGCCGAGAACCTGTGGGGATCGAGGGCAGTGCCGTTCCAGTGCACCGAGCCCTCGTCCGGCCGCGTCACACCGCAGACGATGCGCATCAGGGTGCTCTTGCCTGCACCGTTGGCGCCGATCAGGCCGATGACCTCGCCGGGGTGGACGTCCAGCGTGAGATTGTCATTGGCACGGGTGCTGCCATAGGCCTTGCCGATGCCCCGAAGCGAAAGCAATGCGGGTCGGTCACCCTCTGACGGGCGATAGTCCTCAGCTGGGGATATGGCGGCAGTCGGCTGCATGCTAGGTCCTCTTATGTCGCGAGATGTCCCGCCGCCGCATTGCGAGGGCGGAACATCTCTTCCTGCGCTTTTTATTTTGCTGTCTTGATCAGGTTCTCGTTCACCCATTCCTGGCTGAAGCTCGGGCTGATGATGAGGCCGGGCTTCAGGTCTTTCGCGGTCTCTGCGAGGTTGCTTTCGTCAACGGTGGCAACCGGCATGGTCATCTCCTTGGCGGGCGTCGCGCCCTTGACGATCTCGTAGGCAAGCCAGAATGCGGCGCCGCCGATGCCGGGCGTCGTGTTCATGGATGTCGTCTTGTAGCCCTTGGCTGCCTGTTCGGCCCACCAGATCACGAAATCGCTGGAGCCACCGCCCTCGATGACCGGGAGCTTTTCAGCATAAGGACCGCCGGCCTGAACGAAGGCCTGCGCAATGCCATAGTCGTCGCTGCCGCCCTGGCCGAGAACCGCGTCCACCTGGCCGAGGCTCGGCAGGACATTGGCGATTGCCGACTGCGCGACGGATGCCGTGGCTTGCCCGAAAACTTCGGCAACGACCTTGACGTCCGGATTGGCGTCTAGAACGGCTTTCTGGGCGCTGTACATCAGGTTGTCGGGACCGGAACCCTTGACGCCGCGCACAACGATGACGTTGCCCTTGTTGCCGATCAGTTCGAGCGTCTTCTTGGCCTGTTCGGTCTTGTAGCCCGTGAAGTCGAAGGAGAGCTTGTAAGCGCAGTCTGCTGTCAGGAGCGAATCGAACGCGATGATCTTGATGCCGGCGGCGCATGCCTTCTCGGCAAGGCCGTTCAGCGCGGTTTCCGAGGCGGCGTTGATGGCGATCGCATCCACGCCGCGCAGGATGAGCTCCGCCATCTGGCTGTTCTGCTGGTTGACGCTGCCATCGCCGTTCAGCACGACGAATTCGGCGATCTTGCCGTCGGCCTTGGCTTTTTCAGCCTCGGCTGTGAAGGCGTCGACCATCTGGCGGCGCCAGGTGTTGCCGTAGAACGAGTTGGACAAGGCGATTACCGGCTTGTCTGGCGAGGCGACGGCGACCTGAGGTGCTATCGCCAGCATCGAAATCGATGCCAGGCAGGCGAATGTGAAGCTGCGACGCAATGTGGACATGGAGACCTCCCGTTCCGTGTGTCAGGCCGTCTTTCCGCGATCGAAAGACTGCCTGGGTTTCTGCTAAGTTTCCCTTGGCGGATCAGATGTCGCGAACGACCGTAAAATAGGCATCCGTGCCTACCTGGCCGCCCTTGAATGCGATCTCTAGTTGTTCTCCCTCCGTCTTCAGGAATCCGGTGCAAAGCGGCGAGCCGGGGCATGCCGGCAGTGGCGCGAGCAATTCGAGTGCGAGTATGGATAGCTGCTTGATCGCGTGGCTTGACGTGTCGCCACCCGCGACGACGGCTCGCTTGAGGCCGTGGCGACGCACGAGCCCGGCAAGGATCAGTCCCAGCCCCTGTCCGATCAGGTGTCCCTCAAGCCCGGCGACCCGCATGTCTGCAATGCCGAGTGCGGTGTAGAGAAGGGGGCTTCGGCCGCTGCGGAGCACGGCGCTCGCCGCCTCGATGGCGGCTTGAACGGTCGCCTCGGTCTGCGTCGTCAGGGCGGAAGCATCGACATGGATGCCATCGAAGCCGTTGTCGATCGCGTGCCGGATCTGCCGTTCCGTGGTCGGTGAGCAACTGCCGGAGACGACGGCAATCGGCCCCCGGCCGCCCGGGCCCGCAACGGATCGAGCCTCGGCGCTGAGTGGCGTTCCGGCGTCCTTAGCCACGAGCGCGTACTCGACGCCCGAGGAACCGGTGACGAACCGGCACTCTTCTCTGAGCGACCACAGATGGCGGCCCGTTGCGGCCTTGGTTTCCTCGTCGAGCACGTCGAAAAGCAGGATGTCTTCCTGTCTGGCACGCAGCGACAGCTCTTCCGGTGCCAGACCGTTCTTCAGACGCAGGAAGTCGATGAGGCCTATGGACTTGTCCGTCTGGCGGCCGAGATGGACGCGCAGGTCGGCCTCATCCATCGGCGTCACGGGATGGCGGTTCATCACGGGATGCCGATCGATACGAAACACGTCCGGCCCGAAATGGGCATAGAGATTGCCGAAGGCGGTATAGCGCTTGAGTTCCGGCGCGCCGACGACGAGCGGCATGCAGGTCTGCCGGAAGACGGAAGCCGCGATGTCCATCGCCCTGCCGATACTGCCGACGGCGGGGCTGGAATCGAAGGTCGAGCAGACCTTGTAATGGCAGAGGGCCGCGCTGGAATGCTTCATCCATTCAAAGACCGGCGGCAGGTTCTCGTCCATCCACTCCGGCGTTTCGCTGCGGCTGGTGCCGGCAATGCCGATGACCCTTCGGCCAGGGAAGCGTTTCATCTCGTCGGCCGTGGGTATCGCGGTGAAGAGGATCGTCGGCGTGCCACGTGTCGCCAGCGCCTCCATCACATCGGTGGAGCCGGTCAGATCGTCGCCGTAGTAGCAGAGCAGGAGATCACCGCTCACGAGACGCCCTCCAGCCGGTGTTTCGCAATGCCGTAGGGGCCGAGTTCGATGGCTGTCGCACCGTCGACGATGACACGCACCTTGTCAGGGGTGATATTGGCGACGAGCACCGTATCGCCGCCGCCGACGGCGAGAACTCTGCTGGGGTCCGAGCTTTCGATGTGCACGGCGTCACGTCCGGCAAGGGAGCTGATCCACTGTGCCGCCTTGAAGGCCGGATTCGGGCTTCCCGCCTCGAGAACGCCGAAAGGACCCGTCAGACTGCCGAGCGAAAGCACGTCCAGCGATGCGTCGGCCGTCGCCGCGGCATATCCGACCATCCAGGCGGCCGCGAAATCCGTCGGCTGCCGCGGGTCGTCGGCCGTCATCGTCATGCGCCGGCGATCCGGGTTGGCGCTGAGCGATGCGCCATAGGGGTTGCTGCGCATGCCGATGGACGACGGCCCGATCCGGTAGCGCATGTCACCGGCGAAAGCGCGGACGGACGCGGTGATGAAGGGCAGGGCCTCCAGCGTCTCCATCACGCTGCGATCGTCTGCGGCATGCACTAGCGGCGACGTCGTGTGAGTGATGAAGTCAAGCCGATCAAGGGGTGGGCGCTTCCTGTTGAGTTCGGTGAAATAGCTGAACATACCACCGCCGAGCAGCAGGTCCGGGAAGGCCTCTCTTGCAGCCGCATAGACCTCGTCCAGCGCCGGGCAGTCCGGCCATGCGCTACCGGGTGGCGTCGATCTCAGGTCTGGCGCCGGGCTGACAGCGATCGCCGAAAGGCCGAGCCCCGCGTCGCGAACCCGTCGCGCGAGATGGGTCAGTTCAACCCGCGGTGACTGCTCGCAGGCCAGCACATATTCCAGCGTCGCTGCCGCGGGATAGGCCGAGAGGAGGCGGGCATATCCTTCAAGGGCGGAGACGCTGTGCCCGGCCAACGGGTTGAAGGCAAGGATGAGGTGCTGCGGCGCAATCGCCCTCAGTTGATCGATATTGTCCAGCGTATCCGCCAGGTCCTCCGGACGGACGCCAAGGCCAAAGTCCGGGTTGCGGCCGGCTCTGGCGACGGTCGAGAGATTGACGACCTCGTCCCGTTGCGCGTGGGTCTGAACGATGTCCGGCTCCCCGCTGAAGATCACGGTGATTGTCTGGCGCACCGGCACACCTTCGGGGAGCGTGTAGGGCCAGGGCAGGGCGAGGGGGCGGACATAGGTCTTGTAGGAGGCATCCGACCAGTTGCGCTGGTCCTCCATCTCGAACGTGTCGCCATCCATCCGGCACTGCGCCGTCATGCCCGGCGCAATCTCATGGGTGATCGCACGCAGATCGAAGAACGGCTGCGCTGGCGCGATGACATCGGGAAAATGTGCCTCTTCCCTACAGCCGTCCGTGTGTTCGACAACGACCGGCTGCCCTGCCACGCCCACGATGGGGTGGAGGATGCAGAAGCCGCAGCGGTTGGTCACGAAGTCGCCGTTCGGAACGGCCTCTGCATCGAAGACCAGCTTGCCGCCGGCGCTTCCGGAGATATGGACGTCGATGGCGAGGCCGGCGCTATCGCTCTTGCACTCGGCCCTGTAGCGAACAGAAAAGTCGGCCCTGGTTTCCTTGATGCTTAGCCCGGAAATGGCGAGCGCATGATTGCCCCAGTTGGCATCGCGAACGAGATAGGAGATGGCCCGAATCGCTTCCTTGCCATGCCACCGAACGGCACGAAGGTTGCCGTCCTCCAGCTCCACGGACAGTGGTCCGGCTGTCAGGCGCTGGACGGTGCCCGCCTCGTTGTTGCCCGCCTGGGGGGTCGGATAGGCTTCGACCATGTCAGACATCCCTCAACTGGATGGTCGCGCCCGTTGCGGCACTTTCATAGGCGGCATTCACGAGCGCGAAGGTCTTCAGATTGTCGTCACCCGACGCGCTGGGTCTCGTTCCCGCAAGCAGGCACTCTACCCAGTGTTTCTGGATCAGCAGGACGCTCTCCTGCACATTGTGCCAGGGCTTGCTCGCCCAGGGGAGCAGCGGCGGGGAGAGATCGTGTCTTTCGACACCTCCCGTACGGCTGGTGAGCGTGAGCTGGTAGCCGGCAGACAGGCGCAGCGATCCTTCGCTTGCATCGATCTCGACGAGCGTTTGCGGAAAGAGCTCCTCTTCCAGCCTGGTCGCGTAGCTGCAGTCCACAACGGACGTTACGCCGTTTTCGTGGGCCAGCATCATGGTCGCGACGTCCTCGCCGGCGATGTCCGGGTTGACGCGGGCGAGCCGGGCCGTGAGGCCCAGAACGTCGCCGAACAGGAAGCGGGCCACATCAAGGACATGGACGCCAAGATCTTCGACGATGAACCGCTTGCCCGTCGCAAGATAGGGCTGGCCTGCATAGACGTCGAACGCCGACCGGAAGGAGACCCGGCCCCAGAAGGGGCGGCCGATGCGCCCGCTTGCAAGAATATCTCTCACGGCCATGAGGGGCGACTGCCAGCGGAAGTTCTCGTGAACCATCAGCGGAATCCCGGCCTTGTCGCAGGCATCGACGATCGCGCGCGCATCCTCGATGGTCGGAGCGAGAGGCTTCTGGCAAATGGTCGGCAGCTTCCTCGATGCGGCCAGTTCAACGAGCGCGCGGTGGCTGGGAGCGGTCGTGCAGATATCGACGAAGTCCAGGGTTTCCCGCTCCAGCATTTCGGCCGCGTCGGTATAGGTGCGGGAAATTCCGAACGCGGCGGCGACCTCCCCAAGTCGCTCGGCATTGGTATCGCAAAGAGCGACGATGTCGGCGCTGCCATCACGCGCGGCGATGTCGCGCCAGGCATTCAACTGATTGATCGCGAAAAACCCGCAGCCGATGAGGGCGCCATGCAACATGCCGTTCGTCCTCACGTGATCCGCCGAATGCTTTCGGTCAGCTCATCCCGGTTGAAGATGCGCTTCCAGTCATCCTTCATGAGAACGGGGATGCCGAATTCGATCGCCTTGTTGCAGGCATCGGAAAAAACGCCCGGCGTTTCCTCGAAGATCACGGCGCCGAGCACGTTCATGTGGCCGAGCAGGAAGTCGCGAGCCGCCTCCTTTGGAACCCCTCGCGAAACGCACTCGTCCATCGCCTGGCGCATCACCATGAGCAGGCTGGCGCACAATGTTTCCGAAAGGCCCGGCTCCAGCATCGCCATCTGCTCGACGGTGATGCGGTGCGACCGCATGACGGGCGCCCAAATGACTTTGGCGATCTCCTCGCCAAGCGCATAATGCGCCTCCGGTCCCTGCATCAGCGCCGAGACGATGTGCTGCTTTGCAGCCACGCCGCCGAAGAAGTCTCGCTTGGCGGCGGGATCGGTCTCGTCGTTGAAGATCGGTGGATGGCAGGGATGGGTGACGAAATAGGTCAGGTCGCCGCGGTTCGGCAGGTGGCCGGCAAAGGGAGCGGCGGCGTCGAGAATGACAAGCATCGTGCCGGCGGCGAGCTTGTCCGCGATCCCGGCAGCGACCTTGCCTATGGCTGTGTCCGGCACGGCGAGAATGACAGCGTCGGCGCCATCCAGCGCGGCGTCCGCGGGAAGTGTGGAGAGCCCCAGCTCGGTTTGGAGGCGAGCCTTCCCCGCCTCGCTCACTTCCACATGGCGCACGTCGAAGCGCGAGCCTTGGAGATTCTTTGCAAGACGGCAACCCATCTTGCCGCCGGCGCCGAACAGGGCAATCGAAGTCATTGGGAGATGTCCTTTCGTTATTCCGTTCACCTGTCTGTCAGCGGACGGACGGTCCGCCGCTCCAGCTTGTCGATGATCCGTGTGCGCAGGCCGTCGATCGCAACGGCGATGAAGATGATGGCCGCGGTTACCAGCGGGTAGATGTACGGGTCGGCATTGATGATGTTCAGGCCGTTCTGCACGGTCTTGATGAGGATCGCCCCGAACACGGTGCCAATCACGCTGCCCCGTCCGCCAAAGAGCGAGACGCCCCCGAGAACGGCCGCCGCGATTGCCGAAAACTCGATCTGGTCTCCATATTTCGGGCCGACTGCACCGATCTGCGTGATCGAGACGAAGCCGCCAATGCCGGCGCAAAGCCCTGCGATGATGAAGCAGAAGAGGACGATACGGCGAACCGGGAGCCCGGCCTTTCGCGCCGCTTCGGTGTCGCCACCGACCGCATAGACCTGACGGCCGAAGGCGGTCTGATGCAGGATCAGCCAGGCGGCCGCAAATACGGCGACGAAGGCAACGATGGCGGACGGAATGCCGAGCACGGAGGTGCGGTTCAGGTCGGTTATCTGGTCGGGAAACATGAGCGTCCGGGTGTTGGACAGCCACATCGCGATGCCGCGCAGGATGAAGAGCGTGGCGAGTGTCACGATGAAAGAAGCGACGCCGAGCCGGGTTACCACGCTACCATTGACCGCGCCGATGACGCCCGCCATCGCCATGACCGCCAGAAGCCCGAGCGGCCACGGAATGCCGGGCAGGTAGATCGCCAGAACGCTCGCCGTGAGATACATGCTCGCGCCGACCGACAGGTCGATCTGGCCCGTAAGCAGCACGAACGTCATCCCGATGGCCAGGATCGCGATCGGGGTCGCCTGTATGACGATGTTCCGGAAGTTGGCGAAGGCGAGGAAGCGGTCGGAGACGAGCCCGAACAGGATCAGGAGAACGATGAAGAGAATATAGGGCGCGTTCTGCAGGAGCAGCAGGACAAGTCGGTTGCCTGTTTTCATGCCTGCACCTCTCTTGGCCCGGAAAGGCCCGTGGCAGCGGTCATTATGGCCTCCCGGTCGAAGTCACGGCGCGCGAAGCTGCCGGTCAGTTCGCCGCGGTTGATGGTGAGGATGCGGTCCGAAAGGCCGATGAGTTCCTCGATCTCGGACGAGATGAGCAGAACGGCGCTTCCGCTCTCAACGAGGCTGTTGATGATGCGGTAGACTTCCTGCTTCGCCCCGACGTCGATGCCACGCGTCGGCTCGTCGAGGATGAACAGGCGAGGCTGGCGGAGAAGCCATTTGCCGATGACGACCTTCTGCTGGTTGCCGCCCGACAGGTGCTTGACCATCGTGTCGTCGACCTTGGCCGTCGAAAGATGCATCGCGCGGCCCATCTCGGCCGCGACGGTGCTGATCCTCCTTCGATCGACCAGGCCGAATGCGCCGGCGACCGTCGGCAACGAAGCGAGCACCATGTTCTCGGCGATCGTGAAATCCATAACGAGGCCCTCGCCGCGGCGGTCCTCGGTCAGGAACGCGACGCCGGCGGCCATCGCCGTTGCAGGCGTCGGATCGACAAGCAGCCTGCCGTCGATGCGGATTTCCCCGCGCGCAAATCGATCGAGGCCGAACAGCATTCGAGCGAGTTCCGATCGACCGGAACCCATTAGCCCTGCGAGGCCCACGACCTCCCCGGCGCGAATCTCGAAGGTGATGTTTTCCGCCACGCCAGGCTGGCTGAGGCCCGAGACGGAAAGAACGATGTCGCTCGTCGGTTTGACGGAGCGCTCCGG
Organism: Sinorhizobium sp. M4_45; assembly: GCF_002885915.1. Classification (NCBI taxonomy): domain Bacteria; kingdom Pseudomonadati; phylum Pseudomonadota; class Alphaproteobacteria; order Hyphomicrobiales; family Rhizobiaceae; genus Sinorhizobium; species Sinorhizobium sp. M4_45. The sequence goes on from NZ_NWVE01000003.1 coordinate 404,660, forward strand.
GTAGATGGCGTCGATCGACCGCCCTACCATCAGGGAGATGATGCGCTGCACGTCGATCGCAGTTGTTTCCGCGGTGCCTGCGACATGCCCGTCACGAAGGACTGCGATGCTGTCGCAGACCGCCATCACGTCTTCCAGCGCATGACTGATGTAAATGATGCCGATGCCACGGCTCTTCAGCCGGCCGATGATGGCGAACAGGCGTTCGACTTCCGGGCGCGTCAGAGAGGTGGTCGGCTCGTCGAAAATGATGAGCCTGGCATTGCGCGACAACGCCTTGGCAATCTCGACGAGTTGCCGCTCACCCTGGCTGAGTTTCGACACCGGCGTCGATGGCCGGTGCGAAATATCGACCTGCGCCAGGTACTCTTCCGTCTGCCGCCGGATCTGCGCACGGTTGATGAAGGGCAGGATATTTCGCCGGGGGAACCTGTCGATGAAGAGGTTTTCCTCGATCGTCAGGTTCGGGAAGAGGTTGAGCTCCTGGTGAATGAACGCGATTCCGGCCGCCGAAGCATCCTTCGGATCGGCCGGGGCATAGATAGCGCCATCGAGCCGCATACTCCCGGCGTTCGGCTGGTGGACCCCGCCGAGGATGTTCATGCTGGTCGACTTGCCGGACCCGTTTTCACCGACAAGCCCCAGTGCCTTGCCCTTTTCGACCGAGAAGCCGACGCCGTGCAAGACGGTTACCCCGAAGAACGATTTGGTCAGGCCTTCGACTTCCAGAAGTTTCGTCATCGCCCGTCCTATCGGTTTACCAGGAGGTGATGGCGAAACGTGTCGACCGTCGCTGCAAGCAGGATGACGCCGCCCTTTATGATGTAGATCATGAAGAGCGACGACCCGAGCAGCTTCATCGACGTGTCGATGAGCAGCAGGAAGAGCACGCCGAATACCGTCCAGACGATCTTGCCCTTGCCGCCGAAAAGGCTCGTGCCACCGATGACCACCGCGCCAATGACGTCGAGCAGGATGTTCTCGCCGGCGATCGGGGAGCCGGTCTGCATGCGCGAGGCGTACATCATCGCTGCGACGGAGGCGCAGACGCCGCTGATGAGGAAGGTCAACAGGATGGTGCGGCTGACCGGCACGCCGGAAATCCGGGCGGCGCTGGAATTTGCGCCGACCGCATAGACCCACCGCCCGAACTGTGTGTGCGACAGCAGGACATGGGCAGAAAGGCCGATAGCGACGGCGAGTGCCACCGTGTAGGGAACGCCGAGGACGGCGCCGGTCGCAAAGGACGTGAAGCCCTCCGGAAGATTTGCGATGGAGGACGAGGTCGAATGGAAGGTCACGTACCAGATTGCGAGACCTGCGAAGAACATTCGCGTGGCAAGCGTGACGATGAAGGAGGGCATGTTGAGCTTCACGACGGAGAGCCCGTTGACGGCGCCGACCAGCACCCCGACGGTCAGCATGGCGACAATTGCGGCGGGAACGGCGAGGGCGGAGCCCGCCAGATAGCCGTCCGTGCCCGTCATCACCGAGGCGCCGACGACGGCCGCCATGGAGATGATCGCGGTGATGGAGAGGTCGATGCCGGCAATGATGAGGACGAAAGTCTGTCCGATGCCGACGACCAGCAACGGCATCATGTCGCCCAGAATGTTAGACGCCACCTCCCAGGAAAGGATCTCGGGCACGAAAGGGTAGATTGCCGCTACGTAGACGACGCAGAGGACGAGGACGAAATATTCCGAGAGAAGGATTTTCGCCCAACGCAGTGCTCTCGGTCGCTCCGTAGGTGCCGCAAGCGTGTCGCTTGACGCTGAAAGTGGCATTTCGGCCTCGTTGTCGAACTCATCGAATGGTGGGCGGACACGCGGCTCCACCTGTCTGCTATGGACTGCAGCAGGAGGAGCCGCGCCGCCCGGGAGAATGGTGGCGGACCGGAGATCGGCGGAACGCGCGTCCGCGTGCCGGAAGCCCGGAAATCAACCGGGGTTCTTTTCCTTCCAGAGAACGTAGCCCCACATCGCGGCCGCCTTCTCGCTCATGTTGGCCTGGGTGATCGCGAAACCGGGATCGAGGAGCAATCGATCGACCGTCTTGCCCTCCTGCAGGTCCAGAATGGCCTGGATGGCGAGTTCGGTTTCGAAGAACAGGTTCTGAACGCCGCAGGCATCCATGTAGCCGTCCTTCATCAAGGCATAGGCATCCGGGAAACCGTCGAAGCCGGTGAAGATGACGTGGCCTTCTTCGCCGACCTTGTGCCACTTGTCCGCAGATTTCAGCGCCTGCTGGATCTGCGGGATCAGGAAATCCGATGATGTGAACAGGAACGAAATGTCTGGATTGGCCTGCAGGGCATTGGTCAGGCCCGCGAAGGCGGTGTCGGCGTTCCATTCCGTCGGGATCTTGGCGACCACCTCGATCGTGTCGGCGAACTGGGCGACCGCTTCTTCGAAACCGTCGCGGCGCTGGATGGCGTTGGGATCGCCGAGATCGCCGATCAGGATTGCGGCCTTGTGCTTCTGACCGGATTTCTTCGCCACCTTGCATGCGTAAGTCACGGCATCGCGCGCGATCTTCTGGTTGTCCGCCTGAATGGCGACCGAGAAAGCCTCCGTCTTGGCCGGCGGGCGGTTGAAGTGCACCATCGGGATCTTGGCCTCGTTGGCAGCCTTGATCGCCGGGATGACCGCGTTGGAATCCGTCTGTACGATGATGATGCCGTCTACCTTGCGGGCGATTGCTGCACGAACCTGCTCGAACTGCTTGTTGTCGTCCTGGTCGGAGATCGCTTCCATGATCTCGAAGCCGCGCTTCTTGAGATCGTCGCGAATGATCTGAATGCCCGCCACCCAGAATTCCGAGTAGAGCCCGTCGAAAAGGACGGCAATCGTCTTCTTGCCCTGCGCCCGGACAGCAAGGGTCATGCCGCTCGTCGCCGCAAGCCCTGCCAGTGTGGCGACGGTGAATTCACGTCTTGTCAGTGTCATTGCGCTCTCCTCCCAAAGAACTTGTTCAGATGGCACCGCCATCTACCGATCGGGTTCTCCTCAATCGTGTACGGCTGGACGTTAGGTCATCATATATGTAATGTCAATCTTGCTCCACGCCTGTTTGCCGCGGAGATTCGGATTGCTATGAAGAACGCGGCAAGGTGGTTGCGCCGTCTTTGGAGAGTCGAATGGAGCCAGTTCAAAAAAAGAAGCTTTACGTCGAGGTGCTCGACCGGCTGATGGAGGCGATCTCGACCTCTGAGTTTCCGCCTGGCTCGCAGCTCCCTTCGGAAAAAGAGCTGATGAGCATGATCGGCGTCGGGCGCCCCTCGATTCGCGAGGCCATGCTGGCGATGCAGCAAATGGGGCTGATAAAGATCTCCCACGGGGAAAGGGCGCGCGTCATCAACCCCACGCCGGACGTCATCGTTGCTCAGATCTCGGCGGCGATGATCATGATGCTGGCCACCAATCCCAGGGGCTTGCAGGAGTTGAAGGAGGTGCGGCTCCTGCTCGAAACCGGTCTGGTGCGGGTCGCGACACGGCGTGCGACGGCGCGCGACCTCGATCGTCTCGCTGACTCCATCCGTCAGCTTCAGGAGGCTCGGGGCGACCAGGCGCGCTTCGTCGCTGTCGATATGCAGTTCCACGTGATCATCGCCGAGATGAGCGGAAATTCGATGATCGCTGCCGTTTCGAAAGGCATGCTCGACTGGCTTTCGCGCTTCAAGCGCGACCTCGTCGCCATGAAAGGCGCGGAGCGCCTGACGATCGAAGAGCATGAGCGCATCTACAAGGCAATCGCCGGCGGCGACGCGGAGGCCGCCGCTGCGGCGATGGCCGAGCACATCGATCGGGCAAACGAGCTCTATTCGAAACTGAAGACCTCCGCACAGCCTTGAGCACTCATGCCGGCCTCAACAAAATTCGTGGCCGGCAAACTCATATGATGACATAAACTCTTTTTGGTGCTACTTCCTCCGTATAGTGATGCGGTCAGCGCCAGGAAGTGCCCGTGGAATCTCGAATTGTCGCCACCTACCTCATTGAAACGCGCTATCCCCTGGAGGTTGCCGCGGCCGCCATGGCCGGTGAGCAGTCGAGCGGAACCTTCCGCCCCCTTCCGGGCGAGACCCCGGAGCTCCTGAGCCGGTACGGGGCGCGAGTCGAGGCGATCGACGATCTTGGCGAGGCGGATGTCCCGTCCCTGCCTCATTCCCGCCCGCCCAAAGGTCATTCTTCTGCCCGGCCGCGGCGCGCCAGGGTCACCCTGTCCTGGAACCTCGACAATACGGGCACGATCCTTTCTTCTGTCTGGTCCACGGTGCTCGGTAATCTCTTCGAGCTCCACCACTTCTCGGCGATGAAGCTTCTCGATCTGGTGCTGCCGGACGCCTTCGCCGATGCCTATCCTGGGCCTGCCTTCGGCATCGAGGGGACGCGGCGGCTGACCGGTGTCACCGGCCGACCGATCATCGGCACGATCATCAAGCCGAGCGTCGGGCTGACGGTCGAGGCGACGGCTGCGCTTGCAGACACGCTCGTCTCCGCGGGACTCGATTTCATCAAGGACGATGAACTCATGGGTGATCCGCCGCACTCACCGTTCGCCGAGCGTTTCGGTGCCGTCATGGACGTTATCGACCGCCATGCGGACCGCACCGGCCGCAAGGTCATGTTCGCCGCCAATATTTCCGGTGACATGGACCAGATGCGCCGTCAGCTGGACCTGATTAAAAAGCGTGGCGGCACCTGCGCCATGCTCGTCCTCAACTCGGTCGGCCTGCCGGGCGTCATCGACGTCCGGCGCCACTCTTCAGTTGCAATCCATGGACATCGCGCCGGCTGGGGTCTCTTCAGCCGCTCCCCCGATCTCGGCGTCAGCTACACCGCATACCAGAAGTTCTGGCGCCTGGCGGGAGTCGACCACATGCATGTCAACGGCCTGTCGAACAAGTTCTGCGAAACCGACGCCTCCGTCATCGACTCCGCCCGCTGTTGCCTGACCCCGATGTTTTCCCGTCCCGACCGCCCGGACACGGTGATGCCCGTCTTCTCCTCCGGTCAGTCGGCGGTGCAGGCGGAGGCGACCTATGCCGCGCTTGGAACCAACGATCTCATCTATTGCTGCGGCGGAGGCATCATGGCCCATCCGGGCGGGATCGCGGCAGGCGTGCGCAGCCTTCAGGAGGCATGGGAGGCGGCCGCCAGGGGTATTCCCGCCCGCGACTACGCGGCAACGCATCAAGACCTCGCCGCAGCGCTCGAGACCTTCGGCGCGGGTGCCGGACGATGACAGTTCACGAGGATACCGGCGCGCAACATCGAAGCGCCGGAGCAACATGGGAGAGAAACGATGACGATTTCTGTGGCAGTGCTCGGTGCAGGCGGCAAGATGGGATTCCGCGTCACCCGCAAGCTTGTCGAAGCGGGATATGATCTTCGTGCCGTCGAGATCGGCGATGCCGGCCGCGACCGCCTGTTGGAGGCGAACATTAAGCCGGTTACGTCGGAAGAGGGCATTCCCGGCGCGAAAGTCGTGGTCATGGCGCTGCCCGACAACGTAATCGGGGAGGTCGCGCGGCAGATTTCGCCGATGCTGCAATCCGGCGCGATGCTGCTTATCCTCGATGCCGCGGCACCCTACGCGGAGGACCTTCCGAAGGATCGTCCCGACCTCACCTACTTCGTCGGCCATCCTTGTCATCCGCCGCTATTCAACGACGAGACGGAATGGGACGCGCGGCGGGACTATCACGGCGGCATCGCCAAGCAGTCGATCGTATGTGCGCTGATGCAAGGACCGGAGGAGCACTACGCGCTCGGTGAGGAAATCTGCAAGGCCATGTGGTCGCCGATCATCAACAGCTACCGCGTCAGCGTGGAGCAGCTCGCCATCCTGGAACCGGGCCTGTCGGAAATGGTTGCCATGCCGTTCGTCGACACGATGGTCGAGGCGGTCGAAGAATGCGAGAAGAAGTACGGTATCCCGCGCGAGGCCGCGCTCGATTTCCTGATCGGCCACCTGAATGTCGAGATCGCCATGTGGTTTGGATATTCACCGAAGGTGCCTTCCGATGCGGCGCTACGCCTGATGCGTTTCGCCAAGGGCGTCGTGGTGAAGGACACCTGGCGCGACGCGCTTTCACCTGCGAGGGTCAAAGAAGCATCTGAACTCATCGTTTACGGCAAGGGAGCCTGACGCTGGCCTCCAACTCTCGCATCGTTTCGGTTTCGACGGCGCTCTTCGACGGCTACCCCATGGAGATGGCAGTCGAGGAGATCGCCGACGCCGGTTGCCTCCACGTAGAACCAGCCTTCATCAAGGGCTACGTCGATTTCGATGAAACAGCGTTCTCGCCTTCGGCCGCCGCGCGCCTCAGCAACCTTGCGGTTGCCAGAGGGGTGCGCATCCACGCGGCCTCGGCACATCTGGACCTATCGGAGCCGGATGCTGCGGCGGCCCTGGTCCGGCGGCTCGATTTCGCCGCGGATCTCGGTGCTTCATTCCTGATCACCAATTCCGGACCGGCAGGCAAGCGCGATGCCATCAGAGCGACGGTGGAGGCAGTGATCCCCAAACTGGAGGCAAGCGGCCTCACCCTCGCCCTCGAGAACCCGGGACACGGAAGCGGCAATCTCACGGGTATCGTCTCTGATGCGGCCATTTTCCTGGGCGAAATCGGGTCACCGCGCGTCCGTCTCAATCATGACACGGGAAATGTCTTCACCTACAGCAGCGAAACACGCCAGCCTGCGGAGGATCTCGCCGCGGCGCCGAATTTGGTGGCGCATGTTCATCTGAAGGACGTGAAGTCTACGAATGAGGGCTGGGTGTTTTGCGCACTCGGCGATGGCGACGTTGATCTTGCGAACTACTGGTCGGCGATGCCCGTAGGCCTCCCCGTCACCATCGAGCTCCCACTTCGCCTTGGCCGGCCACGGCGAGCTGATCCGCAGAGGTATCCAAGGCCGCTGGACCTTGCCACGATACGAAGAGAGCTGACAGCCTCACTTCGGTATATAGGCACCCTTGAGGCTGTTCCGGACTGATTGGCGGACGTTTTATCTGTTGTGCCTGGCTCGTCGCTGCGTTCAAAGCTCACCTTGGCCGTTGAAGTGGTGGCTGAGAATGGTTTTCTTCAAAATCGTATGCCGATCATCCTTGATCCGTCAGTGATGCCGGGACTGAACATCTAATCCCGCAGCGACACCCATACCGGCGCGTGGTCGCTCGCTCCTTCAAGCGCACGGATTTCCCGGTCGATGCCGGCGCCGGTCAGGCGGCGCCGGAGCTTGCGGCTCAAGAGAATGTGGTCGAGGCGAAGGCCGGCGTCGCGCTGCCAGCGGTTGCGGCGGTAGTCCCAGAAAGTGAAGAGCTGATCTTTCGGGTGGATCTTGCGCAGCGCGTCGAGCCAGCCCTGGTCGATGAGGCTCCGGAAGGTTGCGCGGCTTTCCGGCTGGACGAGGGCGTTGTCGTCATAGGAGCGGGTCGGATAGATGTCGCGCGGTTCCGGAACGATGTTGTAGTCGCCGGCGAACACCACCGGCACCCCCGTCTCGAGCAGCGCGGCGGCATGCTGATTGAAGCGCCAGTGCCAGGCGAGCTTGTAGTCGAATTTCGGCCCGGGCTGCGGATTTCCGTTGGGCGCATAGAGCGACGCAATCAGAATGCCGTTCACCGCCGCCTCGATGTAGCGGCTCTGCGTATCCGAGGGGTCCCCGGGCAATCCGGTTCGCGTGAGCACCGGCTCGCAACCGCGGGCGAGAATGGCAACACCGTTCCAGGCGGCTTGGCCCCGCCAGACGGCGCCGTAGCCGGCTTCCTCGATCGCGGCCTTCGGAAACTGTCCGTCCGTCGCCTTGAGCTCCTGCAGGCAGACCACGTCCGGCTCGGCCGCAGCGAGCCAGGTCAAGAGGATGTCGAGCCGCTTGTTCACACCGTTGATGTTGAAGGTCGCGATCTTCATGAGGAGCTCAAGGGGCGAGGCGATCCGCCCATCGCGCGACCGCTTCGGCCAGCGTCTTCAGGTGATCTGCGGTCGAGAAGCCCGAGACCTTCTTGCGCGGCTTCAGGTCGTGGTCGCCGTCCTCCAGCCAGAGAAGTTCGATCCTGTCGGAGAGCGCGCATCGCGAAACCTCGTCGCGGGTGCCGAATTCGTCGCGGGTCCCTTGGCAGATCAGTGCAGGCGTCTTGAGATCGGCGAGATGCCGGGTGCGCAACTGCTCCGGTTTTCCGGGGGGATGGAAGGGATAGCCGAGGCAAAGGAGCCCGGCGATCTTCCCTTCGGCATGAAGGTCGTCGGCGACCATGCTGGCGACGCGGCCGCCCATGGACTTGCCGCCGATCACGAGAGTGCCCTGGGCGCCGAGTTCGGCAATGGCCGCCCGATACTCCGGATTGAGCGTTTCCGCACGGGGCGGGGGCTTGCGTCCGTCGGCAGTGCGCCGCGCTGCCATATAGCCGAACTCGAAGCGGGCGACGCGAAAACCCACCCCTGCAAGCGCCAGGGCGGCCGCGGTCATCGAGGTCGAATCCATCGGCGCGCCGGCTCCATGCGCGAGGAGGATGGTGACGGGCGCATCGCCCGGCCCGTCGAACAGGAATTTTCCGTGCATGTCAGCCAGCCGTTCTGGAGAGGAGATGAAGGTTCACGAACTGTACGCCGCGTTCTGCCGCGCGTGCCCATTCGGAATGCTGATCGAGCTCGAGGTAACGCGTCCACCAGCGGCGGGCCTCAGTGAGATTGCCGGCATCGAACTCCAGCTTCGCCAGATTGAAGATGGCATCGGCGTAATCGCCATCGATTTCGATCGCTCTCCTCAGATGCCGCCTGGCCGTGTCCGTGCGGCCACGTTCGCCCATCAGTCCGGCCAGGTTGAACCAGGCCTCGACGAAGCAAGGATCGAGCTTGATGGCGCGGACATAGTCCTGGGCCGCTTCGGCCTCCCGCCCCGCGGCCCTCAGGCAGTTGGCGCGGTTGAAGGCTGCAACCTCGTCGGTGCGGTCGATGCCGAGATAGCGCTGGTAGAACGCGGCCGCCTGGTCGTATTCCCCCGCTTCTTCGGCCGCTTCGGCCTGAGCGAACAGATCTTCGAGCGCCTCCTCGTCGGGCGAGCCGATGTCGAGCAGCAATTGACCGTCGAGCTCGCTCAAGCCTTCGGCGCGTCGCGCATAGATCGCATCCTTGCGTTCATGGTGCAGCGAGAGCGCCGTGAGGGAGGCAACGTTTCCGGAGCGGTGGACCGAGCGCGCGATCGCGCTCCAGCCGGCGCCGCTGGCCATCAGGCCGGCATATTTTCTGGCGAGGATCAGATCGCGGAAAGAATAGGGCTCGCCGTCATGCTCGAAAGCGTCGAACAACGACAGAAGATCGAGGTGGCGCGGGGAGATGCCGGACTGGTCGACGAGCGATTGCCGCGTCAGCGCCGATGTTTCCGGGGCGCTCGCCAGTCCGAGCAGGCGGAGGAAGCCGTTCTCGCTGAACACGCTCCGACGCTGCCCGCTTTCGCTGTCAAAGCGGGCCTCGATCTCCGCTTCGGACGCCTTTGCGAGCAGCCCGCGCCCGAAGACCACGAACTTCGTCTGCCTGTTGACACCGCGCCTGAGGTGTCCGCCCTGGCGCTCGACCTCGCGCGCCGCCAGCCGCCGCGGAAAGGCGGCGAGCGCGCCCACGATACCGAATGTCCGACCGGCAACCGCCATCAGGCTTTCTTCTTGGCCGCGGGTTTAGCCGTCACGCGTTTCGCCGCCGCGGCTTTGGCAGCGGGCTCCTTTGCCGCGGGCTCCGCCTTGGGCTTGCTCCTGGCGGGCGGTTTGGCCTGCGAAAGGCTCGCCTTGAGGGCATCCATGAGATTGACGACGTTGCCGCGTTCGGGCGCCTGCGCGATGATCGGCTTGTGACCCTTGAGCTTCTCGCGGATCATCTGCATCAGCGCGACCTCGTAGCGGTCTTCGTACTGCTTCGGATCGAAGGTCGTCGTCTTCTGCTCGATGAGCGCTTCGGCAAGCTGCAGCATCTCGGGATCCGGTTTGCCCACCGGAATGTTGCCGAAATAATCCGCCGTGCCGCGCACCTCGTTGGGATTGCGCAAGGTGCAGACGAACATTCCGGTCTCGCGCGGACCGATGGTCACTACCCTTTCGCGGCTGGACAGCACGAGGCGGGCGATCGCGAGCTTCCCGCTTCGGCGCAGAGCTTCACGCAGGACGACGAAGGTTTCCTCGGCCATGGCCCCGTCCGGCGCCAGATAATAAGGGGCGTCCTGGTAGATCACGTCGACGGAATCGGCATCGACGAAAGCCTCGATGTTCATGGTGTGATTGGATTCGATCCGGACGCTTTCCAGATCCGAGTCTTCGATGATGATGTATTTCTTGTCTTCGTATTCATAGCCCTTCACGAGGTCCGAACGCTCGACGAGGCCGAGCTCCGGATCGACGGGCTTCATGTTGATCCGGTTATGGGTGTCCTTGTGAAGCTGATTGAAGGAAATGCGCTCGCTTGCGCTGGTGGCGGGGTAAAGCCTCACCGGACAGCTCACGAGACTCAGTCTGATATAGCCCTTCCAACTTGCCCTGGGTGCCATGGTTGTCTCCTACGCGGCACTACGATCACATCTGCCAGAGCGGGATGAGGAAAATGCATGCGGTCTCCGCCTGCATCCCGCGCTCAACGACTACAGTATAGACAGATCCCTCGCGAAGTGGTCGATATCGGCCCAGGGATCGCCGGACGTGGCCAGAAGGCCCGGCAGCGAAGAATAGTTCAAATCCGCCGGAGCGTCGATAGTCTCCAGATCCGCCCAGCTGAGCGGGGTCGAAGCGGGCAGATTGGTGCGGGCGCGCAGCGAGTAGGGGGCTGCCCAGGTATGGCTGCGGGCGTTGCGATGGAAGTCGATGAAAATGCGCCTTACGCGGTTGTCCTTGCCCATGGTGGTGGTGAAGGTGTCCGGAGCGGTGGCCGCGAGACGGGTCGCGAGCGCGCCCGCCGCCTGATGGAATTTTTTCCAGTCGAGCTTAGGCACGACCGGTACGACGACGTGCACTCCCCTGCCGCCCGATGTCTTTACGAAGGGCACGAGGGCAAGCGCCTCGAGTTCGGCCTTGATGTGGATCGCGGCCTCGACCACCTCGCGCCAGGCGATGCCCTCGCCGGGATCGAGATCGAAGACGATGCGATCCGGCTTGCCGAGCAGCTTGCGTGTCGTGCCCCAGTTGTGGAATTCGACGACGCCGAACTGCGCCAGCGCCAGGTATCCTCTCGCGTCTTCGACCGACAGGTATGTTTTCGCCTCGCCTTCCGAGTTGGTTGCCTGGAACGTCGCGACCGAAGGCGGCATTCCGGTAAAGGGATGCCGCTGGAAGAAGCAATCCTGCGTCCGGCCGGTAGGGCAGCGTACCAGCGAAACGGGACGGCCGAGAATATGCGGCAGCATGAAATCCCCGATCATCGCGTAGTAGACGGCGAGGTCGAGCTTGGTCGGGCCGGACTTGCCGAAGAGCCGACGGGTCGGGTTGGTGATCGATATGCCTGCGAGGTCCGCGTCCGAGATCAGGCGCTTTCTCGACATGGAAACCGGCGTCGACAGCTCGACGTCGCGCAGCCCCTTGAAGACGGCGTGACGCAGGACGTTGTCGGTTGTCCGGTTGCCGTAGTGGACATGCGCCCGGAGCAAGGGCCGCACCCAGATGATCTCCCGGGGCGCTCCTTCGAGCGTTGCGGCGCCGGCCCGCAAGGGCTCGAGCCGCACAAGCAACTCCTTGAGCATCTGCGCGTCGAAGCCGGTTCCGACCTTGCCGCGATATTCCAGCTCGCCGTCGGCCCACTCTCCGAGGGCAAGCGACGCAATGCCCTCGGCCGCCTCCGAAACGGTGTAGCCGACGATCACGAAATCCTCCGCCTTCAGCGCCTTCGTCTTGGTCCAGGTCTTCGACCGGCCGCTTCGGTAGGGGGCGGAGACGCGTTTGGAGACGATCCCTTCCAGGCCCATCTCGGAGGCCCGGTCGTAAAGCGCGCGTCCTTCGCCCACCACATGATCGCTGAACTGGATCGCCGAGCGGCTTGGGATCTGCCCTGCAAGCAATTTCTTCAGCAGTGCCTTGCGCTTTTCGAGCGGGACGTCGAAAAGATTCCAGCCGTTGAGATGCAGGAGGTCGAAGGCGTAGAAGACGAGGCTGTTGCCGGCGCCGGTGGAAAGCGCATCCTGCAACAGCGCGAAGCGGCTGACCCCCGTCTCGTCCAGCACGACGATCTCGCCGTCGATGACGGCATCGCGGCACGGCAGCCGCCGGAACGCCTCCGGCAGGTCTCCGTAGCGCTTCGTCCAGTCGAGCCCGCCGCGAGTGACGAGGCGCACCTTTCCTTCCGCAACGTGGGCCATGGTGCGATAGCCGTCGAACTTGATCTCGTGCAGCCAGAGCTCGGGCTTTTTCGCGTTCTTTTCGGCTTCCGGGGGGAGAATCGTCTGTGTTGCGAGTTGAGGTTCGATGCGTTCGGGTGGTGCGCCCTTGGCCGCACCGGCCAGCGCGCCGGGATTGAGCTTGACCGCCTTTGGAGGTTCCTTCGGCTTCTCCACCAGTTCCTCGATCCGCCGGCCGGATTTGACGCTTTCCGGCCGGGCGGCAAGGATGTCGATCGATGTGTCGGCGGCCGGATCGCGCTCCTTGAAAAGGAGCCAGTTGCGCTGATCCTCTTCTCCCGGGCGAGGCTTCAGACGGGCCAGCATCCATCCGCCGTTAAGCTTCTCCCCTGCCAGGCGGAACTTGAAGGCGCCCTTGCGCAGGTCGTCTTCGACATCGCCCATCGGCGCCCAGACGCCTTTGTCCCAGACGATCATCGGACCGCCGCCATATTCGCCTTCGGGGATCACGCCCTCGAAGTCGATATAGTCGAGGGGATGGTCCTCCGTCTCCACCGCCAGCCGCTTGTCGGCCGGGTTGAGCGACGGACCCTTCGGCACCGCCCAGCTTTTCAGGACGCCGTCGACCTCGAGCCGCAAATCGTAGTGGTCGGCGGTCGCATGGTGCTTGTGCACGACAAATCGGTTGCCGCCGCCGGTCAGATTTCCGACCGGCTCCGGCGTCTTCGAAAAATTCCGCTTCTTGCGGTAGTCCTCCAGCTTCGGCGTCGCCATGCACCCAAGCTATGGCGGATCACGGCAGGCTGCAATATCAGGCGAGCCTGCCCGGATTGCCGAGCGTCATATGGCGGTTCACGTCCTTGTAGAGCAGATAGCGGAATTTGCCCGGTCCGCCGGCATAGCAGGCCTGCGGGCAGAAGGCCCTGAGCCACATATAGTCGCCGGCTTCCACCTCCACCCAGTCGTTGTTGAGGCGGTAGACGGCCTTGCCTTCGAGCACGTAGAGTCCGTGTTCCATCACATGGGTTTCCATGAACGGGATGACGCCGCCGGGCTCGAAGGTCACGATCGTGACATGCATGTCGTGGCGCATGTCGGAAGGATCGACGAAGCGGGTGGTGGCCCAGCGCCCGTCCGTTTCCGGCATGGGCGAGGGGGGGATGTCGCGCTCGTTGGTGACGATCGGTTCGGGAAGGGGAACCCCGTCGACTTCCTCATAGGCCTTGCGGATCCAGTGGAATCGCGCCGGCGCATCGGATTCGTTTCTGAGGCTCCATTCGGTGCCGGGCGGAATGAAGGCATAGCCGCCGGACTGCATCAGATGCGTCTCATCGCCGAGCGTGAGATGGAACTCGCCGTCCACCACGAACAGCACGGCTTCGGCGCGGGGATCCGTCTCCGGCCGGTTGCTGCCGCCGGAAGGGCCGACTTCCATGATATATTGCGAGAAGGTCTCGGCGAAGCCGGAAAGCGGGCGCGACAGCACCCAGAGCCGTGTATTCGTCCAGAAGGGCAGATAGCTCGTCACGATGTCGCGCATGACGCCCTTGGGAATGACCGCATAGGCCTCGGTGAAGATGGCGCGGTCGGAAAGCAGGCTGGTCTGAGGCGGGTGGCCGCCTTCCGGAAAATAGTAGTTCTTCTGCATGTGAATCCCATCGAATGCCAGGTGAAACGGGTTCTTCCGCCTCTCCACCAGAACTTTACAGGCTTGATCCGCGATACGTCCAATATATTGTTCCACTCGATCCAGAGGAATGATGTATAGATAGGACTTCGTGATGGAGCTACGTCACCTGCGCTATTTCGTTGCTGTCGCCGAGGCCGCCAGTTTCACGGCGGCAGCGAGGAGTCTCAACATCTCCCAGCCGCCATTGAGCCAGCAGATCAGAGATCTGGAGGCGGAAGTCGGCACGCGGCTGTTCGAGCGTTCCAGCCGCAATGTCGAACTGACCGAGGCGGGCGCCGACTTTCTCGAACACGCCCGGATGATTCTCGGCCAGGTGGAGCATGCGACCCGCCAGGCGCGCGCCATCGGTTCCGGGCAGGTAGGAGCGCTGAACATTGCGACGACCGGCTCGGTGCTGCTGGGGCCGTTGTCCAACCTGATCGCGCGGTTCCGGGATGCGTGGCCCGGCGTGTTCGTCCGTATCCATGAAATGGACCCCGAGGCGCAGGAGGCGGCCTTGCTGTCCCATCGCACCGACCTCAGTTTCGTGCGCAGGCCTCGAAACCATCCGGATCTCGTCGCGAATGTCGCCTGGCATGAGAAGGTGGGTATCGCCTTGCCTGAGCACCATCGCCTGGCGGATTTCGGGAAAATCGCGCTCGGCGACCTGCGGCAGGAAAGTTTCGTCTTCCTGAGGCTCGCGGACTCCCGCTTTGCCCGCTACCTGCATGATTGCTGCGTGGCGGCGGGATTCGTACCTGATATCACGAACGAGGTCGTGGAATCCTATTCCCTCACCAGCCTCGTTGCCGCGGGGCTCGGCGTCGCACTCGTCCCGGAATGCATAAGGACTCTTTCGCGACCGGGGGTCGTCTACCGGCCGCTCGCCGACCCCGCGCCGGAAGCCGACGTGTACGTCATCAGCCGGCCGAACCCCGGACCCGTCATCGCAGCCTTTCTGGAGGCAGCGCAAGGCTCGCCGGGCAAAAGGACCGATTCCGGGTGAGATAGGTCGAGGCGGAGCCGCTCGCCCTCGCTTCCGCTTCCGCGTTCTGCCTGTGGCATCCGCCGCGGATACGGACTTCGAAGCATGACACACCAGACCAGATGGATGCGGAGCGCCTTCAGCCTTCCTCCGGCCTATGCCCGCCGATCGCGCGCGTCAATTCGTCCGCCGTGCGGCGCACGGCGGGGCCGAGGATGCCGAGTCTCTCGTCGTCGATACGGACGGTGGGGCCGGAGATCGAGATGCCGCCGATCGCCTCGCCGTACTCGTTGAAGAGCGGGGCTGCGATGCAGCGCATGCCGAGCGTGTGCTCTTCGTCATCGACCGACCAGCCGCGGAAGCGGATCTCCTGAACATTGCGTATCAGGTCCTGCAGCGTGGCGAGCGTCCGACCGGTAAAGCAGGGGAGCGTTCTGCCACTCAAAGTCTTGGCGATCTCCGTATCGGACCAAGTCGACAGAATGGCCTTGCCGATGCCGGAAGCGTGGATCGGGCCCCGCCGCCCGGGACGGAAGAAGGCGCGCATCGGCGCGTGGCTTTCGACCTGGGAAATGAAAACGACGTCGCCGTCTTCCTCAATGCCGATATTCGCCGTCTCGCCGCTTTCGTCCATGAGCCGCTTCAGGAAAGGACGGCTGATCGTGCCGAGCTTGCGGAAGCGCAGGAAGGCGTTGCCTATCTCGAAAGCCTTGACGCCGACGGTCCACGTGCCGGCCTCGGCGTCGTTCGCCACCATCCCGTGCTGGGCGAGCGACGTCAGCAGCCGGTGCACGGTCGAAGGCGCCATGCCTGAGCGCTCCGAAAGCGCGGTCAAGGTCGAGCCGTCCCCTTCGGCGATGATCGCCAGCAGGGACAGGCTCCTGTCCAGCACCTGAACGGAAGCCGGGGCGGCGTTCTCTCCCGCCTTGCGCCCTCTCTTTCCCCTGCCGTTCGCCTCCATGCCAGTCTCCAAATCAGTTGCCGCCTGAGATCATGCTCTACAGCCATTGCATCCGATTTTCTCCTATTTGTTGAAAATCTTTATTTCCATATGATGGGAATGATTTCCATAAACTCGTTGAAACAGGGGCGGCATGGATTTACCTTCCAATCAAACAGGAGGAGTTCCCATGGCCAAGATGCGCGCAGTCGACGCAGCGGTTTATGTTCTGGAAAAAGAAGGGATTGATTGCGCCTTCGGCGTACCCGGCGCGGCGATCAATCCATTCTACTCGGCCCTCAGGGCGCGCGGATCGATCCGTCACATCCTCGCTCGCCACGTCGAGGGGGCTTCGCACATGGCGGAGGGCTATACCCGCGCCAAGCACGGCAATATCGGTGTCTGCATAGGCACCTCGGGCCCGGCCGGCACGGACATGATCACCGGCCTCTACTCGGCATCCGCGGATTCGATCCCGATCCTCTGCATCACCGGGCAGGCGCCGCGTGCGCGTCTCGACAAGGAGGATTTCCAGGCGGTCGACATCGCAAAAATCGCGGCGCCGGTCACCAAATGGGCGGTCACCGTCATGGAGCCGGCGCTGGTCCCCTTCGTCTTCCAGAAGGCCTTCCATCTGATGCGCTCGGGTCGGCCGGGGCCGGTCCTCATCGACCTGCCGGTCGACGTACAGCTTGCCGAGATCGAATTCGATCCGGAAACCTACGAGCCGCTTTCCGCCTACAAGCCTTCCGCCACCCGTGCGCAGGCCGAAAAGGCGCTTGCCATGCTCAATGAGGCAGAGCGGCCGCTGATCGTCGCCGGCGGCGGCATCATCAATGCGGACGCTTCGGATCTTCTCACCGAATTCGCCGAGATCACCGGCGTTCCGGTCGTTCCGACACTGATGGGCTGGGGCGTCATCCCGGACGACCATCCGCTGATGGCCGGCATGTGCGGCCTGCAGACCTCGCACCGTTACGGCAATGCGACGCTGCTCGCCTCCGATTTCGTCTTCGGCATCGGCAATCGCTGGGCAAACCGCCACACCGGTAACGTCCCGACCTATACGGAGAGCCGCAAGTTCATCCATGTCGATATCGAGCCGACGCAGATCGGCCGCGTCTTCGCGCCCGATTTCGGCATCGTCTCCGACGCAGGCGCCGCGCTCAAGCTCTTCCTCGACGTCGCGACCGAATGGAAGACTGCCGGCAAGCTGCGCGACTGGTCGGCCTGGGCCGAGGAGTGCCGCGAGCGCAAGCGGACGATGCTGCGCAAGACCCATTTCGATCAGACCCCGCTGAAACCCCAGCGTGTCTACGAGGAGATGAACAAGACTTTCGGCCGCGACACCTGCTACGTCTCGACCATCGGCTTGAGCCAGATTGCCGGCGCGCAATTCCTGCACGTCTACAAGCCGCGCAACTGGATCAATTGCGGCCAGGCCGGTCCGCTCGGTTGGACGTTGCCGGCAGCTCTCGGCGTGCGGGCCGCCGATCCGAACCGGAAAATCGTTGCGCTTTCCGGCGATTACGATTTTCAGTTCCTGATCGAGGAGCTCGCGGTCGGCGCCCAGCACAAGCTGCCTTACCTGCATGTGGTCGTGAACAATTCCTATCTCGGGCTGATCCGTCAGGCCCAACGCGGCTTCAACATGGATTTCGAGGTCAGTCTGGCCTTCGACAACATCAATGCCGACGGTGACGCGGAGAAGGGTTACGGAGTCGACCATGTGGCGGTTGCCGAGGGGCTCGGCTGCAAGGCAATCCGCGTCAGGAGCCCGAATGAATTCGCCGATGCCTTCGATCGGGCGCAGGCGCTGATGGAAGAGCACCAGGTGCCCGTCGTCATAGAATTCATCCTGGAGCGCGTCACCAACATCGCCATGGGGGCGGACATCAACGCGGTCGTCGAGTTCGAGGAACTCGCCGAGCGCGGCGAGGATGCCCCGACCGCGATTGCCGCCCTTCTCGATTGAAGAACGTCCTGCGCGGTTCCGCCCGCATCCCGCTTACCACAGAGGAGTGATCGCATGCCGAGATTTGCTGCGAACCTGACGATGCTGTTCAACGAGGCGCCGTTCCTCGACCGTTTCGCACTGGCCGCCAATGCGGGGTTCGAAGGCGTGGAATATCTCTTCCCCTACGAATTCGAGAAGGTGGCGCTGCGCGGCGAACTCGACCGCCACGGCCTAACGCAAGTGCTGCACAACCTGCCGGCCGGCGACTGGGCCGGTGGCGAGCGGGGCATCGCGATCCTGCCGGATCGGATCGACGAATTCCGCAAGGGGGTCGCAACGGCCATCGACTATGCGACCGCGCTCGGCTGCCGTCAGGTCAATTGCCTCGTGGGGATTGTCCCGGACGGTGTGCCCGACAGCGTGCTGCGCACGACCCTCGTCGCCAATCTGAAGCTTGCGGCGGCCGAACTCGGCAAGTGCGGCATCCGCCTCCTGATCGAACCGATCAACCGCTTCGATATTCCCGGCTTTTATCTCAACACGGTCGGGCAGGCGGCGTCGATCATCGAGGAGGTGGGGAGCGACAACCTCTTCGTCCAGTACGACCTGTACCACCAGCAGCGCACCGAAGGCGAACTCGTCGGCACCTACAGGCGCTACCGAGAAAAGATCGCGCACATACAGCTTGCGGACAATCCCGGACGCAACGAGCCGGGGACCGGCGAGATCAACTACCCCTTCGTCTTCGACGCGCTGGAAGCCGCCGGCTACGACGGCTGGATCGGGTGCGAATACAAGCCGCTGACGACCACCGCGGAAGGACTTGGGTGGCTTGGCACCGAGCACCGGCGCAAACAATCCGCAGACATCATCCAAATCAGGAGCTAAGCACGATGGCATCTATCGGTTTCATTGGACTGGGTATCATGGGCACGCCGATGGCGCGCCACCTTCAGGATGCCGGTCACAAGATCATCACATCCAAATTCGCCATCCCGCCGCGTCAGGAGCTCGTCGACAACGGACTGGAAATCGTCGAAACGCCGAAGGCGCTCGCGGAAACGGTCGACACGATCATCCTGATGCTGCCGGATACGCCGGAAGTGAAGGATGTCCTGTTCGGTGAGAATGGCGTCTATTACGGCCTGGGCGAGGGCAAGCTCGTCATCGACATGAGCTCCATCTCGCCGATCGAAACGAAGGAGTTCGCCAAGAAGATACGCGAAACCGGTGCCGAATATATCGACGCGCCGGTTTCCGGAGGCGAGGTCGGCGCCAAGAACGCCTCTCTCAGCATCATGGCCGGCGGCAAGCCGAGCTCCTTCGAACGCGCCCTGCCGCTCTTCAAGCTGATGGGCAAGAACATCACGCTCGTCGGCGATTGCGGCGACGGTCAGGTCACCAAGGTCGCAAACCAGATCATCGTGGCACTGACCATCGAGGCAGTCTCCGAGGCGCTGGTCTTCGCGTCCAAGGCAGGAGCCGATCCGGCCCGCGTCCGCGAGGCACTGATGGGCGGATTCGCATCGTCGCGCATTCTCGAGGTCCATGGCGATCGGATGATCAAGCGTACCTTCGAGCCGGGCTTCCGCATCTCGCTGCACCAGAAGGACCTGAACCTCGCGCTGCAGGGAGCGAAAAGCCTCGGCATCTCGCTGCCGAACACGGCGGCAACCCAGGAGCTCTTCAACAATTGCGCCGCCAATGGCGACAGCGGGCTTGACCACTCCGGGCTCGTGCGGGCGCTCGAACGGATGGCAAACCACGAGGTCGCATAAGTCGCGATCGAGGACGCGCATGATCGGCCGACGGCCTCATCCGTCGGGGAGATCATGCATCCGGGCGGCGGAAGGAGGAGCCGCCGCCCGCGTATTTCTAAACGGGAGGAACAATGGCCGCCATCGCCAACCCGCGTCAATTCCTGGAAAGCCTGTTCGCCTCTGCGGTGTCCGCCGCTGATCCGGAACGCGTCATCGCCGCAAATCTGCCGGAGCGGCCGAAGGGGCGCACGGTCGTCATCGGAGCCGGCAAGGGCGCCGCTCAGATGGCCCGGGCGTTCGAATGCGCCTGGGAGGGGCCGCTCAGCGGCGTGGTCGTCACGCGCTACGGTTTCGGCGCGCACTGCAGGCAGATCGAGGTGCTCGAAGCCTCCCATCCCTTGCCGGACGAGGGCGGGCTGAAGGCATCGAAGCGGCTCCTCGCGGCGGTCAGCGGCCTGACCGGGGATGACTTGGTCGTGGCGCTGATCTGCGGCGGCGGTTCGGCGCTCCTACCGGCACCACCACCGGGGCTTTCGCTCGAGGATGAAATCGCCGTCAATCGAGCGCTACTTGCGTCGGGCGCGCCGATCAGAGCGATGAACGCGGTACGCAAGCATGTTTCCTTGATCAAGGGCGGCCGCCTTGCCGCCGCGGCCCATCCGGCCAGGGTCGTCTCTCTCGTCGTCTCCGATATTCCCGGCGACGACGCGGCGCTGGTCGCATCCGGCCCGACGGTCGCCGACGCAGCCATCCGTGACGACGCCCTGAAGATCGTCGAGCGCTATCGCCTCGCTTTGCCGGAAAAGGTCATGCGCTGGCTGGCGAGCGCTGCGGCGGATGCGCCGAGACCTTCCGATCCGCGCTTTGCCCGCGACGAGGTGCGACTGATCGCTTCGGCAGGCGTCTCACTGGAGGCCGCGGCATCCAAGGCCCGGTCCGCGGGCGTAGAGGCCGTCATTCTTTCCGATGCGATCGAAGGGGAGGCACGCGATGTCGGGCTCGTTCATGCGGCCATCGCGCGCGAGACGGCGCTGCGCGGCCGCCCCTTTCCGAAGCCCGCCCTCATCCTTTCCGGCGGCGAAACGACGGTGACGGTCCGGGGCGAAGGTCGCGGCGGGCGCAACAGCGAGTTTCTGCTGTCGCTGGCGCTCGGCATCGACGGTATCGGCGGGATCTCGGCGCTCGCCGCGGATACCGACGGCATCGACGGATCCGAGGACAATGCCGGCGCCTTCGCCGATCATACGACGATCGCGCGCCTGCTGGCGCGGCGCCTGGATGCCGCAGCGCTGCTTCAGAAGAACGACAGCTGGGCGGCCTTCGATGCGCTTGGAGACCTTTTCAAGCCGGGGCCCACGGGCACGAACGTCAATGATTTCAGGGCGGTGCTGATCCAGTGATCGGTGCCGGCGCCCAAAGGCAATTGGTCAACCAGGGAGGAAAGACCATGATACCTCTACCGATCCGCCCGCTTTCACACGGCGAGTTCGCGCCCTTCGGCGACGTCATCGAGCCTGACGATGCGAAGAGCTTTCCGATCAACGCCGGCAAATGCATCCGCTATCACGACCTTGCGAAGGTGGAGACGAGCGGCCCGGAAGCCCGAACGCTGGTCAGTCTCTTGAAGGGCGAGCCCTACGACATCCCCCTGACGCTGAAGATGGTGGAACGGCATCCGCTCGGAAGCCAGGCCTTCATCCCGCTGACGGGAAATCCCTTTCTCGTGGTCGTCGCGCCCGACGAAGGCGGGGAACCCGGAGAGCCGATCGCCTTCGAGACCGCGCCGGGGCAGGGGGTCAACATCGCGCAAAATGTCTGGCACGGAATTCTGACGCCGCTCCGTTCGACCTCTGAATTCGTCGTCATCGACCGCGGCGGCAGCGGGTGCAATCTCGAGGAGCATTTCTTCGAAAAGCCTTATCAGGTCGAATACGCTTGACCGACGCGCGTCCCGCACTTGTTGCGGGGCGCTCGAACTCTTAGGTTCGGTGCTTCCGAGTCCGTGATCTTTGAGCAATGCAGCACTTCGCCAGGAAAATGTGGGGAGAAACCGGTTGGGGCATGCCGACCTCGCTCGCCCTGCACCTGGCGCTCGCCTTCTTGCTGCTGGTTCGGCCGCCGGAATTGTCTGCGCCGGCAAAGGAGCAAAGCGTCAGCGTCGAGCTCGTTGCGCAGCCGAAGAGTGCGGAAAAGCCCGAGCAAAAGCCGAACGTGGCCAAGAGCGAGCAAACGCGTCCTCAGCGTGAGGCATTCGAGTCGGCCGCAGCGCCGGTCGAAACGGAAAAGCCGCCTCGGCCCGAATTGCCTCCGGCCGCGCCGAAGAAGTCCGAAACGCCGAGCGAGACGCCGGAGGCCTCGCGGCCCGCCCCGGCAAAAACGGAAAACACCGCCAGCGAAAAGCCGGCGGAAAGCAGGACCGCGCTTGCGGAATTGCGCGTCGATGCCCGGAGCGCAGCGAACGAGGCGGCCGATGCCGCAGCCACGCCGCCGGCTGCAGCTGTTCCCCAGGAGAAACCGGTTCTGGAGGAAGCAAGGGCGGACCCGGCGCAAAAGTCGGCCGAGGCCATGGCCGAACGCCAGTCGAACCAGCTCGTCCAGGCGAAGGAACTCTATTCTGAAAACGCCCTGTCGGACCCCCGCGTGAAACAGGCGATCGGCAGGCTGCCGCCGAAAAAGCGGATCGTGCAGCTCTGCAGCATCGAAGCGCTCGAGCAGGTGCGGCGTGAAATGCCCGGCGCCTTTCCGGACATGCTCGTTCCCTTCGGCCCTTCCGGGGGCTTCATCTCGCCGACGGGCCTGAACGCAGATGGCGGCGCCTTCCGCAGCCGGTCGACATGGTACGCTATCGACTTCGAATGCGAAGTGAGCCCCGAGACGACATCGGTCACTTCCTTCAGCTTCGCAATCGGCGAGGCGATCCCGAAGAGCGAGTGGGGTGCGCGACAACTGCCGAGCAATTAAAACACTGGGACGGATGGAGGGACAGAATGGCAAGCGCCTATCGCTGGCTGAACGAGCCGGCAAGCTGGGAGGGCGACGAACGCGATCTGTCGCTCAAGACCGACGCCAAGACGGATTTCTGGCGCGAAACCTTCTACGGCTTCGTGCGCGACAGCGGACATGCCTATCTTCGTCCGGTTTCGGGCGATTTCACCGCTTCGGCGACGATCGTCGGCCAGTATGAGCAGCTTTACGACCAGGCCGGTCTGATGCTGCGGCTCGACGAACAGAACTGGATCAAATGCGGTATCGAATATACCGACGGGCTGATGCATTTCAGCGTGGTCGTGACGCGCGGCGTATCGGACTGGTCGGTCATTCCGTTGCACGCAAGGGCGCCTTCGGACCCACTGGAGGTGCGGCTGACGCGGCATGGCGATGCGGTGCGGGTGCAATTCCGCTTTGGCGAGGAACGCTGGCAGATGGCACGGCTCTGTCCCTTTTCCGCCGCCGATGCCGATGCCGGCGTCACGGCCTGTTCGCCGGAGCGCGCGGGCTTTGCGGCAAGGTTCCGCGACTTGAATTTCGGCCCGCCGATCGCTCGCGCCTTGCACGACGACTGACGCCCCGATAGCGCGATCCTTTTGCGAAAATGGGTCAGGCGATCGCGCGCGGCGCCAGGCTGCCGGCCGGCCGGCAGGAGTCGCGAATCACCAGTCTTCCCTGAAGCACGAGCCGGCGCGGCGCTTCCGGGCTAGCGCCGGAAAGGCGGTCGAGCACGAGCTGCGCGGCCTGTTCGCCGATCGCCTGGACCGGCTGGGCGATCGTCGTCAGATGCGGCTGGAAGACGTCGGCCCAGGGAAAATCGTCGAAGCTTGCGACCGAAACGTCGTCCGGGCAGCGAAGGCCGATGTCCCGGATCGCCTTCATCACCCCGATGACCATCAGGTTGTTGGCTGAGAAAACCGCCGTTGGCCGCTCGGGACTCGTCAGCAGCTGGATCGCCGCAGTGTAGGCGTCCTTCTCCCGAAAATTGCCGATCCGGATCAGGTCCTCCTCGCAGGGGAGGCCCGCCGCTTCCAACGCTGCCCGATAGCCGGCAAGACGCTCCCGCCCGGTCGAAGTGTCGAGCGAGCCCGAAATATAGCCGATGCGCCGATGGCCGAGGCCGAGCATATAGACCGCTGCGTCCTGAACCGCGCGACGATTGTCGAGCACGACCGCATCGGTGTCGATGCCGTCGCAAAGCCTGTCGATCAGCACGGTTGGAAGATTGGCGCTCGCGATCATGCGCTTCAGCGTCTCGTCGTCTCCGGCCGGCGCGATGATCAGGCCGTCCACGCTCCGGTCGATCAACAGGGCGATCTGCTCGTCCTGCAAGGCAACGTCCTCGTCGTTGCAGCAGAGCATCACGGCGTAGCCGGCCCGATGCAGCACGTCCTGGATCACCGCCACGACATCGGTGAAGAAGGGATTGGTGATATCAGCAACCATCAGGCCTACGGTGCGGGTCGTGCCGAGCTTGAGGCTGCGGGCGATCGCGTTGCGCTTGTAGCCTATGAGGCCGATCGCCTGCTCTATGCGGCTGCGCAATTCCGGACTGACCGGGGCCGAGCCGTTGATCACGGCCGAGACCGTCGCCACAGAGACATGCGCCGCCTTGGCGACGTCGAGCATGGTCGGTGCACCGGATTTCCGTGAATTTCGTCGCTGCTGCATTTCTTCTGAAACGTTTCGATGGTTCGCTTGCGAAACTCTATTTGAAATGCAGGAATTAGGCAATCGAGCCCGGAACGGCCTGCTTGACAGCATCGAAACGTTTAGAATAGGCTACGGGAAATAGGTGAATAGAGCGTCAGATGTCGGCGGTAGGGAGGCTGCCAATATCATGCGCGATGCTATCCCCCGTGATTCGGTCACCAAAGAATCCGGCCGGCCAGTTCTGGCGGCCGAAGCGGTTTCGAAATCGTTCGGCGGCGTCGCGGCGCTCAAGGATGTGCGCTTCGAACTGCGCGCGGGCGAAATCCATGCGCTCATGGGCGAGAATGGCGCCGGCAAGTCGACGCTGATGAAGGTCCTGTCCGGCGTCTACCCTGACTACGAGGGCACCTTCCGCGTCGATGGAGAAACCGCCCGCTTCTCCAATGTGCGCGATGCCGAGGCGGCCGGGATCGCCATCATCCATCAGGAACTCAACCTCGTCCCCGAACTCGGCGTCGCCGACAACATCTTTCTCGGCCGCGAACGGGTGATCGCCGGTCTTTTCGTGGATCGCAAGGCGAGCCTGGAGGCCGCACGAGGGCTGTTGAACCGTCTCGGCATCGAACTCGACCCGGAGGCGCGCGTCGGGCAGTTGCGGGTGGGCGAACAACAGCTCGTCGAGATCGCTAAGGCCCTCTCCGTGGAAGCGCGCATTCTGATCATGGACGAACCGACCTCGGCGCTTTCGCCCGGCGAGTGTCGGCGCCTCTTCAAGATCATGCGGCAACTCGCGGCCGACGGTGTCGGCATCATCTATATTTCGCACCGGATCGACGAAGTCATGCAGCTCAGCGACCGGGTCACCGTCTTCCGCGACGGCCGGCATGTCTGGACCCGGCCGATGGCCGGACTGGACGAGAATACGATCATCGCCGCAATGGTGGGCCGCAACCTCCTCGACGCGCACCCGGCCGACCGGGGCAAAGGCGGCGGCGAGCCCGTCCTTTCGGTCAGGGACCTGTCGCTTGCCGTTCCCGGACGTCATGGCTGGCGCGACGTGCTGAAGGGCGTGTGCTTCGACGTTCGCGCCGGCGAGATCCTCGGCATCGGCGGCTTGCTCGGCGCGGGGCGCACGGAAATCCTGGAGACGATCTTTGCATCGAATGAAGGCCTTCGCGGCGGTGAAATCCGGCTGGACGGCATCGCCGTCGATATCCGCTCGCCACGCGATGCTCGCCGCCTCGGTTTTGCTCTGGTGACGGAGGACCGCAAGGCGAAGGGGCTGCATCTTCACGAATCGATCAGAGACAATGTGGCCCTGCCGCTTGTTGGAAGGCTCGCCCGATTCGGGCTGCGCTCCTTCGGAGGCGAGCGCGCGCTCGCGAAAGGGGCGGTCGATGCGCTCGGCGTGCGCTGCGCGAGCACCGATCAGGCGGCCGGAACCCTGTCCGGCGGCAACCAGCAGAAGGTCGTCATCGGCAAGTGGCTGGCGACCGGTCCGCGTGTCCTTCTTCTCGACGAGCCGACGCGCGGCATCGACGTCGGTGCGAAGCGCGAGATCTACGATCTCATTTTCAAGCTCGCCGGCGACGGGCTGGCGATCGTGGTGGTCAGTTCCGAATTGCCGGAACTCCTGCTCCTCGCCGACCGGATTCTGGTGATGGCCGAGGGACGGCAGACCGGGCTCGTCTCCCGGGAGGAGGCGAGCGAGGAGCGCATCATGCAGCTCGCCGCTCCGCGGAGCGCACGCGGAAGGGCGGTTGCATGAATTTCCTGAAGGCTCTCTCCCGTACGAAACTCTATTGGGGGCTGATCGCCATCTTCCTGATCGGAGTCCTGTCCTCGCCGGTAACGTCGTCGGGCAGGAACATCTTTCTCTCCTCCGGCAATCTCCTCGACGTGTTGCGGCAGGTATCGACCACCGGGCTGATCGCCACCGGCATGACGGCCGTCATTCTGACCGGCGGCATAGACCTTTCGGTCGGCTCGCTGATGGCGATCTGCACCGTCGTCTGCGCGATGCTCCTGACCGTCCCGGGGGACACGGCCGCCCTCTATCTGGGGCTGCCGTCCGTCGGGCTTGCGGTTTTAGTCGGCGGTGCGGCGGCAGTACGCTTCGTCTTCCTCAATATCGAGAAATCACGGGCGGGCGTGACGCATGTCCGCGACATCCGGCTTGACCGGACCCGCGGTACCGTTCTGCCCGCCGCAGCCGGCATCGTCCTCTGTGCCCTGGTTCTAAGTTTCCTCTTGCCTCAGATGCAGACCAAATTCGGCGTGCTCGGCGTTCTGCTCGTGGCGCCGGCGGTCGGACTCATGTTCGGCGCGGTCAATGGCGCGATCATCGTGGTCGGACGATTGCAGCCCTTCATCGTCACGCTCGCCATGATGGTCACGGCGCTCGGCATCGCCCGGCTCACCGCCGGGCAGAACAATGCCGTTCTGCCGGTCTATACCGGCACCAATGCTACCGCAGATTTCGATATGCTGCGGCAGCTCGTCTTCGGCGTCGTGCCCATGCCCGGCATATTCTTCATCGTCGCGATTCTCATCTATGGTGCGGTGCTGCGGTTCACCCCCTTCGGCCGCTATGTCTATGCGATCGGGGGAAACGAGGAGGCGGCGCGCCTTTCCGGCATCAATGCGGGCCGGGTGAAGATCGTCACCTATGCGGTATCGGGTCTTCTCGCGGGCATCGCCGCGGTCCTCTATGTGGCGCAGTACCGCCAGGGCAAGCCCGACGCCGGCGCGGGCCTCGAACTGGATGCGATCGCGGCAGTGGTCATCGGCGGGACGAGCCTGATGGGAGGGCGCGGGAGCCTTGCCGGGACGTTCTGCGGCGTCCTGATCTTCGGCCTGCTCTCCAACATCCTGCAGCTCCACAACATCAATTCCAATCTTCAGCTGGTGCTGAAGGGCGTGATCATCATCGGGACGGTGCTCGTTCAGGAGCGCAATGCCTACGACCTTCTCGCGCAATTGCGGCTGCCGGGCGCAAGCCGGCGCCCGGCTCAAGGAGATACGTCCGCCGAGGAGCGGACGTCGGGAGAGACGTTATCCATGACAATGGGAGGAAAGAAGAAATGAAACGCCGTGACATCATCAAACTGACGGCGGTCGCCGCCGTCCTCGCCGCGACGACCGTGCTCATGCCGGCGCACGACGCCGTGGCTCAGGACAAGAAGTTTCGCATCGGCTTCAGCCAGGCGACGACGATCGAACCGTGGCGTGCGCAGTTCAATAAGGACATCATCGCCGAGGCGGCAAAGCATCCGGACGTCGAGCTGATCATAACCGACGGTGAGGACAGGACGGAAAAGCAGGTGGCCGACGTCGAGAACCTCGTTCGCCAGGAGGTGGATGCCTTGCTCGTGTCGCCGAAAGAGTCCGCAGGGCTCACCGGCGTGGTGCAGCAGGCGATCGATGCCAAGATCCCGGTCTTCGTTCTCGACCGAAACGTCGAGACCGACCAGTACACCCAGTTCGTCGGCGGCGACAACAAACTGATCGGCCGCGCGGCCGGCGAATATGCGGTCGAGCTTCTCGGAGGAAAGGGCAAGGCTCAGGGCAATATCGTCGAGATATGGGGCGGCATGGGCACCCAGCCGGCGCACGATCGCCACGACGGCTTCCACGAGTTCACCGACAAGGAGCCCGGCATCAAGAACCTGCTCGATCAGCAATCCGGCGACTGGAAGCAGGACCAGGCCTACAACATCATGGCGACGGCGCTGCGCAACAACGAGAAGATCGATCTCGTATACGGCCACAACGATCCGATGGCCTATGGCGCCTATCTGGCGGCGAAGGACGCAGGTCGTGAGAAGGAAATAAAGTTCATCGGCATCGACGCGCTCCCGAACGAAGGCGTGACCTGGGTCAACAACGGCGAACTCACCGCGACTTTCCTCTATGCGACGCCGGGAGCAGAGGGTCTCCGCCAGGCGGTGAAGTTCCTGAAGAGGGAAAAGGTCGAAAAGACCGTCACGCTCGACACGATGAAGGTGACCAAGGAAAACGCCGCGCAGATCCTGAAGGACAACGGCCTGTAAGAGCCGTCGCGCGGACGCGCTGCGGCAAACGCAAAGTCTGCATGCTCTACTCGGTCCGATTTGAGGAAGCGTGCAGCGGGGGGGCGGCGGACGAGGGGACCGCCCGCCTTCCCTCTCACCGCATCATCGACAGTGCCGTGGCGAAGAAATCCTCGCCGCCGAAATTGCCGGATTTTAGCGCCAGCAACATGTCGTTTCCGGCAGTGCCGATCGTCCTCAGCACGGGGACGCCGGGCGCGATTTCCGGACCGATCAGGAAAGCCGGAATGCCGAGCCTGTCGACGGTCGCGCCGGAGGTCTCTCCGCCGGCGACGACGAGGCGTCTCACGCCGCGCTCTACCAGTTCGCCGGCGATCGCGGCGGTTGCCGTCTCGATCGCGTGCCCGGATGCCTCTCGCCCGTAGCGCGCCTGCAGACGCGAAACGACCTCGGGCGCGGCACTCGCGGCGATGGCGACGGGGCCTTGGGCAATCCGTTCCCCGGCCCAGGCGACGGCTGCGGAAATCTCGTCCGATCCGGCGAGGAGCTTTTCCGTGTCGAGCCGCAGCACCGGCATATGGCGTTCCGCCGCGTCGAGTTGCTTCAGCGTTGCCGCCGAACAACTGCCTGCGACCACCGCGGCAAGACCGCCGACGGAGCGGATGGCGTCGCTTTCCCCGTCGCTTGCCGAAGCCCGGCCGGAGCGCAGAATCGCGCGGGCGAGGCCGAGACCCAGGCCGGACGCGCCGGTGGAGACGGGCATTTCGAGCGCCGCTTCGCCGAGCGTTTCGAGATCGCGTTCGAAGACCGCATCCGCGATAGCCGCGGCGGCGCCTTCGGCGCGTAACCGATCGAGCCTCGCCTTTATCGCATCGGCTCCGCGCGTGACGGTCGGCAGGTCGATGAGGCCGGCCTTGCCGCGCGACTGGCGGGTGAGCACCCGCACCAGATTGGCATCGCGCATCGGGTTGAGCGGGTGGTCTTTCAACGGACTTTCGTCGAGCGGCTGGCCATTGACGAAAAGATGGCCGAGATAGACGGTTCGCCCCGTTTCCGGAAAGGCCGGCGTAACGAGGGCGATGTCGCCGCCCGAGACGCTCAGAAGCGCTTCGGTCACCGGCCCGATATTGCCGAGATCCGTCGAATCGAAGGTGGAGCAGATCTTGTAGAGCACATGGGCGGCGCCTCGGCCGCGCAGCCAGCTTTCGGCCGCGAGGGCGGCGGCCACGGCCTCCTCCGCTGCGACCGACCGGATCTTCAGGGAAACGACCACTGCATCGACGTCGGGCAGGGCGAGCGACGGATCGGGAATGCCGACCGTCTGCACGGTGCGAAGCCCATTCTTCGTCAGCGTATTCGCAAGATCGGAGGCGCCCGTGTAGTCGTCGGCGATCGATCCGAGCAGGATTGTCATGGGTCAGCTCCGTCGAAAGGGTTTGAACCAGCCGAGGCCGTCCAGCGTCCGGCCGCGCGGGTTATATTCGCAACCGACGAAGCCGCCATAGCCGAGCCGGTCGATTTCATCAAAGAGGTAGCGATAGTTCAACTCCTCGCCATCGGGCTCGTGCCGCGAGGGCACGCTGGCGATCTGGATGTGGCCGGTGACCGGCATCAGTTGGCGGAGAGCCATTGCGACGTCGCCGTGCAGGATCTGCCGGTGATAGATGTCGAATTGCAGCTTCAGGTTGGGGAGCGCCAGTTCGGCGATGAGCCGCTCGGCGGTCCCGAAATCGTTGAGGAAATATCCCGGCATGTTGCGCCCGTTGATCGGCTCGACGAGGAGATCGATGCCCTCGTCGGCCAGGCGCCCGGCGGTATAGGCGACCGAGCGGCGGTAACGGGATGCGGCGTCCGGGTCGCGCGGATCAGCAAGACCAGCCATCAGGTGCAGGCGCTTGGCGCCGGTCGCCGCCGCGTAGTCGAGCGCCTTGTCGACATCCGATTTCAACCCGTCGAAGCGGCTGGGCAGGGCGGCGATTCCGCGCTCGCCGGCTGCCCAATCGCCCGGCGGCAGGTTGAACAGCGCCTGCTCGAGCCTGTTGCGGGCAAGCCGTTCGGCGATCGCTTCCGGAGGCACCTCGTAGGGAAAAAGGTACTCGACGGCGGCGAACCCGGCGTCGGCGGCCGCGTCGAAGCGGTCGAGGAACGGCCACTCGGTGAACATCATCGTCAGATTGGCGGCAAATACGGGCATGCGCGTTTTCCTTAGGGGTTATTCGTGCCGGGCAACGTGGCCCCGGAGAGCTGGGCGTAGAGCCGCGCGAGGGAGGAATCGTCGTCGCGCCCCATGCCTGTGCCCGAGGCTGCAAGATACATCTGCAGTGCGGCCGCCACGAGCGGCACCGGATAGCGCTCCGCGCGCGCCATATCCTGGACGATGCCGAGGTCCTTCACAAAAATCTCGATGGCGCTCAGCGGGGCGTAATCTCCCGCCAGCACATGCGGGATGCGGTTCTCGAACATCCAGGAATTGCCGGCCGAGGCGGTGATCACCTCGTATACTTTGTCGAGGTCCAGCCCTTGTTTCGCCGCAAAGGCGATCGCTTCGCAGGCGGCTGCGATGTGCACGCCGGCGAGAAGCTGGTTGATCATCTTGAAGGCGGCGCCGGTCCCGGCGGTCTCGCCGAGTTCGTAGACCTTGGCGGCCATGGCGTCGAGGGCCAGTCGGGCGGCGGCGAAGGCCTGCGGCGATCCCGAGGCCATGATCGTCAGTTCGCCCTTCGATGCCTTTGCCGCGCCGCCTGAGATCGGCGCGTCGAGATAGTGAAACCCCAGTCCTTCGAGCCGCTGCGCCAGGTCGCGCGCGATCGCCGGATCCATTGTCGCGGACGATATGAAGACGGCGCCGGGCTTCATCGCGTCTGCAACACCATCCCGGCCGAACAGAACGGCTTCGGTCTGCGCGCCGCTCACGACCACCGAAACGACGATGTCGGCGCCCGTCACGGCTTGGCCTGGCGTGCCCGCTCCGCGACCGCCTTCGGCAACGAAACGTTCCACTGCGGGCGGGGCAACGTCGTAGCCAGACACGTCGAGGCCCGCGCTTTTCAGCGAGCACGCCATTCCGAAGCCCATCGAGCCGAGCCCGAGCACTGCGATCTTCGATGCCATTTCGTCTCCTCCAGTTGCCGGTCACTCGTTCTAGGGATTATTGGCAGCGCTGCCAACCAATATTGGTAGCGCTGCCAAAAAAATCCGCCTATGAAGTCGATGAGAGCCGTGAACGGTCTCGTTAAACTGGAACAGGCGCGAAGTGGCGACGGACTTCAAGCAGCAGACACCCGTAACGCTCGCAGAGGTGGCGGAAGCCGCGGGCGTGGGTGAAAGCACGGTTTCCCGCGTGCTGCGCAATCACGGCTCGTTCTCCGGCAAGGCCCGCGAGCGCGTGTTGGATGCGGTCGAGCGGCTTGGCTACGTGCCGAACCGGATCGCCGGAACCTTGGCCTCGGCCGGGTCCCGCCTCGTCGCCTTCGTCATCCCGTCGCTCACCAACATCGTGTTCCCGGACGTGCTGCGGGGGGCAGGCGCCGTTCTGGAGGAAAATCGCTATCAGGCCGTCTTTTCCGTGACGGACTATGAGCCGGAGCGCGAGGAGGCCCTCGTCGCCGCCATGCTCGCCTGGCGGCCGACGGCGGTGATGCTTGCCGGCTTCGAGCATACGGAAGGCACGCTCAAGATGCTGCGGGCGAGCGGCTGTCGCGTCGTCGAACTGCTCGACATCGACGGGAGCGCCATAGACCTGGCGGTCGGCTTTTCCAATCGTGAGGCGGGTCGGGCGAGCGCCGAATTCCTGTTGAAGCGCGGTTATCGCCGGATCGGCTATGTCGGCCACGATCTCGACCGCGACACACGCGCCGGCAAACGCTTCGACGGCTTCCGTGAAGCGCTGAACCTGGCCGGCGTCGCCCTTGTGGATCGGGAAATCCGTCCGGGCGCTTCTTCGGTTGGAAGCGGGCGGACGGGGCTCGATCAGCTTCTTCGAAGGGCGCCGGGACTCGATGCGGTCTATTTCTCGAACGACGACATGGCGCTCGGCGGATATTTTCATTGTCTTGCATGCGCCATTTCCGTCCCAACCAGGCTCGCCCTTTTCGGCCATAACGGCCTCGATATCGGCCAGGCCACGCCGCAGCCTCTGACGACCATTCGCACGCCTCGCGTCGCGACGGGAAAGCTGGCGGCCGAGTTGGTCATCAACGATCACCCGTCTCACATCGCCGATCTTGGATTTGAACTGATGGAAGGCGATACAGCCTGAACGAAAGGACCACCAATGTCCGAAACGCGTCTTCGCGAGGAAATCTGCCGCTACGGCCGCTCTCTCTTCGAGCGGGGCCTGACCCCCGGCTCTTCCGGAAACATATCGATGAAACTCGATGACGGCGGCTGGCTGGTGACGCCCACCAATGCCTCGCTCGGCTTCCTCGATCCAGCGCGTATTTCGCGCCTCGATGCCGGCGGCCGGCTTGTCTCGGGCGACAAGCCGACCAAGGAGATCCCGCTTCATTCCGCCCTCTACGAGACTCGCGGCAGCGCCCGTGCCATCGTGCATCTCCATTCGACCCACGCGGTCGCGCTGACGATGCTGCCGGAGATCGATCCGCAAGCGGCCCTTCCGCCGATGACGCCCTATTACCTCATGCGGGCCGGGGAGACTGCGCTCGTGCCCTATTACCGCCCCGGAGACCCGGCCGTCGCCGATGCGATCCGCGGGCTTGCGGGCAAATATTCCTCCGTGCTGCTTTCCAATCACGGTCCCGTCGTCGCCGGCGACAGTCTGGAGGCCGCGGTCTTTGCGACGGAGGAACTGGAAGAGACCGCAAAGCTCTACCTGCTGCTGCGCAACCTCAATCCCCGCTATCTCAGCTCGCAGCAAGTCGCCGATCTTGCCAAAACCTTCAGCCTCGACCTGCCGTCGCTCGGCGACCATGAGGGACATGATCACGGATAGAGTGCCTCCTTGCATCTATTCACAACCGGGCTGGTTCCGCGTTTTGCCGCTCACACGGCGCCGCACAACGGCGCCGTGCATTATTGGTGCGCTGCCGCAACGAACATGTCTTGACCGCACCTTCCGACAAGCCCTCTATTCGTCATACTGATCTGCTGGACCAACCAGTGGATCAGTTGGGAGGCCGCGGTGAACGGAAGTCCAATCCTCACGCATATGCCGAAAGTCGGGAAGAGCCTCGAGCGCCGTACCGCGCGCGACCTCATCGCCGACAAGCTTATGGTGCTGGTTGCGACCAACATGCTGAGGCCCGGCGACGTGCTGCCGGGCGAACGCGAGCTTGCGAGCGTGCTCCATGTGAGCCGCGAGACCGTGCGCGGCGCAATCCAGACGCTGGCGGCGCGCGGTGTGGTCGAGGTGTCGCAAGGAAGCCGAACCCGCGTCGGGAATGTCGATCTCAGCCATGTCACGGTGACGATCGCTTCTCCGAACGCGATCGACAGCTACGATCTCGAGGACGTTCACGCCGCAAGGCTCCATATCGAGTTGAAGGTGGTCGGCGACGCGGCCGAAAACATCGACGAAGAGGCGCTGCGCAAGCTTGACAGCCTTCTCGATGCGCAGAAGATCTGCGGTGACGACGCAATGCGCTTTCTGATCTGCGACCGCGAGTTCCACGTGGCGATCTACCGGGCCTGTGGCAATCCGCTGCTCTCCGATTTTGTCACCGACCTTTACACCTATATGATGGATTACCGGCGCAGCGCCATGTCACGGCCGGGAGCAATCGAAGCGAGCTACAAGGATCACAGCGACATCGTCGCCGCCTTGAGGCGGCATGACCGGGCGGCCGTCATTGCCGCCTTTCACCATCATCTGATCCGGATCTATGAAACGACGAAGGCTCTGCTGGCGGACGAGGAGGCAGACGGAACGAACAGAAAGTCAAGCTGAGCAGGACCGACCGGGTGGCTGAACAGGAGGAGGTTCGCCGAAAATGCATGTAATGGTCATAGGTGCCGCCGGCATGATCGGCCGGAAGCTGGTCGAAAGGCTGGCCGCGGAGCCCGGATGTCTGGGACGCGAGATCGCCAGCCTGACGTTGGCTGACGTGGCTGAGCCGCCCGTGCCTCCGGCGCTTTCGTCGCTTGCGACGACGCTTGCCATCGACCTGTCTACCGAGGGCAGCGCAGAGCGCCTGATCTCGTCGCGGCCCGACGTGATCTTCCACCTCGCGGCGATCGTCTCGGGAGAGGCGGAGGCCGACTTCGACAAAGGCTACCTGGTCAATCTCGACGGCACGCGTGCGCTCTTCGAGGCGATCCGCCGCGAGGGACAGCGCGAGCGCTACCTCCCGCGCGTCCTCTTCGCCTCCTCTATCGCCGTCTTCGGCCAGCCGTTCCCGGAAAAGATCGGCGACGAATTCCTCACGACGCCGCTCACCAGTTACGGGACGCAAAAGGCGATCTGCGAGCTGCTGCTCGCCGATTATACCCGCCGCGGCTTCTTCGACGGTATCGGCATTCGGCTGCCGACCATCTGCATACGGCCCGGAAAGCCGAACAAGGCCGCATCCGGCTTCTTTTCCAACATCCTGCGCGAGCCGCTCGTCGGCCAGGAGGCTATCCTGCCGGTGGACGAGAATGTCCGGCATTGGTTCGCGAGCCCGCGCTCGGCCGTGGGCTTCTTCATCCATGCGGCGCGAATGGATACCGATATCATCGGACCCCGGCGAAACCTCACCATGCCGGGGCTTTCGGCGCTGGTCGGCGAGGAGATAGAGGCGCTCGGCCGCATTGCCGGCCGGAAAGCCGTGAGCCTCATCCGCCGCGAACCGGACCCGGTGATCCGCACGATCGTCTCCGGCTGGGCAACCGACTTCGATGCTCGCCGTACCCGAGAACTCGGCTTTACGGCCGAAAGCAATTTCGACGAGATCATCCGCATCCATATCGAAGACGAACTCGGAGGAAGGATCTGAGATGGCGCAGGCGAAGGGATCGGGCGAGGGCAGGATCGCGCTGGTCACGGGCGGCGGGACCGGTGTCGGCCGGGGCGTTGCCCAGGCCTTGAGTGCGGAAGGCTACAGCGTCGTCATCACCGGCCGCCGTCCGGATGTACTCGAGGCTGCGGCCGGCGAAATCGGCGGGCGGACCGGCAATATCGTCCGCGCGGTCGTCTGCGACGTCGGCGATCCGGATCAGGTCGCGGCTCTCTTCGCCGCCGTCCGGGCGGAATTCGGCCGGCTGGACCTCCTCGTCAACAATGCCGGCTCGAACGTGCCGCCCGTGCCCCTCGAAGAGGTGAGCTTCGAACAGTGGAACGGTATCGTCGCGGCGAACCTGACGGGCGCCTTTCTGTGTACGCAACATGCCTTCCGGCTGATGAAGGCGCAAACGCCGCGGGGCGGCCGGATCATCAACAACGGCTCGATTTCCGCGCAGACGCCGCGGCCCAATTCGGCGCCCTATACCGCGACCAAGCACGCCATTACCGGCCTCACGAAATCGACGGCGCTCGATGGCCGGATGCACGACATCGCCTGCGGTCAGATCGACATAGGCAATGCTGCGACCGACATGACGGCGCGGATGAGCACCGGCGTGCTGCAGGCCAATGGCGAGGTTGCGGCGGAGCCGACGATACCGATCGAGCACATCGCCGAGGCGGTCGTCTACATGGCGAGCCTGCCGCTCTCGGCCAATGTTCTCACGATGACCGTGATGGCGACCAGGATGCCGCTGGTCGGCCGCGGATAAAAAGAGGTTTTCAGCCTGGCGCGATCGCGCAAACGATGAATTTGGCGGCCGCAAGGGTAAAGATCAGTTCTGGGAGGAACGCAAATGGCAGGCGTGGATTTTGTCGATGTTCGGAAGTCCTTCGGTGCTTTCCCTGTCATCAAGGGCGTGAACATCGAGATCGAGGACGGCGAGTTCGTCATTCTCGTCGGCCCTTCCGGTTGCGGCAAATCCACCTTGCTGCGGATGCTGGCGGGTCTCGAAAACATCACCGCGGGCGAAATTCGCATCGGCAATCAGGTGGTCAACCGATTGCCGCCGAAGGACCGCGACATCGCCATGGTGTTCCAGAACTACGCGCTCTATCCGCATATGACTGTCGCCGACAACATGGCCTTCTCCCTGATGCTGGCAAGCAGACCCAAATCCGAAATCGACAAGCGCGTCGGCGTGGCGGCCGAAATCCTCGGCCTTTCGAAGCTGCTTGACCGTTATCCGCGTCAGCTTTCCGGCGGTCAGCGACAGCGTGTCGCCATGGGGCGGGCGATCGTGCGCGACCCGCAGGTGTTTCTCTTCGACGAACCGCTTTCCAATCTCGATGCGAAGCTGCGCGTCGCCATGCGGGCCGAGATCAAGGAATTGCATCAGCGGCTGAAAACCACGACCGTCTACGTGACGCACGACCAGATCGAGGCGATGACCATGGCCGACAAGATCGTCGTCATGCATGACGGCATCGTCGAGCAGATCGGCGCACCGCTCGAGCTCTACGACAACCCCGCCAACCTCTTCGTGGCCGGTTTCATCGGCTCGCCTGCGATGAACATGCTCAAGGGCCGCCTCGATCCGGACAATCCGAATGCCTTCCTCACGGCCGACGGAACGGCTCTGCCCGTGGCGCGGCCGGCGGCAGCCGCCCAAGGTCGTGATCTCGTCTACGGTCTTAGGCCCGAATACATGGCGCTCGACCCGAACGGGCTGCCGGCCGAAATCGCGGTGATCGAGCCGACCGGCTATGAGACGCAGCTGATCGCAAGGCTCGGTGGGCACGATGTGACCTGTGTTTTCCGCGAGAGGGTGAATGCCAAGCCCGGCGAAACGATCCATCTCGCGATCGATGCCGCGCATGTGCACTTGTTCGACGCCGGAACGGGACGGCGGCTGGTCGGCTGACGTCGCTGACGAAGGGAGGAGCCTTCGCGGCCCATAAAGATGCCAGGCAACGGCCGGCATCGCTCAAGCCGCATTCGCCAAGCGGGACGGTGAATGCCGGAGGAAGACGCTCCCGCATTTTGAGGAGGAGTAGCATGCCGATAAAGAGACGTGATTTTCTCGCAACCTCCGCCGCACTCGCCGGCGTTGCGGGTCTGGGCATCCGCCCGTCCTTCGCGCAGGCCGAGCCGAGCTACAAGCCGGAGGAGGGGGCAAGCCTCAGGCTTCTCAGATGGACGCCCTTCGTCAAGGGCGATGAAGACGCCTGGATCGCCAACACCAAGAAGTTCACGGAAGCCACGGGCGTCGAAGTCCGCATCGACAAGGAAAGCTGGGAGGACATCCGGCCGAAGGCGGCGGTTGCCGCCAATGTCGGCTCCGGTCCTGATATGGTGATGTGCTGGTTCGACGACGCACATCAATATCCCGACAAGCTCGTCGACCTGACGGAGCTCGCCGACTATCTCGGCAACAAATATGGAGGATGGTACGACGGCCTGAAGGGGTATGCGAGCCGCGACGGCCAGTTCATCGCCATGCCGCTGGCCGCGATCGGCAACGCCGTCTGCTACCGCGAGAGCCACATGAAGGCGGCCGGCTTCAGTGAGTTCCCGAAGGATACAGCCGGCTTTCTCGAACTCTGCAAGGCCCTCAAGGCCAAGGGAACCCCGGCCGGTTTCCCCCACGGCAAAGCGGTTGGCGACGGCAACAACTACGCCCATTGGCTGCTGTGGAGCCATGGCGGCAAGATGGTCGACGAGAGCGGCAAGGTCACGATCAACAGCCCGGAGACGCTCGCAGCGGTCAACTACGCAAAGTCGCTATACGAGACCTTCATCCCGGGCACCGAAAGCTGGCTCGACATCAACAACAACCGCGCCTTCCTTGCGGGCCAGGTATCGCTGACGGCAAACGGCGTCTCGCTCTACTATGCGGCCAAGAAGGACGAGGCCCTTGCGGAGCTTGCGGCCGACATCCGCACGACCAACTTCCCCGTCGGTCCGGTCGGCCAGAGCGTCGAACTCCACCAGACGAGCTCGATCCTGCTCTTCAAGCACAGCAAGTATCCCGAGGCCGCCAAGGCCTATCTCAAGTTCATGATGGAAGCCGACCAGATGAACGCCTGGATCGAGGGATCGAGCGCCTATTGCTGCCAGCCGCTGAAGGCCTTTGCCGACAACCCGGTCTGGACCTCGGACCCGATCCACGCGCCCTATGCGCGCGCCTCGGAGACGCTGCGGCCGAACGGCTACGCCGGACCGCTCGGCTATGCCTCGGCAGGCGTAATGGCCGACTACGTCCTGGTCGACATGTTCGCCAGTGCGGTCACCGGCCAGGCAACGCCGGAAGACGCCATCATCGAGGCCGAACGGCGGGCGAACCGCTATTATCGCGTCTGACCCCCCGCGGCCCACGGGCCGCCTCAAAGCCGGCAGCAAACGCTGCCGGCAAATGCCTCGAGATCCGTTCCTCCAGCCGGAGAAGCCCGATGTCCTCCATAACGCCGTCCGGAAAGCCATCCACCACGGCTTCGCTGATGCAGAACAACAATGTGCTCGGCTTCCTGTTCATGCTGCCGGCAGCCGTCTTTCTGATCTGCTTTCTGACCTATCCGCTCGGGCTGGGCGTCTGGCTCGGCTTCACCGACACACGCATAGGCCGCGACGGCGTCTTCATCGGGATCGAGAACTACGAGTTCCTGGCCCGGGATTCGGTCTTCTGGCTCTCGGTCTACAACACGCTGCTCTACACCTTCGTGGCGTCGATCCTGAAATTCGTGCTCGGACTCTGGCTGGCGCTGCTGCTGAACGAAAACCTGCCTTTCAAGTCCTTCTTCCGCGCGATCGTGCTCCTGCCCTGGGTCGTGCCGACGGTGCTTTCGGCGCTCGCCTTCTGGTGGATCTACGATTCGCAGTTTTCCATCATCTCCTGGTCGCTGATGCAGCTCGGGATCATCGACGGGCCGATCAACTTCCTGGGCGACCCGAACAACGCGCGCGCTTCCGTTATCGCCGCCAATGTATGGCGCGGCATTCCCTTCGTGGCGATCTCGCTTCTGGCCGGCCTGCAGACGATCCCGGCTTCGCTGCAGGAGGCAGCCTCGCTCGACGGCGCCACCAGCTGGCAGCGTTTCCGCTATGTAACCCTGCCGATGCTGACCCCGATCATCGCGGTCGTCATGACCTTCTCGGTGCTCTTCACCTTCACCGATTTCCAGCTGATCTACGTGCTGACCAAGGGCGGGCCGGTCAATGCAACCCACTTGATGGCGACGCTCTCGTTCCAGCGCGGCATTCCGGGCGGGCAGCTCGGGGAGGGGGCGGCGATCGCCGTCGCCATGATCCCCTTCCTGCTTGCCGCCATCATGTTCAGCTTCTTCGGTCTGCAACGCCGCAAATGGCAGCAGGGCGGCCAGGATTGAGCGGGAGGACAAAATGAACACGACCACACGAACCGACGACGAGGTGCTCACCGACACGGCCGAGGGCATGAGCTATCTGAACCGCCTGCCGCGGCGGATCGTCGTGCTTTACCTGCCGATGGCGGTCTTCGTCTTCGTATTGCTCTTCCCCTTCTACTGGATGGCGATCACGGCGGTGAAGCCGAACGCGCAGCTGACCGACTACAACAATTACAGTCCTTTCTGGGTGGTCCGTCCGACGCTCGACCACATCAAGTATCTGCTCTTCGAGACCTCCTATCCGGGCTGGCTCTGGAACACGATGCTGGTGGCCGTAGGCTCGACCATCCTGTCGCTGGCTGCATCGGTTTTCGCGGCCTATGCGATCGAGCGGGTGCGCTTCACCGGCGCGCGGCCCGTCGGGCTGCTAATCTTCCTCGCCTATCTGGTGCCGCCGTCGATCCTGTTCATTCCGCTCGCCTTCATCGTCTTCAAATTCGGCATCTACGATTCCAAGCTGGCGCTGATCTTCACCTATCCGACGTTCCTCATACCGTTCTGCACATGGCTCCTGATGGGCTATTTCCGCTCGATCCCCTTCGAACTGGAAGAAAGCGCGCTGGTGGACGGAGCCACGCGCTGGCAGATTTTGGTCAAGATCATCCTGCCGCTCGCCGTGCCGGGCCTGATATCGGCCGGCATCTTCGCCTTCACGCTCTCGTGGAACGAGTTCATCTACGCGCTGACATTCATCCAGTCCTCGGAAAACAAGACAGTACCGGTCGGCGTGCTGACGGAACTGGTGCGCGGCGACGTCTTCGAATGGGGCGCACTGATGGCGGGCGCACTCTTCGGTTCGCTGCCCGTGGTCATTCTCTACTCCTTCTTCGTCGATTATTACGTCTCGTCGATGACGGGAGCGGTGAAGGAGTGAGCTTCCGTCAACGTCTGACGACGAGGAGGACAGATGTCGCGACGATCACCGCGAATGGCACCCAGGCGCCTGCATCCTCCATGGCCAGAAGGGTGAGTGCGCTGAAGACGCACCAGAGGACTGGAATGGGCAGAAGCAGCCACAGCTTCTGCGGCATGAGCGCCAGGAGGGCGCCGAGGGTCACGGCAACGGTCGGGTCCGGCATTGCCCCGAAGATTTCGGCCGAGGCGGGCGCGCGGCCGGCAAGCAGCGGGCCGAAAGGATAGCCGAGCGAGCCGAAGACCATCAGGCCGATGCCGCCACGGCGGCGCAGTCTGTTCGCGGGCAATACGCCGCCTTGCGTCCACCGGACCGCGAGAAGCAGCAGACCGGCCTGCAGCATGAAGGCCGCCGTCGCATAGGACATTGCCCAGTTTATGGTGGAGTAACGCAGCCAGAGAAATTGCCACGCGCAGAAGAGCCAGGCCAGGGCGAGCGTCGCCATGGCCGCGGCGCGGGCGCGCCGTCCGTCCGTCGCAGTGGCGAAAAGGATGGCAAGCGCGCCCGCGACGAAGACCGGCTGAAGCGGCCAGAGTCCCTGATTGTAGCGTTCGACAAGGCGGAAATAGACGCGCGGCGAAAACATCAGGAAATCCGCGAGCGTGTAGGTCCCCCAGTCCGACATCACGTCAAATCCGTATCATGCGCGACAGGATCGTGCTTCACAGCGCCTCCACATAGGCGGCCATGCGGCGGCGCAACTTCTCGTCGGGCAGGATGCCTCTGGTAGCCTCCAGGTTCTCCCGTACATGGTCGACGCGCGTAGTCGCGGGGATTGCGCAGGTGACCGCCGGATGCGAAATGATGAACTTGAGGAGAAACTGCGCCCAGCTGCGGGCCCCGGTCTCGGCAAGCCAAGCCGGCAACGGTTCGTCTTCGACCTGTCGGATCAGATCGCCCTGTCGGAACGGCCGGTTGACGATCACGGCAATGCCCTTCTCCTGCGCCAGCGGCAAGATGCGCTCCTCCGCCTCGCGGTCGAGGATATTGTAGGTGACCTGGACGAAATCGATCGGCCGGGTCGCCATGACCTGCTCGATCTCGCGGTGCCTGCGCCCCTCCGAGGTGGTGATGCCGACATAGCGCAGCCGGCCTGCCGCCTTCATGTCGAAGAGCGCGGGCAGGTGCTCTTCCCAGGAGACGAGATTGTGAACCTGCATGAGATCGAATTTCTCGACGCCCCAGTATTCCTTCGATACCTCGATCTGGGCCGCGCCTTCGCCGGGGTCCGATATCCAGACCTTTTCCGCCGAGAAGAGCCGCTTCGGATGTCCGAGCTTACGGAGGCCGTAGCCGATGGTCGGCTGGGACGATCCGTACATCGGCGAGGAATCGATCATCCGACCGCCGCCTTCGAAGAAGGCAGCGATCACGGCGGCACATTCGTCCATCAGGACGGGGTCGTCTCCGACGTTGAAAGTGATCCAGGTGCCGAGGCCGACCAGCGGCAGCGCTTCTTTGCTCTTCGGTATGACCCGCGTCGTGAGGTCGGCAGCCTGGCCCCACGCCCGCGGCATGAGCGGCAGCGACATACCGATACCTAGCCCCTGAACGACTGCGCGCCGCGTGAAGGTCATCGCTCGCTCCCTTCGGCCTGAAGCTCTGAAGCCTGTGGCTCATGGGGCGGGATATTAACCCCTGCGGCGCTACTCTG
Organism: Sinorhizobium sp. M4_45; assembly: GCF_002885915.1. Classification (NCBI taxonomy): domain Bacteria; kingdom Pseudomonadati; phylum Pseudomonadota; class Alphaproteobacteria; order Hyphomicrobiales; family Rhizobiaceae; genus Sinorhizobium; species Sinorhizobium sp. M4_45. The sequence continues at coordinate 446,886 of NZ_NWVE01000003.1, forward strand.
CAGCCACGAAGTCGTGAGCGCGGTGCCGTTAAAGACGTGGAAGGATCGGGAGGCTGGCTCCGAGCACGGTGAAATTCTGGTCGTGGTGCCTGAATTCGATCACCGTGACGCTGCCCGGCGGACTGCTGGTGTTTCGGCGGGCGCGGTGGTGCCGCCCGATATGGCGGAATTTCGGATCGTCGATAGTGGAACGCGATGATCGGTAATCTGGGGGACGAAGCGGACTAGCTCCTATGCGCGTTCCGCGGAATCGCGGAGGGCTCCAGTTCATTGATACCGTCGATGCGCTGATCGTTCGCAGGAACGGCCTCGATCTCGAGATTGTGCTTTGCATGGCGCATGTGCTGCCATTCCTTCTCGAGGCGCAGGAATACGTCCGTCGGCATGAATTTTCTCTGCATTCGACCCTCCACGCGGCTGCGTCGAAGAACACGCAAGGAACTGCTTTGTTCCCGCGCCATTACGCAAAACGTGAAAATATAGCGTCGTGGTATGCCTCGAACTGGCCTGACCCGATAGGTGAACCCGCGCTGCTGCTGATCGGTTATGCGGCGGGGTCCACCTATCGTCCCCTCGAAACTGGTGAGGCCGCCTCCTCAATAGCATTCGGCGGTCGGCCTCAAGGCATACGCCTCAACCCGGATTTCACTCCCGGGGCGCGCTCGCGTCAAGGTTTAGCGTTTACTCAATTCGAGTTAGAAAAGATGTATCGGGCGCGTTTGCCTGCCGGGCAAGCCGAATGCGCGACGGCCTAAGTCCTGTTGAGTTTCGGCCACCCGCCGCGGTTTGTTTGATCGCCTCATTCCTGTGCTTGTCACAGGAATCCAGCCAGACCAAGTCCTTGGGCTGAAAGAACGCTTCCCGCGCCGCAGACGCGGCGCTGTTCTCATACCTGTGACGAGCAAAGGGACGAGAACGGAGGAGAGATTGCAGTCCTCCGAAAAGTCGCTGTAGCACTTTGAGGTACTGCATGTTTGTCCTTTGATCGGCTACGATCAATAGAAACATGCAGTGGCGCTCGCTCGGGCCTAGATGGTCTGCAGCGTCCAGGATGCCGCGCCGGCGATAAGCCCAAGGGCGAGGGCAATGGCGATCGCATATCTCATCATCTTCATCCGACGTGTCCGCTCGCCGGTCCAATCGTAGCTCATCATGTGCTCCGAGATGTGCAGCTCAAACGTTAAGATTGGACGCTTTTTCTTAACAAAATGGAAACTGCGCGGTTCCACGCCTCGACTCCTGCAATGTGAAAGAACCTGGGCGGCGCGCGGTCCCGTTATCCATCCGTTAAGATTGCATGATTTGTTGGTGCGTCCAATTTTAGTAAAATATGCGTAAAAACGTATCAAAGTAAATGTGAATATTAGGCGGGCAAGGATGCGGTGATTATTATCGAGGTCAAGAAGACAATTTACCATTATTGAAAAAAGCCCCGCTGATTAACTATTCTCGCCGGTATTCAGTCTATATTTAGGGTGTCATTGCGGGCGTGAGAGCGAATAGGCATGTGCGGACTCGGCGGGTATTTTGGTTCAATACGGGACGGTAAGCCCCTTCTCGAGAGGATGACGGCCGCGATCGGCCACCGCGGGCCGGACGAGCGTGGGCTCTTCACCGTGCCGGGTGCGGGCCTCGGTCATGTTCGGCTATCGATTGTGGGGCTCGGGGACGGCCAGCAGCCGATGTCCGACCCGAGCGGCGAGCTGACGATCGCCTTCAACGGCGAAATCTTCAACTATGTGGAGTTGCGCGACGACCTGCGCGCCAGGGGCCGCCGTTTCCGCACCTCCAGCGATACGGAGGTGATCCTCCATCTTTACGAAGAGATGGGCGCGGACTGTCTTTCCCTCCTCAACGGCGACTTCGCCTTTGCGATCTGGGACGCACGCCTACGCCGGATGGTGCTCGCGCGCGACCGCATGGGTGTGCGTCCACTGTTCCACACGTTGAAAGGCGGCACGCTCTATTTCGCATCCGAGGTCAAGGCGCTCCTCGAAGTTCCGGGGGTCTCCGCAGAGATCGACCCGATCGCGCTCGACCAGATATTCACCCTGTGGGCCCCGATCGCGCCGCGCACACCCTTCCGTGACATCCACGAGCTCGAGCCCGGGCATCTGATGATCGCCGATCAGAACGGCATCACGACACGGCCCTATTGGCAGCTCGATTATCCGGACCGCGACGAGCGCTCTGCCTACGCGGAGGAAAGCCGCGCTGCGGACGAACTGCGCGCGCTCCTGACGGACGCGACGCGGATCCGCATGCGGGCCGACGTGCCCGTCGGCGCCTATCTTTCCGGCGGCCTCGATTCGTCCATAATCTCGGCGTTGGCGGCCGGGATGACGTCCCAAGGCTTGCGCACCTTCTCCGTCACCTTCGACAGCGCGGAGCATGACGAAAGCGCCTTCCAGGAGGAGATGGCAGCGGCACTCGGAACCGAGCACAGGGCTGTCGCATGCCGCGCCGGCGACATCGCCAGGGACTTTCCCGATGTCATCCGCTTTACGGAGAAGCCGATCATCCGCACGGCGCCCGCACCGCTCTACAAATTGTCCGGCCTGGTGCGGGAAGCGGGTCTGAAAGTGGTGCTGACGGGCGAGGGCGCCGACGAGGTGTTCGCCGGTTACGATATCTTCAAGGAAGCGCGCGTCCGCCGCTTCTGCGGCCGGCAGCCCGGCTCGCGCCTCAGGCCGCACCTCTTCCGCAAGCTCTACCCCTATCTGCCCGGTTTGCAGCAGCAGTCGGCCGAGTACCTCGCCGCCTTTTTCGGCGCCGGCGACGTTGCTCTCGACGACCCGCTCTTTTCGCATCGGCCACGCCTCAAGGGCACGGCGGCAACCAAGATGTTCTTCTCCTCGGATCTGCGCGCCGAACTCAAGGGTTATGATGCGGCGGAAGAATTGGTCAGCCGGCTCCCCGCCGCCTTTGGCCGCTGGCATCCGCTGCATCAGGCCCAATATCTCGAAAGCCGCTTCCTGCTGCCCGGATATATTCTCTCGAGCCAGGGCGACCGCATGGCGATGGCGCATGGGATCGAGGGCCGTTTCCCGTTCCTCGACCACCGCCTCGTCGAATTCGCCGCAAAGCTGCCGCCGGACATGAAACTCAGAGGGCTCGTCGAGAAGCATATCCTGCGCGAAGCGACGAAAGATCTGCTGCCGCCGGCGATCGGCCGGCGGACGAAGCAGCCCTATCGCGCTCCGGACAGCCACTCCTTCAGCGGCGCGGGCGAACTCGATTACGTGCGGTCGGCCATGAGCGAGGACGCGGTCGCCGCCGGTGGGCTCTTCAACGCCAAAGCGGTAACGAAACTCTACGAGAAATGCCAGTCGCGCCCGGCCTCCGGTTTCCGCGACAACGCGGCCTTCGTCGGCGTCCTCTCGACGCAACTCTGGCTGCAGACATTCACCGGCACCAGCCTTCGCAAGGCTGAGGCCGCGTAAAAACCCTTGGAGAAAAGGAAAGTGGAATGACCCAAGCGATTAAGGACAAGGTCAAGGCATTCGTCATCGAGAACTTTCTCTTCGGCGACAGCGCATACGAACTCGCCGACGACGCTTCGCTGATCGAGAACGACATCATCGATTCGACCGGCGTTCTGGAACTGGTGGCCTTCATCGAAGACGATTTCGGGATCGTGATGGCCGATGCCGACATCGTCCCGCAAAATCTCGACTCGCTCGCGCGGATTTCGGCGTTCATCGAAGCGAAAGCCGCCGTGCCGGTCTCGGCGTAAGCGGCGAAGGGCGGGGGCATCACCATCATGCGGTTCGAGCAATTCCTCATCAGGAACGCCGCGGCAAACGGGGCAAAGACGGCGCTGGTCACCGATCGCCGGCGGCTGGGCTATGCCGAACTCGACGATCTTTCGAGCCGCCTCGCCGCCGCTCTTGCCGAAAGCGGCGTGAAGCGGAACGACCGGGTTCTCGTCTTCATGGACAATTGCTGGGAGGCGGCCGTCGCGATCTTCGCGATCCTCAAGGCCGGTGCGACCTTCAGCCCGATCAATGCTTCGACCAAGGCGGACAAGCTTGCCTATATCGTCGCCGATTGCGAGGCGGCGGCTATCCTGACGCAGGCCAAGCTGATGCCGGTCGTTGCCGAGGCGCTGGCGCTTGCTCGGGGCCATGCGCCATTCGTCGCCTCGACCGCGGCTCCGGGGGGCCGCATCCCGGACGGTGCCGCTTCCTTTGAGGAGTGCCTGACGGTTGCGCCCGCACCCGTCCGCCACGGCGGCATCGACGTCGACCTCGGCATGCTGATCTATACCTCGGGGTCGACGGGCCGTCCCAAGGGCGTGATGATGACGCATCGCAATATCGATGCGGCTTCGGAGTCGATCACCTCCTATCTCCAGAACACGCCTGACGACATCATCCTGAACGTGCTGCCGCTCGCCTTCGACTACGGGCTCTATCAGCTGCTGATGGCGATCCGGCTCGGCGCGACGCTCGTACTCGAAAAGTCATTCGCCTTCCCGCAGGCGATCTTCGACCGTATCCGGACCGAAGGGGTTACCGGCTTCCCGCTGGTGCCGACCATGGCGGCAATGATCTTGCAGATGCGTGACCTCGAACCCGGCTTTCTCCCGAGCCTTCGTTTTCTCTCCAACACCGCGGCAGCACTGCCGCCGGCGCATATTGCCCGCCTGAGGGAGCTTTTCCCGGGCGCCCGGCTCTATTCCATGTACGGACTGACGGAATGCAAACGCTGCACCTATCTGCCGCCGGAAGAGCTCGACCGGCGGCCGGGTTCCGTCGGGATCGCGATACCGAACACCGAAGCCTTCGTGGTCGATGACGAGGGAGACCGGGTACCGCCCGGTGTACCTGGCGAACTGGTCATTCGCGGCCCGCATGTGATGCAGGGCTACTGGCGCAATGACGCCGCGACCGAGCGCATGCTCCGCCCCGGCCCTAATCCATGGGAAAAGGTGCTTCACACCGGTGACCTGTTCCGTACCGACGAGGAGGGTTTCCTCTATTTCGTCGGCCGCAAGGACGACATCATCAAGACGCGCGGCGAAAAGGTGGCGCCCAAGGAGGTCGAGACCGTGCTGCATGCGCATCCCGGAATTGCCGAGGCCGTGGTCATCGGTGTTCCCGATCCGGTGCTTGGGGCCGCGATCGGCGCTCTCGTCGTGTTGTCGGACCCGACGCTGACGGAGAAGGACATCATCCGTCATTGCAGCCGCCATCTCGAGGATTTCATGGTGCCGAAGATCGTCGAATTCCGCACCGAATTGCCGAAGACGGATACAGGAAAAGTCAGCCGCCGCCTTGCGGCCGAAACATTGGAGCCCGCAGAATGAATATCCGACCGGACCAGAACAGGCTCGTCTTCTCGGCCGACACGCTGAAAATCGACGAAGCTGCGGAAGCCGAACGTATAGTTGCCGGATTGCGGGCCCAGTTGCGCAGCCTGCGCAAACGCGGCCTCGTCCTCGGCCTTTCCGGCGGCATCGATTCGAGCGTCTCGGTCGCGCTGGCCGTGCGCGCCGTCGGTGCGAAGAACGTCTTCTGTCTCTTCATGCCGGAAAACGATTCCGATCCGGAAAGCCTGCACCTCGGCCGGCTGGTCGCCGAGACGTTCGGTGTCGAGGCGGTGGTCGAGGACATCGGACCGACGCTCGACGCCATGGGCTGCTATCAGCGGCGTGACGCCTTCATTCGCGAACTCGTCCCGGATTACGGGCCGGGCTGGGCGTCGAAGATCGTCATCGCCAGTGCCCTCGAAGGTAACGGCTACAACATTTCCTCGCTCGTGGTGCAGGATCCCGAGGGGAAGCAGACGAAGCTGCGCATGCCGCCTTCCGTCTATCTCGGCATCGTCGCCGCGACGAACATGAAGCAGCGCACCCGCAAGCAGATCGAATACTACCATGCCGACCGGCTGAACTTCGCCGTGCTCGGCACGCCGAACAGGCTGGAATACGATCAGGGCTTCTTCGTCAAGAACGGCGATGGCGCGGCGGACGTCAAGCCGATCGCCCATCTTTACAAGTCGCAGGTCTATGCGCTTGCCGGTTATCTCGGCGTTCCCGAGGAAATCCGGCGTCGGCCGCCGACCACCGACACCTATTCGCTCGAGCAGACGCAGGAAGAGTTCTATTTCTCGCTGCCTTATGACCGAATGGATCTGTGCCTCTTCGGCCTCAACAACGGGCTCAGCGCCGACGAGGTCGGACGCGCGGCAAATCTGGGCGCGGCTCAGGTTGAGCGCGTCTGGGCGGATATTGCCGCCAAGCGCAAGGCCACGCGCTACCTGCATCTGGGGCCGCAGCTGGTGCAGCCGGTCGAGGAGATCGAGTAAGAATCCGATCGCACGCCCCGTCCCTGAACGGGGCGTGCGATCGGCCGGCTTTATTGAGAGGGTGCAGGTGTCGTCGGTGCCGGTGCCGGTTCTGTGGGCGCGGGCTCCGTCGTCGCGGGGGGAGTCGTTTCAGTCGCCGGGGGCGTTTCAGCCGTCCCGGGCATGAAGAATATGACCGCGAGAATGATAATCGCGAGCACGATAATGCCAATGATAACGTTGCGGTTCATGATGTTTTCTCCGCTGCTGACGATCATCTTCGATTGACTGCACGACGGCGAGTAGAGAAGCGGCCGCCCTGCGTTCAACCGGAGATGCGCCGTTAGCGTAACATGAGTCTCGCCAAGCAATAATAGATGCAGTTGAACGACGTGCCCTGCCGCACGGATGCGCCTTCTCATGGGAAGACTGTTGTATTCCCGCAACAGGGATGAAGCACCGATTGCAATTCGAAATTGAGTACTTGCCGATCGGCCGGTCTCGTGCGAGGATCACCCCATCCGCAATTCAAATCAGAGGAGGCGTAAGATGAATTCCAATCTCGTGTTTGTGCGCCTCTGTGGCGGAACGGCTATCGTGCCTTCGATGCGACGCGCATCTGGCTTCAGCCGCTACTGATCTGAGGGCCTCAAGCCCGCATCTCCGCCATTTGGCGCTTCCCTTTTAACTGACGTGACCGGCTGACGGGACAATTGTTCGCATTGTTGCGTTCCGCATCCGCACGTCTTTTGATCCTCGAAAGGACCTGGCTGCATCACCGCGCCGGGACGGACAGTCATGCGTGAACCACAAGCAATAGTTGTCGAACCCCTCGCGGCGGCGGCCGATGAGCTTTACCGCAAATTCGGCGTCTGGAAGACCGCACGGGCACTGATGTCGGCCGCATGGAGGCGCCGTCAGGTACAAAACCAGATCTCTCACCTGTCGAATCGGATGCGCCGCGATATCGGCTTTCCGGAGGCGGAGGAGGAGTTTCCAATCTGGGACACAGACGCCTTCATCCAGGCCAGGGCAAGGCGTCCGGATTGACCTGGAGGCAAGCCCTGAGAAGTGCGGGGGGAGAGGTTCACAGGGTTTCTCTCCCCCCGATTTCTGAGGCAGCGGTCAATTCTTCCCGCATGGGAATCCCGCCTTCGTCAGCCCTGTGCAAGCTCCCCTCGTCACCATGCTGCCTAGAACTGGTCGCCGGTTCCGTCGAGCCTCATCTTGGGCAGGACGGTCTTGCGCGTGACGGAAATCTTCACGTCGTGCAGGGGCGAAACGGACCGAAGATCAGGCAAAGAAGGAGGCCCGGTTAACTGTTTGTTAACCATGGCTCGCCTACATCTTGGCAACCAAAAATTAACGAAGATGACCAAAGTGCTAACAGACGCTCGCTCGATCCGCATCAAGGGCCGCTCCTTCCTGGCGCTGGTGCTTTCCCCGGAACTGCCGCTCGACTGGTGGCTTGGCCGGCTCGATGACCTCGCTTCGCGTTCGGCGGGCTTCTTCCTGGGGCGCCCGGTGGTGCTCGACGTGGCGGATCTCGAGATCGACCGGAAACAGTTGAAGAGCCTGCTCGACGAGCTCGGCCAGCGCAATGTCAGGGTCATGGGGATCGAAGGCGGACGTCCCTCGCTTTTCGAGCCCGGGATGCCGCCTGCCATGAAGGGCGGCCGGCCGGCTCCCGATTTCGAAGTGCCCGAGGCCGATCCGGCCGATCCGCCGAAGGCCGGCAAGGGAAAGGCCGCTGCGCCGGTGACATCGGAGGACGTTCAGCCGGTTCGCGCGACGGCATCGATCATCGTCCGGGAACCGGTCCGGTCCGGACAGTCGGTCATCTTCCCGGAAGGCGACGTGACGGTGGTCGGCTCCGTCGCATCCGGCGCGGAGATCGTCGCAGGAGGTTCGGTCCATATCTACGGGACGCTTCGAGGGCGGGCGCTGGCAGGCTCGGTCGGAAACGCGTCTGCGCGCATCTTCTGCCGCCGGCTCGAAGCGGAACTGCTGGCAATCGACGGCGTCTACAAGACGGCCGAGGACATGGCCCCCAATCTGCGAGGGCAGTCGGTCCAGCTGTGGCTGGAAGGCGATTCGATCATGGCAGAAAGACTGAACTGAGCCGGTCGCCGGCTGATTTATAGAATTAGAGCGGGGATGCGGGCGGAAACCGCTCACAGTTTTCCTCCCGCTCTGACAACAGGAGCGGGAAGATGGCGAAAGTAGTTGTAGTTACATCTGGAAAGGGCGGCGTCGGCAAGACGACGTCAACCGCCGCACTGGGTGCGGCGCTGGCGCAGCGCAACGAGAAAACGGTCGTCGTCGATTTTGACGTCGGGCTGCGCAATCTCGACCTCGTCATGGGCGCCGAGCGCCGGGTCGTCTACGACCTCGTCAACGTGATCCAGGGCGATGCGAAGCTGCCGCAGGCGCTGATCCGCGACAAACGGCTCGACACCCTCTTCCTGCTGCCGGCATCGCAGACCCGCGACAAGGACAGCCTGACCCCCGAGGGCGTCGAGCGGGTGATGGAAGAGCTCAAGAAACATTTCGACTGGATCATTTGCGACAGCCCGGCCGGGATAGAGCGCGGCGCGACGCTCGCGATGCGCCACGCCGACCTCGCCGTCATCGTCACCAATCCGGAAGTCTCCTCGGTCCGCGACTCCGATCGCATCATCGGCCTCCTCGATGCCAAGACGGAAAGGGCAGAGCGCGGAGAGCGGGTCGAGAAGCACCTGCTGCTGACGCGCTACGACGCCGTCCGCGCCGAGCGCGGCGACATGCTCAAGGTCGATGACGTTCTCGAGATCCTGTCCATCCCGCTCATCGGAATCGTTCCCGAGAGCATGGACGTTCTCAAGGCTTCCAACCTCGGTGCCCCGGTGACGCTCGCCGACAGCAGCAGCGCTCCGGCACGCGCCTATCTGGATGCCGCGCGCCGCCTTGCGGGGGAAACGGTGCCGATGACCATTCCCGGCGAGAAGCGCGGCTTCCTGGGCAAGATATTCGGACGGAGGGCAGCATGAGCATTTTCCGTTTCTTCAGTAAGCAGACCTCGGCGCCGACGGCGCGCGAGCGCCTGCAGGTGCTGCTGGCGCATGAGCGGGCGTCGGTCGGCCAGTCGGACCTCGTGGCGGTGCTCCGGGAAGAAATTCTCGCGGTCATCGCCAAGCATGTCCAGGTCGACCGCGACAAGGTCAACGTCACGATGGAACGCGGCGAGCACGTCACCACGCTCGAAGTCGACATCGAAATCCCGATGAAAGCGGGCGTGCGGGCGGCCTGATCCGGCCGCGTCGGCCGGCCGCAGCGCCACCATGGCCCGGCCAGGTTGCGCGATGGCAACCGCATGGATATCCCTTCCTGCAGCCTCTCGTTCGGGAGGCTGCAGTACGGCTTTCGCCTGGCCACCCGCCCGTCGTCGGACTTTGGTCCGAATCATATCGGACAATCGTCCGGCCGGCGAAAGCGAAACGTCTGAGACACCCCGATTGCAGTTGACGCACCGGTCAGACCGTGACCAAAGATGGCGCAACAGCCGGCGAAAGCGAATGTCGGGCTTTCCCGGTGGACTGTTGTCGGGTCGGCGGCGACGCCGACGGTAGGTGATAGCGTCAAGGCATTCGCGAGACCGCGATCAGGCGCATCCCGGTAAAAACTCTTCAGGAGGAGCGTGATGGTCACGCGTCGAAACTTTCTTGCAGCACTGTGCTGGGTTTCGGTCGGCCTTCCCATCGCCGTATCGCCTTACAAAATCGCGCTGTCGGGCTCAGGCATTGAACTGGAACCGCAATCCGCTCTCGCCAAGGGAGGTGGTAGCGGCGGCGGGCGCGGCGGTGGTGGCGGCGGTGGCGGCGGCGGACGAGGCGGTGGCAATGGCGGCGGACGAGGCGGTGGCAACGGCGGCGGAAACGGGGGCGGCGGCGGAAACGGTAAGGGCGGCGGCAATTCGAATTCCGGCCGGGCAAGCGGAAGAGCAACGACGTCCGTGGAAGGGGGCGGCTCCATCCTGCGCGTACGTCACCGGGACGGCATCAGCGAGGTGATCGAAGACGCCCGTTACATCATGAAGGATTCGCGCGGGCGCACTATTGTCAACCGGCGGGCAACGTCGGCCGACCGGAGACGGCTTCTCTCCTTCATTGACTGACCGGACGCCAGTCGAGCGCGTCGCGCAGCACCATGGCGGCCTCCGTCCGGTTGGCGACGTCGAGCTTCGCCATGATCTGCGTCATGTGATGTTTCACCGTTTTCTCGTGCAGATCGAGCTTTCGGGCAATCTGCTTGTTGCTCATTCCCGAGGCGACGAGGTGAAGGACCTCCTGTTCGCGCCGCGTCAGCTCGGCAACGAGGTTGGATTTGGCCGGTGCGGGATTGGCCAGCTGGCCCGTCAGCAGCTTGGCGGAAAGGGTGGGGGCGACATAGCTCTCGCCTGAGGCCACAGTGCGAATGACGTCCGCCAGCGCCCTCGCACCGATCCCCTTGAGAATGTAACCCTTCGCGCCCTCCTTGAGAGCTGCAGCGACGTCGTCATTCGCCTCGGAAACGGTCAGCATGACGATCCTTTGTGAGGGCGCGACGCTCAGGATCGCCGGAATGGCGTTCAGCCCGCCGCCCGGCATGGAGATGTCGAGCAGCATCACATCAGGGTTGAAATTTTGCGCAATCGCGATCGCCTCGTCCCGCGACCCGCCTTCGGCGACGACCTCGAACCCGTCGATCTCCGACAGGCTCCGTGTCACACCCTCCCTGAACAAGGGGTGGTCATCGACCACGGCTACTCGAATTCCCGTCATCATGCCTGCTCCGTTTCCTCAAAACCGATCGACATCCGGACAATCGTGCCGGGCGCGTTGGGGTTGATCTCGAATGTTCCGCCGAGGCTCTCGACCCGGCCTTCAAGGCCCGCGAGGCCGAGGCTCGTCGGCCGTACGTCTTTGGGATCGAAGCCCGGCCCGCCGTCTGCAACCTCGACGGTAACCTTGTCACCCTTCGTGCTCTGCGTCACGCGCTGCGCGATGCCGCCGCCGTGACGGTAGGCATTGTTAAGCGCTTCCTGCACGAAACGGTATATGCAGATCTTCGCCGATGCCGAAAGGCGCTCGGGCGGGTCGGTCATCGACAACTCCACGGTGGTTCCCGTTCGTTGTTCATGGGCGTGGACGCAGCGCTCCAGAATTTTCCTCAGGCCGGCGGTCTCTATCTGCGGCAGGACCAGCCCGCTGCACAGCGTTCTGATCTCGTTCATCGCCTCGTCGAGGCTGCCCTTGATGGCGGCGATCTCACGCTCGCGCAGTTCGGCGGGCGTCTTGGGGCTGACAAGCTTGTTGCTGTCCAGTCGCAGCGAAGCATAGGCCACGAGTTGCGCCGGCCCGTCATGCAGATCGGCGCCGATCCGCCGCAACAGGGTCTCGTTCAGCGCGGTCGCTCGCTGGGAGGCCTGGCGCAGGCGCCCGCGCAGTGTCTCGTTCTGCGCAAGCAGCGCCGAAAGCTCGTCGACGCGCTGCGCAAGCGCATGGCGCTGCTTCTCTATCGTTCTGCTGCCGCGCAGGACGATGGCCGAAAGGGCGATGAAGAAGGCGAGCGTGAAGCCGGCAACGGCGAGCCACGTGTGAAGCCTCGCCCGATTGAGGCTCTGCTCGAATTCGTCGGCAATCTCGTGGAACTCCGAGACGGCGACCACCTCGCCGGACCAGGGTTGGAGAAGGGGATTGTAGATCTCCAGGAGAGGACTGCTCGAAAGGCGCTCCGTCTCGCCGTCGGCCTCGTCGAGAGGCATGAAACGAGCGACCATGCCGCCGTCGAATGCTGCCGTCAGCTCCGGACCCAGCTCATACTTCTGACCGACCATGGCCTTGTCGCTCGAATAGAGTACGGTGCCGTCGGCGCGCCAGAGGCGAAATGACGCAAGCCGATCACCCAAAGCGCCCTGCCCAAGCGTTTCGTCAAGCGCCCGTGCCACCGAATCGTCGAGCACCTGCGTCGTTTGCATGTCAGGCAGGAGCGGCGCAATCACGCTGTCGACATAGAGCGCCGTGGTGGCCGCGGAGTTGCGCGTCACTGCGTCCTCTATAAGGCTCGTCACGAAGGCGCCGACGACGAGCATCGCCGCAGCGGCTACCGAGCCACCGATAATGAGGAACTGCTTCGCCAGCGGCTGAGAGTTCCACCGTCTGATGAGGTCGTCGACGTGCACGAGAGATCTCACGATGGCCCGCTCAATTCGTCGCCGGCACTGCTGCGTTCTTTGCAACCGCCAAATTAGCATTTCCGGCCGGCCGGTCAACGCGCGCCATCCCTTACCCCTTGGTCATAGCGCATCTTGGGACTTTTGACGACCGGGCCCACGGACCTAAGTCCAATCAACCGGCGCATTGGTCCGGCGGCGGTGGAACCCGCACCAGTTGCACGCTATCGCTTAATCAATTGCAGCACAAAATCGGCCGCAGCAACAACGGCCGCGACTTTCGATAGGAGGCCCTCATGCCTATTTCCAAATTCGTCGGACGAGGTCTTATTGCGCTGGCGCTCGCAGGCGCTCCCCTGGCGGGCCTTGCACCCGGCATGTCGGACATCGCATTCGCCAAGGGCGGCAATGGCAACGGTGGCGGCAATGGTGGCGGCGGCAACGGCAATGGTGGCGGCAATGGCGGCGGCCAAGGCAATGGCGGCGGCCACGGCAAGAGCGGAAGCCACGGCAATAGCGGAAGCCACGCGAAAGCCCGATCCGATTCGGGCAGATCGGGCGGCGAGCGCGTGGGCACGCCGCGCTTCCTCCAGGACCTGTTCAAACATGGCAGGAAGTCCGGAAAAGCGGCGACCGGCAAGTCCGGGAAGTCCGGCAAGGTCGTCAAGGCCAGGGCCACGGAAAAGGCTGTCCCGACGCCGAAGCCCAAGACTCCGCGGGCCGAAACGGCAAAGCTGAGCTCGCTCGGGCGGAACTATCACGCCTACCTGAACTCGAACGATCCGCGGATGGCGGCAATCTCCGCCTATGCGATCGCCTATGCCGAGTTCGAGGCGGAGTTCGGCTCGGACGTCATTCCGACCGATCCGGCTCTCAGCGATGAAGCGCTGCGCGAGGCGATTGCGAGCTTCACGAATGGCGGCGAAGTGACGGATGCGACACTTGAGGACGTCAAGGAAACGCTTGGCGTCGGATCGTCCGTCGGGAAGATAGACGATATTCGTGAGCACCTTCTCGACACGACGCCCGATGAGGACGTCGTGATCGAAAACTGACCGAGCGAGGCGCGTCGCCGGATGGAACATCTGAGAAGATTCGACCGTGTCGTCGGCGCCGTGACCCAAGCGATGCGGGAGGGGCGGATAGGCTTCTCGCTGCAGCAGGTCAATGCGGTCGGCGATACGGGCGAGGTGCTCTATTCGGAATGCCTCGGCAGACTCGTAGAACGTGACGGAGCGGTCAGGACGAGCGAGGAATTCACGGCTTTTCTCGAAGCGTCGGGACGCGTTGCGTCATTCGATCGATACATGCTCGGTCTCGCATTCGAGTGGCTCGACTGCAATCCGTCAGGCGTGTTGGGTTGCGATATCTCGGCCGGGAACATTCTCGACGAGAACACTTGGTCGGAACTCTACGATCTGCTCTCGCGAAATCGGGAAATGGCCTCGCGCCTGGTTCTCGAAATAACGGAGTGCCTGCCGCTGGCCACCCTGCCGATGGCCGCGGAGTTCATCGAAGGCGCGCGCGAACTGGGCTACAGAATCGCTCTGGACAGTTTCGGAACGGGTCACTCGACGCCGGAATCGCTGTTGTCCGTCCCCGTCGACATCGTGAAACTGGACGCATTCTTCATCGGCCGCGGCCAGAGCGGGGGCCAGGGCCAGGGCGGGAGCAAGGGGTTCCTGCATCATTTGGTGGGGCTCGCTTCCTGCGTTGCGCCGACGGTGGTCGTCGACGGCATCGAGACCTACGGACAGCTCGAAGCCGTCAAAAAGGCCGGCGCAACGCATGTGCAGGGCTTCCTTCTGTCCGAGCCGACGCTTTACCCCGTCTATTGCGGCCAGCCGGCGCCGCTGCCGGCCGCCATACGCAGATCTGCGGGATCGCGGCAGCTGCATTCCTAGGCACGATGCTTTCAGGCCGGGTCGGCGGGCTGCCGACTTCGTCACTTCTAAATCTCCGACGACCCTCCGCGCGATGCTGCAGATATCGCACATGTGATTGGCCGTGAGTTTGGCAATCCAGGCGAGTCGGCTACACGTCTACACCCGACCCCTTTTCTCTCTTCGTACCTGCTTGAGATGTTTAGCAAAATTCAATTACGACGACGCACGATTCTTCTGGGAGCGATCTCCGCAACAGCAGCCGTCGCGGGGTGCTCGACCTCTGCGCCGCAAGGCCAGCGCGCTCCCGTGCCGCGTCTGGTGAGCCGCCCGATCGGGGTGGCGAGCGATGCAGAACTGGAAGCCAGATATGCTGCCGTCGAAGATGGCGGACATTTCATTCCGGCAGTTCCCTATAGGGAGATGGATCCGAAATATTTTCGCCAGCGGGTGCCGGACCCCACCGGCGAACCGGCGGGGACGGTCGTCGTAGACACGCCCGGGCGGTTCCTCTACCTCATCGAGCCTGGCGGAACGGCGATGCGCTACGGCGTCGGAATTGGGCGCGAGGGCTTCGCCTGGCAGGGCGAAGGGATCATACACTGGCGCCAGCCCTGGCCCCGGTGGAAGCCTCCGGCCGATATGATCGCCCGCCGGCCGGAACTCGAAAAATACTCCGTCGCAAATGGCGGCATGGCCCCCGGCATAGACAATCCCTTGGGTGCCCGCGCGCTCTACATCTTCCAGAACGGGCAGGACACGCTGTACCGTCTGCACGGCACGCCGGAATGGAAATCGATCGGCAAGGCAGTTTCGTCAGGGTGCGTTCGGCTGGTGAACCAGGACGTCATCGATCTTTACAAGCGTGTACCCTATCACGCCAGGATCGTCGTCTATCAAAAGCCGCTCGCCGAGCAGCTTCAAGTCTGAGGCCTGTTGAGATTCCGGATACCCGCCGCGATTGTTTGATGATTTTAGGTCGACCCGGCCTGAAATCATCGTGATTTAGAGCACTTCGAACGGCGCACCCCCGGACGCAAGACCGCTGCGCCTTCCTGGAAGTGCTTTAGATCCGGTTGAACGTGCCGCCGATCAGCCGGCTCCAGTGTTCCCCCGCCAGCCCGTTGATGAACCCTCGTGCGTGACGGAAAGCGTCGACGAGTTCCTCCTCGCGGGAGTGGACGACGGTCGAGGCGGCATGGACGAAGCCGATACGGCGGCCCATCATGGCCTCAAGCAGCGCCGGCTGGGTTCGACCGCGAACAGCAGCGGCGCCGCGCGCGGCCGCGTGCTCTATCAGGCAGTCGAGGATCGGCCCGGCCTGTCCCGGCTGGGCGAGTACCTGGAGAACCCTGGCAGTTCCGCCGGGCTGCAGGTGGTAGAAAAACGCTCCGACGGGCGCACCACTTCGCGTCCTGACGGCCGCAAGCACCGGCTCGCCAAATTCCGGCTTCTTCTCCGCGTCTTCGAGGATATGGTCTAGCTGACCCTCGGTCCAGGCCGGCTGCACGGCAAACTGCCTGGTCAATGGTGCGAAGAGCTCGGCAAAGCCATGCCGGTCGATGTCGGCGACCTGCAACGGTCCCTGGGGGGTGGCGGCCTCGGGCACGCCCGACCAGCGCAGCTCGCCGCGTCGCAACTTGCCGCGATGGCGGCGGTCGAATGCATGAGCCAGCGGCCGGAGTGCGCGGGCGGGTCCGAACCGGCTCGCGACCAGATCGAGGCCGAAGGATGCAGGCCGGATGACGCGTACCCAGTCGAGGCTGTATTGCGGCAGCACGACGCCCCGCAGCTTCGTCCACATCTGCGTCGAAACTTCGCTCGCCGTTTCGCTGAAAGAAAGGTCCTGCGGTCCTGCAAGGAACGCTTTCAGCAGCCGCGCGCCGGCCATCGGATCGCTTTCGCGCCCTTCGACCATCAGCGAGCCGCAGATGGCGGCGCGCAATGCCCTGCCGCGATATGTCATGGCCAGAGTGTTCGCTCCGACGAAGCCGGAAATCCGGCCGTCATCGTTGCTATACACGAGCGGGCGTATTTCCGGGTCGTTGCCCGGGGCATCGATATAGAGTTGCCGAAGATATTCGATGAACGCAGGCGGCGGCTCCTCCGCGCTGTTGCGGAAGACCTTCTGGAAAAGCCGCGCGACAGCCGGGATATCCTCGGCTGCGAGCGAACGGATGTCGCTCATCTGTCTGCCCCGTCAGCCGCGGCGGCTGCGGCTGCATCGCCCAGCCTGCGCGCCAGTGCGACTCGTGGCTTTCCGGCCGAGTCCTCGGCGAATGTCACGGCCTCATAGGCCTTCGTTCGGGCGAGAAGCGCCGTGGCCTGGCGATCCTGTCCCTCTCCGAACTCGAAGAGAAGCCAGCCGCCCGGCTTGAGGAAGGCGGCGGCTTCGCGGATCAGCCGCTGATGGATGGATATGCCGTAGGGCCCGCCGTCGAACGCCTCCCGCGGTTCGCTTGCGAGAAGATGCGCGCTGTCGCCCTCCAGGCGGGATGTCGAGATATAGGGCGGGTTGCAGACGATCATGTCGACGGCACCCGCGAGGTCCTCTCCCGCGAGGGCCGCGAACAGGTCGCCCTGGCGGATGACGACGCGGTCTCCAAGCGAGAGGCGCTCGACATTGCGCCGCGCAAGCGCGACCGTGCTGTCGGTGAGGTCGGCACCCCAGACACGCGCGAGCGGCACCTCCGCGGCGATCCCCAGAGCGAGGTTCCCGGATCCGCAGCACATGTCGATCACGGTCGCCGGTCCGGCGCGCTCGGTCAGGATCGCTGCTGCGTTGCGCCCGAGGAGTTCGGTCTCCTCCCTCGGCACGAGCACGTCCGGCGCCAGTTCGAGGTCGACGCCCATGAATCGTACGATCCGTGGCGCGCGACCCTCGGTCTGGCCGTCAAGATGATTGTCGCCCTGCAGCACGACGGCTCCTTCGGTTATCGGATGGGATGTCGGTCCGGCGCACACTAGCGCGTGCAGGTAAACGGAAGCTGAAATGCAGGGCGTCCGACAACACATGGCGTCACAAAGCTTATGTTAACCGGCCAATCACTTATCCTCGCTAGTGTGCGCCTCAATCGGCGAGGTGCGGGTCGCCGCCCGGTGCCGGCCCCTAATCTATTTGTCAAGGCAGAACGGATGGTCTCGGAAGGTGTAACGGAACAGCGCGGTGACAGACCATTCCTGCCGATGGTCATGTCCTATCTCGCCTCCGGCGGCAGTCTGGTTCTCGGTTCTGCGGCGCAACTCCTTACCTTTGCTATCCTTGCCCGCTGGCTCGGCGTCCACGAGTTCAGCGTTTTCGTCGCAATTACTGCGGTCGCCAATATAGCCGTCCATCTCTGCGGGCTCGGGGCGATGGAATGCCTGGTGCGTCGGGTCGCGCGCGACCGCGCGATCTACCCGCAGATGCTCGGACACAATGTCATCCTGACGGTGGCGAGCGGGGCAGCCCTGGTCCTGTTGGGAGCGGTGGTCCTGCCGTTCTTCTTCACCCTTTCGCCGGATCCCGTGACGAACGTCGCCGTGATCACGCTGATGCTCGTCACCAATATCCTGCTGGTCCGGGTCATCGTGCTCACCGAGCAGATCTTTATCGCTCACACGGATTTTGCCTCCGCCAACAAGGTCGTCGTCGGTTTTGCGGCGGCGCGCACGGTTGCGGCGGCACTTGCCTGCATCGCCTTCGGCGTCACCAGCGTCGCATCCTGGGCGGTGTGGCAGTTTCTGTGCCATGTCCTCGTGGCGCTCTTGTGTATGCGGGCAATCCGGAGACTCGGTGCGCCGCGCTACCGCATCGTGCGGGAGGAACTCCCGCAAGGCCTTTACTTCAGCATTCCCTTCATCCTGCGTGCGCTGCGCCAGAATGCCGACCTGCTTGTCCTGAGCCTCGTCACCACCGCCGAGGTCGTCGCAAGCTACAGTGTCGCTCGCCGCATGCTGGAGAGCAGCTATCTTTCGGTGGAAGCGCTCAACCGGCTCATCTACCCGGGTTCGGCGAGGGCGACGGCGGCGGGGCTTCACCACGCCCTCCATCGGGTGCGCCGGGTGCTCGCTGCCGCAATCGTCATCAGCCTGGCTGCGGCCGTCACCGTCTTCGTTCTGGCGCCGGTCCTGCCCTACCTCTTCGGCAAGGACTATCTCTCGCTGGTCGGCTTCGTCAGAAGCCTCTGCTGGGTCGTGGTGCCGCTCGCTATGTGGTCCGTCGCGGTCGAGGCGCTCGGTGCCTCCGGCGCACACGCCGCCCGCGCGACCGTCATGGGGCTCGGCAGCATCGCCGGTGCCGGCCTTGCCGCATGGGCAAGCTGGTACGCCCCGCCGATGGGAACTTTCCTGTCCTTCTACGCAATCGAAATCGCGATGGTCGTCGCCTCCTGGAGCGTGTTCCTGCACTTCGTGCGGCGCGACCGCCGCCAGGCTGCGCTCACTCTTGGAGCGGGCGCCATATGACGATGGAGGCGAATGAACTACGCGTATCCGAGAGCGTGCCGGCCGATGCAGGGCAGCGCCGCGGTACGCGGCCCATGGCGCCCGACGACGTTCCGGCGGTCGGACGGCTTTTCAACAGGATTTTCCGAAGGCACGATCAGGCATCCGATGACCTCGGATGGTATCTCGAGACCGTCTTCTTCGGCAGCCCTCACTATTCTCCGGAACTCGGCAGCGTCGTGCACGAGAACGGTGCTAACGGCATAGACAGCGCCATACTCTCGGTACCGATGGCGTTTATGATCAATGGCCGCCCGACCATGGCCCGCCTTCTCTGTGCCTTCATGGCGGATGGCAAGGCCGGCGCCGTTGGAGCGGCACGTCTTGCGCGCACCATGCGGGCGGCTCGCCAGGACATGTGCTTCTCCGACAATGCGTCGCCGGTCAGCGCCGACCATTGGGTTGCGGGAGGCGGCATCGTCCTGCCGATCCAGAGCCTCGAATGGCAGCGCTCGTTTCTGCCGTTGACCGCGGCGGCGATCCTTGCGGGCCGTCACTTCCCAATCGCGCGCTCGCGTGTTCTCGTCGGCGTCCTCAGGCCGATTGACCGTGCACTGCGCCGGTTGCGGCCCTCCATGCGCCCGACGGCCGAGGGGGAATGCAGGAGCGAGGCAGCGGGCGTCGAAGAGTTCCTCCAATGCGCGAGCCCGATGCTGGAACGCTTTGCGATCCGCCCGGCCTGGTCGCCAGCCGAATTCGACTGGCTCGTGCGCGTCGCTTCGATGAACCGCAACCTCGGGACGCTCCAGTGCAGGAAAGTCGTTCTGCCGGACGGTCGCACGATCGGCGCCTTTCTTTTCTTCGGCAAGCAAGATGCCGCGGCCACGGTGCTCAATCTCGTCTGCGAGGAGGGGCGTGAACGCGACGTCGCCGCGGCGATGTTCGCGCAGCTCGATGCGGAAGGCTATGCCGTGGCGGTCGGCATGGCTCAGCCGTTCCTGATGAACGCTATCTCGCGCCAGCGATGGCTGTCATTCCGGCACCGCGGTTACTTCTGCATGGTGACCCGCCATGCGGACCTCAAGGAAGCGGCAGAGCGCAACGACATCTATATCGGCGGCCTCGCCTCGGAGACCTGGAGCCGGCTGCTGACGGATTTTTAGCGTTGGTATTTTCAGGGCCGATGATCCGAGGGATTGATGATAGTTACACCGGTGTCGGCGAAATCCGCGACATTACGGGTTGCCACGGAGGCGAGCCAGGCTCTACCGCGACGGAGAGGGTGGGTGCCAACAGCTCCGACGGCACATTGGTATCGAGATAATCACTCGGAGAAATCCGGTGCGTAGCGGATGGGCTCGCGCTGCGGAAGGTCAAGTGTGACGCCTGCGAGAGGCGCCATTCGGATGCGGATTACTGTAGCGAGATTGGCCGGTCGGTTTTCGGTAGTCGAAAGCGCGGCGCGAAGGATGTCCCGCGCTTCGTCCTCCATCGAACGCCCATGCTCGGCGGCGCGAATGCGCAGGCGCTTCTTGAGCCCGTCATCGAGGTTGCGGATGGTCATGTTCGCGATGCGGCTTCCTTTCTTCATTGATGGCAATTTATCGTTGACTGCAGCGGGCGGCAACACGCCTACGAGTGACCCGGAGCCGGCTGCCGACGGATTTTTGCTTGCATGTCTTGCGGGCGATCATTCGCGGTTATAGAGCGAGGCCTGTTCTGACGCAGTCGATGGGAAATGACGATGGCACCTGCGGCTTTTTTTGATGGCCTGTCAGCGTTCCCGCCCACACCCGCCGATGTGGGCGGCAAAGTTTCGGAAGAGGCGCTGTCGCGACTGCTCGAGCGTATCCGACTAGCACGCGCGGACTCGATTGGATTGCTCGGCAGTACAGGGGCTTACGCATTTCTCTCGCGCGGTGAACGGCGACGGGCAGTGGAGATCGCTGTGGAATGCGTGGGAGGCAGAGTTCCCCTCATCGTCGGCGCACTCAGGACCGACGAGGCTCAGGCGCTCGCGCGCGACGCGAAGGAAGCCGGGGCAGATGGACTTCTCCTGGCTCCCGTATCCTACACGCCTCTGACTGAGGAGGAAGTTTATCAGCATTTCGTTGCCGTTGCCGGCGTTTCCGACTTGCCGCTCTGCATCTACAATAATCCGGGCACGACCAAGTTCGTTTTCAGCGAGGAACTGATCATACGGCTCTCGAAGGTGCCGAATATTGCCGCAGTGAAGATGCCGTTGCCTGCCGACGGAGATTTCGCGGGTGAGATCGCTCGACTCCGTGCGAACACGTCTGCAGCTTTTGCTATTGGCTATAGCGGCGATTGGGGCGCAGCAGGTGCGCTCCTGTCCGGTGCTGATGCGTGGTTCAGTGTCGCGGGCGGGCTTTTGCCCGTGGCTGCAACGAAACTCACTCGGGCGGCGAAAGGGGGCGATCGCGCGGAAGCGCATCGGATCGACACCGCATTTCAACCCTTATGGGCACTGTTCAAGGAGTTCGGCAGTTTCCGCGTGATGTACGCTGTCGGGAGCATCCTCGGGCTGTTTCATGCATTGCCCCCGCGGCCGATTTTGCCGCTCGGACCTCGTGACAATGTACGGGTAGAGGAAGCTGTTCAGAAACTGATCGACTTTTAAGAGTGCTCTTGAGGAATTACGCTTTACCCGGAAGTGCTCCAGCCGGTCCTGATCATCGGTGAAGGGCGGGCGCGACTGGAGAAAGCAGCAACCGTATGCCAAGCGCGATCATGATGCTGCCCGCAATGCGCTGCTGCCACGCCACAAAGGCACTGCTGTGCGACAACCAATTGCTGAATGTGCCTGAGGTGAGGGCCACCGCACCAAGGACCAGCAGCCCGGTGGCTTTCATCGTCACTCCGAGGATGAAGAATTGCAGGGCCGGCGATCCGGCGGACGGTTCCACGAACTGCGGAAGGATCGCGAGCATAAAGGAAAGCGACGTCGGATTCGTCAGATTGCAGATCACACCCTGCCTGAAGGGGGCGAGAAGCGATGAAGACGTGGCGCGGCCCGGCGCTCCGGGCAGGAAGATCTTACTGCTGGCCGCCAAGAAACGCACCCCGACATAAATCAGATAGGCCGCTCCGATAAATTGCATGGCCTTGTAGAGGAGCGGCGAGGACGCCACGACCGTGGCAAGGCCCATGGCAAGCAAGGGTATCTGGCGAGGCCCGCCGCGACGCATCCGATAGCGGTTGCAAGCGCAGCCTGTCGGCCCTGGCCGATGCCGCGGCTGATGACAAGCATCATGTCCGGGCCGACTCCGGACAATTGATAGGCAAGCACGGCGGCCAGAAACGCGGCATAGCTGGTCAGGTCGGGCATCTACAGAAACTGTGGAAGCAGGTCGAAGTTCCCCAGCGGAAACGAACCAGTGCCCGTAGAGGAGCATCGGCCTGCCCAAAAGGTTACCGCCCGAACAGTTCCGCTTAACCGAATATTCACCCTGCCGGCCCTAAATCTGCATGGGAATTGCTTATACGGCAATAAGCACCTTGGTGGCTCCGGGGGGATGGGGAAAGCGGATGTATCGGCGCAGCGAGCCCGAGGGATTGGGATTACGCCTTGAAAGGCCACATCAGCGCCTTCGCGCGGGCGGAGGGTCGTTGCTCGACCTCGTGCCCGCGGTAACGGAAGAGGCCGCCGCTCGCGAAGAGGCCCCCGCGGAGGCAGAGGATGGCGCCTCCGCCCGCGTGGTTGATATTCCCGGTCCCGCCCACCAGGCGCGCGCTCTTGAGGAGCAGCCGTCCTCCGTCGCGGATTTCTTCCCGCAACTCCACCTCCTGGGCAGCATCGGGGTCAATGATCTCATTGCGTGGCTGCGCAACGGCGCCCGCTGGATCGTGCTCGCGCTCGTCCTCTCGGTTGCCGCCGCCTTTGCCTATGCCGTGGCGGCGACGCCGCGATACACGGTCTATACCGATCTCGTGGTGGACCCTTCCAATCTCAACGTCGTCAGCGACGACGTCTTTACGACCAATCCTCAGCGCGACGCGCAATTGTTGGAGGTCGAAAGCAAGCTCCGGATACTGACCTCGCGCAACGTCCTCCAACGCGTCATCGACGAGCTGCGGCTTGCGGACGATCCCGAATTCGTCAGGCCGACATTCCTCGACTGGATGAAGACGCTCATTGCCCCGCGGGACGCCAAGGCGGACAAGGAACTGGCGGCCATGCGCGCTCTGTCCGAGAGGGTCGAGGCGCGCCGGGAGGAACGTTCCTTCGTCGTGATCCTGAAGGTGTGGAGCGAAGAACCGGCCAAGGCAATCGCCCTTTCGGACGCGATCGTCGAGGCATTCGAGGCGGAACTCTTTCAGTCGGCCGCCGAGAGCGCCGGCCGGGTGGCGCAGAACCTGAACGAACGACTCGATGAGCTGCGGCGCAACGTCACCGAAGCGGAGAAGAGGGTCGAGGATTTCCGGCGTGAGAACGGCCTGCAATCCACCAATGGTGAGCTCGTCAGCAATCAGCTTTCGAGTGAGCTCAACACCCAGGTTCTCGACGGTCAGCAGCGTTTCATCCAGGCGGAAACGCGTTACAGGCAGATGAGTGCGGCCGTTGCCGAGGGCCAGACCGCCAGCGCCTCGGTGTTCGAGTCGGCAAACATGACCAATCTGCGCCAGCAGTATAATGCCTTGCAGCAGCAGATCGGCTCCATGCAGCTCACTTATGGCGAGCGGCATCCGCGGCTCGTTGCCGCGCGCTCGGAGCGCACGGCGCTGGAAGCGGCGATGAAGGATGAAGCCCGCCGCATTCTGGAGCGCGCGAAGGCCGACTTCGACCGGGAGCAAAAGGCGCTCGATGCGCTCCGCGGCAAGGCGGATGACGAAAAGTCGAACGTCTTCACCGACAACCAGGCCCAGGTGCAGCTTCGTGACCTCGAACGCGACGCGCGCAGCAAGGCGGCGATCTACGAAACCCATCTGGCACGCGCGCAGCAGATCACCGAACGCCAGCAGATCGACACCACGAATATTCGCGTCATCTCGCGGGCCCTGCCGCCCAATGCGCGAAGCTGGCCCCCGCGTACCTTGATCCTGCTGATCGGCGGCGCCGTTCTGGGTCTCGCAATCGGCATCGCCGCGGCACTTGCCCTCGGCCTCTGGAAATTCCTTCGCGGCAAAACCCACGTGGCTGCCTGAGGAGCCCGGGAGATGGATCGCGCGGGCTACGGAGAGGTCGAGCCGACGAATGCGGTAAAGGCGCGTGTCGGTACCGTGCTGTTCATGGCGATCTTCCTGTTCTTCTGGATCTCCATCAATCCATTCGTGGATCTGACGGGCGAGGCGGTGCTGGACCCTTCCGCCGGCAATTCCAACCGGCTGAACCAGATCATCTCGCTCCTGCTTTTCACCGGAATGCTGGGCTACGGCCTGGTCCACCCTTTGCGGCAAACGATCCTGCAGCCGCGCGCGCTGCTGGCGATTCTCCTTTCCTGGTTCATCCTTGTTTCGCTGTTGTCGGCGCATCCGATGCTCGGCATCAAGGGTGCGATCCTCGCGTTGATGGTTACCGTCAATGCCAGCGTCTACCTGTTGTTGCCCGCTTCGGAACGCCATTTCGCCAAGATGCTCGGCATCGGCATCCTCATCATGCTCGCGGTCGCCTACTACGGCATCGTCTTCAAGCCGTTGCTCGCGATCCATCAGGCGTCAGAACTGCGCGAGCCGATGAATGCCGGCCTGTGGCGCGGCCACTTTCCCCACAAGAACAGCGCCGCGGCTGCCATGGTGATCGCAGCCTTCATCGGCCTTTACGTCATGAACGTCTGGTCGAGGTTTGCCGGGATCGTCATCCTCGCGCTGTCCTTCGTCTTCCTCGTCAATACCGGGGGTAAGACGTCGACCGCAATGCTGCCGGCCATTCTGCTGCTCGCGCTCATATTCGAGAAGGTGCGCTTTCTCCGCCTCCCGATTGCCGTCGGCGGCGTCGGTCTTTTTAATCTCTTCGCGGTGGGCTCCGCCGTCTTCTCCCCGCTCGGCGAATTCATCAGCGGGCTCGGCATCGATGCGACCTTTACCAATCGCGCCGATATCTGGCGTTTCGCCTTCGGTGCGCTCGCCGAACAGCCTCTCACGGGCTATGGCTTCAAGGCCTTCTGGCAGACGGAAGAACTGGTCTATAGCGGCGGCTCGGTCGAGACCTGGGCCGTCGCTGCCGCCAACGGTCACAATTCCTATCTCGACATTGCCTTGATGACAGGCTTCCCGGGCCTCGCCCTGACCCTGATCTGGATCCTTTTCCTGCCGCTTCGAAAGATCGCCCGCATCGCTCCGGAGCGCGAGCATTCGCATCTGACTCGGCTGTTCGTCCGCATATGGCTCTACACGATCTTCAACGCCGGCCTCGAAAGTCTCTTCTTCGAGGGCGGGAGCCTTCTGTGGTTCACATTCATGGTCGCGCTCTATGGACTGTCATTGCAGTCGAGCGCGGAACTGGCGGCTGCTCCTGCACGCGTTCGTCAGGGGAGGGTAGCGCATGCGTGAGAAGCTGAGCGGGCTCGGTCCGCTCGTCGACAGGCTGGCGAACCGGGCGATCTGGAAGCTGGCGGGAGCCCGGCGCCGGTTGGAGACGGAGGTTCCGCTCGTCTCCTTCACCTTCGACGATGTCCCCGACAGCGCACTTGGCGCGGGCGCAGCCATCCTCGAGAAGTATGGAGTCCGCGGCACCTTCTATATTGCGGGCGGGCTAGCCGGGCAGGTGGAGCCGGATCGAAGGCTGATCACGCCCGAAGGGTGCAGCGAGTTGCTCGCCCGCGGACACGAAATCGGCTGCCACACCTTCGCTCACCGAAGATTGCGTGACATTGCCGGCCTTGGCACCGATCTCGACCGTAATGCCGAGTACCTGAAGCAGGTCGGCGTTTCTCCGGCTGCATCGAATTTTGCTTTCCCCTACAACGCTGCCTGGCCGTTGGCACGGGCCGAGCTCCGCCGCCGCTACCGAACGTGCCGGGCAGGGGGCGAGGACATCAACCGCGGTGCCGTCGACCCGATGATGCTAAAGGGCGTCGAGATACGCCAGCCGGAGGATGGGGCGCGCGCGCTGACGCGTTGGATAGACGATGTCGCCGAGCGTCCCGGCTGGCTGATCTTCTTCACTCACGACATTGCCGCGCAGCCCACGAACTACGGCTGCACACCCGATACCTTCGATCATCTGGTCCGCTACGCCGCCGAAAAGGGATGCTGCATCCTGCCCGTCGACAGCGCCGTTGACCGGATCGGCTGGTAAGGAGGCTCTGGTGACCGGGAAGCGCCTTCTTGCGATCAACAACTATTTCTACCGCCGCGGCGGAGCGGAGGCGGTCTTCTTCGACCATATGAGCATGTTCGGCGAGATCGGCTGGGACATCGTTCCCTTCGCCATGCAGCATGATCTCAACGAATCCTCGCCCTGGTCGGATTATTTCGTCTCGGAGATAGAATACGGCCGCCGAACCGGTCTCCTGCGGAAGGCCGTCCAGGCGGCGAGCGTCATCTATTCGCTCGAGGCGCAGCGCAATCTCGGCCGGCTCATAGAACGCGCCCGCCCTTCGGTCGCCCACGCGCACAATGTCTATCATCACCTGTCGCCGGCGATCTTCTCGACCCTGAAAGCCGCCGGTATTCCGGTGGTGATGACGGTCCACGACCTGAAGCTCGCCTGCCCCTCCTACAAGATGCTTCGGGACGGCAGGGTATGCGAGGACTGTCGCGGCGGCAGGGTCTACAATGTCCTGCGTCATCGCTGCGTGAAGGGTTCGGCCCCTCTGAGCGCGGTGGTGCTCGCGGAAACGGTGCTGCACCGCTTACTCGGGCTCTACCGCGACAAGGTGGACCGGCTGGTCGTGCCAAGCCGCTTCTATCTGGAAAAGCTCGCCGAATGGGGCTGGCCGCGCGAGAAGATGGTTCATATCGCCAATTTCGTCGATGTCACGGCCCTTTCCGGTGATTGGCCGGAGGGCGATTATTTCGCCTTTGCCGGCCGGTTGGCGCCGGAAAAGGGCCTCACGACCCTGATCAAAGCGGCGGCTTTGTCCAACCAGCGGCTGGTCATCGCCGGCACCGGTCCGGAGGAGCAAACACTTCGCCGCCTCGCGGCCGAGCTCAAGGCGGACGTGACTTTCGCCGGCTATCTCTCGGGCGAGAAGCTGCACAGGCTGATCGGCGAGTCCCGCGCGCTCGTGCTGCCGTCGGAATGGTACGAAAACGCGCCGATCAGCGTGCTCGAAACCTACGCGCTCCGGCGACCGGTGATCGGCGCGGCGATCGGCGGGATTCCGGAAATGGTCAAGGAAGGCGAGACCGGTCTGCTTGCGGCTCCGGGAGACGCCGGGGACCTCGCCAGGGCCCTGCGCGAAATGGCGGCACTTTCGCCGGCGGAACGCGCCCGCATGGGGGCGGCCGCCCGGTCCTGGGTCGCGAGCGAATTCTCCGCCGCCGCCTACCGCGAGAGGACGCTCGATCTATATGGGACGATCGGCGTCGCCTGAGGCTTCTCTTCCGTTCCTCATTCCTGTGACGAGCACATTCGCAACGCTCGCCCATCACCGTCTGTTTTTCGGTCAGACCTCTACGAATCTAATGACCGTCTTACCGGGATGGTAAGTCTTTTGCTCGTAAAAGATGCGAATTGGGTTATCGCTGGGGCGCAACAACCATGAGCAGAAGATCGGGGATTTCCCGAGATCGACCTTCGGCAGGGCCGGATGCGTCGGCAATGCCGGGCGGGGCAACCGCGAGCATGCCTGCAAGCGCTTATCGTGCACTGCCGACAGAGCGCCGCCGCGTGATGATGCTCGGGCTTCGTGGCATTCCGAACGTTCAGGGCGGCGTCGAAAAGCACGTGGAGATGCTCGCAGGCAGGCTGGTCGCGCATGGTTGGGATGTCGAGGTCGTCGGACGCCGGCGCTATCTTCCGGTTCCCGCGCCGCAATCCTGGAACGGAATTCGCGTCACTCCCCTCTGGTCTCCACGTATGATGGCGCTCGAGGCCATCGTCCATACCTTCTTCGGTGTATGCTATGCGGCGCTGCGGCGCCCGGATATCCTGCACATCCACGCCGTCGGCCCGGCGCTCCTGGTACCGCTCGCCCGGCTGATGCGCCTGAACGTCGTCGTGACCCACCACGGCTACGACTACGACCGACAGAAATGGGGGGCTTTCGCCAGGAGGATGTTGCGAGCGGGTGAACGCATGGGCATGCGGCTCGCGCAAGGCCGCATCGCAATCTCCAGGGATATCGCCGACACGATGGGCGAACGCTATCGCGTACCGGTGTCTTTGGTGCCGAATGGTGTCACCGTTTCGCGCCCCGGCGGCGAAACCGGCATTCTCGGCGAATTCCGTCTGTTGCGACGGCGCTATATCCTGCTTGCGGCGCGGCTTGTTCCGGAGAAGCGGCAGATCGATCTCATCCAGGCATATGCAAAACTTGAAAATAGCGGATTCGATCTCGTGCTTGCGGGCGGTGCGGAATTCGCGGGCGCCTACGAAGAGGAAGTACGGGCGCTGGCCAGCCGCGTGCCGGGCGTCGTCCTGACGGGGTTCCAGACTGGCGATCGCCTGGCGGAACTCTTCGCCAATGCGGCGCTCTTCGTGCTGCCGTCGAGCCATGAAGGCATGCCGATCGCGCTTCTGGAGGCGATGGCCCATGGTCTCCCGGTTCTGGCAAGCGACATCGTTGCCAACCGGCAGCTCGGTTTGCCCGCCGACGATTATTTTCCGCTGGGGAACGTCGACGCGCTTTCGTCTGCCATCGCCGAAAAGATCGCCAATCCCCCCGACGAACAAGAGGTGCTCGCGCAGACCGAGCGCGTCGAAACCGTCTATAGCTGGTCGAGCGTGGCACTGAAGACGCTCGACGTCTACCGGGCGGTGACGAAATGAATGTCAGGCGCATCGCATCGGTACTTGCGTGGCTGCTTCTTGGCGTCATTGCCTATTCGACCCTCTCTCCGCTCGACCTGCGCCCGCACATGGGCAGCTCGGTGCAGGTTGAACGGTTCGGAGCATTCGGGCTGACGGGTCTCATGTTCGCGATCGCCTATCCCCGGCACGTGTTCGCCGTTCTGGCGGCTATGCTCGCGGCTGCAATCGGGCTGGAACTCACGCAGATGCTTGCCGCCGACCGCCATGCACGGTTGATCGACCTTTCGGTCAAAATGGCGGGGGCCGGCTGCGGCGTCGGCGCCGGCTGGCTGCTTGTCCACCTTTGGTACCGGTTCCAGCCGAAAATCGCGGGCATGAACCAAAGCGCAAACCACCGCGGATAGATCTTCGCCGCGCGATTTCGGGGGCTCTCTTGACCATATCCATCATCATCAAGACATTGAATGAAGAGAAGCGGATTGCCGCAACCGTCGAGAGCGCGCTCGCAGCGCTTCAGGACATGGGCGGCGAGGTCATCATCGCCGACAGCGGCTCCTGCGACCGCACGGTCGAGATCGCCTCGCAGTATCCCGTCATCATCGCCCAGATCGCCCCGCCCGCGCGACCGAGCTGCGGCATCGGCCCGCAGCTCGGCTTCCAGCATTCCCGCCATGATTACGTCTGTCTCATCGACGGCGACATGCTGCTCGATGCTGCCTTCCTCAAAGACGCCGTCCGCTTCCTGGCCGACAATCCGGCCATGGCGGGCGTTACCGGACATGTGGAGGAAATGCACATCTCGAACCTCGAATTCGCGCGTCGCGTCAGCCGCAATGCGCCGGAGAACCGGACGGGTCCGATCGATCGCATGAACGGCGGCGGGCTCTACAGGCGCAGTGCCGTCGAGGACGTCGGCTACCTCTCGGACCGCAACCTGCACGGCTACGAGGAGTTCGATCTCGGCATTCGCCTCAGAAGTGCCGGCTGGGGGCTTTACCGGCTCGACCGCCGTTTCGTGCAGCACTTCGGCCACACGGTCAATTCCTACCGGCTGCTCGTTCGACGCTGGAAGACCAAATATCTTTGCGGGATAGGCGAGCTTCTGCGCGCTTCTCTCGGCAAGCCCTATTTCTTTCAGCTGTTGCGGGAACTGCCGGAGCTGAAACTCTGGGCTCTCGTCTATCTCTGGTGGCTCGCCTGCCTCGGCCTGATCCTGCTGCTGCCCGATACGCTCACGGCCCTCGCCGCCGTCTGCGCGAGTTTCGCGGCCGCCGTTCTCGCCGTCAGCTTCCGAAAGGGCGGCCTCAGCATGGGCCTCTATACGGTCGTCGCCTGGTTCTTCCATGCGGCCGCCCTTCCTGTCGGATTCCTGCGAAGCCGGCGGCTGCCTGCCGAACCGATCGAAAGCACGATCCTCGCAAAGACCCCTCTCGGGGAGTCCTCTCCCCGTGAACCGGTTCTCGGAAAGACGGCATGAGGAGGCCATCGCTCGCGGCGGCGCTGCTTTGCACGTGGCTGTCCCCGGCCGCAAGTGCCTCTGAATGGGTGCCGGTTCGCGAGGTCTCGCTCGAAGTCCGCGCCGGCAGTCCGCTCGATTTCTCGTCCTTGCTGCCGAACGCTTCGATCGACGCGAACAGCCGCCTCGTTGCAGGTCCGGATGGCCGGCTGGCCTTTGCCAGGGCGCCGGAACAACCGGTCAGAATGCTATGCGCGTCGCTCGCCTGGAGTCCGGCATCCGGCGGCTTTCCGAACCATGACGGCGCCGAGCGCTACGCCCGCCAGCTTGCGATGCACGGATACAACATCGCCCGGCTCCATTTCGTCGATGCCAGCCTTATGTTCGGCAGGCAGAAGGATTTCGATTTCGATCCGGAGACGCTGGATCGTGTCCACTACCTGCTGGCGGCGCTGAAGCGCAACGGCATCTACTGGATCATCGATGGACTTTCGTCTCCGCGCGGCGCCTACGGCGGCCACGACGACCGATGGGATGCAAACGGCGATCTCAAGCTCCGGCTGCATCTCGACGAAGAGGCCGTTGCACACTGGAGCAAGCTGCAGGAGACGTTTCTCGCGAGCGTCAATCCCTATACGGGGACGGCGACCATCCGCGACGACGCGCTCGCGCTGGTGATCCTTGCCAATGAAAACGGCATGGAGTTCGACAGCGTCGTGCGTGAGCGGCCCGAAAAGCCCGCCTATGACGAGGCGCTGGCGGAACCATTCAACCGCTGGCTTTCGGCACGCTACGGCACGACGGAAGCGCTCGCGAGCGCCTGGGGAGATCTCGGTGCCGACGAGCGGGTCGAAACGGCATCGGTGAGGCTTCCCGCCAATCGCTACGCAGACGGTCCGCGGATGCGCGATCTTCAGGCCTTCTTCGTCGAGACCGAGCGCGCCTCCGCCGCACGCATGAGCCAGGTCCTGCGCGATTTGGGCTATCGCGGCCTGATCAGCACCTACAACAATTGGCCGACGGTGCAGACGGCGCTCAGCCGGCTCGATCTCGACGCCGTGACCATGAACACCTATCACGATTGGGTGGGGGGTTATTCTGCGGGAAGCGCTTTGACGCAGGCAAGTTCGCTTGCAGACGGCGCCAACTACATGCGCATGATCGCCGCGGCGCGGTGGCTTGGAAAACCTTTCATCGTCAGCGAATACGACCATCTCTTCTGGAACCGCTATCGCTACGAGGCGGGCCTGACAATGCCGGCCTACGCTGCACTCCAGGGCTGGGACGTGCTTTGCCGTCACGGCCACGGGCCGATCGCGCTCGCCTATGGCGAACCGTTTCCGCACAAGAAGGCGATGCTTCCCTATGCGATTGCGCTCGATCCCGTGGCGCGTGCCGGCGAGACGCTCAGCGCACTCGTCTTTCGTCGCGGCGACGTGACGACCTCCGCCATCACGATCCCCTTCTCAGTTCGCGGCGAGGAGGATCTCGGCGAGGACATGCAGGCCCGCGAGCCGGAGCGATTGACTGATCTGGCGCTGGTCGGGCGCATCGGCCTGCTGCGGGCAGACCCGTCCGGTGGAGAAAGCGGTGTCACGCAACCACGCGACCGGGAGGCCGGAACAATCCTTGCCGCACTCCGCGACGAACATATGCTCGCGACCGAAAATCGCACCGACACCACAAGCGGAGTCTACGAAAGCGATACAGGCCAGGTCCTGCTCGACCGCCGGGCAGGGCAGCTCCGTGTTTCGACGCCCGCTACGGAAGCTGCAGCCTTCTCCTCTCTGCGTGAACCGATCGATCTCGGTCTCATGCGCATCGGACAGGCGGACGGCAACGGTCTCGTGGCGCTTTCGGCTATCGACGCTGAAGGCACGCTTTCCGAAAGCCGGCGCCTTCTTTTGATCTTTGCAACCGATGCGCAGAACACCGGCATGGTCTTTCGCGACAGCGAAGAGAAGGTGATCGAGGATTTCGGCGCGCTGCCGGTGAGAATCCGGAAGGGCTATGTCGATCTCGAACTGGCACGAACCGCTGCCAGATGGAGCGTGTCACCGGTAGGCCTGGACGGCACCGTCTATCCGCCCGTCGACAGCGGCAGCGGGCGCGTCGCCTTCCGCCTCTCGAACGACACGCCCTATGGGCCCACTCCCTATTTTCTGGTGGAGATGTAGGCTCAGCCGGCAGCGCCCCGGTCGTGTCCGGCGGGCCGAGCCGGTTCGGCTCCCTTTTGGTGCCTGGCATCTTCTGCCGCATCGCCTGCCGTGTGTGACGACAGGCCGGCGAGCTTGTGGCCCCTCTCGCGCAGCCACTGGAATACGACATAGAGCGCCGGAATGATGAAAATTCCGAGGAGCGATGCGGCGAGCATGCCCCCGGCAACCCCCGTACCGACGGCACGGCGGCTGAGCATGCCGGCGCCCTCGGCCGTGACGAGCGGGATCAGCCCCATGATGAAGGCGAAGCTGGTCATCATCACCGCACGGAAACGGGTACGCGCGCCCTCCACAGCGGCATCGACGATCGGCACCCCCTTCTCCCGCTGGAACTTGGCGAATTCGACGATCAGGATCGCGTTCTTGGACGCGAGCGCGATCAGCACGACCAGGCCGATCTGGGCATAGATGTCGAAGGAGAGCCCTGCCAGCAGCACGGCGACGAGAGCGCCTGCTACGCCGACGGAGACCGAAAGCAGAACCGGTATGGGGATCGTCCAGCTTTCGTAAAGAGCCACGAGGAAGAGATAGGCGAAGAACAGGGCCAGCGCGAGGATCACCGTCGTCTGGCCCGCGGCTTCGAGTTCCTGCAGTGCCGTCCCCGTCCACTCGAAGCTGTAGCCCGGCGGCAGGGTGGCGGCGGAGACCTGTTCCATTGCGGCCAGCGCCTCCCCTGAGGAGACGCCCGGCGCCGGCTGGCCGTTGAGCGTGATGGAGCGGTAATTGTTGTACCGCACGATCGATTGCGGCCCGACGATGTAGTCCACGCGCGCGACCGAGGCCACCGGGACCATATCGCCCGCGGCATTGCGTACATGCAGCCGGGAGATGTCGTCGACCGCATCGCGATCCGCTTCGGCCGCCTGCATGGTGACTTTCCAGCTCCGGCCGAAAAGATTGAAGTCGTTGACGTAATAGGATCCGAGCGTGCCCTGCAGCGTCGCGAAAAGATCGCTCACAGAGACACCGAGCGCCTGCAGGCGATCGCGGTCGAGATCCAGATAGAGCTGCGGCGAGCTCGCGGAATAGGTGCTGAATGTAGGTCCGAGCTGCGGATTCTGGTTGGCGGCAACCATCAATCCGCCTGCCGTCGCGGCAAGCTCGGCCGGCGATCGGCCCTGGAGGTCAAGCAGCTGATACTCGAAGCCGGAGCCGGTGCCGAGACCGATAATGGGCGGCAGGTTGAAGGCGAAAACCTGGGCATTGCGGATTGCCGCACCCTTGGCCATCACCGTGCCGATCGCGGCATTGACAGATGCGCTTTCGCTCTGGCGTTCGGCGAAGGGCTTCATGGTCACGATCGCAAACGCGCTGCTGGATTTGGCGATTCCGTCGAGGAAACTGTAGCCGGTGACGGTCGTGACGTTCGCCACGCCCTCGATTTCACCGAGCATTGTTTCGACCTCGCGCACCACGGCGTCGGTCCTGTTGAAGGAGGCACCTTCCGGAAGGCGGATTTCGGTAAAGAAGGCGCCCTGATCCTCGCTGGGGAGGAACCCGGTCGGCACAACCCGGAACAGCCAGCCGCTGGCGCCGATCGCAACGGCAAGGAGGACCAAGCCGATGACGGCCCTGCGCGCAATGCCGCCTGCGACATGCGCATAGCCGTTGCGGGTACGGTCGATACCCTGCGAAATCCATCCGAGGACGCCGCGCTTCGGCCCATGATGGGGCTTCAGGAGGATCGCGCAGAGGGCCGGGCTGAGGGTCAGTGCGTTGATCGCGGAAATGACCATCGACACCGAGACGGCGACGGCGAACTGCTGGAAGAGCTGCCCGCTCAGGCCAGGAATGAATGCCACCGGTACGAATACCGAAAGCAGCACGAGCGTGATGGCGACGATCGCCCCGGTGATTTCCCCCATGGCGAGGCGCGCGGCCTGCGCCGCGCTCATGCCGGGGTTTTCCTCCATGACGCGCTCGACGTTTTCCACCACCACGATCGCATCGTCGACGACGATGCCGATGGCGAGCACCAGCGCCAGAAGCGAAACCGTGTTCAGCGAAAAGCCCATCGCCAGGATCACGGCGAAGGTGCCGACGAGCGCCACCGGGACGGCGATGAGCGGAATCAGTGTTGCGCGCCAATTGCCGAGAAAGAGGAAGACGACGACGATGACGAGTACGAAGGCTTCGAACAGGGTGTGCTCGACATTCTCCACGCTCGCTTCGACGAAATCGGACGTGTCGTAGGAGACCGTATAGGTGAGCCCCTCCGGAAAAGCCTGGGCCAGGCGCTCCATCGCCTGCTGCACGCCCTCCGTGGCGGCGAGCGCATTGGCGCCCGGCGCCTGATAGGTGCCGATCATCGCCACAGGCTTGCCGTTGATGCGGGCGGTGGAGTCGGAGGTCACCGAACCCAGTTCGACGCGCGCGACGTCGCGGATGCGCACGAAAGACCCGTCCGCCTCTGCCCGAAGCACGACGTCCTCGAACTGGGCGGGGTCGGTGAGCCGGCCCTGCGTCTGTATGTTCAGCTGGAACAGCGGATCGTCGGTCATCGGCTGCGCGCCGATGCGGCCGATCGCCGCCTGGACGTTCTGGGTCTTGAGGGCGTTGACTACATCCGTCGGCGTCAGCCCCAGATTGGTCAGCCGATCGATGTCGAGGACGATCCGCATCGAATAGTCCTGGGCACCGAAGAGCGTCGCGTCGCCGACCCCCGGCACGCGCTTGATCGTGTCGAGCACGTTGATTGTGGCGTAGTTCGAGAGGAACAGATTGTCGAACTCGTCATTCTCGCCGTGGATGGCGATCACCTGCATGAGCGAGGATGACTGCTTCTTGACGCTGACGCCGCTCTGCTTGACTTCGGCCGGCAGCACCGGCTCGGCAAGCGCGACGCGGTTCTGCACGTTGACGGTGGCGATGTCCGGATCGGTGCCGACCGCAAAGGTCACCGTCAGCGAATAGGTCCCGTCGGCGCCGCTCGTCGATTTCATGTAGAGCATGTTGTCGACGCCCACGACCTTGCTTTCCAACGGCTGAGCGACGGTGGCCTCGACCACGTCGGCGCCTGCGCCGGGATAGCTCGCGGTCACGCTGACCTGCGGCGGGACGATATCGGGGAACTGTGCAATCGGCAGCCTCGTCAGGGCGATCAGCCCCGCGAGCGTGAGCACGATGGAAATGACCGCGGCAAAGCGCGGACGATCGATGAAGATCCCGGAGATCATGGCTCAGCCACCCGTCGTGGTTGCGGCGACGGCGTCCACCACGATGCCCGGCCGGACCTTGCCCACACCCTCGGTTATGACGTTTTCTCCCTCCTTCAGTCCCTTGGCGACGACGGCCTGGCCGCGGCTGGAGCGGCTGACGTCGACGCGGCGAAGCTCGACCTTGGAGTTGGCGTCGACCACCATGACAAAGGCGCCCTGCTGGTCGCGCTGGACCGCCTGTTGCGGTACGGCCAGCACGTCCTGCCGATCGGACTGCTCGAGAACGACCCTGACGAGCGTCCCGTCGAGAAGCGTCCCACCGGGATTGGGAAACTCGGCGCGAACCGTAACGGTGTCGGTCCCTTGCGAGACCGTGCTCGCGACGAAGTCTATTGTGCCTTTCTCCGGATAATCGGTACCGTTCGGAAGCGTGATGCTGACATTGGCGCCGCCGGACATCTCACCCTTTTCGACGCGCTCGCGGTAGGAGAAATAAAGGGATGTCGCGACGGGAAACTCGACATAGATCGGGTCGAGACGCGTCAGCGTCACAAGCGCTCCGCTGTCCGGCGTGACGAGGGCGCCGACATCGACGCTGGTCAGGCCGACAACGCCGTCGAACGGCGCGAGGATCTTCGTGTAGGAAAGATTGAGTTCGGCATTCTGCTTACTGCCCTTGAGGCGCAGTATATCGGCTTCGGCCTTTTTCAGTTGCGCATTCGCAGTGTCGAGCGTCGCCTGCGCGACCGTATTGGTGGAGATCAACCGCTGGGCACGGTCACGTTCGAGAACGGCGAGGTCCCGTTGAGCCTCCGCTGCCGCGATCGAACCGTCGATCTCCTGCAGCGCGGCGCGATAGGCACCGTCTTCCACCTGGTAAAGGACCGTTCCCGCCGAGACCTTCTGCCCATCCTCGAAATTGACCTTCTCGAGAAATCCGGACACGCGGGCGCGGATGTCCACCTTCTGAACAGCGACGACCTTGCCGGTCAGGTCGACGCTTTCGCGCAGGTCCATGACCGCGGCCGGCGCGACGGTAACCGAGGGAGGCGGCTGTTGCGCATTCGCATTTTGCGCCATGACGCTGACGGCGAGCAGTCCGCAAGTCAGACCGGCAGCCAGAATTCTCGAAATACGCATGCAATGCTCCCCTCAAGCGGACCCCGCACGCGTCGCGTGGATCACACCATCTATCTCGGCTCAAGCCACCCCTTCACTTCGAACGGCGCAACTTGAAATTGCTTCTCTTTCTCATGCTAGCGGGGCTGCGGCAAATAGGGAAGCGGGTTTGTCACTGCAAATCAGGCCGATGGGATACTCCGATGCCCGTCGACGCCGGCCGCAGGCGTCGCGTTGAACGTCCTGCGGTGCCGCGCCCCCTGCAGCTGCGCAGCCACTTGCTTTCGAATGCAAGATGCGATGCTGCAAGGAGTGGGTGCGTCCTGCGTGTGTCCAGCCGGTTCAGGCGGTCTAGAGGACGAAATAGCCCTTCTGGAGGGTGACGGCATCATCCAGGTGAATCGCGAAATCCGCCTTCCTGTCGCCGTTCACATCGCCGTAGATATAAGTTGTCGGAGACATCGCGGACATAGCGTAGCTCACCCTTCTTGCCGCCGAAGGCGGCGCTTCCGACGAAGACAAACGCCTGGTCGCCGGCGGAGGAGGTATTGGCATCGATCGCAGAGAGATCGATCCTGTCGGACTTTGCCGTGAAATCGAAAATGGTGTCGCGCCCGGACTTTGCGACCGTCGAATCGGAGAGCGCCTTGAACGTGAAGCTGTCGCTCCCGCTGCCCCCGTTCAGACGGTCCGCGCCCGCGGCGGCATAGAGCAGGTCGTTGCCGGATTCGCCGTAGAGCTTGTCGTTGCCTTTTCCGCCGTAGATTCTGTCGGAACCGGAGCCGCCATAGAGCGTGTCGTTGCCCGTGTCGCCGCTAAGCCTGTCATTGCCCCCGTAACCCCACAGCACATTGGCTGCCTGGTTGCCCATGATCGAGTCGCCGGACGAGCCTCCCTTGACGTTTTCGATCAGCGAGCGCGCATCGCCATGGTAAAGCAGCGCATTGAAAATGTTCCGGCGGCAAAGCCGCCATTCGGACCACCGCCGAGCCAGGCCAGCTGGTCGATGCCGAAGGTCGAAGCGCTGCCCGGCCTGAGATCGATCTTGAGGGCATTGGTATAGGCGCTCAAATCGTAGGTGTCGTTGCCGCCGCCGTCCCAGATGGTTGCGAAGATGCGGTTCGCGCCGGGCGAGATCCCGGATCCGCCGTTCACGAAAGTGGTGCCGCTGCCCGGCGTCCACTTATACACCGTATTGCCGGCATTGGTCGTGAAATCGGCGCCGTACATTTCCTGAAGCGCGGCGCTGTCGGCCATCATGAGGTCTGCGGCGCGCCGAACTGCTCGTAATATTAGCCCTCGTCGGCGCCGATATAGCCGCGATAGGTAATGATCGAATATTCGATCGAGTCGTATCGTGCGGGCGAGGCGCCGTAGACGTCCCCTTCATGGCCGTGCTTCAGGCCCAGTGCGTGGCCGAGCTCGTGCAGGAGCGTGTGCCATGCGTAATTGCC
This sequence comes from Sinorhizobium sp. M4_45, assembly GCF_002885915.1. Taxonomy (NCBI): domain Bacteria; kingdom Pseudomonadati; phylum Pseudomonadota; class Alphaproteobacteria; order Hyphomicrobiales; family Rhizobiaceae; genus Sinorhizobium; species Sinorhizobium sp. M4_45. Next base: position 484,958 of record NZ_NWVE01000003.1, read on the forward strand.
CGCGACCGGCTTGCGGTAGTCGTCCGCCGTGCCGGCATAGGCCGTGCCGAACCAGATGTCGCCGCCGGAGGCATCGAGCGCCGGCAGGTAAGCATAGGCGGTGTCCGGCAGCCACGATTGCGCGAACAGGATCGTCGCGTGCTGGCGCTTCCCGCCTTGAAGCTGGCATTGGTGAATCCTCGACCGAAAAGCCGTCATTGGCCGCCGAACCGTAGGATTGCTCCATGGCGAAAAGCGCTGTTTTCGCCTGTGCCGCCGATATCGAAGTAAATCCGTAGTATTTTTCGAACCCGTAGCCGTAGCCTCCGCGCCATGTCGGGAATGCGTAGGTTATCGTGCCGACCCATGCGTCTCCTGTCAGCAACGAATCAACGACGCTGTTTCCGGTTGCTTTGACGAACTTAAGAGACTTTCCGGTGCCGCTCATTCGAAATTCCCGCTATTGTTGTATGTTCTGATTAGCAATTATCAGCGACATTGGCTACTATTGTCGTAGGGATGCCGTAAAATAGGATCGGTTCGTGACATTTCGCAAAATTGCGCAGTTGCTTGTGCTGGGATTTACGGCAATGTCTCCGGCCATGGCGCAAGGCGCGATGAAGCCAAGCGGAGCGGATATGCAGAAGCCACCCGACTACGAGCGGGCCGTGCGATCGGAGTTCGAGGCCGCACAGGCGGAAAATACGGTGGAGGCCTACGAGCGCTTCATCCGCCGTCATCCCGGCCATGCGCTCGTCGAGGATGCTCGAAAGGCGATGTTGCGTCTGCAGGCCAGGTGAAGCGGTGCCGCCCGGGCGGGGAATGGTCAACCTGTGACGCAATGAAAGGTTACGTCTACATTCTCTCATAGAAGCGAAACGGGACGCTGTATACGGGCGTGACCCGGGACCTTCCGCGCCGCCTCACACCCTCTCCGCCCTCACCTCTGTGCTCGTCACAGGGATGCGAGCAGCGCCGCGTCTGCGGCGCGGGATGCGCTCTTTCAGCCCAAGGACTTGGTCTGGCTGGATTCCTGTGACAAGCACAGGAATGAGGACCGGGGATGTGTGGTTCCTACGACATTCGCTTGGGAATATGCCAGGGATGGTCGACCTGTGACGCAATGAAGCGCGCCGACGGACCGCACCCTCTCTACCCTCATTCCTGTGTCCGGGCTAGACAACGAGCACGGGAATGAGGCGACCAAACAAGCGGCGGCGGGTGGCCCGAACCTTGACAGGGCTTAGACGGCTTCTTCGCTCTCTTTTGCCCGCAGAAGCATACCGAACAGGTCGCGCGGGTCATCCGGGTCGGCGATCATGTCGAGGTTCTGATAGAAGTCGGTTCCGGGGAGGCGATCGCGGACGTAGCGGAGCGCAGAGAAATCCTCGATTGCGAAGCCGACACTGTCGAAGAGGGTGATCTGGCGGGCGTCGCGCCGGCCCTGCGCCTCGCCCGTGACGACCTTCCAGAATTCGGTCACGGGAAAATCGGGTGCCATCTGCTGGATTTCGCCCTCGATCCGGGTCTGCGGCGGATATTCGACGAAGACGTCCGAGCGCTTCAGGATATCGCAATGCAATTCCGTCTTGCCGGGGCAATCGCCGCCGATTGCGTTGATGTGGATGCCGGCGCCGACCATGTTGTCGGTGAGAATCGTGGCGAACTGCTTGTCGGCCGTACAGGTGGTAACGATCTCGGCGCCTTCGATCGCTTCCTGCGCGGACCTGCAGGACACGATCTTCAGCCCGGAACCGTCGAGGTTGCGGGCGGCCTTTTCCGTTGCACGGGGGTCGATATCGTAAAGGCGGATGCTGTCGATGCCACAGACGGCCTTCATCGCCAGGGCCTGGAACTCGGCCTGCGCGCCGTTGCCAATCATAGCCATGGTGCGTGCATTCTTCGGCGCCAGGTGCCGGGCAGCCATTGCCGAGGTTGCGGCAGTTCTGAGTGCCGTCAGTATCGTCATCTCGGTCAGCAGTGCCGGATAGCCCGTCGAAACCTCGGCGAGCAGCCCGAATGCAGTCACCGTCTGCAGCCCCTCGGCGGTGTTCTTCGGGTGACCGTTGACATATTTGAAACTGTAGATTCTGCCGTCGGAGGTCGGCATCAGCTCGATCACGCCGTCGCGCGAGTGGCTGGCGACGCGCGGCGTCTTGTCGAAACTTTCCCAGCGGCGGAAATCCGCCTCGATGGCATCCGTGAGTTCCGCCAGAACCGTTTCCACACCGAGGTGATGCACGAGGCGCATCATGTTGTCGACGCTGACGAAGGGCACCATGGCCTTGGCTGAAGGAAGCGGGGAGAACATGGAGATTCCTCTTGGCGGCTTGCTGTACTCCAGGACAGGGTAGCGATTGCGGGCGCTGGTCGAAAGCGCAAACATGTGCTATTTTCGGCACCGAATTGAGCGATTTTTCCAGTCGGATTGTGCAATATGAGCAGAACAGCGGTGGGCGATTCCGTCGTTGCAAAATACACTCCGGATGATCTGGACCGCCGGATCATTGCGCATCTGCGCGCCGACGGCCGGGCATCTCTTTCCAAACTTTCCGACGCGCTGGGCGTGGCGCGTGGCACCGTGCAAAATCGCCTGGATCGCCTGCTGGAGACCGGGACGCTTCTCGGATTCACGGTGCGCGTCAGGGAAGACTACGACCTCAACACGGTTCATGCGGTGATGATGATCGAGGTTGTGGGGAAGTCGACGACGCAGGTTGTTCGCAAACTGCGTGGCATGCCGGAGATTTATACGCTGCACACCACCAACGGCAACTGGGATCTGGTCGCCAACATACGGGCAGCTAATCTCTCCGAATTCGACCGGATCCTGCGCGAGGTGCGAATGATCGACGGCGTGGCCAACAGCGAGACCAGTCTCCTGTTGAGCAGCGTCTGACCGGCAGCTGCCGCGAAGGGGCAGATCGGGACGATTGAATGCCGGACCCATCCCCGTTAGGTTGCGCCCGCATTCAATGAAGGTTTTCGTGGGGGTTGGCTTGGCGGGCCGTCGAACTTGTTTTCTGTTGGCCTGTCTTCTGCTGGTGCCGGCGGCCGCCTGCGGGGAATGGCGGGCGGTCGAAAAGACAGAGACTTACGCGATCACCGGGCAGTCCGGGCCGGAGCTCTATGCTTCCATCGGCGAACGAGGACCGCAGGTGGGCGGCCTCGGGCGCGCGATCGCCCATACGAGCTTCAAACTCACCTGGAGGCGGAAATATGAGGAGCGAGACGGGGCCTGCGTGCTCGCGTCGGCGCTGCCGAAGCTCACCATCACCTATACGCTGCCGAAGCTTGCCGGAAAGCTGCCGGCTAATATTGAGGGCCGCTGGCAGACCTTCATCGCCGGCGTGAGAAAGCATGAGCTGGTCCATGGCGACTTCATCAAGGAGATGGTGAGCGCCATCGAGGCCGCCACCGTGGGCCTCACCGTTGCCGACGATCCCCAATGCCGCAAGATCAAATCCGAAATGACGAAGCGGCTCGGCGAAATCTCCCGCATGCAAAGACAGAAGAGCCGCGACTTCGACAGGGCCGAGCTCAGCGACGGCGGCAATGTTCACCAGCTCATCCTCAATCTCGTCAACGGCGGCTGATGCGCGTGGCAAATCGTTTCGAGGCGTCGCGCTTCAGGCTTTGGCCGAAAGGCAACACTTCTGCGCAAAAGTAAGTTGTTGTCGAGCCTGCCTCCGAATCGTCTCAATGCAACGAAAACGTGAGCCCGCCTGAGTGGCAGGCATAGCGGCACGATAGCTTTCCGTGCGGCTGACATTACTGAATTTGTTTCGGACGATCGGCCGGGGTTTCTGCCGATCATGAGCCGAAAAGGAGAAGATGCATGAAAAAGACTCTCGCCAAGGCGTTTTTCGCGGTCACGATCGCGTTTGCCGCCGCGGGCGCCAATGCCGCCGATGCCGCCGATCTGACCTATCGGGAGCCGGCGCCGCCGCCGGCGGTGCAGGACGCGCGCGGCGGTGTGAAGATAGGCTATCTGGAATGCGACATCGGCGGCGGCGCCGGCTACGTGCTCGGTTCGTCCAAAGAGGTCGAGTGCGCTTTCCGGTCGCTGGGCGGCGACATGATCGAGGATCGCTACACGGGAGAAATTCGCAAACTCGGGATCGATGTGGGTTTCACGATGCGCAGCCGGTTGATCTGGGCCGTGTTCGCGCCGACGGCCGGCTACCACCATGGTTCTTTGAGCGGTATCTATAAGGGCGCGAGCGCCGAGGCGACGCTCGGTGCGGGCGTGGGGGCCAACGTCCTTGTCGGCGGCACCTCCGGCTCTATCCACCTCCAGACGGTCAGCGTTACCGGCCAGCTCGGTCTCAACGTCGCGGCCGCGGGCACATCGATGACCCTCAACTCCGCGAATTGATGTCTTGGCCGGCGCGGCCGTTACGCCGCGCCGGGGCCGATCTCCTCGCCGACCTCCACAAAATCACCAGCATACCCGCCGTCATGGCCGCGAGACCGTACCATGTGACGGCATAAACGAGGTGATTATTGGCGAAGACGACGCGCGTCAGGCCTCCGACGGGAAGCCCGCCGCGATTGGGGACAGCATCCGCGTCGACAAAGTAGGGCGCGACCTCGGAGAGGCCGCGCGCCGCAGCGATCGCACCCACGTCGCGCGAATACCAACGGTTTTCCCCGGCCTTGTTCGACTGAAGGAGTGAACCGTTCGGCTCGTCCATGCGCATCAGGCCGGTGACCTTCGCCTCGCCCTCGATCTGGCCTTCCCGCCGCGTCGATGCCTCACGCCTTTCCGTCGGAACGAAGCCGCGGTTCACGAGCACGGTCGTCCCATCGGCAGCCGCAAGGGGCGTCACAACCCAATAGCCGGCACCGCGCTCGGTTGCGGCATAGACCAGCGTTTCCTTCTCGTGGAGGAAGCGGCCGTGGAGAGTGACGTGCCGGTATTCGTCTCGCGCGGCGCTGATGTTCGGCCAGTCGCTGCGGGGCGGCACAGGCACGGGTGCCGCCTGGACGCGCTCCTCGACCCGTGCGATCAGGTCGAGCTTCCAGGAGAGGCGTTTGAGCTGCCACGTGCCGAGCGCAGCAAAAGCCGCGATGAGCAGGAGGCCGAGGATGCTGAGGATCGCAAGAGAGAGCCGGGAGTGCTGTCGGGATGCGGCTTCGACTTGAGAATCTACCATTGCAAGGTTGTCATTGAATTCGATCTGCTGGCGCCCCTCATCCGCCTGCCGGCGCCTTCTCCCCGCAGGCGGTCGCAGGCGGGGAGAGGGTCCAGTGAGGGGCGAAGCTCCGCTTCACGGCATGTTCTTCATCATTTCCGGGCTCATCGGCATCATGTTCGTGTTCAGGTGATGCATGACCCAGAGCGATCCGGAAAGCGCGATGGCGACGAGAAGGATCGTGAAGATCAGCGCCATCATCGTCCAGCCGCCTTCCGAGCGGGTGTTCATGTGCAGGAAGAAGATCATGTGGACGACGATCTGGACGGCCCCGAGAGCCATGATGATCGTGGCGGTGAGGACGGCGCTGTCGAGAACGTCGGCCATTACCAGCCAGAAGGGGATCGCGGTCAGGATGACGGAGAGGACGAAGCCGGTCACGTAACTCTTCAGCGTTCCGTGTCCCGCGTCGTGACCATGGCTGTGGCCATGATGGGCCTCGAAAGCGTCCTCGTGCGAAGGTGCGTGCGTACTCATCCGAGAACTCCCATCAGATAGACGAAGGAAAAGACGCCGATCCAGACGACGTCGAGGAAGTGCCAGAACATCGAAAGGCACGTGAGGCGGCGCTTGTTTTCCGGGATCAGCCCGCGCTTTGCGACCTGCGCCATGAGCACGAACATCCAGACGATGCCGGCGGTCACGTGCAGACCGTGCGTGCCGACGAGCGTGAAGAAGGAGGACAGGAAGGCGCTGCGCTGCGGTCCGGCGCCCTCATGGATCAGATGCGCGAATTCGTAGAGCTCGAGCCCGACGAAGGCGATGCCGAAGAGCGCGGTGACCGCCATCCAGGCGAGCGTCGCTTTTTTCTCGTAGCGTTCCATCGCCAGCATGGCGAAGCCGTAGGTGATCGAGGAAAAAAGCAGCATCGACGTGTTCACCGCGACGAGCGGCAGGTCGAAGAGATCGGCGGGCGAGGGGCCTGCGGCATAGTTGCGGCCGAGAACCGCATGGGTGGCGAAGAGAACCGCGAAGATCAGGCAGTCGCTCATCAGATAGAGCCAGAAGCCGAGCATCGTGCTCCCTTCGGGGTGATGTTCCTCCGTCAGGTAGAAGGTCGGCGCCTCGTCCGCATCACGCGCGCGTTCGGTACGGAACTCGGTCATGCTTGCACCTCGGCGGCAAGCACTTCTGTGCGCTTGCCCTCTGTGTCGGCGACGACGTTTGCAGGAATGTGGAAGTCGCGGTCATAGTTGAAGGTGTGACCGACGGCGATCACCACCATGGCGACGAAGGAGAGGATCACCAGCCACCACATGTACCAGACCATGGCGAAGGCGAAGACGACGCTGATCGCCCCGAGGATGACGCCTGTGCCGGTGTTCTTCGGCATGTGGATCGGCTTGAAGCCTGCAAGCGGCCGGCTGTGGCCGCGCTTTTTCATGTCCCACCAGGAGTCCTGATCGTGGACGAGCGGGGTGAAGGCGAAATTGTAATCCGGTGGTGGCGAGGCGGTCGACCATTCGAGCGTGCGCCCGTCCCAGGGGTCGCCGGTCGTGTCGCGCAGTTCTTCGCGCCTGACGAAACTGACGACGAGCTGGATCAGCATCGACAGGATGCCGAGCGCGATCAGGAAGGCGCCGAAGGCCGCGATGACGAACCAGATCTGCAGCGAGGGATCCTCGAACTGGCTGACGCGGCGCGTGACCCCCATGAGCCCGAGCACGTAGAGCGGCATGAAGGCGAAGTAGAAGCCGGTCAGCCAGAACCAGAAGGACATCTTGCCCCAGAACGGATCGAGCCTGAATCCGAAAGCCTTCGGGAACCAGTAGACGACGCCTGCCATCAGCCCGAAGACGACGCCGCCTATGATGACGTTGTGGAAGTGGGCGATGAGGAACAGCGAATTGTGCAGCACGAAATCGGCAGGCGGAACGGCAAGCAGAACGCCGGTCATGCCGCCGAGCACGAAGGTCACCATGAAACCGAGGGTCCAGAGCATCGGCACCTCGTAGCGGATGCGGCCGCGATACATGGTGAAGAGCCAGTTGAACATCTTCGCTCCGGTCGGGATCGAGATGATCATCGTCGTGATTCCGAAGAAGGCATTGACGCTCGCACCCGAGCCCATGGTGAAGAAGTGGTGCAGCCAGACGATGTAGGAGAGGATGGTGATGACGACCGTTGCATAGACCATCGAGGCATAGCCGAAGAGCCGCTTGCCGCAGAAGGTCGCGACGACTTCCGAGAAAATGCCGAAGGCCGGCAGGATGAGGATGTAGACCTCCGGATGGCCCCAGATCCAGATGAGGTTGACATACATCATCGGATTGCCGCCGAGGTCGTTGGTGAAGAAGTTCGTGCCGGCGTACCGATCGAGCGTAAGCAGCGCCAGCGTCGCGGTCAGCACCGGGAAGGTGGCGACGATCAGCACGTTGGTGCAGAGCGAGGTCCAGGTGAAGACCGGCATCTTCATCATCGTCATCCCGGGGGCGCGCATCTTCACGATGGTGGCGATGAGGTTTATCCCCGACAGGGTCGTTCCGATGCCGGCGACCTGCAGGCCCCAGATGTAATAGTCGACCCCGACGCCGGGGCTGTAGTCAGCGCCCGACAGCGGCGGATAGGCAAGCCATCCGGTCCGCGCGAACTCGCCGACGAAGAGCGAGAGCATGATGATGATCGCGCCGGCCGTCGTCATCCAGAAGCTGAAATTGTTGAGGAAGGGGAAGGAGACGTCGCGGGCGCCGATCTGCAGCGGCACGACGAAGTTCATCAGCCCCGTCACGAAGGGCATCGCCATGAAGAAGATCATGATGACCCCGTGTGCGGTGAAGACCTGGTCATAATGATGCGGCGGCAGGTAGCCTTCCGAGCCGCCGAAGGCCATCGCCTGCTGCAGCCGCATCATGATCGCGTCGGAAAATCCGCGCAGCAGCATCACCAGCGCGAGGATGATGTACATGATGCCGATCTTCTTGTGGTCGACGCTCGTCAGCCAGTCGCGCCAGAGCGTCCCCCAGAAGCGGTAATAGGTGATGAGCCCGATCAGCGCGATGCCGCCGAGCGCGACCGCGAGAAAGGTCACGACGAGGATCGGCTCGTGATAAGGGATTGCGTCGAGGGTAAGCCGGCCGAAGATGAGCTTCAGAAAATCTGGATCGGAGAACATGGGAAACCTGTTCAATCGTTGGCGCAACGCGCCGTGTTCAATGGTTGAGCTGCGGCGGTGCCGGATCGCTCTCATGGTTCATGCCCGGCATCGAGTGTCCCTCGTGTCCCCCCATGGGCATATCGTGCTGCATCGACTCCTCTTCGCCGGTGCCCTGCGGCTCCTGCTGGCTGCGCGCAGGTGTGCCCGTTGCCGGGTGCGTTGCGGCCGGCGCTCCTTCCGCAAGGGAATGCCTGTTGTCGTATTCCAGCTTTTTCCGGTTCTCGGCGCTCTCCTTGCCGGCGCCCCCCATCATGTCGATGTGCATCATCTCCTCCATGCACATCTTGCCGGGTGCGACGCATAGGTTGAGGATTGCCCGATACAAGCCGTCCTCGACCGCGGCGTAATAGCGGACCGGCTCCCTTTCGCTCGGCTTTTCGAGCTTCAGATAGGCGTCGCGGTTGAGCGCGGTCCCCTGCGCCTTCACCCGCGCCACCCAATCGTCGAAGCCCTGCCGGTCGAGCCCGTGGAACTTGAAACGCATGTGGGAGAAGCCGTCGCCACTGTAATTGGCCGAGAAGCCTTCGTATTCGCCCGGCTTGTTGATCACCGCGTGGAGCTTCGTTTCCATGCCCGGCATCGCATAGATCTGGCCGGCAAGGGCCGGAATATAGAAGGAGTTCATCACCGAGGAAGCGGTGATCTTGAAGTGGATCGGAACGTCGACTGGGGCTGCGAGCTCGTTGACGGTCGCGACCCCGAGGTCGGGATAGAAGAACAGCCATTTCCAGTCGAGCGCCACGACCTCGACGGTCAGCGGTCTGGCGTCCGCGGGTATCGCCCTTTCCGCATCCAGCCGGTCGAGCGGCCGATAGGGGTCGAGCTTGTGCGTGCTGATCCAGGTGATCGCCCCGAGCGCGATGATGATCGCAAGCGGTGCCGACCAGATCACCACCTCGAGCGCCGTCGAGTGGTGCCACTCCGGATCGTAGGTGGCGCTGGTGTTGGACCGGCGATACCGCCAGGCGAAGAAGAGCGTCAGGAATACGACCGGGACGATGATCAGCAGCATGAGGAACGTCGATATGACGATCAGATCGCGTTGCTGCGCAGCGATATCGCCGGACGGCGACATCACCACCATGTCGCATCCCGCGATCACGAAGAACAGCGGCAAAACGGCGAGGCGGCGGGAAAACTTCAACAGTTCTGGCACGGCTCGAAGCTCTATTTGTTTCGACGGCTCTGCGACTAAAGTAGAGTGGATGGGAAAGGTATGAGGTCGATGGTCGCACTGCAGCAATCCGCCGCAGTCGTTTTGCGGCGCAGCATCTTCCGCCGCTTGCAGGTAGTGAGGACGTGAAACGCAATATTTCGCGTTTCTCCCCTTGATATGAGCGGTTGATTGGTCAAGATCCCTCCAAGGGGGCCTTGCGCTCTCACCTTGAGAGTACGAGCGGGTGCGGCGGAACACCGCATGTTCCTAGCCCCCGTGCGAGCGCGGGAGGCGTTTAATGAGCAGTGCAATGCAACAGTCCCTGGGACCGTCGTCTTCTTCGATGGAGCGCGACGCGCGGCGCATTCACGACGACACCTCCGTATCTGCCGGCAATATCGCCATCGGCGTGGTTATCGGCCGGGCAGCGGAATTCTTCGACTTCTTCGTCTATGGCATCGCCTCGGTGGTCGTCTTTCCGCAGCTCTTCTTTCCTTTCGCCCCGGATCGGCTGACGGCAACGCTCTACTCCTTCGCCATTTTTTCGCTTGCCTTCGTTGCAAGGCCGGTCGGTTCGCTGGTCTTCATGGCCATCGACCGCACTTACGGCCGAGGCGTCAAGCTGACGATCGCTCTTTTCCTCCTCGGCGGCTCGACGGCATCGATCGCCTTCCTGCCGGGCTATGCGACACTCGGCGCCTGGTCCATCGCGCTGCTTGCCGTCTTTCGTCTCGGTCAGGGATTTGCGCTTGGTGGCGCCTGGGACGGGCTCGCCTCGCTTCTCGCTCTGAACGCGCCGCAGCACCATCGCGGCTGGTACGCGATGATTCCGCAGCTGGGCGCGCCCCTTGGCTTCATGCTCGCCAGCGCCCTCTTCGCCTATTTTCTCGTTTCGATTTCCGAGGCGGACTTCCTAGCCTGGGGTTGGCGCTACCCGTTCTTCGTAGCCTTTGCGATCAATGTCGTCGCGCTGTTCACGCGCCTGCGGCTCGTCATGACGAAGGAATTCGGAACGCTGCTCGACATGCACGAGCTTCAGGCGGCCCGGGTCACGGAAGTGCTCAGGGCAAATGGAGGCAACGTCCTCATCGGCGCCTTCGTCCCGCTTGCAAGCTTCGCTCTCTTCCATCTGGTGACCGTATTTCCGCTCAGCTGGGTGGAAATCTACACGGATCACGGCGCAAGTTCGTTCCTGATGGTGCAGTTCCTCGGCGCGGTCTGCGGCATCCTCGCCATCGTCGCTTCCGGGCTGATTGCCGATCGCATCGGCCGGCGCAATCACCTCGGAATTTGTGCGGTCCTGATCGCGATTTTCAGCTTCGTCGCCCCGATGCTGCTCCAGGCTGGCGCCACCGGTCGCGACGTCTTCGTGATCGTCGGTTTCACGATCCTCGGCCTCTCCTTCGGCCAGGCCGCCGGAGCCGTCGCGTCGCGCTTCGGCAAGGCGTACCGCTATACGGGGGCGGCGCTCACCTCGGACCTGTCCTGGCTGATCGGCGCAGGCTTTGCGCCGCTGGTGGCACTAGGGCTGACCAGCCGCTTCGGGCTCGCCTTCGCGGGCTACTATCTTCTCTCCGGCGCTCTTTGCACGGTCCTCGCGCTGGTCTTCAGCAAGAAGCTCGAGATCGACAACGAATAGAGCGAAGGAGAGAGGGTCGGAAAGCCCCTTCGTTTCCGTCCCGCCATGCACCCCCGAGCTTCCGTCATTGTTTCCGCTTGAACCGTAAAGCTGGCTCGAGCGGCGGAACATAATCGAGTCTCGCCGGTTCCGGCAGCGACGCGTGCGGGAGCGAACTCCGTGCATTGCGGTGAGTGCCATGCACCGAAAGGAGAAAGGAGCCATGCCTGCAAAATCGAAGGCGCAGCAGAAGGCTGCCGGCGCGGCCCTTGCCGCCAAACGAGGCGAAAAGAAGAAGAGCGAACTCAAGGGCGCCTCCAGGGGCATGGAAGAGTCCATGACCGAGAAGGAACTCGAGGAAATGGCATCGACCAAGCGCAAGGGAAAGAAGGAACACGTCTCGGACAAGTAACCGCGCATGCTGAAAGCGCATTGCGCTTGCGGAACGCGTCGGTAAACGGTATTCGGGCCGAGGTATAAAGTTCCCGGTTTGCCCACACGGTCGGAAGAATGTTTCAGCTCACCATGGCTGTAGCCCTTTCACGCCCGCCGTTTTGATGATGTACAGCGCCGAGCGGGAACAATATTCTGTAGCAGGATCCGGGTCGTGGTTAAGGACGGGCGAATGGACGATAGCAGGGTTTCCGCGGATGCGGACGCGGAAAAAGCCGTTGATGAGCGGATTGCGTCGCTCGTCCAGAAGATGCGCAAGGAAGCAGTCCCGGAGCGACTTCTCGAACTGGCGCGGGAGTTGCAAAAGGCCCTTGACGAGCGGAAGCGCTGACCGGAAGCCGGTTTGCTCTCGTTGAGCCGCTCGTCCGCTCAGTTCAGCGGATTGCCGTGCATTTGCGCCGTCAGTTCGTCACGTGCCCGGCTGAGCCGGCTCTTGATCGTACCGATCGCGCAGTCGCATATGTCAGCGGCTTCCTTATAGCTCATGCCGAATCCGGCAACGAGCACGAGGACCTCGCGGTGCTCCGGTGAAAGAGCCCCAAGCGCGCTGCGCAGCTCGCCGTTGAGGACGGACCACTCCTGCGACGGCGCCGTTGGAATCGGCAATTCGGCGCAATTGGTGCTCCCCGGGCTTTCCCGCGTGCGGATCTTGTACTGAGTACGAAATGCATTTCGCATGATCGTGAACAGCCAGGACTTGAGGCTCGTACCGGGCTCGAACTGCTCGATGCTTCTTAACGCCCGGAACAATGTCTCCTGAACGAGGTCGTCGGCCTCGAACGACGCTGACGTGAACGTTCGAGCGAACGCCCGCAGAGCGGGAATCAGATCGACGACTTGCTCCTCAAGCAGCGGTGATTGTTGCGATGCGTGACCGCCGATAGCAGGCATGTCGAATATTGCCCTTCTGCCTATGAAGATTTCTCTAGGTGACGTTGGGAAATGCCTTTCCGGCCCTTTGGTTCCTGAGAGGCGGGGGATATTTCCCCGACACGCTCAATGCGGCATCTGATCGCGCGGCCGTACACCGGGAGAGATCTCCACCGCTCGACCACGGGAACCAAAAGCGACATTACCAGTTTGAGTGGTCTAGGGACATTCAGTTGAGTGGAAGGAGAACGCCATGAAGAGATTTGCATCTATGACTGCCGCACTGCTTTTGATCGGTTCATCGGCCGTCGCGCAGACGACAGTCGTCCTGCCGGGCGAAGTGAGAACCTATGTGATGGAGCAGAACACGCCTTCTATCACCTATGAAGGCGAGATTGTCGTCGGGCAACCGATTCCGGAAACAGTGGAGATCCACACGATCCCGGACCAGCCCGATTTTGCCTATGCGATCGTCAACGAAAAGCGCGTCGTGGTAAATCCGAAGACGCACACGGTCGTGGAAGTCTTGGAGTAGCATTGCGTCTCTGACGGAGACGCGGCGCTGGAGGTGCGCAGCATGCATGCGCAAGTCTGCTTCGTGCGGCTCCTGTCCCTGAATCACGAGCGTGGCGGTATGCGCCGCCACGCAAGCCGTTGAGGGCGATAGATGGAAAATCAAAGCATCGAGTTTCGCCTGGCGGCGCACAGAGAAATCCTCGTTGCCGTTCTATCCGCGCTTTACCGCCACAAGGACGTCTGGGCGGAAATCAACCGCGCCCTGGAAGAGGTGCCCATCGTTCAGGATCATGAGGAAGATCCCGGCGTCGTACCCTCGGAAGCCTTTGCCAGGCAGAACGCCATGACGTCGGAAATCGCTTCCATCCTGCAGGATGCGAGGGACCGAACGGATCTGGACCCTGAGCCGCCTTGAGACGCCTGCCGGGGCAATTAAACCGGAACCCCTTCTACCTTCGTGCGTTAATCGAAAGGCTGCGTTTTCAGCCCCCGCATGTCCACGCAAGAGAAGGGAGCGTATCGTGCGCGTTCGACTGAAACAGAAGCGTCCGAACTTTGCCCGGCCGCCTGAAAATCCAAATCCGAAGAAATCCGGGCGGAATACCTGGCAACCTCAGGTCATTGGCCCTTACCGTGTCGACCTCACTCCAAAGAAGTCGACCGCAGATGAGGTGGCAATTCCGGCCTCGATCAATGGGAGGAGCCTCATCGATGGCCGGCCATGAGGACAAGATGGTCCGTGTGCGGGACGTAATGTCTCGACAGGTTTTCACCGTTTCTCCCACCGATACGGCGCAGTCCGTCGCCCGGCTCATGGCCGAGACAGGGGTTGGCGCGGTGCCGGTGGAAACGCCGGGTGTCGGAACGATCCTCGGGATCGTCACCGATCGGGATATCGTTACCTCCGTTGTCGCGCAGGGGCTGTCCAGTTCCACGGCCGTGTTCGAGTTCATGACAGTCGCTGCCGAATCCTGCGAGGAGGACGACAGCCTCCTGCTTGCCGCCCAGAAAATGCACGACCTGCGCATCCGGCGCCTCGTCGTCGTCAACGGGAAGCGACACGCGGCCGGTATCGTGGCTCTTGCGGACATCAGCCGGGTCAATCCGGAACTCGGCGGTCTCGTTCTCGAGGGAATCAACCGGCCCGCGCCCGTCGATAACCAACTTGAAGGAATGTCGACATGCTGACGCAGGATCGCCTCTGGAGCGAGGCGGTGATTCTCGAGGCCGGTGAGAACCGCGTCCTACGGGTACAGAGCACCCGCGACGCTTTTCTTTGCCTCAAAAATCACTGGCCGGTTGCCGACGGAGACGCAAAGCGCGAGGCCTTTGCAGCATGCGAGCGCGTGATCGACGGCGATGACGAGCCCGATGTCGCACGTGCCGCCTTCATCAAGGCCGCCGAGGAAGCGCAGTTCAGCGTACACAGCTGGACCGGGTGATTTAATCCGGCGTTACAAAGATCGAGGCATCATGGGCGGCTGTCGGAGCGGTTCCGGGCCGCAGGCTCCTGATAGCGTTCGGCGATAGCAATCTGGACTTCCGCCTGGAACGCGAGGACCTCGTTTCGTATATCGTCCTCCCGTAGACCCAGTGCGGAAAGCTGCTCGGCGAGCTTTCGGCACTCGCTCTTCCAGTAGTGGACGGCAGCGGGCCCGTGTATCAGATCGAGTTCGCGTGCGCAGCGCTCGACATCGCCTGCGCGTGCCGCCAAAGGAAACGCGACCACTTCGCCGCCCCGGACCATGGCTCGTTCACCAAACTCAGCTGCCATCGAATCACCCCACGTTCATCACCAGCCACCTCTATCGGCTAGATGGTTAACGATTCATTCGCCGCCATCGCTTGCCCTCGTCGGCGGTATCGTCCGGGAAAATACGGACGCGACAACATTATTCGGTGCGAAGGGAACAAACGCATCGCTGCACGGTTTGATAGTCGGACCGCGTGGAATCAAGTTCCCTCTCCGCAAAGCCCCTACGGATCCACGCGCTCCTCAATAATAACGAACAAAATACTGGGCCCCGCCGCCCCGGGCGGGGCCCTTTCCTGTGCGGCTTTGCGTGTGGAAGTGTCGCGAGGGGAACGCATCTCGGGCGAGACCGGGAAAGACGGCCGGCGAGCGAGCGCGGAACGCATTCTTGTCGATCATGATCGGTGACGAGGGGAGGGACTATCGCAGCAGGCCCTGGCCGCCGTCGATCCAGACGGGGCTTCCGGTCACGTGGCGCGCGCGCTCGGAGACGAGAAAACGGATAAGCTCCGCCACGTCTTCGCTGCGTCCCGGTTGCCCGTCGGTGATAGGCACCTGCCCCTCCGGCCATTCGACGGGAATTGCCGTTTCCGCTTCGTGGCGCAGCTTGGTGTTCTCGTTGATGTTCGTCTCGATCTCGCCGGGGCAAACGGCGTTGACCCGGATGTGGTGCTTGCCGAGCTCCAGCGCCAATTGCTGAACGATCGCGACCTGCGCCGCCTTCGTGGCAGTGTAGGCCGTGGCGCCCGGTGTCGTGAAGGTGCGGGTGCCATTGATCGACGAAACGACCACGATGGCGCCGCCTCCGCGCTGTTTCAGGTAGGGGACCGTCAAATGCAGGGTCAGGAACGTGCCGCGCAGGTTGACGGCGATCGTCTCGTCCCATTCGAAAGGCTTCAGGTCATCGATCGGCGCCCAGACGCCGTTGATGCCGGCATTGGCGACGACGATATCCAGTTGGCCGAACTTGAGCACGAGATCTCTGACTGCGTTGCGCATCTGCAGCTCGTCGGAGATATCCGCCTCCAGCGCGATCGCCTGTCCGCCGGCACCGACGATCTCATCGGCGACTTCCTCCACCTCCATGCGGGTGCGCCCCAGCGCTCCTACCTTCACGCCGTCTGCGGCAAGCGCAAACGCGGTGGCTCGGCCGATGCCGGACCCGGCACCGGTGATCAAGGCGACGGGCGAGGACTGGTTCATGGCTGGCCGTTCTTCGCGCGGTCGGTCGGGATGGTGGAAACCGTAACGGATACCGGATCGCTGGCGGGGAATGTGTCCTCGAGGCCCTCGTCGAGCTGCCTTTCCATTTCATCCGTGTCTTTCGCGCCGCGTGCGCTGCGGTGGATTTTCGAGGTCTCCTGGGACTCCTCGATCGCGCTGCAATCGGCAGACGCGAACTCACGCATGACGGCTTGCGCCTTTTCGATGGCGTTGAGCCGATTGAGGTTCGCGGCCGCGTCGTTGCGCATCGTGACCGAAACGATCTCGCCGCCGTCGCCGACGAATTCGACCGTGAAGCCGGCTTTCCCGGCCTGTTCGGGGATCACCTGTGTACCTACAAGATGCATATGGCACCTCCTCGCTCGCTGCGGCGCTTCCATGCCGCATTGGGTTATGCGGTTGCCCGCCATTCGTCAGGCAAACGGATGCGGTGTGTTTTGGTTCCGACGCCTAGCTCCGGACCGGCGGCCGCCGGCTGAGAACGTCCGCGACCTTTTCCCGAAGCGTATGATCGTCTTCGTCGTGAGCGTGCTGCTGGAGTATCTCGCCCAGGCGTTTCAGCTCTTTCTCGTCGAGCCTTTCAATGCCTACGTAACGGTTCTCAGCCGAGCTGGTCAGAATGAGCTCGTCGAGCTTCGTCTGAAGCGCCCGGCCGTCCCGGTTCTGCGTGTTCTGAAGGACGAAGACCATCAGGAAGGTGACGATCGTCGTGCCGGTATTGACGACGAGTTGCCACGTCTGGGAGAAACCGAAGATCGGACCTGTGAGGGCCCATACGGCTATCAATACAAGGGCGAGGACAAAGACGGCGGGGCGCCCGGCATACTCCGCCACCGTACTTGCAAACCTGCTGAAACCATTGGCCTTTGGCATCGGATATCCCACGTTTGTTGATCCGCTGATCAACACGCAAGCAGGCGAAGAGTTCCCATTCGACGCCAAGCTCCGTCTGGCGCGCAACGCTTCGTAGGCACGTTGAATCGGGGGTGCGCGGGAAGCCGCAGGCGGTGTCCTCCCGCTCATATATCGGTCAGCTTACGATATTGACCTGCGCCTCTTTCGCGGCAGCGACGAAGGCCGCCCGCGCGACATAGGCGGGGGACTCGCGTTCGAGCACCGCCATGCAGATGTCGATTGCCGCCTGGTAAGCCTGGCCGTGGCTGACCGGCCACCGCTTCGTCAGCAACTCGACCGCCTGTCGGGTGTTCGACACCATGTGGATCTGCGGATCATCGGGCATCCGCACGGGGACGCATTCATTCCAAGGGCCGGGGTCCATGACCTTCCTCCTGCAGCGGCACGACCGTCAGAAAGGCCTCCCGCAAAGCGGCGATGAAAGCAGCCCGCGCATCTTCCGGCCTCTTTCTGCGCTTGAGCGCCGCATTGCATGCACGGATGGCACAACCGTAATAGGCGCCGTCCCGCACCGGCCATTCGCTTTGCAGGCAGTGCATCGCGTCGAGCGGGCCGACAACCGTGCGGCACCTGCCGTCGAGCATGTTGATATTGACGGGCTTGCTCCATGGAATCTCGTACATCGTTCTTCCTCGCCCAATCCGAAGGCCGCCAGCACCGCGCCTCCCGCGTCCCACTCCGAAACTCGATCGACCGCGTCTTTCGACGCGTTGGAATCTGAATTGTCCTGGTCTAATGGCTGCGGATCGAAATATGTGCCTCTTCCGCTGCCTTTATAAACGCCCTGCGGGCCCTTTCGGTCTTTACCTTGCCGTCCAGAGCCTGGAGGCATACGCGCTTGGCTGCGGCCAGGGCCGGGCCATCCCGGCGCGGCCATCGCTGCAACAGGCATTCTACGGCCTCGCGCGTGCTTTTCACGTCGCGATATTTGCCCTCGGTTCCGAGTTTCAATTCGACACTCTTATCCCACCAGAAACAATGCATGACGCTAGCCTCGCGGGGTTGTTGCCGGCTGGAAATGAAACTTGGGAAACGGGCTTTTGGTTCCGCTGCGAGCACGCGCCTGCCCCTTGACGCAAGGCGCGGCATCGCTAAGTAAGAGACGTCCCGCTCTTGGACATCGGAATGCGGGATGAACATTGGTGCCGGGCCCCTCTGGCGAGAGTTTACGGCGCTCTCGTGATGTCGGTACCGCCAGCAAGTCACGCCGGCGGATATAGCTACCATGAAAACTGATCTCATGCCTCACGCATGTGCCCATACGGCCGTGCGTTTTTTCGTCTCCGGAAATCTCCCTTTCGCCCACGCTTCCACAGCGCGTGGAGGGGAGGTTCGCCCATGACCGGATCCAGCACACAGACAACCGCCCTCGGTTATTTCAAATGGGCGTTCATCGTTACGGCTGCCGGGCTTTTGCTCGGCGGATGGCTCGGCTGGCAGTCGACCGGCACCATCGGCGGAATGATGACGGTGTTCTTCATCTGCACCGTGCTTGCCGTCCTGGAAATCTCGTTGTCCTTCGACAACGCCATCGTCAATGCCAACAAGCTCAAGGACATGACTCCCGTCTGGCAGCAACGCTTCCTGACCTGGGGCATCCTCATCGCCGTTTTCGGGATGCGTATCGTCTTTCCGCTGCTGATCGTGGTCATCGCCGCGGGTATCGGTCCGATCGATGCCGTAATTCTCGCAGCCGCCCGGCCCGAGGAATATTCCCGGATCATGCACGAGGCGCATCTGCCGATCGCCGCATTCGGCGGTACGTTCCTGATGATGGTCGGTCTCACCTATTTCTTCGATCATGAGAAGGACGTTCACTGGATTGCATGGCTGGAGAGCCGGATGGCACGCTTTGCGACCATCAAAGGCGTCGAAATTGCCTTCGTGCTGGCGCTCATACTCGGCTTTTCGAGGCTGCTCGAAGCGGAAGAAGCCGTGGTCTTCGTTCATGCCTGCGTTTACGGCCTCCTCACCTTCCTGGCCGTCGAGGTGATCGGCGGTCTGCTCGACGCCTCGCAGCAGACGATGAGCGCCGCGGCGAAGGGGGGCTTCGGGGCTTTCCTTTATCTGGAAGTGCTCGACGCCAGCTTTTCCTTCGACGGGGTGATCGGCGCTTTCGCTTTGACCCAGAACCTTTTCATCATCGCCATCGGGCTCGGCATCGGGGCGATGTATGTCCGCTCCATGACGATCATGCTGGTCGAGAAGGGCACGCTCAGTGAATACCGTTACCTGGAGCACGGCGCTTTCTACGCTATCCTGATCCTTTCAGTGGTCATGTACTTCCAGACGCTGATCCACATTCCCGAAGTCATTACCGGCCTCGGCGGGGCGGGCCTCATCGGTCTTTCGCTCTGGTCTTCGATCCGGCACAACAGGCGGGAAATGGAGCAGGTCGAGGGCGACACGGGCGGGCGCAGACGCCTCGAGGCCTGAGCCAAGCACGGGTCATTGGATCCATCCGGCCGAAAGGTCTCATCAGGACGAGGAACGACCCGGCGGATATTCCGCCGGGTCGTTCCTTTTCGTGCGCCGCATTTTCTCCCGCCTTGCCGGAAAAGTGCCAAAGTCTTGGGCAATTGGGGCCGGCCCTGCCGGCCGCGAGTCCCTGCGCCGTCGGGCTGAAGAAATTGCGCGGAGGAATGCTTGTGAACGCCAGTCCGAACGATCTTGCCCTGATTGCGGTAATGCGCCGGTATTTTTCGCTGAAGGAGGAGGCGGGCGCCTTGAAGGGGCGGCTCGAGGCCGCCCGCAGGAGCGCCGGCGACGAGATAGGCCGCTTCTATGATCCGCGCACCAATGCGACGCACGCGGACGAGATCCTCGCATGGCATCGGCTCCGGCGGGAAATGGATGAACTGATGAGCCTTGCCGCGACATGGGGAAGGGGCGGCAGCATCGAGGGAAGCCCTCTGGCAGCGGCGGTCGAGCCCATCCCTCCGACCGTATCCGCCCCTCTGGCGGAGGCCGCAGCTTCGATGGAGTGATGGCGCGAGTGCCGGCGGCAAAGCGCGGGATTCGCAGTGACCGGTAGTCAATTAAGCAAGTTTGGCGTACATCATTATATTTTCGGGAACAACTCTTCCTTGCGAGCTTTGGAAGTATGAGCCGGCACGATCCAGACAACGGGACAAAAAAGCGTCGATGCGGATGGCCGGTCTGCGGTGTTCGGCGGCGGATGAAGAGAAAAGGAGCCGCATGCACCTGAAACCCGATAGCGAGATATCAGCCGGTGCCTGAGTTCATGGCTACATCCAAGGGCAGGAATGCCGATCCAGCCGCCGCACTTCGCGATTGCCGGGCGGCCTTTATCGGCGTCGGCATCGCCAGCGCGCTCGTCAATCTTCTCTATCTCACCGGTTCGTTCTTCATGCTCGAAGTCTACGACCGGATCCTGCCGAGCCGCAGCATTCCGTCGTTGATTGCCCTCTCTCTCCTCGCGCTGTTGCTCTATGCCTTTCAGGGAGCCTTCGAGCTCATCCGCGGGCGGATGCTGGTGCGCATCGCCGGCGCCCTCGACGAGAGCCTGAACGGACGCATCTACCGCGCCATCGTGAAGGCGCCGTTGAAGCTCAGAATGCAGGGAGACGGCCTCCAGGCGCTGCGCGACTTCGATCAGGTCCGGTCGTTCCTGTCGGGCGTCGGTCCGGCCGCGCTCTTCGACCTGCCCTGGCTGCCTTTCTACATCGCGATTTGCTTTCTTTTTCACCCGGTCATCGGGTTGATCGCGATCATCGGCGGGTTGATCCTGACGTTGCTCACCTATCTCACCAACCGCGGCACGCAGGCGCCTGCCAAGAAAGCGTCCGAAGCCGGAGGGCTGCGCAACGCCTTCGCTCAGGCGTCCCAGCGCAATGCCGAAGTGGTGCATGCCATGGGCATGTCCGCGCGGCTCACCGCGCTGTGGGAGCGCCGCAATACGGAATTCCGCGACGAGAACCGGCGTACGTCCGACATCGGCAACGGCTATGGCGCGTTGTCGAAGGTTTTCCGCATGGCGCTGCAATCCGGCGTTCTGGCGGCCGGCGCCGTTCTGGTGATCCGCGGCGAAGCTTCGCCCGGCATCATTATCGCCGGCTCGATCCTGACGGCCCGGGCTCTTGCGCCCGTGGAACTTGCGATCGGCAACTGGCGCGGTCTTGTCGCGGCACGTCAGAGCTGGCAGCGTCTCAAGGAATTGCTCAAAGCCCTGCCGGAGGCCGACGCGCCGCTCCAGCTTCCGGACCCGCGCGAACGCCTCACGGTCGAGGGGCTGGCAAGCGGTCCGCCTGCGGCACAGCGCCTCATCGTCTCTGATGTGAACTTCACCGTCCGTGCCGGCGGAGCCGTCGGCGTGATCGGCCCGAGTGCCTCGGGAAAATCGTCTTTGGCGCGCGCCATCCTCGGAATCTGGCCCGCCTATCGCGGTTCCGTTCGGCTCGACGGCGCGGCGCTCGACCAGTGGGACAGCGACGCGCTCGGCAAACATGTCGGATACCTGCCGCAGGACGTGGAACTGTTCGCCGGGACGATCGCGCAGAACATCTGCCGCTTTGCCGAAGACGCGACATCGGAGGCGATCGTCGCCGCCGCGAAGGCGGCGCGTGTCAACGATCTGATCCTGCGCCTGCCGAACGGCTATGACACCGAGATCGGCGATGGCGGCATGACGCTTTCGGCCGGCCAGCGTCAACGGGTGGCTCTGGCGAGGGCCCTTTACCGCGATCCCTTCCTCGTCGTTCTCGACGAGCCGAATTCCAATCTCGATGCGGAGGGCGAGCAGGCGCTCAGCGAAGCGATCATGAGCGTGCGCAGCCGCGGCGGCATCGTCATCGTCGTCGCCCATCGGCCGAGCGCGCTTGCAAGCGTCGATCTCGTGCTGATGATGAACGAGGGTCGCATGCAGGCCTTCGGGCCGAAGGAGCAGGTTCTCGGCCAGGTGCTTCGCCCGCAACAGGTGGAGCGACAGAATGCCCTGAAAGTCGTTACGGAAGGGCAGGAGGCGAAGCAATGAAGGGCTGGATCCAGCAGCAGAAGCCGACTGCACGGCGGTCGCTCTCCCGCCATTTGATCGGCGTCTCGGTCCTTGCGCTCGCCCTCGTTGCCGGCGTCGGCGGCTGGGCAGCGACGACGGAGCTGTCGAGCGCCATCGTTGCCGGCGGCGTCGTGATCGTCGACGACAACGTCAAGAAAGTCCAGCATCTGACCGGTGGCATCGTCGGCGAACTCCTGGTCAAGGAAGGCGATCGGGTCGAGGCGGGTCAGGTGCTGATCCGCCTGGACGGTACGACCGTGCGCGCCAATCTGGCGATCATCGAAAGCACGCTGGCGCAGTTCTACGCCCGACGCGCCCGGCTGCAGGCGGAGCGGATCGGCGCCGCATCCTTCGAAATCGAGGAGGATCTTGCCGAGTTCATCCCCGGCACGGCGGCGGCGAAGCTCATAGAGGGCGAACAGCGGCTCTTTGACAGCCGCCGGTCGGCGCTTTCCGGCATGAAGGGACAGCTCGAATCGAGAAAGGCGCAGCTCGCCGATGAGGTCGAAGGGCTCACGGTGCAGTTGAACGCGATCGAGGAGGCGCTGAAGCTGATTGCGGAGGAGCTGACCGGAGTCGATTCGCTTTTCGGCCAGGGGCTCGTGCCTATGCAGCGCGTAACGACGCTGAAGCGCCAGCGGGCGGAGCTGGAGGGTGGGCGCGGCAGGCACATCGCCGCCCGGGCCCAGGCGCGCGGCAAGTCGAGCGAGATCGACCTGCAGATCCTGCAGCTGGACGAGGACCGGCGCAGCGAGATATCGAAGGAACTGACGGACGTCGAGGCGAAGATCGCCGAATATGAGGAGCGCCGCACCGCCGCGACCGACCAGCTGCGCCGCCTCGATATCACCGCGCCGCTTCCCGGGCGCATTTACCAACTGGCGATCCATACCGTCAACGGCGTCATCAATCCTGGCGAAACGCTGATGCTTGTCGTGCCCGAGGCCGAGGACCTGACGGTCGAGGCAAAGGTAGCGACCCACGACATCGACCAGATCCGTGTCGGCCAGCCGGTCGAAATCCGCTTCAGCGCCTTCAACCAGCGCACCACGCCGGAGGTCGAAGCCGAAGTCGTGACCGTCGCTCCTGATCTCGTCACGGACGAGCGCACCGGCGCCAGCTACTACCCGCTGCGCATCCGGCCGAAAGCTGAGAGCCTCGCCAAGCTGAAGGGCCTTTCGCTCTATCCGGGCATGCCGGCCGAGGTGTTCATCAAGATCGCCGACCGGACGGTGATCTCCTATCTGATTAAGCCCCTTACCGACCAGATGCGGCATGCCTTCCGGGAAGATTGAGATCGGCGCCGGGCGGTATTGGACGTTTCCCGGAAGTGCTCTGGCTAGAAGCGCCGGTGCGACTGCCTAAGCGAAAGCGGATAGCGCGTCGGATGATAGGCTGCCGCGCTGATATTGACGGTACGGTTGTGATTGTCATAGGCGATCTGATCGAGCGTCAGGACGGCCGCCGGCCGCTCGAGTTGGAGCAGGGACGCCTCCAGGTCGGATGCAAGCCGCGCGCTCAAGGTCGATTGTCCGCGCGTCGGGACGATGCCGTAGCGGTTCTCGAATTCGCCGTAAAGCGACCTGTTCTCGACCGTCCAGTCGATGTCGAGAATGTCGGGCGCGAGCGAGGCGGAGAACCAGTCCCGCTGCACGACCACCGGTAAGTCGTCGAGAAGGCGCAGCCTCTCGAGAAAGACCACTTCGGCGCCGGTCGGCAGCGAAAGCGGTCTTGCGACCTCCGGTTCGGCCCGGACGATCTCCGCCTTGAGGAGCCGCATGCCGGGCTTGCGATTGTTTGCATGGGCCGTCTGGGTGAAGCTGCGAACGACTTCCAGTTCGTAAAACGGCGCGGGCGCTGTGACGTAGATGCCCTTTCCGGGCCGCGTCTGCAAGTAGCCGAGATTTTCGAGTTCCTTGATCGCCTGGCGCACGGTGATGCGGCTGACGCCGTAGGCGGCCACCAGCTCCCGCTCGGAAGGGAGCTTATCGTTCACCGACAGCTCGCGCCGCTCGATCATGCCTTTCAGTAGGTTTCGCAGCTGCGCGTAAAGCGCATCCGGATGGTTGCGATCGATTGGGCTTTCGTCCGGTAGGTTCGCTTGTCGTGCCATGCTCTCTTGTTTCAGCCGCCGGTTTCCGGATGTTCTTTTGCATTGCACCTGTCCGGACCGAAGACAAGTACCAAGCGGCTTTTCGGATCGCCGGCAGGCGCCGCTGACTACTCCGGCGATCGGCAGTGGAACCGGGAAAACGGCTTCTGCCCGAATTGACATAACTGGTTATATCCAGTAGCGATACCACGATCGGAACGGCGGAGTAAAGAATGAAACTGACCTTGATCGGCGGCGGCGGAGTCCGGGCACCCCTTTTTGTCGGTTCGGCGCTGAGGCGCGCGGAGAGAAGCGGCCTGACCGAGATCTGCCTGCAGGACATCAACGAGCGCAAACTCGAGCTTTTCGGGCGTATAAGCCAGGAACTGGCGCGGCGTATGCAGTCCCCGGTCCGGATCACCATGGCGGCCGACGCAGAACGCGCGCTCGACGGCGCGGCCTATGTGGTGACGACGGTTCGCCCCGGCAACGAGGATGGGCGTATCAAGGACGAGCGCATCGCCCTGGCCCACGGGGTGCTTGGTCAGGAAACCACCGGTCCCGGCGGGTTCGCCATGGCCCTTCGCAGCATTCCGGTCATTCTGAAATATGCCGAGATCCTGAAGAAGGTCAGTCCCGATGCGTGGCTGTTCAACTTCACCAATCCGGCGGGGCTCGTGACTCAGGCGCTGCAGAACGAGGGCTATCATCGTACCGTCGGCATCTGTGACGGGGCGAACGGTGCGCAGGAGGCGCTGGCGCACTGGCACAAGGTGCAGCAGAACGACGTGCGCTGCGAGGTCTATGGGCTCAACCATCTGTCCTTTACCAGGCGCGCGACGATCGACGGCAAGGAAGTCCTTCAGCCGCTGCTCGATGACGACGGCTTTCTTCGCTCCACCTCGCAGCGCATGTTCGATGCGAGCCTCATCAGAAGCCAGCGCAACTGGATCAACGAATATCTCTACTACTACTATTATGCGGAGAAGGCGGTCGAGGCGCTCAAGGCCGATGCACGCACGCGCGGCGAGGAGGTCAAGGACCTGAACGCAGCGCTGATCACGCGGCTTAGTGCGATGGATCTGAATACCGGCGCCGATGCGGCGCTCGCCGCCTATTACGCTTACGAGCGGCGTCGCAACGCCACCTATATGCATTATGCGCTGACGGACGCCCCCAGCATGGAAGAGGCCGACCGGCTGATCGAAGGCCTTGCCGCCGCGGAGACGGGAGAGGAGGGCGAGGGCTATGCCGGCGTCGCGCTCAATCTGGTCGATGCGCTTGAGACCGGCAAACCCTGCTATACCGGCCTCAACGTGCGCAACGAAGGCGCAATCGAAGGCTTGCGGGACGAAGATGTCGTCGAGGTGAGCTGCGTGGTCGATGGCGAAGGTATCCGGCCGCTGAAGATCGGTGCGATGCCGGAAGCGCAGTCGCAGCTCGTCCACAATGTGAAGCGCTACGAACGGCTGGCCGTGCGGGCGATCAGGGAACGCAGCCGCGATATTGCGGTCCAGGCGCTCATGGCTCACCCCCTTGTGCTTTCCTATTCGCGCGCCGTGCCTCTCGTCGATGAGTATCTGGCGGCACACGCCGAGTTCGCAGGGGAATGGTCGTGATCGGCGCCGGCCCCGGTTCGCGCAATGACGTGATGGTGGTCGGAGAATATTACTTCGACCTGATCTTCCGTGGCCTCCCGGAGGTGCCGAAGATCAGCGCCGATCTCTGGGCGGAGGAATTCGAGTGGGTGCCGGGCGCCGCCTATTCGACGGCGCTGGCATTCGCGCGGCTTGGAACGAGTGCCGGTTGGTGGTGCCAGTTCGGCAACGATATCTTCAGCCGCATGATCCTCGAGGAAGCGCGCCGCGAGAATATCGACGATCGCCTCTTCATCCATATCGACAGGCCGCTGCGCCGCGTGAGTGCAGCCTTTTCTTTCGCGCATGACCGCGGCTTCATCAGCTATGCCGAAGAGCCGGACCCCTTGCCGACGCCGGAGGATCTGGCGCGGATCAGGCCGCGCATACTGCTTCTGCAGGGGTTTTCGCTCGACAATGAAAGACGGCGCCTGATCGAGGCCGCGCGCGAACTCGGGATCACCGTCTGTTCGGACTGCCAGCATGTCGACTATCGGCTCTCGACGCCCGGAATGGAGGACATTCTGGGACTGATCGACGTCTTTCTGCCGAACGCATCGGAAGCGAAGGCGCTGACGGGCGAGGAGGACGTGGAGCATGCGCTGTCGTCGATCGCCCGCTTCTGCCCGACCGTCGTGATCAAGTGCGGAGCGGACGGAGCGATCGCATCCTCCAAGGGCCGGACGACCCGCGTGCCGGCGCTTGCCGTCGAGGTCTTCGATACGACCGGCGCAGGCGACAGTTTCAACGCCGGCTTCGTTCATGGGCTCCTCACCGAGCCCGACATCGGCAGCGCTATCGAACTCGGCGTGATCTGCGGCTCGCTGGCCGTGACGGGATATGGCGGCCGCAACCTGCCTTTCAAAGAGGATCTGATGAAATATCGGCGGCGGGAGGCCGCGATATAGCTTGCATTCACAAGCGAACAAACGAGGGAACGAACATGAAGCATATGTTGAAAACACTCGCAGGCATCACCGTTTTTGCCGTCGCATCGGCCTTTCCGGCAAAGGCGGACACCGTGTCGATGTTCTGTTCGGCGACCGATTACGAACTTTGCGAGAAGGCCGTCCAGAAATGGACGAAAGACACCGGGCACGAGGTGAAGCTCAACCGGATGCCGCAGAACCTCGACGACGCCATTCCGATCTATCAGCAATTGTTCGCGGCCCAGTCGTCCGACATGGACGTCCTCTATATCGACGTCATCTGGCTCGGAATGTTCAAGGATCATCTCCTCGATCTGACTTCTCTCGTACCCGAGAACGAGGTGAAGGCGCATTTCGCCTCTGCCGCGGATGCGGCGCGCCTCGACGGCAAGCTCCTGTCGATGCCCTTCTATATCGATACGGGCCTCATGTTCTACCGCAAGGACCTTCTGGAGAAATACGGCAAGCAGCCCCCGAAGACCTGGGATGAGCTGACGGCGACAGCCAAGGAGATCCAGGACGCGGAGCGCAAGGCCGGCAGCCCGGACATCTGGGGCTATTCCTGGCAGGGCAGGAGCTATGAGGGCCTGACATGCGATGCTCTGGAGTGGATCGCTTCCGCCGGCGGCGGCACCATTCTTTCCGACGACGGCGAGGTGACGATCAACAATCCGCAGACGGAGGCGGCGCTCACCCGTGCCCGCGGCTGGATCGGTACGATCTCGCCCGAGGGGGTCTTGAACTATGACGAGGAAAACTCACGTGCCCTCTTCGAGAGCGGCAATGCCGTCTTCCACCGCAACTGGCCCTATGTTTGGGGAACGTCGCAGGCCGAGGGTGGCAAGCTCGTCGGCAAGGTCGGAGTGAGCGCGCTTCCCGTCGGTGCGGACGGGCAGAAGTCGAGCGGCGCGCTCGGCACGGCCTATCTCGGCGTCTCCAAATATTCCAAGAAGCCGGAGCTTGCCGCGGAGCTGCTGCGCTATATGGTCGGCGCGGAAGATCAGAAGATGCGTGCGATCGAAGGCGGCTACAATCCGACCGTCGAGGCGCTCTACGAGGACGTCGATGTGCTGGCTAAGATCCCCTTCCTGGGCATGGCGAAGACCGCCTTCGAGGAATCGGTCGCACGTCCGTCGGCTGCGACAGGCAAGAACTATAACCGTGTTTCCCGCACCTTCTACCGGGCCGTACACGACATCATCTCCGGGAAGGACGATGTCGCCAAGGAACTCGCCGACCTCGAGCGCCGCCTCGAGCGCGACGTGAAGGCGAAATGACGAGAGCTCGCCCTCGGCCCGGCCGGGGGCGCCTCATCGAAACCGGCTGCGTTGGACGCGCTGCCGCGAAAGGCCTGGAAGGGAAATGGAATGGCTTCGGTCTCCCTGAAGAACGTCAGCAAGACCTTCGGCACCTATGACGTGATCCGCTCCATCGATCTCGAGATCGAGGACGGGGAGTTCGTCGTCTTCGTCGGCCCATCCGGTTGCGGGAAGTCGACGCTTCTGCGACTGATCGCCGGCCTCGTGCCGGTTTCCGGCGGCGACGTGTTTATCGGCGGCGACCAAGTGACGGACGTGCCGGCGTCCAAACGTGGACTGGCCTTCGTCTTCCAATCATACGCGCTCTACCCGCATATGAATGTGGCGCGAAACATCGGCTTTGCGTTGGAAACGGCGCGGCTCGGCAAGGATGAAATCCGTCGCCGTGTCGCCAGGGTCGCGGACATGCTGAAGATCGGTCACCTGCTCGAGCGTCGGCCGCGCCAGCTTTCCGGCGGTCAGCGGCAACGCGTGGCGATCGGCCGGGCGCTGGTCGGCCAACCGGAAGTCTTCCTCTTCGACGAGCCGCTTTCCAATCTCGACGCGGACCTGCGCATGGAAATGCGCTTCGAGATCGCCAAGCTGCACGCCGACGTCAAGACGACGATGATCTATGTCACCCACGACCAGACGGAAGCGATGACGCTCGCCGACCGGATCGTCATTCTCAACCACGGGCAGATCGAGCAGGTGGGGCGGCCGCGCGAGCTTTACGACCGGCCGGAAAATCGCTTCGTTGCCGGCTTCCTCGGCAGCCCGAGAATGAATTTCGCCCCGCTCGAAGCGACCGGCCCCGCCGCTACGGTTCTGAGGGGGGCTGGCGGCTTCGCCTACGCCGCAGAATATGCCGCGGCTGAAGGACGGCCTGCGGAAATCGGCTTGCGGCCGGAGGCTTTGAGGCTTGTCGGTGCCGACACGAAAGGCGCGATCCGCGGAACCTTCGAGCGGATCGAGGACCTCGGCTATGAATATGTCTGCTATGTGCGGCTCGCCGAGACGCTGGTCTGGACGGTTCGTTCGACGGGAAGTCCACCGCAAGTCGCCCCCGGCGACCCCGTCGGCCTGAGCTGGCAACCGGAAAGTCTCTATCTCTTCGGAGAGGATGGCCGGCGCATCGATCACCGCGCGAGCGTTCCATTGGCCCTTGGAGCCTCGTCGTGAACGCCGCCCGCCGGATGGAGCGGCAGCAACGCCGCACCGCATGGATATTCCTGCTTCCGTTGCTGCTGACGCTGGCGGCTGTGGCGATATGGCCGCTCGCCCGCAGCATTTTCTTCTCCTTCACCGACGCTTATCTCGATGCCCCTTCGGATTACGGATTCGTGGGTTTCGAGAATTTCGTGGAAGTTGCCGAAGACCCGGTGTTCTGGGGCGCGGTCAGCAACACGCTCGTCTTCACGCTGGTATCCG
Source organism: Sinorhizobium sp. M4_45 (assembly GCF_002885915.1). Classification (NCBI taxonomy): domain Bacteria; kingdom Pseudomonadati; phylum Pseudomonadota; class Alphaproteobacteria; order Hyphomicrobiales; family Rhizobiaceae; genus Sinorhizobium; species Sinorhizobium sp. M4_45. The sequence goes on from NZ_NWVE01000003.1 coordinate 514,195, forward strand.
TCGGGTTGGAGACGCTTCTCGGACTTGCGATCGCCTTGCTCCTTCACCGCGCTTTTCCCGGCCGCGGCATCGTGCGGGCGGCGATCCTCATTCCCTGGGCGATGCCGATGGTCGTCTCGGCCCGGATCTGGGAATGGATGCTCAACGATCAGTTCGGCCTCATCAACAAGCTCCTGGTCGCGTTGGGACTCGTCGAAAAGGGCGTCGCCTGGACAGCCGATCCTTCGCTGATCCTCGGGACGGTGATCTTCATCGACGTCTGGGTGACGACGCCCTTCATGGTGCTCCTCATTCTTGCCGGCCTGCAACTGATCCCCGAGGAAATCTACGAGGCAGCGGACGTTTCCGGCGTGCCGCACTGGAAACGCTTCTGGTCCATAACCTTGCCGCTCGCGACGCCGGCGATCGGCGTCGCGATACTCTTCCGCGCGCTCGACGCGCTCCGCATGTTCGATCTGAGCTACGTGCTTGCGGCCAACAACGAAAACACGATGACGATGTCGATCTATGCGCGCGACCAGCTCATCAGCTTTCAGGACCTCGGCCTTGGAGCCGCTGCTTCCACCTGGGTGTTCATGATCATTGGGCTGATCGCCATCGTCATCGTCGGGCTTTTGCGCCTCGATCGGGCGACGGGCTGAGGGGGTATCGATGACGGTGAGCGCAGCCAGGACGAGACGCTATTCGAACGCGACGTACCGGACCTTGCGCCGCGTAAAGACGGCCGGACTCTATGCCGGCGTGGCGGCCGTCCTCGTCTACATGCTGTTTCCCTATTACTGGGCGATCGTCTCCTCGACCAAGACGGGGCAGGCGCTTTACCAGTTCACTCTGCTGCCGGCGCTCGATTTCAGCAACTACAGGCAATTGTTCGCCAACCCGGTATTCATGGGCGCGCTCGTCAATTCCGGCGTGGTCGCGCTTGTCAGCACGGCGATCTCCCTCGTCATCGGCATTCTTGCAGCTTACGCGCTCGGCCGCCTGCATTTTCCTCCGGGCCGCATCGTTCTGATCGCCGTTCTCATGATCTCGGTCTTCCCGCAAGTGGTGGTGCTTTCCGGAATGTTCGAGGTGATCGGATGGCTCGGGCTCTACAACCGGCCGTCGGCCCTGATCGTCTCCTATCTTATTCTCACTTTGCCCTTTACGACATGGATCCTGACGAGCTTCATCCGGGACCTGCCGAACGAATTGGAGGAGGCGGCGCTCATCGACGGCTGTTCGCGCCTGCGCATCCTCACCCATGTGCTGCTGCCTCTGATGGGGCCTGCGATTGCCAGCACCGGTCTGCTTTCGTTCATCCTCGCATGGAACGAGTTCCTTTTCGCGCTCACCTTCATCCTGACCGACGAGAACCGGACGGTTCCGGTCGCGATCGGCCTTCTGACGGGCAGCAGCCGCTATGAATATCCGTTCGGCCAGATCATGGCCGCGTCCGTCACGGTGACGCTGCCGCTGCTCGTTCTCGTCCTGATCTTCCAGCGCAAGATCGTGGCGGGGCTGACGTCCGGCGCCGTCAAGGGGTGACGAGCGCCGCCGCGTGCGGCGCCATGCGCCAAATTTGGCATGATCTATTTTCGTGATTGGACTTCCCGACCGGTTGGAGTCACGCTGATAAGGCCTACGAGGTGGAAATTGGGGGACCAACTATCGTAAGAGTAGGAGGTCGCAATGAAGCACCAAGCAATCGAGCAGTTACAGGGCGTCGCCGAGGTCAAGCAGGACCTGCCGCGACGGACGTTATCGCGCAAGGAGCGCCTTGAGCGTTGGGCGGAACTCCTGGAGCGTGATCCTCACAGACGCCTTTCGACACTGCACGAGACAGAGTATCAGCCGGCGAGAGTCCGCGCGGCCATGCGCGGCGACGGTTCGCCTATCTCCGTCGCCTTCGAGGATCCGGTCTTCCGGACCGCCGGGATGGAGAACGACAGCTACGGCGAAGCGAGGCGGTTCTTCGAGCTGAGCGACGAGCAATTACATAAGGTCATCTGCTATTGCCATTTCGGCGCGACGGTCAGCGCATCGACGGCCGCCCGCCACATCCGCGCAATGCTTGTCGAGAAACAGCCAGGCCTGTTTGCTCGGTTGCGCCAGATGTTTGTCGGCTAGGCAGGCGACGGCATATCGAGGGTCGTGATCGAAGGCGGCCGCCGGAGGAGGCGGGCCGCAGTGCGAAGGCTTAACGCGCTCGCACTGCGGTGCTCCCATCGCCTCCGGCTGGCGGATGGCCTTCGATCCGCGGCGTCGTCCTCCGGCGGCTTGGGTTCGCACTCGTTCTCAAGGTTGTCATCGCGTGCGGCGCGTCCTCGTGCCTGCGTTTTTCGCTTCGTGCTCCAATTTCCACTATGTTAAGTGGATCGGCGCGGCGTCTGATGGCGACGCGCCCTGTCGGTCGGGACGCAGAACGGAAACACTATGGCTCAAAGAGCAGGCAATGCGGATCTCCCGCTGCATGGCGGCCGCGTGCCGCGATGGCTCGGCGACCGTATGACGCGCCTCGGCGCGCTGGTCACCGAAGCGGTGGTTCATCACTATGGACGCGACGAGTTTCTTAGGCGGCTTGCGCATCCGTTCTGGTTCCAGTCCTTCGGTGCCGTCATGGGCATGGACTGGCATTCCTCCGGTATCACCACGAGCGTCATCGGTGCGTTGAAACGCGGTCTTACCCCGCTTGCCGGCGAGTTGGGCATCCATGTCTGCGGCGGCCGCGGCCAGCACTCCCGCAAGACGCCGGGCGAACTCATATCGATCGGCGATCGTGTCGGTTTCGATGGCGGCGCATTGGCAGAAGCGAGCCGCCTCGTCGCCAAGGTCGACAGTGCGGCCGTTCAGGACGGCTTCGATCTCTACCTGCACGGTTTCGTCGTCACGGACGATGCCAGGTGGGTGGTCGTCCAGCAGGGCATGAACGGCGACCGCCGGCAGGCGAGGCGCTATCACTGGCTCTCGGAGGGCCTGACAAGCTTCGTCGACGCGCCGCATAGCGCGATCGAAGGCAGAGAACAGGGCGAGATCGTCAATCTGGCCGACCGCCGCGCCGCCGCATCGAGGACTGCGCAGCTCGATCTCCTCCAGTCATTCGGGCCCGACGGGCTCTTGCGCGAGGTCGCCCGGATCGAGTCTCCTGGGGTTCCTGTGGCCTCGCCGGCACAGCCGATGCTGCCGCATCTCTTCATGCCTGCCCATCACGATGTACGCGAAAGCGATGTCAATCTCCGGCGCCTTCACGGCAACTTCGCCGCCGCCGCCGACCGTGGTCCGGCGGATTTCAAGGACCTGCTGCTGGTGCCGGGCGTGGGCGCGCGGACGGTCAAGGCGCTGGCGATGGTCGCGGAGGTGGTCCACGGGACGCCTTGCAGGTTCTCGGACCCCGCCCGCTTTTCACTCGCCCATGGCGGCAAGGACCGCCATCCGTTCCCCGTGCCGGTGAAAGTCTACGACGAGACGATCAGGATCATGAAGTCCGCGGTCAGCAAGGGCCGGCTCGGGCGCGAGGAAGAGCTTGCGGCTCTGAAGCGGCTCGACGAGCAATCGCGCCGGCTGGAGCGCTACGTCACCGGCCCCGACCTCAAGGAGATCGTCGCGGGCGAATTCAGGGACTCCGCGCGTTTCGGCGGGCGCAGCATATTCGGCTGGGAACCGCACGACGACGAGGCAACCGCCGCGGAGCCAAGCGACCGCGCACGGCGCTGAGGCGGAACAATAAGCGCAGCGATCGATTTACACAGCTGGGGCGCGTTGAGCGCACACCGCTTTCGCTGCCGCTGAGGATGGCGCTTCGGACACGGAGGCGCCGCCGGCATGCCAGTTGATGGAGTTTCCGATGACCGCTGCGATGACTACGATCGACCACGACACGATCCGCAATTGGATAGAAGCCCGCAAGGGGCAGCCGGCGCGCGTTAAGGGCGCAACCGAAGGCGGTGGGGGTCTGCTTCGCGTTGATTTCGGCAAACCGGAAGACACGCTGGAGAAAATTTCCTGGGACGAATTCTTCAAGATCTTCGACGACGAGAATCTGGCCTTCCTCCATCAGGACATGACTGACGACGGGCAACCCAGCCGCTTCTGTAAATTCATTAACCGGGACTGACCCGAAGACGGATCTCGGAGGAGGAAGCGGAAGGAGCACTGAGGCCGGAATGCCTTTACGGCGGAAAGGATCTCGCGATGCTTACGATCAAAAAACCGGAACCCGCGACGGAACGCGAAGGGCGCCCTGTGCCTCCTTTTACCGGCATCGAGCCGGCGCCTGCAAAGATCCGGAAGCCTTCGACCGACGACTGCGAGCGCCTCGATGACCCGGATTCGCTCTTCTGGCGCGGCGTATGGATGACCGTGTTTTAGGTCCGGCAAACTAGGCGTTACCGCCAAGTGTCTGCTCGATCTCTTCGAGACGCGCGGTCAGTCGCTTGATCTCGTCGCGCTTTTCGGCAACCACGTCTTTTGCTGTTTCGAGCCTGTCGCCTCCGGGCACCGTGCCTACGGCCGTGTGGGTCTCGGTCGCGATGGCGTCGATTTCGGATTGTAGCCGGGCGATGCGATCGCGTAGTTCGTCGAGTTGGTTCCCGACCCCCGGCGCGCTCTTCCGATCTCGCCCCCATGCGTCGATCGGCTCGTCGACGCTCGGTGGGTCGAGCGGGCGCGCATCAGCCCCCGGGCGCGGTTCTCCATGTTTGTTCGTGCTCATGACTGAACTCCCGTAAGCGTCATCAACTCGAAAGCGACGTCTATGTTCCGTCGGCGGCGCAGACCGTCGCAGCAATCGGCGGGCAGCATGGAACTTCCCGCGACGGCTGCCGTTTTCCTTATCGCCACCTAGGAGGGTTCCATGCATTCCGAAGAATACCTCGAGCTTCACTACGATCTGCTGAGCCACAGGGCGCTCCTGTCGTGTGGCCGTAAGGCATACGTCCTGCCGGACATCTACGAGACCAAGGAAATGGCACAGATCGCTGCCCAGAAATTCGCCTGGGAAAAACTGGGACTGAAAGAGCGGGCAGCGGGCTGCCGCACCGCCGCCGATCTCCCGGTCTGGCTGCGCTGACGAACTGCAGCAAGTGATCAGTGGCCCTGTGCTTCGCCGAGACCGCGCCCCGCATGCATGGCGGACTGCCACACGGTGACCGCAGGTCCTTCTGCGCCGAGAATGGGGTCCAGGCTCGGCAGCGGCACCGAGGCGATTGCCTTGCGGTCATCCGCGGTCGCGGTGCCGCTCTGGATCTCGGCATCCTGACCCGGCGGATAGCCGCCGACGACCAGGAAATCCACGCTAGCCTCGTTCCGGCGGTGGCCCGTACCCGCCGGCAGGAGGATGACGTCGCCGGCTGCGACCTCGACCTCCTGTCCCTCCGGCCCTCCGATCAGCAGCCGTGCCCGGCCTTCCGCGATTCCGAGAACCTCGTGCGCACCGCAATGGTAATGGTGATGGGCAAAGACGCCGTTGCGCCACAGGCCGCGCCAACCATTGGCCCGGAAGCGTTCCTCTATCCGTGCTGCTCCATTTTCGGTAACGTCGACCGCTTGACGATAGACCAGGACCGGCAGGCGCGGGTTGTTCGGTACGCCGCCGCTTTCGGCGAACATGAGCTCTTCGATTTTCATTGGTTTTCTCCTCGGCGCAGGGATGTTCCGTTCCCTGCCGAATCGGAACGAATTGCGCGGCTGTATGTTTCCTTCAATCGTGCTCAGAAAAGACTCCGGCCGCGAACAAAGATGAATGCTGGCAAAGAAGGGGACCTTTCATGCCATACAAGCTCTATTACTGGGACGGCATTCCCGGCCGCGGTGAATTCGTGCGCCTCGCGCTGGAGGAGGCCGGCGCGGATTACGTCGACATTGCCCGCCAGCCAGGCGGCACGAATGAAATGCTGAAGCTTATGAAGGAGCCCGGTGAGGCCGCCGCTCCCTTCGCTCCCCCGTTCCTCGTCGATGGCGACCTCGTCATAAGCCACGTCGCCAACATCCTTTTTTATCTCGGGCCGAGGCTCGGGCTTGTTGCCGAGGACGAGGGACTTCGAACTCTCACCAATGGTCTGCAGCTGACGATCACCGATTTCGTCGCGGAGATTCACGACACGCATCATCCGATCGCCCTGTCTCTCTATTTCGAGGACCAAAAGCCCGAAGCGCTAAGGCGGTCGGCCGATTTCCTCTCCGAGCGCCTGCCGAAGTTTCTCGGCTATTTCGAACGCGTGCTCACACAGAATCCCAAGGGGCCGAAACATATGGTCTCGGACCGGTTGAGCTACGTCGATCTTTCGCTTTTCCAGGTGATCGAAGGCCTCCGCTATGCCTTTCCCAAGGCGATGGATGCCCATGAGGCAAACATTCCCGGACTGGTCGCCTTTTATGATGCCGTTCGTGCACGCCCGAGAATTCTGAGCTATCTGGCCTCGGAGCGGCGGCTCGCCTTCAACGAATCCTGCGTCTTCCGCCACTATCCGGAACTCGACCGGCAGTCCTGACCGTCAACCGATGCGAGCCTTGACCTTGGCGAGATCGTCGACAAACCGGGCGCGTTCCGCTTCGGGGTCGGATCTGCCTCGGATTCTCAGAAGATAAGAGGGGTGGATGGTCACGAGAACGGAGAAGCCCCCGGGCGCCGTCAGAAGCTCGCCGCGGTTTCTGGTGACACCCACGCTTCGCCCGAGCAGGGACATCAGCGCCGTGGCCCCGAGCGCGACGACGATTTCGGGGCGGAGTTCATCGAGTTCGGCGCCGAGCCACCAGGCGCAGGCCTGAATCTCACCGGCATTCGGCCGCGAATGCAGCCGGCGCTTGCCGCGCTGTTCGAATTTGAAGTGTTTGACGGCATTGGTGAGATAGCACTCCGACCGATCGATGCCGGCTTCGTGCAGGCATTCGTCCAGGATGCGCCCGGCGGGTCCGACGAAGGGGCGCCCGGCAAGGTCCTCGCGGTCGCCGGGCTGTTCGCCGACGAGCACGACACGGGCGTCGACCGGGCCCTCGCCGAAGACCAGTTGGGTGGCGTTCTTGTAGAGGTCGCAGCGCTCGCAACCCTCCGCCTGCCGCCGCAGAGAGGCAATCGTCTTTGCCTCGGCGTGTTCGCCGGCAAGGGCCGGTCCAAGCTTCGCAGGCTGTTTCGGCATCGTTCCTCGAGGCGCTCCCCCTTTATACTCGCCGCGGCGTCTAACCGTGAGGCTCAAGGCATGTTCCCCTGTCTGCCGATGGCGTGTCACCGCGCAATGGCGACGGCGATGCCTGGACCGGCCAACTCGCTGTCGTCGACGGTCTCGCCCCCGGACGTGTCGCTCGTGAAGATCGGCTGACCGCGTATTGCGGGAACGGCCTGTGTCTCCTGCAAAAGATTGACGCGCAGTTCCAGGCAAGCCTCCCCGAACTGCCAGTCGACGGCGATGATGCCGTCCTTGGTCTCGTATGCACGGCAATCCGGTACGGCGGTGCCGGCGATCAGCGGCACGATGTGCCGCTGCCTTATCCCGGCGAGGTCGCGCATATAGGCAAGATATCGCTCGCCGGCAGGGCTTGTCGCGCGGCTCCAACGCAGCTTTGAGCCGGCAAAGACGTCCGGGTCAAGCGGATCGGGCAGATCATCCATCGTCTTGCCCTCTGGAAGGCCGCCGAAATTTTCGGCTTCGTCCCGGCGTCCCAGCCGGATAGCCTCGGCTATTTCCCCCTGGTAGTCGGCGAAGAAACAGAAGGGCTGCGTCTCGCCGTATTCTTCACCCATGAACAGGAGAGGGATTTGCGGCGTCAGCATGTGCATCGCCGCCAAAACGCGCAGCCTGTCCTCCTGGAGGAGCGAGGCGAGACGTTCGCCGAAGGCGCGGTTGCCGATCTGGTCGTGGTTCTGCAGGAAATTCACGCGGCCTTGCGGCGGCACGCGGGCTCGGCTCCCCTCAGGAGAGAAAATGTCATCCTTTGCCGGCACGGCGAAGCCATGGGCCAACGCGCTGCGGATCTTGCCCCAGGGCTCGTCGGCGAAGGGGCGATAGTGGCCCTTGGTCTCGCCGGTCGCCACGACGTGGAGAGCATTGTGAAGATCGTCGTTCCATCCCGCATCGAAGAGCATGCGCGTGCCGCTCGCGTCGCGCTGCAGAAGGCTTCTTCGGCGGTGAGCGTCTTCCAGCACCAGGTGGATCTGGCGCTCGGCGAACGTTTCCCGAACCTCGTGCTCCAGCGCGAGGAGAAAATGCGGCCGGGTCGTATCGCGGATCTGTTCGGTCGCATCGAGACGCAATCCGTCGAAACGGAATTCGCCGAGCCAGTAGAGCGCGTTCTCGATGAAGTAGCGCCGGACCGCTTCCTCCTCGAAGGCGATCGACGCTCCCCAGGGTGTCGGGCGATCCTTGTTGAAGAAGCGGCTCGCATAGCGGGAAAGGTAATTTCCCTCCGGCCCGAAGTGGTTGTAAACGACATCGAGCAGGACCGTCAGACCGAGCGAATGGGCCGCATCCACGAGCGCCTTCAGGTCATCCGGCTTGCCGTAGGCATTATGCGGAGCATAGTGCAGCACGCCGTCGTAACCCCAGCCCCGCACACCGGGGAATTGCGCGACGGGCATGATCTCGATCGCGGTGATTCCGGCCCCGGCCAGATGCGGCAAGCGCTCGATTGCAGCGCGGAAGGTGCCCTCCGGCGTGAAGCAGCCGACATGCAACTCCGAAATGACCGTCTCCTCCCAGGGCCTGCTGCGCCAGGAGGAAGCCTGCCATTCATAGGCAGCGTGATCGACGACGATCGACTTACCGGAAGCTTCCCGCTCCTGTGCCGAGGAGGCGGGATCGGCGACCTCGGTGCCGTCGGCAAGGCGGAAGCAATAGCGCTCCCCCGCCTTCGCCTCCAGCGTGATTTCGAACCAGCCGCCATCGAGTGACTGCATCTTATGCGCGGCCCCGCCGAGAACCAGATCGACGTCCCGCTCGTCGGGTGCCCACAAACGAAACCGGCATGTGTCCCCGTCGATGAAATTCGCGCCCCAGCTGTTTCTGAAATGTGCACGTGTCGAGTTCGCCGGCATCGATATGTCCCTCGAGATGAAAGGCGAGGAACTGGCCAAGGGCGGGGAAAGTTCCCCCGGCACTCGTCCGGGAACAGGAACAAATGCCTGCCCGTTGCGTTGCATCAAAGCTGCCGGGCAAGGCGGTAGAGGGCGCGACTGAATGAACCTGACTTTTTCCGAACTCGATTTCATAAAACCTGAACTCGGTGCAGAATACACCGGGCAAGGGACCCATTTTGCGGTTTTCTCGGCGCATGCGGAGAAGATCGAGCTCTGCCTGTTTTCCCCGGACGGGCGCCAGGAAACGGCGCGCATGCCGCTGCCGAAGCGCGAGGGCGACATCTGGTCCGGTTACATCGAGGGTATCGGTCCCGGCACCCTCTACGGCTACCGCGCCCACGGACCTTACGATCCGCACAATGGTCACCGCTTCAATCCGAACAAGCTGCTGCTCGATCCCTACGCCAAGCTGGTCGCGGGTGAGCTCATCTGGGACGATGCGCTCTTCGGATACACGATCGGCAGCCCCGAGGGCGATCTTTCCTTCGACGAGCGCGACAGCGCCCCCTTCATGGTGAAGGGCGTCGTTCAGGACCCGACTTTCGACTGGGCGGGCGAAGAAGCGATCCGCCGTCCCTGGACGGAAACGATCATCTACGAGACGCATGTCCGCGGCATGACCATGACGCATCCCGGCGTGCCGGACGAGCTGCGTGGCACGTTCCTCGGCATGGCGAGCGATCCGATCATCGAGCACCTGACGAAGCTCGGCGTTTCGGCGATCGAATTGATGCCGGTGCAATATTTCCTCGACGACCGTTACCTGGTAGAGCGGAATCTCAGAAACTATTGGGGATATCAGACGCTCGGATTCTTCGCTCCGCACGAGCGCTATCTCAAGGGCGACCGCTTTACAGAATTCAAGACGATGGTGAAGCGGTTTCATTCCGTCGGCATCGAGGTTCTGATGGATGTCGTCTACAACCATACGGCGGAGGGCTCGGAACGGGGCCCGACCTTGAGCTTCCGGGGGCTCGACAATTTCAGCTATTACCGTCAGTCGCCGGACGAGCCGCGCCACACCTACGACACGACCGGTACCGGCAACACGCTCAACGTTGCCCATCCCCTGGTGCTGCGCATGGTCCTCGACAGCCTGCGTTACTGGGTGGGAGTGATGCATATCGACGGCTTCCGCTTCGATCTCGCAAGCACGCTCGGCCGCGAATACATGGAGTTCGATCGCGAGGGCGGCTTCTTCGACGCGATCCGGCAGGATCCTATCCTGGCGGGTGTGAAGCTGATCGCCGAACCCTGGGACGTCGGCGAGGGCGGCTATCAGCTCGGCGGCTTCCCACCGCCGTTCCGCGAATGGAACGACCGGTTCCGCGACGACGTCCGGCGCTTCTGGAAGGGAGACGGCGGCATGGTTCCGGTGCTTGCCGAGCGCATTCTCGGTTCGCCCGTGCAGTTCAGGCACTCGGACCGTGCAGCGACCTCGTCGATCAACCTGGTGAGTGCCCATGACGGCTTCACCCTGATGGACACGGTCTCCTACGGCGAAAAGCACAACGAGGCGAACGGCGAGGAGAACCGGGACGGTCACTCCGACAATCATTCCGACAACATGGGCGCCGAGGGCCCGACCGACAACGGGGAGATCATCAAGGCGCGCAAACGGCGGCGGGCGGCCATGCTCGCCACCCTGATGATCAGCCAGGGCGTGCCGATGGTGCTCGGCGGCGACGAGTTGGGAAACAGCCAGCAGGGCAACAACAACGCCTATTGCCAGGATAACGAGATCGGCTGGCTCGATTGGAGCGGAGCGGAGGACGGCTTCGTGGATTTCTGCCGCAAGCTCCTCGCCTTCCGCAAGGACCATCCTGTCTTGCGGCAGGAGCGATTCCTCGACGGAGAGCCCGACGAGAATGGACGGGTCGAAATCGCCTGGTACAAGGCGGATGGCAGTCCCATGGACGAGGGCGCCTGGCACGACGCCGAGCTCCGCCTGATTTGCGCCTATATATGCCGCGTCGGGCAGGGCGAAGCTTCGCCGGCCGGCGAGATCGTCCTCGTGCTCAATGCAGGCGGTGATTGCGAGATAGCCCTTCCCCGCGGAAACGGAAGCAGGCGCTGGCTACGCGTGCTCGACACGGCAGCCGAAGAACCGTTCGGCACGTGCGCCAGCGCGGATCGCGACACTATCCCGGCGCAGAGCGTCGTCGCCTTCGTCCCGCAGGAGGGAGGCAATGGTTAGAGCAACGATGGTCGACGTGCTCGAACCTCCGCCTTGCGTGATCGCGAATGGTCCGCGGAACGTGGCGGCGGCCGGTCTCGTGCCCGAGGAAACCGGGCTCGTCTATGTCAGCGACAGCGAGCCGGGCATCCGGCGGCAAAGGCGTGGCAAGGGGTTTGTCTACCGAATGCCGGACGGCTCGATCGTTACCGATCCGTCGATCAAAAGCCGCATAGCGGCGCTGGGCCTGCCGCCTGCCTATGAAGACGTCTGGATCTGCCTCGAAGAACGGGGGCATCTGCAGGCCACGGGCTACGATGCACGCGGACGAAAACAGTACCGCTATCACAGCGCGTGGCAGGCTCTCAGGAGCGCCGACAAATTCGCGCAACTGGTGGAATTCGGTAAGGCGTTGCCCAGGATACGCCGCACGATACGGCGCCACATGCAGGGTGACGTGGAAAACATGCAAACCGTGCTCGCGGCGCTGGTCGCCCTGCTGGACGAAGCCCATCTGCGCACCGGCAACCAGGCTTACGTGCAGGCCAATGGGAGCTATGGTGCCACGACGCTTTTGAAGCGGCATCTCAGGCTGGGCGACGGCTTCATAGAGCTGAAATTCATCGGCAAGGGCGGCAAGCGCGTCCAGCGGCTGCTACGCCGCCCCAAATTGCAGCGGTTGCTCGAAGAGATCGCGGATCTGCCGGGCAGGCAGCTTTTCGTCTGGAAGGATGAAAACGACGCCCTGCGGCCGGTCGATTCCGGCCGGCTCAACCGGTACCTTTCAGAGGTGGCCGGAACAGCGGTTTCGGCAAAGACATTCCGGACCTGGGGCGGCACTCTCGCGGCTTTCACGGCCGCTCGCACCTCGATCGAACATGGTGAGTGGCCGACGATCAAACAGATGAGCGAAGCGGCGGCGTCCGTTCTTCACAACACGCCCGCCATCAGCCGGAGCAGCTACATTCATCCGGATGTGCTCGCTCTCGCCGACAAGTCGGCCTCGATCTCCGCGCGACAGCTTCAGGCGCGCGGGCGCTCGGACAGCGAACTGCGTGTGGAGGAACAACGCTTGCTGAGTTTTCTTCGGCGCTCGGCGCACTCGAGGGCGCGGCAGGCAAGATCTGCCGCGGAGCAGCGACGCGCTTCCAACTAAGGGCTGTTTAGGTTCACGGTGCCGACCGTGCGCCATTGATCGTAGCCGATCAATGGACAAAAACATGCAGCAGCTAAGACGCGCGGCGCTGCAGGAAACTTTTCCGAGGACTGAAATCTCTCCGCCTCGTCCCTGTGACGAGCACAGGGACGAGGCGAGCAAACACCCTCCGCTCTCACGCCCACAATCGCCTCAACTAAGATCGGTAAGGTTCGGGTTCTGCTGAATAGTGCCGGTATCCGCCGTCTCGATGCGCAGGTTGTTTTGCACATTCGTGACTCCAGATACATTCTCTGCACAGTCCTCGGCGCGGCGCTTCGCCCATTTGGAGCTCACCGAACCATTGAGCTGTACTTCGCCGTTCGACACGCTCACTTCGATGTTGGAGGCGTCGAGAGCGCCGTCGTCACTCAGGCGGTCGCTGACATCTTCCTGGATGCGGCCGTCGGTGCGCCTGTAGCCTTTCGGGCCCTTGCCGCGGTGCCGGTCCATCTCCCGCCTGCGTTCGGCATCTTCGTCACCGAACCAGGAAGCGACCTCGTCGCTGGCGCGGTCGAGAAAATCGCGGTCGTGGCGATAGTCGCGCGTTTCGCCGTAACCTCCGTAGCCGCGGTAACGGCCCTCGCCGCGATAGCCATAACCGGGGCCGTGATAATCCCTGAAATAGCGCTCGCGGCCCCTACGATCGTAGTCGTCGTCGCTCCAGCGTTCGCGTTCGCCGCCGCGGTAGCTCCCGGTCGGCCAGTTCATCGAGCTCTCGTAGTCGGCGCCACGCGGCTCGACATCTTCGTCGAAGCGGCTGCGCGCCCGACCGCGGCGCTCGGATCCATAGTTGTAAGGGTCGCGCTGGCGCTCGTTCTCCCAGTCGCGGCGGGCCCAATCGCGACGGCCGTAGGGATCGTATCTGCCATAGTCCGGATGTCTGGGCATGGGCTCTCTCCTGGCTTTTGCTCTTGCTGATGTTGGGTCAAACCCACGATCGCCCCAAAGGGTTCCGCGCTTCGCCCCCGTTCGCTGCGCCGCCGGCGGAACAATCGCGCACGGTCGGGATTGTCCCCGAAAGAGGGGTGTCGCCCCCGCATGCCCAAGGGAGACGAAAATGCCGAACCCGCGTCAGCCGGAGCCGGTACCGGAGCCGCCGCCGCCGGACTTGCCGCCCTGGTATCCCGAGCCGCCGATCGAGGAGCCCGATCCGGACCGCCTTCCGGATGAAATTCCGGTCCCTAATCCGGACGAAAATCCGGAGCCGCCAAAGCACATTTGAAGGTCCCGCGCGGATGGCGCCGCGGGCGGAACAAATGGACGGTCGCGCCGTTTGAAACTCGCCATCAACGAAGTCCAGCGGCGAGGTAAGGGACATGGACGAGCGAAGGGACACGGACAGCGAACGCGAAGAGCTCATCAGGCGCAGAGCCTATGCGATCTGGGAGCAGGAGGGCCGGCCGGACGGGCAGCATCAGCGCCACTGGGAGCAGGCCGCCAGAGAAATGCAGGGATCTGAAACGCAGGGACCGGAAACGCAGAGAGACGGCCCCGCGCCGGAGAGCGGGGGCCAGGCCAACGGCAGCAGGCGGCGCGAAAAGCAGACCGCGGCGGGGGCTGGGGCGCCCGCTTCGCCCGAAGGAAATCCGGCGGCCCGCCCGGACGGCGGGCGCTGAGCGGCCGTAACGGCGGCTCGAGCCTTCCCGGGCAGCCGATGAAACCGCCGACGAAACGTGAAGGAGAAAACAAATGCGTGTATCGGAGATCATGACAAGAGACGTTCATCTTGCAAGCCCCAACGACACCATAACGGCTGTTGCGCGGCAGATGGCGGAAAACGATATCGGCTTCATGCCGGTCGGAGACGATGACCGCCTGATCGGCATGATAACGGACAGAGACATCGTCGTGCGCGGCGTTGCCGATGGTATGGACCCGCAGGCACGGGTGGCCGACATCATGACCACGGACGTGAAATATTGCTTCGACGACGATGAGGTGGACGATGTCGCGCGCAACATGGGCGACATCCAGGTTCGACGGCTGCCCGTGGTGAACCATGACAAGCAGTTGGTCGGGATCGTTTCGCTTGCCGACGCGGCCCGCGAACAGCCGCAAATGGCCGGCACCGGCCTGAAGGGCGTGACCGAACCCGGTGGATCCCACAACCAGTCCAACCGAAGCGGCTGAACGGTCCGGCGGTTGGGCACGGATGGGGGCGCGATGGCGCCCCCTTTCTCATTTTGCAGAAGGGAGGCCGACTATGGCAGGGAAACAGGAAAGCATGCCGATCCGGACTGGTCTCGCTCCCGGCGGTGCCGCGGAGCCCGACGATCACGTCGCCGATGCCGGCGATGCAGGAAGCGGTGCGCCCTATCTCGGCGAGGTGGATCGGGCGCGCCCCGACCCGCCACAGCCGCATCCGCGCAATCTTAGTGGAGGCGACGGAAAGGTCGCGATGACGCTTACGAATACGCCGACCGAAGCGGGCGTCGAAGCGAACGACGCCACTGGCGGCGAATACTGGAATCGGGTGCTCGGCGACAATACGAACGCCGGCACGCTGCGTTTCCTCGCCGCTGTGGGACTGTTCGTTCTGATAGCCGCGGCACTGTTCTGGCTCGTGAGCTGAAGAGCTCGGTTCACGCAATGGTGAAACGATCTAAGTCTTTGAAATGCGCAACTCCGGACAGAAAATCGCCACGCGATCTTCTCGGAGCTGCTCAAAGGGTCGAAGCCGTGCTTATTGCTGCTGCGGCTGCTGCGGCGTGGACGTCTGGAGCTTTTCCTGAACCTTCTGGGCAAGCGCCGGATCACTCTGCGCAGCCTTGAGGATCGTCGTATACTCCTCCACCGACATGTTCGGCGCGGTCTCTACGGCCTTCACCATTTCCTGACTGGCTTCGTTCTGCAGCTTCGCCTTCGCAGCCTCGTCGGTGGTAGCCCCGATTTTCGTGGAGTACTCCTGCCTTACCTTGTCGACCTGAAGATAGGCCACTGCAAAGGCCTCGATCTTCTGATCGCTGATCGGGGCGCCTGTGCCGCCGGCGTCGGGTTGGGTCTGTGTCGGCTGCGCCTGTTGCGCCTGCGCGATTTCCAGAGCCGAAGCCGGGCTGAGAAGCATTAAGCTGGAGGCTGCAACGGTCAGCGATGCAACGAGTGTATAGCGAGTAATCATGTTCTGTCCTCCATGACGTGCATGACTTGATCGGCAGCAATACCGCCTTGCTCGTTCGCTCCGCCGTCGAAACGACGCAAGCGACTCGGGGAGCATGTACGCCCCGGAAGTGCTCGGTGCGGCGACGACGGGGCAATTTGCTGACCATTAGGCGGCAGCTTTGTGGCTCCCTCCGGGGCCATGTGGAACAAGATGCAGGGGCTTGGAACGCAATATACGCTACGGCTATACATTGCTCGAAACGTGGCGCGAACGGTATCTCCCACACGACCGGGTACGATCTGCGCCGATAAAAGGGTCATGCGACATGAAGCACGAAATCATTGAAATCCCTGTGATTTCCGAAGCAATCCGAAGACTGGGCGCGCCGACCTCCGCGTTGACCTGCGTCGGCGGTCTTCTCTATACGTGCGGGATGCCGCCGATCGACCTGAACACAGGCGAGATCGTCAGGGGGGACATGACCGTCCAGACGCGCGCCTGCATGGACGCGCTCTCGTTCACCCTCCGCCATGCTGGCTCCTCGCTCGACAATGTCTTCAAATCGCTCGTCTTTATCACCGATAACGATTTGGCGGCGGAGATGAATGCGGTTTATCGCGCGTATTTTCCGGGCGGCTTTCCGGCCCGCAGTTGTGTGGCGATCAAGCCTTGGACGCATTTCGATATTGAGATCGAATGTATCGCCACCGTGGAGTGATGCGATCTTTTCTCACAGGAAATCGCAGCCACTCCCATAAGCGGACTCAATGTTTGTCATTGAGTCCGGCTATTTGCGTTGCGGGCATCATGCCCGCCTAATATGCCCAGAATAAACGCAACAAATGAGGGCGCTATGAAACTGGGCATTTCGAAAATTTCCCGCGGTCTTGCCGCCACCGTGATCGCTGGCATCGTCGGACTTTCCGCTCATACGGCTGCCATGGCCGAAACAACGATCCGTCTCGGCCACGTGCTTGCCGACACCCATAGCTGGCACAAGGCCTCGACGGACTTCGCCAAGGAGGTCTCGGAGAAGACGGAAGGCCGCGTCAAGATCGAGATCTTCCCCTCCGGCCAACTCGGCACGGAGAAGGAAGTCATCGAGGGCATGCAGATCGGCACCATCCAGGGCGGCCTGATCGGCAGCGGCTCCTTCCAGTTCGTCGAACCGAAGTTCGGCATCATCGAAATGCCCTATGCCTGGACCAGTCGCGAACAGGCTTTTGCCGCGCTCGACGGCAAGCTCGGCACAGCGCTTGCCGATCTGCTTCGGCCGAAGGGCATCGAGGTTCTCGCCTGGTGGGAAAACGGCTTCCGCAACATCACCAACAACAAGCATCCGATCGTCAAGCCGGCCGATCTCGCCGGCATCAAGATCCGCGTAACGCCGGACAAGGTTCGGCTTGCGACGTTCGAACGTCTCGGCGCGCAGCCGGCGCCGCTGGCCTTCGGCGAGCTATACTCGGCCCTGCAGCAGGGCGTGTTCGACGCCCAGGAAAATCCGCTCTCGATCATCGATGCCTCGTCGTTCTACGAAGTACAGAAATACGTTTCGATGACCGGCCACATCTGGGGCGCCGCATGCCTGACGGTGTCGAGCATGACCTGGGCGCAGGTTTCCCCCGAGGACCAGGCCATCGTGAAGGAAGCGGCCGTCAAGTGGGGCAACGCTCAGCGCCAGATGGTTGCCGATAACGAGGTCGCGCTGATCGAGAAGCTGAAATCGAAAGGCATGCAGTTCAACGAGGTGGACAAGGCTGCCTTCGTCGACGCCCTGAAGCCGATCTGGGAAAGCGAGAAGGACGTTTTCGGTCCCGAGCTGCTTGAAGTCATGGACAGCTATCGCAAGTGATGCGGTCGTCCTGCCCGCCGGTTGCGGGCAGGACGTTTCCCATCGCCGGGCCATGTCCGTCCGTCCACATCCAGCGAGGCTTCCATGCAAGACGCATCGACACCGCGCCCGCGGATTTCCAATGCCATAGACAACGTAGCCCGCGCGGCGGGCGGCCTGGCCATCGCCACCTTCACCGCCATCATCGTCTACGTCGTCATTTGCCGTTATGCCCTTTCCTTCACACCGCGCTGGTCGGAGGAGATCCCGCGTCTTCTCTTGGTCTGGGTGACGTTCATCGGTGCGGTTTCCGCCTTCGTCCGCAACACGCATCTTTGCGCCGGCCTGACGGACCTGCTCGTTGCGCCCGGCCGGTTCCGTTCCTTCCTGGCCGTACTCGCGCGTCTGGCATCCCTCCTGTTCCTGGTCGTCGTCATCTGGTCCGGATGGAAGATAACGGTGCTGACATGGTCGCATGAAACCACGGTCCTGAGCTGGCCCGCCGGGCTCGTCTATCTCGCGCTGCCGGTCACCGGCGCCACCGCCCTCGTTGCCCTCGTTGCCGCGGAACTGCGCAAATGAGCCTTGCCCTTCTCGTCCTCTTTGCGGTCTTCATTCTTTTGCTCCTGATCGATGCACCGATCGCGATTGCGCTTGCGCTTTCCTCGGTCGCTTATCTGCTGGTCGGCGATGTCTTGCCGCTGATGGTGGTCGCGCAGCGCATGGTCGCGGGGATCGACAGCTTCACGCTGCTTGCAATCCCGCTTTTCCTGCTTGCCGGTTTGCTGATGGTGCATGGGGGGCTCGCCCCGAGGATCGTCAATCTCTGCGCGGCTGTCGTGGGACAGCGGACGGGTGGTCTCGCCATCGTGATGATTGCCGCCTGCATGATGTTCGGCTCGCTCTCGGGATCGGGTGTCGCGGACGTGGTGGCGATCGGTTCCATGCTGCTGCCGGCCATGAAGGAGCGCGGCTACGATCCGGGCTTCTCGGCCGCAGGTCTCGGCTGCGCCGGTTCGCTTGGCACGGTCATTCCGCCGTCTATTGTCCTGATCGTCTACGGAACGGCGACCGGAACGTCGATCGGGCAGCTTTTCATTCACTCCATCGGTCCAGGTATCCTGCTCGGGCTCGGGTTGATGGTCGTCGCGTGGTGGATTTCCCGCAAAAACGGTTGGAAGGGCGGGGAACCGTTCAGCTGGACTCGGCTGGGCACCGCTGTGCGCGAATCCGTGCTTGCCCTGCTCGCGCCGGTCATCATCGTCGGCGGCATCCGCTTCGGCATCTTCACACCGACGGAGGCGGCGGGCATCGGCGTCGCCTATGCGCTGCTCGTCGGGGCTTTCGTCTATCGCCAGCTGACGCTCGCCAAGGTCTTCGGCCTCTTGCGCGACACGACGGAAATGACCGGTTCCATCCTCATCGTCATCGCGGCCGCCTCGGTCTTCGGCTGGATCCTGACGGTCGAGCAGGTTCCGCAGCTCGTCGTCAATGCCATCACCGGCGCGACCGAGAGCGCCACGGTCGCTCTCATACTGATGATGGCCGCGGTCCTGGTCCTTGGCACTTTTATGGAATCGATCGCCATCATCCTCATCCTGGCGCCCGTTTTCCTGCCGGTGCTGCGGGTCTTCGAGATCGACCCGGTCTATTTTGGCGTACTCCTGACCATCAACCTGGCGATCGGCGCCAACACACCGCCACTCGGCATCGACCTGATGGCCGCGTGCCGCACCGGTGGCATTCCGATGTCGGCGTCCTTCCGCTACCTGCTGCCGTTCATCGGCGTCATGGCGCTCATCATGTTCCTCCTCATTCTCTTCCCGGGGCTGATGACACTGATGTCGCTCGGAATGTGAGCCGCTTCGTCCGCAATTGCATTTGAAAGGTGAACCATGTCGTTCGCATCGAACACCCGTGCCAACATCGATCGCTTCTGGTCGACCATCGAGACTTCCGCCGAAATCGGCCAGGGGCGGCCGGGCGGTCTCGCCCGCCTCACGCTGACGGACGATGATCGCAGAATGCGCGACCTGTTCGTCAACTGGTGTCGTGATGCAGGGCTGAGCGTCGAGATCGATGAACTCGGCAACATCTTCGGGCGGCGCGAAGGAAGCGACCCGTCGCTGCCGCCGGTGCTGATCGGCAGCCATCTCGATACCCAGATCAACGGTGGTCGCTTCGATGGGATTGCCGGCGTTCTTTCCGGACTAGAGGTGATCCGTACGCTGAACGACGTCGGTCACGTCACCCGCCGTCCGATCGTCGTCGTCAACTGGACGAATGAGGAGGGAGCGCGCTTCTCGCCGCCCATGGTTGCTTCCGGCTGCTTCGTCGGGGCCTATGACGGGGACTGGGTCAAAGAGCTCGTCTCCGACGACGGAGCGCGTTTTGGCGCCGAGCTCGAGCGCATCGGTTACAACGGAAACAAGCCCTGTCGTGCCGGTGAGATCGATGCCTATTACGAACTGCATATCGAGCAAGGGCCGATCCTCGACCTCGAGCAACGCGATATCGGAGTGGTGACGGGCGGATATCCGAGCTACGGGATGAGGGTGCGCTTTACGGGAAAGACGGCGCATACCGGCCCGACGCCGATGGACCTGCGCCGCAATGCGCTGATCGCGGGCGCACGCTGGCTGACTGCCGTGGACGACATCGGCTGGGACTTTGCCGTCGGCGACGGCAAGGCGACAGGCGCCCGGCTGGCGGCGTGGCCGAACAAACCGGGTATCCTCTCCGACACGGCCCAAGCGATCTGCGACGTTCGCCATCCCGATGCGGCGACCGCGCGCGTCATGGGTGAAAAGATGCGCCGTGCCGTCTTCGAAAGCGCCGCCCGCGCCGGCTGCGACGCGGTCATAGAGGACGAGTGGTTTTGGGGCGGGGACATTTTCGATCACGCGATGGTGGATGGAATCCGGGCGGAAGCGGTCCGGATGGGCTACGACTGGCGTGACATCCAGTCCCAGGCCGGCCACGATGCCTATTTCCTCGCGCGACATTGCCCGACGGCAATGATCTTCACGCCCTGCAAGGGCGGCATCACCCACAACAACGAGGAAGACTGCGACCGCGACGATCTTGCGCCGGGCCTCAATGTCCTGTTGCACGCGGTCGTGGCGCGCGCCGACCGCTGATCGATCGGAGCACTTCCAGGAAGATTGCGTACCGGCTTTCCGCCGGGACGCCCTCAGTGCATTTCCGGGTAGAGCGAACGTAGCTCCTGCATCAGGTCGATGAAATGTTGCTCGGCGCGGGAATAGTCACCTTCCGGGTGCGTCACCAGAAACACGTCCGCGCCGAGCGGATAACCCTTGATTTCGAGCGGCCAGAGAAGTCCGCTCGCGACTTCGTCGTGAACGGCCGTCAACGGGAGAATTCCGATCCCGAGGCCGGCGACGATCATGCGTCTCACCTCCTCGAGATTTGGGCTTTGCCCGCTTATCCGTTCGCCGAGACCGAGGCTTTGGCTGAGGACCGCCATCGGCTCGAGACCCATGCCTTCGGTGGCGCAGGTAAAGGAAACAAAGGATTCCTGCCGCAATTCCCTCTTCTCCACCTCCTTACGGCCGAAGAGGGGATGCTCAGCGCCGCAATAGACGCTGAATTCTTCGCGAAACAGCAACTGACAATTCAGGCTGAAGACGGGGCGCGACAGGAGACATAATCCTATTCCGCATTTCTCCGTCTGAATCCGCTTGACCGTGTCCTGGCTGTTCTGGACCTCCATCACCCAGGTTACGGAGGGATAGCGCTGATGGTAGAGACGCAACGCCTCGTTTATGAGCGGGGACTCGAGGTTCGAGATGATCTGGATGCGCACCTCGCCGAACTCCTCGGCGGTTCTTTCCTGCGTGAGCTGGCCAATCCGCTCGACGGCACGGAAGATCTCACTGCATTCCTCGTAGATTTTCTGTCCCCGGGCCGTCAGCTCGAACTTGCGGCTGCCGCGAAGAACGAGCTGACAGGCCAACTGCTCCTCCAGTCGTTGCAGCGCCTGACTGACCGATGGCTGGCTCATGTTCAGCCGGGCCGCTGCCCGCGTGAGGCTTCGCTCTTCGGCGATCATGAAAAACGACCGCAGGAGATTGAGATTGAGATCTGTCGACATCGTACGGGCCTATCCATTTGCAACTCCACTCACGTGGGTCGGCACCAGCTGCTGAACCACGATGGCAGTGCAGCTTCCCGGAGAGATAGAGCACCGACACGTCGAAGCTCAAGAGTGCTGAATTGGCCGGCCGCCGCGCGCAGCCTAGTAGGCCGGCATCAGATCACGGGTTTGCTTGCGCGGATAGCAAAGCGATGCTGGCTTCTGCGCGCAAGGCCCTTGAACAGATTCCAGTTCTTTGCCTGCATCCGGTGTATCTCTCCGAGATCGGTATCGACGGTGATGTCGGCGAAACCGGCGGCCCGCAGCAATTCGACGACGGCCTCGGCGCGCGCTCCTTGCGAGAAGTGGACGCGGGCAAGAATGCTTCGATGCGTTTCCAGCATCTCGCGCGGCTGTGATGGCGCCTCGGGTCTGAGAAGGCCGACACGCTGCCCCCAGGCGTTGAGCGACGAAAAGAACCGCTCGAGCCGGGTCGAATTAACGAAATCGCCGTCGACGACGAGAAGCCTGCCGCCGGGCTTGAGGACGCGAAGCCATTCCCTGAAGGCTGCGGCCGGGTCCACCAGCGTCCATACGAGATGCCGGTTCACGACGACGTCATAATGGTCGTCCGGCTCCATGGTATTTTCCGCGTCGCCAATGCGGAAGGAAATATCGCGTCCGCGGCTCTTCGCTTTTTGCCGCGCGCGTTCCAGCATCGGCTCGGCCCAGTCGATACCCGCCACCCGGAAGCCGAGATCGTCGAGAAGGTGCGAGACCACTCCGGTCCCGCTCGCAAGATCGAGCGCAGAGCGACCGGCTCCCTCGCCGAGATGGCGCAGGATGAGCCGATGCCAGGCGGCGCGTTCCTCCTCGGAAAAAATCTCGTGGCCGGGAGAGAGATCGAAAGTGGCCGCACGTTGCGACCAATAGGCTTTGATTTCGTCGCGAAGATCATAATTGGGCCGCGTTGCCACGTCGCTCATTTTCAGTCCCGGTATCGTCTGTTTGGAAGCGTTCTAAAAGATATATGTTGACTGGTAAAGTCATGAAATATTAGAAGGCACCGAATTTCGAAGGAGCAGGGAACGATGAAGGTTTTCAACATGGTGGCCGCTGCCGCCGCAGGTTTCTGCACGCTTGTTTCGAGCGCCGCGTTCGCCGACGCCATCAAGGTAACCGATGTCACCGGTCGCGAGGTCGAAGTCAATGTGCCGGTCGAGCATGTGATCCTCGGAGAGGGGCGACAGATCTACTTTGTCGGCGCTCTCGACAAGGACGAGCCGTTCAAGCGGGTCGTCGGCTGGCGCGACGACCTCACCAAGGCGGATCCCGAGACATACGCCGCCTTTCTCGAGAAGTTTCCCGATATTGCCAAGCTGCCGACCTTCGGCGGCATGAAGGACGGCACCTTCGACGTTGAGCAGGCGGTGGCGCTGAAGCCGGACGTCATGCTGATGAATATCGACGCAAAGACCGCAACCGAGGAAGCGGGCTACATCGAGAAGCTCGAAAAAGTCGGCATTCCGCTCGTCTATGTCGATTTCCGCGAAAAGCCGATGGAGAACACCGAACCGAGCATGCGCCTTATCGGCAAGCTGTTCGGTGAGGAGGCAAAGGCCGAGGAATTCATCAAGTTCCGTGCCGACAGCATCGCCAAGGTGACCGATACCCTCGCCAAGGCCGATCCGAAAAAGCCGCTCGTGTTCATGGAGCGCGCCGGGGGCTATTCGGATGACTGCTGCATGTCGTTCGGCAACGAGAACTTCGGCAAGATGGTCGAGCTCGCAGGCGGCGTGAACATGGCGAAGGACATCATTCCTGGCACCTTCGGCACCGTCAATCCGGAGCAGGTCATCGCGTCCAATCCCGACCAGATCATCATCACGGGCGGCAACTGGGAGGGTTACGTTCCTGGCGGGGCCTGGGTCGGTGTCGGCTACGGCGCGGACGAGAAGGAGGCGCAGCGCAAGCTCGATGCCCTCACCACGCGTCCTGCCTTCACCGGTGTGAAGGCGGTCAAGGACGGCAATGTCCATGCCATCTGGCATCAGTTCTACAACAACCCCTACCAGTTCGTGGCCATACAGCAGATAGCGAAGTGGCTGCATCCGGATCTGTTCAAGGATCTCGATCCGGAGGCGACGTTCAAGGAACTGCACGAGCGCTTCCTGCCATTGCCCTACAAGAGCGGCTACTTCGTCTCCCTGAAGTAAGGCTCCAAGTTCGGAAGGCGTCAGCCTTCCGATTTCCCGTTCGCGAGGTTCCGATGCGGATACTGAGGAAGGCTCTTCTTGCGCTTGCCGCCGTGGCATTTGCCGCGGCGCCGGTGACCGCGGCGGAAATCACCGACGTTACCGGACGAAAGATCGAACTCGATCTCCCGGCAAAACGGATATTGCTGGGAGAGGCGCGCCAGATTCACATCGCGGCGGCACTCAAGCGCGAATCCGTCTTCGATACGATCGTCGGCTGGCGCGACGACCTGATCAAGAAGGATCCGGACTCGTATGCGGGTTACCTCGAGCGCTTTCCGAAGATCGAAAAGCTGCCGCGTTTCGGTTACATCCCGAGCGGTGATTTCAGCCTGGAGGCGGCAATCGCGCTCAAGCCCGATGTGCTGACGCTCAATCTCGAAGCCGAAGAAGCAGTCGAGGAGTCGGGCTTCATCGAAAAGGCGGCAGCCGCGGGCATAGCCGTGGTCTATCTCGACTTCCGGGTGGACCCGTCGAAGAACAGTGAGAAATCCATCCGGATTCTGGGCCAGCTCTTCGGCGCGGAGACACGGGCGGACGAGTTCATCGAGTACCGGCGCGCCCAGGTCGCTGTCGTGAGCGAGCGGCTGGCCAAAGCCGGAGCGGTCGACCGCCCCACGGTCTTCATCGAGCGCTCGCCCGGAATAACGGGTGAGACGGCATGCTGTCGGACCTTCGGCCCGGCGAATTTCGGCGAGATGGTCGAAAAGGCCGGCGGTCACAATATCGGATCCGACGTATTCACGACCACGTTCGGCGATCTCAATCCCGAGCAGCTCGTCGTCGCGAATCCCGAGCATGTGATCGTCACCGGCAGCAACTGGTCGGCCGAGTCGGACCTGAACCAGTTCGTGAGCGTCGGACGCGGCGCCGATCCAGCGGCGGCACGGGAGCGGCTGAAGGGCCTGATGCAGCGGCCGGCTTTTGCGAACCTCGAAGCGGTGAGGGTTGGCAGGGTCTA
The DNA here is from genome assembly GCF_002885915.1 of Sinorhizobium sp. M4_45. NCBI lineage: Bacteria > Pseudomonadati > Pseudomonadota > Alphaproteobacteria > Hyphomicrobiales > Rhizobiaceae > Sinorhizobium > Sinorhizobium sp. M4_45. The sequence goes on from NZ_NWVE01000003.1 coordinate 538,858, forward strand.
TGCCGCCTGGCACCAGTTCTATGGCGCGCCCTATGAGTTCGTGCCGATCCAGCAATTCGCCAAATGGTTCCATCCGGACCTTTTTGCGGATATCGATCCGGACCGGACCTTCCGTGAATTCCATGAGAAATTCCTTCCGGTTGCCTATCGGCCGGGCTATTTCGTGTCGCTCACCGACGGAGAGAAATGATGGCCGCTATCGCCGAGGAGACCGCAGGCATCGAAGGGCGCGGTCGGTACCGCGCTCTCGTCTTTCGCCGGCTCTTCATGCTGTCGGGACTCGTCGCCGCCCTGTTCATCTCCGTCGCCGTCGACATGGCGCTCGGCCCGGCCAATTATTCCCTTTCGGACGTTCTGACGGCCCTGTTTCATGCCGAGACGGTAACCGATCAGCTTCGCGTCGTGATCTGGGACATACGCATGCCCATCGCGCTGATGGCCGTGACGGTCGGCGCCTCGCTCTCTCTCGCCGGCGCGCAGATGCAGACGATCCTGGCCAATCCGCTGGCAAGTCCGTTCACGCTGGGCATCTCGGCCGCGGCCGGCTTTGGCGCGGCGCTCGGCCTCGTCGCGGGCGTTGCCGTCTTCCCGGTCGCCGTTCAGTACATGGTGCCGCTCAATGCCTTCCTGATGGCTATGATAGCGGCGCTCTTCATCCATTTCGCCTCCACCATGCGCGGGGTCACCGTCGAAACGATCGTCCTTCTGGGCATCGCGCTCGTCTTCACCTTCAACGCCGCGCTGTCGCTGCTCGAATATCTCGCTTCAGAACAGGCGCTTGCGGCGGTCGTTTTCTGGACGATGGGCAGCCTCACCAAAGCGACATGGCCGAAGGTCTGGGTCACGGCCGCCGTACTGCTCGTCGCGGTGCCGGTCTTCGCACGCCGCGCCTGGGCGCTGACGGCGCTCCGGCTCGGCGACGACAAGGCGGCGAGCTTCGGCATCAATGTCCGCCGCCTCAGGCTCGAAACGATGCTGACGGTCAGCCTGCTCGCGGCGATCCCGGTGTCCTTCGTCGGAACGATCGGTTTCGTCGGTCTCGTCGGACCGCATATCGCCCGCATGCTCGTCGGCGAAGACCAGCGGTTCTTCCTGCCGGCCTCCGTCCTTTGCGGCGCGCTGCTGCTCTCCGTAACGTCGGTGGTCAGCAAGATGATCATTCCCGGAGCGGTGCTGCCGATCGGCATCATCACCGCGCTCGTCGGCGTACCCTTCTTCTTCGTGCTGATTTTCACCAACAGGAAGCGCGCATGGTAAGCCTCGCCCTCAAGGATGTCGGCGCCACCTATGGCCGGCGTGTGGTCCTTTCCGACATCAACACAGGCACTTTGAGGGGCGGGCAACTCACCGCCGTCATCGGTCCGAACGCGGCCGGGAAGTCGACGCTGTTCAAGCGGATCGCCGGCCTTGCCGCCGGTCCGGGCCTCGTCCATCTTTCCGATACGGCCAAGGGCGCGGAAGCAATCTGCTACATGCCGCAGGATACCGGCGCCAATGCCGTCCTGACGGTCTACGAGTCGGTGCTGCTTTCCGCCAAACAGGGTTCGGGCTGGAAGGTCAAGGACGGCGAACTGGCGGAAATCGACCGCGTGCTTGCGGCGCTCAAGATCGAGGATCTCGCCTTTCGCGGCCTTGGCGAACTTTCCGGAGGGCAGCGCCAGCTCGTCTCCATCGCGCAGGCGCTGGTGCGCAAGCCCGAGGTCCTGCTGATGGACGAGCCGACTTCGGCGCTCGACCTCTTCCGCCAGATCGAGGTGCTCGGCTTCATGAAGCGGCTCGCCGCTCAATCCGGCATGGCGGTGCTGATCGCCCTGCACGACCTGAACCACGCGCTGCGCTATTGCGAGGATACGATCGTGATCAGCGGGGGATCGGTCGTGGCCAGCGGCCCGACCCATGCCGTCGTCACCGCCGACATGCTGAAAACGGTCTATCGCGTCGAGGCGCGCGTCGAAGCCTGTTCTCGCGGGCGGCCGGTCATCATCGTCGACGACTCCCTCGCCTTCGGGTGAAGTGCCGCCGCTGCGGCAGCGGCCTCAAGCGGAGATAAAGGCAAAGGCACGGTCGCGCTCCGACATCTGTGCAACTTCGAGCGGCCAGGAAATGGCGAGGTGCGGGTCGAGCGGATTGAGCCCGCCTTCCGCTTCGGGCGCATAGGGCTTGTCATGCAGGTAGACGAGTTCGCAATTCTCGCTCAGCGTCTGAAAGCCATGGGCAAACCCGCCGGGGATCATCATCGAGCGGGCATTCTCCGCGCTCAGGATTTCACCGTGCCATTGCAGATAAGTGGGCGAATCCGGCCTGATGTCGACGGCGACATCGAATACGGTGCCGGCCAGGCACGAGACGAACTTCGCCTCGTCATGGGGTGGCCGCTGGAAGTGCATGCCCCGGATCGTGCCCTTCGCTCGCGTCAGCGTGTGGTTGATCTGCGCGATCGTTCCGTCAGCGCCGAAATCGCGCAATTCGTCCCGGCAGAAGAAGCGTGAGAAAAAGCCGCGTTCGTCGCCGGTTTGCTTGCGCTCGACGACCGTGAGGCCGGCGAGAGACGTGGAGAGACGATTGAAGCGCGACATGAATTCCTCGATACAGCGTTCCCGACCGTTGCTTCTTGCACGATCCGGCGTTGACGCGGCAAGCGCTAACTGGAAAAGAGGACACCGAGACAACCCTCTATCGCGCCGAGCTTCTCATCAGATGCGCAAAGGTTGGAGCGGGATGCGGGCGGAAAACCGCACACACTTTCCTCATCCCGCTCTCGAAATATCGGAGTCATTATGATCGAGGTGCATCCCTCGGCTAAGATCAGCCCCCTCTGCGATATCGAGGATTCCGTGCGGGGCACACGAATCGTCGTCGGAGAAGCGTCGGTCATCGACAGCTTCGTCAAGATCAAACCGGTGGGCGGCACCGGCGACCTCACGATCGGCCGCTTCTGTTACGTCAACAGCGGCTGCGTCTTCTATACCGGTAACGGCATAAGCATCGCCGACAATGTTTTGATCGCGGCCAATTGTACCTTCGCTCCGGTCAATCACGCCTATGGCGACCGGGATCGCCTGATCCGGGAACAGGGCTTCCTGCCGAGCCGCGGCGGCATCGTCGTCGAGGAGGATGTCTGGATCGGGGCGAATTCGGTGATCCTCGACGGCGCCCTGTTGCGCAAGGGCTGTGTCATCGCTGCCGGGTCCATCGTGCGCGGCGAGGTCGAAGCCTACACCGTCTGCGGCGGCAATCCGCTGAGGCGGCTGGGGGTGCGATCGTGATGTTCACGGTTTTCGGCGGTTCCGGTTTCGTCGGGCGCAATCTCGTCCGCCGATTGCGCGAACGGGGTGCCGAGGTGCGTGTTCCCTCCCGCGCCGACATGCCGGCCTTCGGCGAGGATCTCGGCCATGTCATCTATGCCATCGGCCTTACGGCCGATTTCCGCACTCGGCCATTCGACACGATCGAAGCGCATGTCTCGCTCGCAGCGAAGGTCCTGCGTGAGAACGCGTTTTCGTCCTTTCTCTATCTCTCGTCCACTCGAGTCTATGCCGGCAGCGAGGATACGCGCGAGGAAGCCCGGCTGTCGGTCTCGCCTCTCGATCCTTCGGATCTCTACAATCTCTCCAAGTTGACGGGGGAAGCGATCTGCCTCGCCTCCGGCCGCGAGAAGGTGCGGATCGCGCGCTTGTCGAACGTCGTCGGGCCTGACGAGGCGAAGTCGGACACGTTCCTCGGCGCGCTGTGCCGCGAGGCGGGCAGCGGCCATATCCAGCTCCAAACCGCGCTCGATTCGAGCAAGGACTATATCTGGATCGACGATGCCGTGGACCTCCTCTTGCGGATCGCGCAGGAGGGCCGCAATTCCGTCTACAACGTCGCAAGCGGCCGTCAGACGAGCCACGCCGAGTGGTGCGCAGCCATCCAATCCCGGACGAAATGCTCCTTAGCTGTGGACGACGGTGCGCCGACAGTTTCATTCGCATCGATCTCTGTCGACAGGTCGAAGGAGGAGTTCGCTTTTGCCGCAGCACCTGTGCTAGAGCGCATCGCAGAAATCCTGGGCGAGGGAGAGCCGGATACCGGTTGCCACCCGCGGCCCTTCAGAAGAAGCAGGATCTGACATGGACCCTATCGAACAATTCCGCACCGAGCGGGCGGCCGCGATCGACGGCTACGGCCGTGACGGCGATTTCCAGGCGCTGTCGAACCAGTGGCGCGAAGCTTCTATGGCGAAGCGTTACGTCTATAATTTCGATTGGCTGGGGCGCCCGATCATTCAGTATCCGCAGGATATCCTGGCGATGCAGGAACTGATCTGGGCGACGCGTCCCGATCTGGTGATCGAGACGGGGATCGCGCATGGAGGCTCGGTGATCATGAGCGCCTCGCTGCTCGCCATGCTCGACATGTGCGATGCGATCGAGGCGGGCGTTTCATTCGACCCCGGCCGGTCCAAGCGCAAGGTCATCGGCATCGACATCGACATCCGCGCCCACAACCGCGCGGCGATCGAGAGCCATCCGATGGCGAGCCGCATCCAGATGTTCGAGGGATCGTCCATCGATCCGGACATTGTCGCGCAGGTGCGTGAGGCGTCGGTCGGCTACAGCCGCGTCATGGTATGCCTCGATTCCATGCATACCCATGCGCATGTGCTCGCCGAACTCGAAGCCTATGCGCCGATGGTGACGGCCGGCTGCTATTGCGTGGTCTTCGACACTCTGGTCGAAGACATGCCCGCGGGATTCTTCGACGACCGCCCCTGGGACGTGGGCGACAATCCGAAGACCGCCGTGCATGAGTATCTGAAATCGCATCCTGAGTTCGAGATCGACCGGTCGGTTCAGAACAAGTTGATGGTGACCGTTGCGCCGGATGGCTTCCTTAAGAGGCTTTGACAGGTCCGCTTCTGATCTAGGATCGACCTAAGTCATCGTGATCGATTCAAGAGGTTAGAGCGGGATGCGGGCGGAAAACCGCACTCACTTTCCAAAGTCCGTTGAGATCGGATACCCGCGTCCGCTTGTTTGACTTCCTCATTCCTGTGCTCGTCACAGGAATCCAGCCAGGCCAAGCCCTTGGGCTGAAAGAACGCTTCCCGCGCCGCAGACGCGGCGCTGCTCTCATCCCTGTGACGAGCACAGGGATGAGGGGAGGAGAGGTTGCAGTCCTCCGATACGTTTCCTACAGCGCCGCGTCTTATGAGACGCGCAAAGGTCGCTGTAGCACTTTGAGCTGCTGCATGTTTTTGTCCATTGATCGGCTACGATCAATGGACACATGCAGTGGCGCACGGTCGGTACTCAATGAATTCGCACGCATCGCCATGCGCGCCGACAAAACCGACCAGAGCTTCAACGCCATTTCCATCTCGCGGCAGCCGTCATAAACTCAAAATGGATCTCTTACAGGCCTTAGACTAGATCACCCGCACTTCCGGAATGGCGACGACGAAGCGGCCGCCCCAGGAACGGATATAGGCGTGGGCGGCGACGATCTCGTCGGTCAGGTTCCAGGGCAGGATGACGATATAATCGGGTTTTTCAGCCTCGATCCTGGCGGGATCGTAGATCGGAATGTGGCTGCCGGGCGAGAGCTTGCCCTGCTTCAGATCGTTGCGGTCGACGATGAAGTCGATATCCGACGCGGTGACCCCGCAGACGTTCAGGAAGGTGTTGCCCTTTGCTGCAGCGCCGTAGGCCGCTACGCGCTTGTTTTCGCTTCTGGCCTGCGCGAGAAACGCGCGGAATCCATCGCAGACCGCGGCGATGCGCCTCCCGAAGGCGGCGTAGGTGGGCATCTGCGTGAGCCCGGCGCTTTCCTCCTCGGCCCGTACTTCGGCGAGCTTCGCGGTCGCAGGTCTGTTTCCGGACACCGCCTGGGCGTAAACGCGCAGCGAGCCTCCATGGGTCGGCAGTTCCTCGACATCGAAGACCTTCAGCCCGCAAGCGGCGAAGATACGTTCGACGGCCGCGAGCGAGAGGTAGGAATAGTGCTCGTGATAGATCGTGTCGAATTGGATGCCTTCGATCAGCCGCAGGAGGTGCGGAAACTCGAAGGTAGCGACGCCGTCCGGCTTCAGGAGGATCGCAAAGCCGCTGACGAAATCCGCGATATCCGGCACATGGGCGAGAACATTGTTGGCGGCGGTGAGATCGGCGCGGATGCCGCGGGCGACGAGCGCGTTGGCCGTGTCACGGCCGAAGAAGGCGACATGGGTCGGCACGTTGCGGCCTTCGGCGATCCTCGCGGCATTGGCCGCCGGCTCGACGCCGAGCACGGGAATTTGCTTGGCCGCGAAATATTGCAGCAGGTAGCCGTCGTTCGACGCGACTTCCACCACCTGCGAGCTGCCGTCGAGAGCGAAGCGTTCGGTCATCGCCTCTGAATAACGGCGCGCATGGTCGAGCCAGCTCGTCGAGAATGACGAGAGATAGTGGTAGTCGGCGTTGAAGATTTCGTCCGCCGGGACCGTCTCGGTGGTCTGGACGAGCAGGCATTCGGAACAGACCATCACCTTCAGCGGAAAAGCCTTCTCCCGGGCGATCGCCTCCTCGGTCGGCTCGAGAAACGAGTTGGACCAGGGTGTCGCCCCGAGGTCGGCCACGACGGTTTCAAGCGGGGTCGAGCAGAAGCGGCAGGAGTGGGACATCGTGGATCAAAGGCCTTTCGTGAATGCTTCTATCTGGTCGAGCGTGAGTTGACGCGCAGCTTCGCCGCGGCGCCAACCGTCGTACCAGCGCGCGGTCCACTCGATCGCCTGCTTCTGGGCGAGGCGCGGGCGCCATGCGAGGTTCTCGCCGGCGAGAGCCGGATCGAGGCCGAGCGTCTGCATCTCGCGCGGTTGCTCGAGCGCAGAGACGTCGTCCCATTCGGGGTCGAGCCCCATCGCGGCCTGCACGGCGTTCGCCACGTCGCGCACGGGGATCGCCGGCTCGGATGGCGAGGGGCCGAAATTCAGCGCATCGACATCGCTCTCGCCCTCGTAGAGTGCCTCGGCAAAGAGAAAATAGCCGTTGAGACAATCAAGCACGTGCTGCCAGGGACGCGTCGCGAGCGGGCTGCGAATATTGAGTCGCGAGCCGGATAGGGCGGCGCGCACGACGTCCGGCACGAGCCGGTCGTCGGAGAAATCGCCGCCGCCGATCACATTGCCGCCTCGTGCCGTGGCGACACGAATGCCGCGCTCCTTAAGGTAGGCGCTGCGCCAGGTTGCGACGGCAAGCTCGCAGGCTGCCTTGGAGCCCGAATAGGGGTCATGCCCGCCAAGCGTATCGCTCTCCCGGAAATGCCGCCCGCTCTCGTCGTTGCGGTAGACCTTGTCGGTCGTCACGACGAGGACGGCCTTCACCGAAGGCGTCGCACGGGCCGCTTCGAGCAGCCGGACCGTGCCCATGACATTGACGTCGAAAGTCTCAGCAGGCTCCGCATAGCTTTCGCGGACCAGCGGCTGCGCCGCCATGTGCAGGACGATCTCCGGTTCGCTCTTGCGTGCGATCGTCGCGAGCGCTTCACCGTCGCGAATGTCGCCGAATTGACCGCCCGGTGCTCCGTTCGGATGCAACAGGTCGTGGAGCGACGGCCGAGAGGCGGGCGGCAGTGCATAGCCGGTCACATGCGCGCCCATCTCCTTGAGCCACACACCCGCCCAGCTTCCCTTGAAGCCCGTATGGCCGGTCAGCAGGACGCGCTTTCCCGCCCAGAATCCCGGATCAGGGAGACGGCTCATGCCCAGACTTTCCAGGGCGCGCGGTTTTGCTGCCAGAGCTCTTCGAGCTGGGTCTTGTCGCGCAGCGTGTCCATCGGGCGCCAGAAACCTTCATGCGGGAAAGCCATCAGCTGCCCGTCGCGCGCCAGGCCCTCGAGCGGCGCGCTTTCGAAGGGGACGTGATCTCCCGCGATGCGGTCGAGCACGGAGCGATTAAGAACGAAAAAACCGCCATTGATGCGGCCGTTGTCGCCGGCCGGTTTCTCGGTAAAGCTCATGACCTGCCCGGCTTCGGTGGCGAGCGCACCATAGCGCCCCGGCGGCACCACGCTCGTCACGGTCGCCTCGCGGCCGTGACGCAAATGGAATTCGGTGAGCGCGCGGATATCGACATCGGCGACGCCGTCGCCATAGGTCAGGCAGAAGGTCTCGCCGAGATAGCCGGCGACACGCTTCAAGCGGCCGCCGGTCATGGACTCCGGTCCCGTATCGACCAGCGTCACCCGCCAGGGTTCGGCACTCTTCGTGTGATAGGCTGTCTCGCCCGTCGTCATGTCGAAGGTGACGTCGGAGGAATGCAGGATATAGTTGGAGAAGTACTCCTTGATCATGTAGCCGCGATAGCCGAGGCAGATCACGAAATCCGAAAAGCCGTAATGGCTGTAGATCTTCATGATGTGCCAGAGGATCGGGCGCCCGCCGATCTCGATCATAGGCTTCGGCCTGAGGTGGCTCTCCTCCGAAATGCGGGTGCCGTATCCGCCGGCGAGAATGACCACCTTCATGCCCACGACTTCCCTCTCCATACTGCCTTCGACCGCCATTTCGCGGATTGCCGCGCCGGCGGTTCATTGGAGCATTTTAGCCGCGATTGCAAGAATCGCGCTGGCGGGAAGCCGTGTTGGCGCCCTGCAAGCTAACCCCAAAGGACTAGGGGCGGCGACCGCGGGTCTGCTTGCCGGGTTTAGGGCAAAGGCGCAGAATGCCCGCCGCTGGGGGCAATGGTTCACCGCGGGAGGAGCGAATCATGAACGACATGAGCCTCATCAATCTGCAAAACGGAATAACAATGATCAGCGCCGCGGCAATCGAGGCATTTGCCGCGCGCCTTCGCGGGCGCGTCCTGATTGCGACCGACGCCGCCTATGACGAGGCGCGCACGATCTGGAACGGCATGATCGACAGAAGGCCCGGGCTGATCGTGCAATGCGCCGGAGCGGCCGACGTCGTCAATGCGGTGCGCTTTGCTGCGGAGAACCGGTTGCTCGTCGCGGTGCGCGGCGGCGGTCACAACATCGCCGGCAACGCGGTCTGCGACGGCGGCATGGTGATCGACCTCACGCCGATGAAATCGGTGCGGGTCGATGCGACGACGAAGACGGCCTGGGTCGAGCCGGGGGCGACGCTTGCCGATCTCGACGTGGAGACGCAGGCCTTCCGTCTTGCATTGCCGACCGGCATCAACTCGACGACCGGTATCGCCGGCCTGACGCTCGGCGGCGGGTTCGGCTGGATCACGCGCAAATTCGGATTGACGATCGACAACCTGCTATCGGCCGATGTGGTCACGGCCAATGGCGAACTGGTGCGCGCGAGCCCCACCGAGCACCGCGACCTGTTCTGGGCCATCAGGGGCGGCGGCGGCAATTTCGGGGTCGTGACGGCCTTCGAATTCCGCCTGCACGAACTCGGCCCCGACGTGCTCTCCGGGCTCGTCGTCCATCCCTTTGCCGAAGCCGAAAGCGTGCTGCAGCAATACAGGCAGGCGCTCGAAAATGCGCCGGACGAACTCACCTGCTGGGTGGTGATGCGCCAGGCGCCGCCGCTGCCCTTCATACCGGCCGAATGGCACGGCAAGGAGGTCGTCGTGCTCGCCATGTGCTATTGCGGCGATCTCGAAGCGGGCGAGAAGGCAGTGGCGGAGCTGCGGGCGATCGGCAATCCGATTGCCGACGTGGTATCGCCGCATCCCTTCGTCGGCTGGCAGCAGGCTTTCGACCCCTTACTCGCTCCGGGTGCCCGCAACTACTGGAAGAGCCACGACTTCATGGAGCTTTCCGATCAGGCGATCGGCATTCTCACCGAATCGATCCGGCAGTTGCCGGGCCCGGAATGCGAGGTATTCATCGCCCATGTCGGCGGCGCCGCCGGCCGCGTTGCGGCAGAGGAAACCGCTTTCCCGCAGCGCAACTCGCACTTCGTCATGAACGTGCACGGCCGATGGCGGGACGCGGCGATGGACCAGGCCTGCATCGACTGGGCGCGGCATCTCTTCGAAGCAGCAAAGCCCTATGCCGCCGGCACGGCCTACGTCAATTTCATGCCTGAAGACGAGATGGACCGGGTCGAGGCGGCCTACGGCGCGAACTATGGCCGGCTCGTCGAGGTCAAGCGGCATTACGACCCGCTCAATCTCTTCCGGATGAACCAGAACGTCCGGCCGATAGAGGAACGCGGGGCGGCCTGAAGCGGGTGGCCTCGTTCGTAAGGCAACGCCTGGAGGCAGTTCATGAAGGAGCAAACGACCCGCGAAATTCTTCAACGCGCGGCGGAGCACGCCGCGCGTTTCCGCGACAAAATTACGGAGCTGCCGCAGCGGCCGGAGCAATCGTATCCCGCCGCATTGAAGATGTTTCGGGAAGCTCTGCCGGAACGGGGAAGCGCCGGTACCATAGTGATCGACGAGCTTGCCGCGAAAGCGGAGCCGGGGCTTCACGCGATGACGGGGCCACGCTTCTTCGGCTGGGTCATCGGCGGTTCGCATCCGGTCGGGGTTGCGGCCGACTGGATGACGAGCGCCTGGGGACAGAATGCCGGCAACCATCACGCGGCGCCGGCCGCAGCCGCCGCCGAGGCAATCGCGGCCAACTGGCTGCTCGATCTTCTCGACCTCCCGCGGGAGAGTTCCGTCGGCTTTGCGACCGGCGCGACGCTCGCCAATTTCATCTGCCTTGCCGCAGCGCGCGGAGAGGTGCTGCGGCAGGTCGGATGGGACGTCGAGGCGCAGGGCCTCTTCGGCGCGCCGCCGGTCGCTGTGCTGATCGGCGACGACGCGCATGCGACGGTCTTTTCGGCGCTGCAGTTCCTGGGCTTCGGGCACGACCGCGTGCTGCGCGTCCGGACCGACGACATGGGTCGCATCACCGGACCGGCTTTCGCCGAGGCAGCGGCGCAGGTCTCCGGTCCCTGCATTGCGATCCTGCAGGCAGGACAGATCAATACCGGTGCCTTCGACGACTTCGCCGGCATCATGCCGATTGCCCGCGACCTGGGCGCCTGGGTTCATGTCGACGGCGCCTTCGGCCTCTGGGCGCGCGCCACTCCCGGAAAGCGCGGGCTCACCGACGGGATCGACGAAGCACATTCCTGGGCGACCGATGGCCACAAATGGCTGCAGACCCCCTATGACTGCGGATATGCCATCATCCGCGATCAGGAAGCGCATCGCCGGGCGATGACGATCGCCGCGAGCTACCTGCCGCCGACCACCGAGGGCGAGCGGGACCCGAGCCATTTCGTGCCCGAACTGTCGCGCCGAGCCCGCGGTTTTGCCACCTGGACGATGATCAAGCATCTGGGACGCGAAGGCATCGCCGCCATGGTCGACCGGCATTGCCGCGTCGCCCGCGCCATCGCCGGGCGGCTGAGCGGCGAAGACGGCATAAACGTCCTGAATGAGGTGGTCCTCAATCAGGTCCTGGTACGTTTCGAAGCGGCGATGCCGGGCGATGAAGGCGACCGGATGACCCAGGCGACGATCGCCAGGCTGCAGGCCGACGGCATCCTGTTCGCCGGCGGCGCGGTCTGGCGCGGCCGCAAGGTGATGCGGCTCTCGGTCATCTCCTGGCTGACGGACGACCGCGCCGGCGAGAGGACCGCCGGGGCGATCATCGCTGCCTGGCGCGCCGTTCGTGATGACACTGAGGTGTAAGGCGTTTTTGCCCGGCACCGAAAGAAGGGCGGCCGGTATCGGAACCTCTCCACGCCCTTGCGGTTAGCAGGCGATGGGGCGGCTGTTTTATGCGGCGAAGCCGCCGCGCCGTCTGAGGACAATGCAGCCGCTACCGCACACCGACGTGCAACTCGAGGAGGAGCTCACATGTCACTGATGAAATTTCCGACCGTGACGGCCCTTGCCGCCATCATGGCCATCAGCGCCGCAACGAGCACTGCCGCCCAGGCACCCGCTCCGATTCCGCCCGCAGGAGAAATGCCGGCCCAGGACCAGGGCATTGAACCCGATATGCAACCCGGCGATCAGGGGGGCGGTGGAAGCGTCACCCAAGGCGATCAGCCAGACATGATGCGCGAGGACATGATACGTGGCGACGGGAAGCGCGGCGACCGGATGCGGCATCGCGACCGGATGCGGGGCATGATGATGCACCGGCAGACGATGCACCGTCAGATGATGAAAATCATGTTCGCCATCACCGATGCGGACAATGACGGCGCCCTTTCCTTCGAGGAGATCAGCACGATCCACAAGCGGGTTTTCGACAAGGTCGATATCAACCGCGACGGCAAGGTCACGCCGGAAGAGATACAGGGCTTCTTCCACGATTAGGAAGGCTCCGCTACGCTGGATGAAAGCAGTTTTCCTCCCCGGGACGGTTGCGGCCGCCCCGGCACGTATGGTGGGGACCCTATGGCATCACTCCAGTTGAAGCGTGTCTACCAGGCGCCCGGCGCGTCCGACGGTACGCGCATCCTCGTCGACCGGCTCTGGCCGCGCGGCGTCGCCAAGGAAAAGGCCGGCATCGACCTCTGGCTCAAGGACATCGCGCCGAGCGACGCGCTGCGCAAGCGGTTTCATGGGAAGCCGCAGGATTGGGATGCGTTCTGCGTCGCCTATGCGGAGGAGCTCGAGAGCGGGGCCGCGCAGGCGGCGGTAGCGGAGTTGCGCGAACGATGGAAAGAGGGGCCGCTGACGCTGCTTTATGCCGCGCGTGACGAGGCGCACAACAATGCGGTTGCGCTGAAGGCGTGGCTGGAGCGGGGAGGGGTCTCTTAGCCCCTATGATTTCAGGCCGGATCGGCCTAGAATCGTAACCGATTCTGGTAAGCAGGGCGGCATAGGGGCGGAAAACAGCACACAGTTCGCCTCGCCTCGTCGCTCCGAAGACGTGGACAGTGACCACCCTTGTTCACGCGACATTCCGTCCGAGGTTGCCGGTATCAACCCGGGCATGCGGTAGCCGCATAGTAGCCATTCCTTGCATTCGCCGTGCCTGATACCGATTTATGCAATGAAAGCTTCGACCCGTACTCCAACAATAAACGTGGCATACGTCCGCCCGGGCGACCGGCCGCGCCTGCGGAGGCCGCCTTAACGACCAAAGGAGCCAGCAATGCGGGATTCTGCCAAGACCCTGAATGAGATGACGCCTCGCGAGCGCGCAAACCTGATGACCCTTGTCGCGGACGCACTTGAAGCCACCGCGGACGAGGCACAGGAAATCGGCGATGATCGGTTTGCAGCAAACTCGATCAGTCTCGCCAGAATTATCAGCGGTTGCGCCGAAGACGTCGCGACAATGGATTTGCCGGCCGCGGAACTTCTTTTGCAGCACGGTATCTCGCTGATCGCCCTGTTCCGGCGTCAAGCGCCGCCTGTTCTGCATTAAGGCCTGTTGAGCAGCTCAAAGTGCTACGGCGACCTTTGCGCGTCTCACAAGACGCGCGGCGCTGTAGGAAACGTATCGGAGGACTGCAATCTCTCCTCCGTCCTCATCCCTTGTGCTCGTCACAGGGATCCAGCAGCGCCGCGTCTGCGGCGCGGGAGCGTTCTTTCAGCCCAAGGACTTGGTCTGGCTGGATTCCTGTGACAAGCACAGGAATGAGGAACTCAAACAAGCCGCCGCGGGTGGCCCGAATCTCAACAGGCATTAGTTCATGTGCTATGCTGGCCAGGCGGACCGGCTGAGAATGCCGGTGCACGCGATCGCGAGCGGCTCGATCACGGAACGGTGCCCCGGCAGGCCCAGGCGACGTTCGCAAAGGAGCGCGGACCGTCGGGCCGTCCGGCTTCGTAGGCGTCGCGCACGGCGGCACTGGTGCGTGACCGCTCCTCCGCATCGAGCGTTGCCACATATTTTCCGAGCGGCCCTTCGCCCGCGCCGATCGGCGCCCAGTAATCGTCGAAGTTCCGGTAATCCATGCGGATCATCAGCTCGGTTTCCGCAACGTTTGCGAGACCCTGCTCGACAAATGTCCGCTTCATTTCTCCCGGCCGCATCATCGGCTGGGAGCAGTAGCGGGCGCGAAGTGCGCGCCCGCCTTCGCCGAGCGCCGCCACCGTGTCGACCATCATGCGCATGCCGGGCATTCCGCCGAAATGGTCCCACACCGCCGCCGCGACGACGCCGCCGGGACGCACCGCGCGGCGCATCTCGGCCACGGCCTTGCCTGCTTCGGGTACGAAGTGGAGCACGAGAAGGGCGAAGGCGCGGTCGAAGGTCCGGTCTTCGAACGGCAGGGCGCAGGCATCCGCTTCTCTTATCTTTATGCGCGGATCGGTGTTGCGCCGGATCGCCTCCTCCACGAAGACGGGCGAATAGTCGATCGCGGCGATCTCTTCGAGCCTGGCGGCGTCGGCGAGTGCGAAGGTGAGACTGCCGGTTCCGCAGCCGACATCCAGAACCTTCTCTCCATCGGCGACGCCGGCAAAATCTATGAATTTCGGCGCAAGCTTCCGGCTCCAGCGGCCCATGAGCTGCTCATAACCGGCTGCATCATGCACGTTGAAGCTTGATGTCATAAGGGCCTCCCTCGCCGCGGGGAGCTAATCTAAACCTGTGAGAAGGGGTTGCCAAGGCGGCACGCATCACGCGCTTCGGCAGACCTGCGCCGTGCAGCTGCTGGGGGCGACGTGCTGATTTCTGAAGAAGCTCAAAGCCGCCGAGAGTCCGGCAACCGAACGAACTGAAGCCTATTTTTTCCTGCTGATGCTGCTTTTCAATTTTCTAGAACGAAAGCAGAGAAATTATACAACTACATGCACGCTCCGTCCCTTTGTAAATCATGGATCACGGTCTCGGCCCTGAAGAATTCGGGTCGGCCGAAACGAGTTAACAGCAGGAGATCTACGATGAGCATCACCGCCACCACGACGCCCGGCAAGACGTTGCTGTCCCCGACCGATCATGCGCTCGTCCTTATCGACTTCCAGTCGCAGATGGCGTTTGCGACCAAGTCCATCGCGCCGGAACTGCTTCGCAACAACGCGGCCCTCATTTCCCGCGCGGCAGCCGGCTTCGAGGTGCCCACCATCCTCACGACCGTCGCCGAAAAGAGCTTCTCGGGCCCGATGTTTGCGGAAGTCACGGACGCCTTTCCCGGCCAGCGGCTTCTTGACCGTACCTCGATGAACACCTGGGAGGATGCGGCCGTCATCGAGGAGGTGAACCGTATCGGCAAGGATCGGATCGTGTTCGCCGGCCTCTGGACGTCTGTTTGCATCGTCGGCCCGACGCTATCGGCGCTCGACCAAGGCTTTGAAGTCTATGTGATCACCGATGCCTGCGGCGATGTCTCGGCCGAGGCCCACGAGCGTGCGGTGGAGCGCATGGTCCAGGCCGGGGCCCGCCCGGTGACCTCGGTGCAATACCTTCTCGAATTGCAGCGCGACTGGGCCCGGGCCGACACCTACGAGCTCACGACCGGCATCGCGAAGAAGTGGGGCGGCGCCTATGGCATCGGGATCACCTATGCCAAGGCCATGTTCGGTGCCTCCGAGGGCGGTCACGGCTAGAGCGGAATGAGGAAAGGCGATCCTCGGCGCCGCAATCCGGCGGCAGGCCGACCGTGGTCCTCGGAAAGCGCGCGCCGCCTTCCGGGGGCGGGCGGAGCCATCCCGGAATCGATCTAAACGCAGGGAAGGAGAGACCGCATGAAGATCTACCTGCTCTCGCTCGGCGCCGGCCTGCTGGTGGGCGTAGTCTATAGTCTGCTCGGCGTCCGCTCGCCGGCGCCGCCCGTCGTCGCCCTCGTCGGTTTGTTCGGCATGCTGCTCGGCGAGCAGATGCTACCGATCGCCAAGCGTGCCTTCGCCGGACAGGGCGTGACTTCTTTCGTCAAGACCGGGTGCGCCGAGCACGTGCTCGGACCGATGCCTCACAATCGGGAGAAGGACTCATGAGCTTCACCCGTCGCCAGACCATCGCCGGCGTCGCCGCGGCGGCGCTCTCCTCGCCATTCCGCGCCTATGCCAAGGAGACTCCCATGCCCAATAATGACCTGGTCCTCGTCAACGCCAAGGTGACCACGCTCGATCGTCAAAACCCGTCCGCCATGGCCATAGCGATCCGCAACGGGCGTTTCCTGGCGGTCGGTCCCGAAGCCGAGGCGCGGGCCGCAGCACCCGATGCAAGCATCATCGACGTGAAAGGGCGCCGCGTCATTCCGGGGTTGATCGACAGCCACACGCACGTCATCCGTGGTGGGTTGAACTACAATATGGAGCTGCGCTGGGATGGCGTGCCCAGCCTCGCTGAGGCGATGGCGATGCTCAAGGAGCAGGTCGACCGGACGCCTGCGCCGCAATGGGTGCGTGTCGTGGGAGGTTTTACCGAACACCAGTTCGCGGAGAAGCGTCTGCCGACCATCGGCGAACTGAACGCAGCCGCGCCGGATACGCCGGTTTTCATCCTCCACCTCTACGACCGGGCGCTGTTGAATGCGGCGGCGCTGCGCGTTGTCGGCTACACGAAGGATACGCCCAATCCGCCCGGCGGCGAGATCCTGCGCGATACGGCCGGCAATCCGACCGGCCTTCTGCTCGCTCAGCCGAACGCGACGATCCTCTATTCGACGCTCGCCAAGGGGCCGAAGCTGCCGCCCGAATACCAGCTCAACTCGACCCGCCACTTCATGCGCGAGATCAATGCGCTTGGCGTCACCAGCGTAATCGACGCCGGCGGGGGCTTCCAGAACTACCCCGATGACTATGAGATCGTTGAAAGGCTGCACCGCGACGGCCAGCTTACCGTCCGCATCAGCTACAATCTCTTCACGCAGAAGCCCAAGCAGGAACTCGCCGATTTCTCCTCCTGGGTGAAGCAGGTCTCACCGGGTGAGGGAGATGACAGTTACCGGCATAACGGTGCCGGCGAGATGCTGGTTTACTCAGCGGCCGACTTCGAGGATTTCCGCGTCGAGCGGCCGGAGATGCCGCCGAATATGGAGGCTGACCTCGAGCCGGTCATTCGCCTGCTGGCGGAGAACCGCTGGCCGTGGAGGCTCCATGCCACCTATGACGAGACGATCGGCCGCGCGCTCGATGTCTTCGAGAAGGTGAATCGGGACATCCCGTTCACCGGCATCAACTGGTTCTTCGATCATGCCGAGACGATCAGCGATCGCAATATCGACCGCATCGCCGCGCTTGGCGGTGGCATCGCCGTGCAGCATCGCATGGCCTATCAGGGCGAGTATTTCGTCGAGCGCTACGGCGCGAAGGCGGCCGAACGCACGCCGCCGATCCGGAGAATGATGCAGGCAGGGATTCCCGTCGGCGCCGGAACCGACGCGACGCGGGTGGCGAGCTACAATCCCTGGGTGTCGCTCTCCTGGCTGGTGACGTCAAAGACCGTCGGCGGTCTGCGTCTTTATCCGCAAGCCAATCGCCTCGACCGCGAGACCGCGCTTCGGCTCTGGACCGAGGCCAACACCTGGTTCTCCGGCGAGCAAGGCAAGAAAGGCCAGATAAAGGTGGGGCAACTTGCCGATCTGGCTGTGCTCTCCGACGACTATTTCGCTGTGCCGGATGACGACATCGTGCATCTGCGGTCAGTGCTCACTCTTCTCGGCGGTAAGGTTGTGCATGGGGACGGCGAATACACCCCGCTTGCGCCGGAGCTTCCGAAACCGATGCCCGACTGGTCGCCGGTCAGCACCTTCGGCGGCTACCATAAGACGCCGGAGGCGCGCGCCAAGTTGTCGCTGCGCTGCGGATGCGCGAACGGCTGTGCCGTGCATGGCCACGACCACGCCGCCGCGCTCGGCGCCAGTGTTCCCACGGCCGATTCCAGAACGTTCTGGGGTGCATTTGGCTGCGGTTGTTGGGCAGTGTGACGTGACAGGCAATACGCTCCTCGAGCTGTCGCTTGATCGGGGAACTCATTTCGATTCCAGCCGTCGGACGGAGCTGACATGACTGCACACCAATCTGCCGCGGCAAGTAAGGCCGGCCCGCTGAGCTTTCCGGTTTTCCGGGCGCTGTGGATCGCAACCATCGTTTCCAACATCGGCACATGGATGCACGATGTCGGCGCCGGCTGGCTGATGACCTCGCTGTCGCCGAGTCCTCTGCTGGTTGCGCTCGTGCAGGCAGCGACCACCTTGCCGATGTTCCTGCTCTCGCTGCCGGCAGGCGCGCTGGCCGATACTGTCGATCGACGTCGCATGCTGCTGGCGAGCCAGACGCTCGGTCTGGTTGCCGCGGCAGTTCTGGCCGGGCTGACCTGGCAGGACCTGACGACGCCCTATGTGTTGCTGGCCGCCACATTGGTGCTAGGGATATCCGCCGCCCTTACCGCGCCCGTCTTCCAGGCGATTGTACCGGAACTGGTCGATCAGCCCACGCTGCCGGATGCGGTCGCACTCAACAGCCTTGGGATCAATATCGCCCGCGCGATCGGCCCGGCGCTCGGTGGTGTGATCGTTGCCGTGGCCGGAACCGCCGCTGTCTTTGCGCTCAATGCCCTATCGGTCATTGCGGTGCTCGTCGTGCTCATCAGATGGAAGCGTCCGGCCGACTCGCATGCCCTGCCGCCGGAGCACTTCGTCGGTGCGCTGAAGGCCGGATATCGCTATGCCCGGCATGCGCCGGCACTTCGTCTGGTGCTCGTCCGCGCCGTCGGCTTCTTCGTCTTCAGCAGCGCGCTGTGGGCCATGCTGCCGCTGGTCGCGCGGCGCGGTCTGGGGCTCGACGCAGCCGGATATGGCGCCCTGCTCGGCTGCATGGGTGCCGGAGCGGTTGTCGGGGCATTGCTGCTCAAGAAGCTGCGCCGGCATGTTCCTGCCAACACGCTCTCCATCGGCGCGACGCTGCTCTTCGCTCTGGCCACCCTGTTGCTGGCGATCACGTCGAACGCCTGGGCGGCGGGCGTCGTCATGGCGATTGCCGGCCTTGCATGGATCGCCATGCTGACATCTCTCAACGTCGCCGCGCAGATGGCCTCGCCCGGCTGGGTGAAAGCGCGAGCGCTTGCTGTCTATCTTCTCGTCTTCCAGGGAGCCATGACGGGCGGCAGTGTCCTGTGGGGCTCGGTCGCCGCACGGACCGATGTCACGACGGCGCTTGCCATCGCGGCAATCGGCCAGGCGGCGGCACTCGTTCTCGCGGCGATCTGGCGTCTTCCCAGGGATGCAGGCGTCGACTTGGCGCCCTCGCACCACTGGGCTGAACCCGTGGTCTCGGTACAGCCCGCCGGCGACCGCGGACCAGTTCTGGTCGAGATCGAGTATCGGATTGCACCCGAGAGGACGGCCGAGTTCGTTGCGGCCCTGCGTCGCTTCCGATCGGTACGGCAACGCGACGGAGCGATCCGCTGGGATGTGTGGGAAGACGTTGCCGAACCCGGGCGGGTTGTCGAGAGCTTCGTGGTCGAAAGCTGGCCGGAGCATCAGCGCCAGCACGCCCGCGTCACCCATGCCGATCAGATCGACCAGCAGACGCTCAACGCCTTTCATATCGGTGATCACCCGCCGATCGTGCGTCATCTGCTGAGACCATTGTAATCTTCACCCGAGACCACACCGGACGGGAACGCTTCTCCCGGTGCTCTAAATGTCGGAAAGTCCGGCTTCCTCGATGTCAGCGGCTCCGAGCGTCACGAACTGGTTCAGCAGCCACGCCGCGGCCGGTCCCGGCGGGGTATCCCGGCGCCAGATGCCGCCGAACCGGTAGATGCCACCCCTGTGGTCCGGCATGGAAAGCCGGAGCAACGCGCCGCTTGCCAGATCGGGTCGTATGAGTGGAAGAGGCATGTTTCCCCAGCCGATTCCCTCGCGCAGCAGCGCATGCTTCACGCCAAGATCCGCAAGCCGCCACGTACGCGGGCTGTGCACGAAAAAGTCCCGGCCTGCGGTAAAAGGGGAACGGTCCGTCAGCACAAGCTGGACGTGGTCGCGGGCATCGCCCGGCGCTATCCGCTCCATGCGCCCGAGCGGGTGATGGGGTGCCGCCACCGGGACCATTGATACGGAGCCTGCCGCGATGCACTCCACGCCTCGAACGCCGGTCGCTAAGGGACCGGAGATGCCGATCATGGCCTTGTGGTCCAGTACTGCCGCAGTCACCGCTCCGAGCGCCTCGACATGCAGTCGCAGCGATACCGTCGGAAAGGCTTCGGCGAAGGCTCGCAGCACCTTTCCCAGCCGCTCCGTCGGCAGCATCACGTCGACGGCCATATCCACTTCTGCTTCCAGGCCGTCATGCAGCGCCTTGACCTTGGCGCGCAGGCCCTCGATGCCCTCGGCGAGGCCACGCGCTTCGGCGAGCACTGCGCGCCCGGCGGCCGTGAGTTGCGGTTTGCGCGTGCCCTTGCGCTCGAACAGCTCGAGTCCGAGCTGCGCTTCGAGATTGGCCACGCCATAGGTTATCACAGAGACGGCGCGGTTGAGCCTGCGCGCGGCCCCGGCAAAGCTTCCGCTATCGACCACCGCCAGAAAGACGCGGAGCTGCTCGAAGGTCGGAGTTCCTGGATTCGACACTTTCCAACTTTCTGGAACAATACGAAGAAAACCATTCAATTATACCCAGCATATCGGCAAGGCTACACTTGCGATAGCCGCCGCACGGATGGCTGCGACCGCCCTGATAACCGCGGAGCGCAGGCCAACCTGGTTGACGACCTGGCGATGTTGGATGAACCGTTGTTGCCACCCTCGCGGTACCCGGATCGCTCCGGCAACGCAGGCCGCTCGACTCAAGACTTCTTGCCTCCGGGTTTCTTTTTCTCCAGGCTTCCCTTGAGCGCCGCCATGAGGTCGATGACGTTCCCGGCATGGACCGGCTCTCCCTCCTTGCCTTTCGGCTTGGCTACCTTCTTCGCAGACTTCCGCTTGCTTTCTATGATTTCGAGCAGCTTTTCCTGAACGGGATCGCTGACCATATCCGGGTTCCATGGCTTGCTGCGTTCTTCGATCAGCGAGGTGACGAGGCTCATCAGCTTCGGATCGTCATCCCCATCGCCAATATCGGCGAAATAAGTCTCCGGCTTGCGCACCTCGTCGCCATAGCGAAGGGTCCATACGATGATGCCTTTGCCGCACGGTTCCAGCATCACGGCGCGTTCGCGCCGGCCGATCACGAGCCGGGAAATGCCGGCGACCTTCTCGGCTACCATGGCGTCGCGGATCACGCTGAAAGCTTCGTGGCCGACCTCGTCCGAGGGCGTAAGGTAGTGAGGCTTCTCCAGCCAGATCCATTCTATCGCCTCGCGCGGAACGAACTTCTCGATGTCGATCGTCCTGGCGCTTTCGAGCGCCACGCTCTCAAGTTCTTCGTCCTCGATTACCAGGAAGTCGTTTTCGCCGCGCTCGTAACCTTTCACCTCGTCGTCGTCGTCGACCTCTTTGCCGGTCACTGCATCGACGTACCGGGAGACGACACGGTTGTTGGACTTGCGGTTGAGCGTGTGGAAGCGGACCTTCTCGGACTCGCTGGTCGCCGGCATCATCGAAACGGGGCAGGTGACGAGCGAGAGTTTCAGGTAGCCTTTCCAATATGGACGCGGGGGCGCCATCGTTCACCTCCCTGGATCATGATTGTTTTTAGGCCGGTTCGACCTGAAAACATGCACGTGACCGGTTCCAACAGGTAGAGCGGGATGCGGGCGAAAAATCGCAATACTTTCCTCATCCCGCTCTAGCTTGCGCGGCGGCGCTGGGCGGGCGCGCTCTTTGCAGCCGTTTTCGCCTTGGTCTTTGCCGCGCTTTCCTTGCTCGCGCGCTTCTTCGATGCCGCCGGCGGCTTTTTCATCCCGGCGCTCTGGCGGAGCGCCTCAAGCAGATCATTGGCTTTCGAGACCTTCGGCGGTGCGCGTTTCGGCAGCGACTTGCCTTCAAGCTTTGCCTTGATCAGTTCGGCGAGCGCAGCCTCGTAGCGGTCGTCAAATTCTTCGGCCGAGAAGGTGCCCTTCTTCATGCCGATGATGTGCTTGGCAAGATCGAGCATCTCGCCCTCGATCTTGATGTCCGGAATCTCCTTGAAGGCCTCCTTGGCGCTCCGAACCTCGTAGTCGAAGTTCAGGGTCGTAGCGATCAGGCCCTTGTCGTGCGGTCGAAGCAGAACGGTGCGCATGCGGCGGAAAAGGACCGTTTGGGCGATTGCGGCGACCTTCTTCTTGCGCATGCCTTCGCGAAGCAAGGCAAATGCGTCGGTGCCCATCTTGTCGGGTGTCAGATAATACGGCTTGTCGAAATAGACCTTGTCGACGTCGTCGCAGGTAATGAATGCCTGGACCCGCAACGTCTTGTCGCTCTCCGGAACGGCGGAGGCGACTTCCTCCGGCTCGAGCACCACATATCGCTCGTCGCCGATCTCGTAGCCCTTGACCTGATCTTCCTTTTCCACCGGCTTGCCGGAGACACTGTCGACGAACTCGCGCCGTACCCGGTTTCCGGTTTCGCGGTTGACCGTGTGGAAGGCGATCCGGTCGGAGGTCGATGTGGCGGTGTACAGCGCCACCGGCGCAGTGACTTCACCAAATCGGAGGTAGCCCTTCCATTGGGCTCGTGCCGAGACTGCCATGGCTAACTCCCTGTATATCCGGGGAGTCAACCGAATCGCATTCCGCTTTGTTCCGGTACGGAGCGAATCTCTCGGAAGATTTACGCAGCTCAGCAGAATGGGGATGACGAGGCTCGACGAACGATCGGCTCACAAAGCGTCGTTCAAGATTCTCGTCATCCCCGCTCGGATCAGTCCGCGTCCCGTGGTACCGGCGTGTTGAGCAGTTGCTGCTCCCACAGGAAGGCGATGCCGCTGCCGGCGGCATGCTGCACAAGCACCTCCGAAAGCTCGGCGGCATGCTCCGTGCGGGCCCAGTCGCGCTGCCATTCCGCAGCCACCGACAGCCACGTCATCATGTTTGCGCCAGCCATGATCATGCGCTGGATCGCGACCTCATGGGCCTCGACCGATGTGCCGCCGGATGCATCGGTGACAACCGTCACGTCCCAACCTTCGCCGAGCGCCTGGATCGTCGGCATCGCAACGCATATCTCGGTCCACAGGCCCGCGATGATGATCTGCTTGCGTCCGGTGGCCTTGACCGCGTCCACGACCTTCTCATCCTCCCAGGTGTTGATGAACGTTCGATCGATCACCTCTTGGCCGGGAAACACGTCAGTGATCTGGGGGAAGATACGGCCGCCCCGGTCAGCGATCACGCTCGTCAGAATCGTGGGCACGCCGAAGGCCTTGGCGGCCTTCGCCAGAGCCGCCGCATTGTTGACCACCATCTGCGGCTCGTGGCTGTTCACGTTTGTGAGCTGATAGGGCTGGTGGTCGATCAGAACGAGGACCGAGTCTTCGGGTCGAAGAAGCGAATCAAGTCCGTTACGAGGGGTCATCAAGACTTCCTTTCTCTGCCGCTATGGACGGCAACGGGTTTCACGGGAGACATGCGCCAGCGGGCGACGTTGCCTGGACTCAATTTGCTGTTCCTTGTGGTGGTGCGATAGTGCCATAGTCAGACAAGCTGTGTCGCGAAACGAGGAACGCCGGATTGGATATCGAGGATCTACAGACATTCGTGGCAGTGGCCGATGCCGGGGGCGTATCGGCTGCCGCGCGCCGGCTCGGCGTCTCCAAATCGATCGTCAGTCGGCGGCTCTTTCGGATTGAAGCGGAGCTTGGGGTCCAGCTTCTTGCACGAACGACCCGCGGCGCCGCGCTTACAGAAGCGGGAGTGACGTTCAGAGATCATGCGGCCCGAGCCAGCGCCGAGATCGATGCGGCCAGGGAAACGATCCTCCCTACCGGTGATTTGCGTGGCCGCCTGAGGGTTGCCATGCCGCTTTCTTTCGGCCCGACCCACTTCGCCCCCGTGCTTGCGGAAATGGCGCAACAACACCCGCAGCTGCACATCCATACCTCCTACAGCGATCGCTTCGTCGATCTCATCTCCGAAGGTTTCGATTGCGCGATCCGGGTTGGTTACCTTCAGGACTCCAACCTCATCGCGAAGCGCGTCGGACCGATCTATGGAAAGCTTGTCGCAAGCCCGGCCTATATCGAAGCGCACGGTTCACCTGAGACGCCGGAGCAACTGGTCAACCATCAGGCCCTGATGCAGGGAACGGAAACCTGGCAGTTCATGGATGGCAGCCGGATTGTCACGGTTCAGCCGCAGGGCAGGTTCAAGGCCGACAACGCTATGGCGCTTGCCGCTGCCGCCGCGGCAGGACTCGGCATCGCCTGGCTCCCCGATTGCATCACACACGAATATGTGGCCTCCGGCGCGCTCGTCCCGGTCATGAGGCGCTACCCCCCACCTTCGGCGGGCGCGTATGTCGTCCGACCGCCGGGTCAGCACCCCGCGCGGAAAGTCCGTGTTCTCGTAGAAATGCTGATCGAGTACTTCGCACGAAATCCGGACGTTTGGGGCCTCGGCCGTTAGAACACGAACGGGCGAAGCGCTTTGTCAATGAATTCGACGGTCGCTCTGCTGCGAGCTTCTTTACCGCCTAGGACGTCGACTCATAAACTCTGACACCATATCCTCGCGGCGACGAGCTTTACGGCGGCGAGGTAGTTTTCCGGGTGCTTATCGTATCGGGTTGCGATGCCTCGGAACTGTTTGATCCTATTGAAG
>NZ_NWVE01000029.1:0-1060 GCF_002885915.1 Sinorhizobium sp. M4_45
GTGGCGGCGGCAACGACGGTGTCGTAATTGCCGGCGAGCGAAACGATCAGCGCGGCCAGCGGCTCGGCGAGATTGTTGGCGAGCGAGGCGTCCTCGGCGACCAGCACCTTGGCGACGCCCGAAAGCTTGGAGGCTTGCTCGGCAATCCCTTTGACGTTCTGACCGGCAACCAGCACATGCACGTCGGTTCCGGTCCCACTGGCGATCTTCGTTGCCGCCGCCAGCGCCTTCGCCGTCTGGTCGGAAAGGTGGCTGTTGTCGTGGTCAGCCAGAAGCAGAATGGCCATGGTAGAATTCTCCCTTTCGATCGAGCTCAACGATCCGTTCCGGATCGGAGCTCATGAGTCTGAAGTGGTTCATGCGTTTGTCCGGAAGCCGGTGTCGCTTTCCGGACGCATGAACTTAAAGCACGCCGGCTTCGGTCTTGAGCTTGTCGACGAGCTCGGCGACCGTCTTCACCTTGACGCCGGCCTTGCGGCCGGAGGGCTCTTCGGTCTTCAAGACTTTCAACCGCGGCGCCGTGTCGACGCCGAAATCGGCCGGAGTCTTCTTATCGAGCGGCTTCTTCTTCGCCTTCATGATGTTCGGCAGCGAGGCATAGCGCGGCTCGTTGAGGCGCAGATCGGTGGTGACGACCGCCGGCAGCTTCAGTTCGACCGTCTGCAGGCCGCCGTCGACCTCGCGGGTAACGTTGACCTTGCCGTCGCCGATCTCGACCTTGGAGGCAAAGGTGCCCTGGGCCCAGCCGAGCAATGCCGACAGCATCTGGCCGGTCTGGTTGGAATCGTCGTCGATCGCCTGCTTGCCGACGATGATCAGCCCCGGCTGTTCGGCCTCGGCGACTTGCCTGACGATCTTGGCCACAGCGAGCGGCTCGACCTGATCCTCGGTCTCGACCAGGATCGCCCGGTCGGCGCCCATGGCGAGCGCGGTCCTGAGCGTCTCTTCCGCCTTGGCCGGGCCGATCGACACGACCACCACTTCACTCGCCTTGCCGGCTTCCTTCAGCCGCAGCGCCTCTTCGACCGAGATCTCGTCGAAGGGGTTCATCGACATCTTC
>NZ_NWVE01000030.1:0-1034 GCF_002885915.1 Sinorhizobium sp. M4_45
CGAATGCTCTCGCCGGAATGCATGAGCTCGAACCCCTTGTTGATGTCCTCGAGCGGCATGGTGTGGGTGATCATCGGATCGATCTCGATCTTGCCCTCCATGTACCAGTCGACGATCTTCGGCACGTCGGTGCGCCCGCGCGCGCCGCCGAAGGCGGTGCCCATCCAGGTGCGGCCGGTGACGAGCTGGAACGGCCTGGTGGCAATCTCCTGGCCGGCGCCGGCGACCCCGATGATCACCGACTTGCCCCAGCCGCGATGCGAGGCTTCGAGCGCCTGGCGCATGACCTTGGTGTTGCCGGTGCAGTCGAAGGTGTAGTCGGCGCCGCCGATCTGGTCGGCACCGCGCTTCGTCAGGTTGACGAGATAGGGCACGATGTCGTCGCCGACCTCCTTCGGATTGACGAAGTGGGTCATGCCGAACTTTTCGCCCCAGGGCTTCTTGTCGTTGTTGAGGTCGACGCCGATGATCATGTCGGCGCCGGCAAGGCGAAGCCCCTGGATGACGTTGAGCCCGATGCCGCCGAGACCGAAGACGATGGCGGTGGCGCCGATCTCGACCTTGGCGGTGTTGATCACCGCGCCGATGCCGGTGGTGACGCCGCAGCCGATATAGCAGATCTTGTCGAAGGGGGCGTCCGGATTGACCTTGGCGAGCGCGATCTCCGGCAGCACGGTGAAGTTCGAAAAGGTCGAGCAGCCCATATAGTGGTGGACCTTGTCGCCGTTGATCGAGAACCGCGAACTGCCGTCCGGCATCAGCCCTTGCCCCTGGGTGGCGCGGATGGCGGTGCAGAGATTGGTCTTGCGGCTGAGGCAGGAGGGGCAGGAGCGGCATTCCGGCGTATAGAGCGGGATGACGTGGTCGCCCTTCTTGACCGAGGTGACGCCCGGGCCGACATCGACGACGATGCCGGCGCCCTCATGACCGAGGATCGCCGGGAACAGCCCCTCCGGATCGGCCCCCGACAGCGTGAAATCGTCGGTATGGCAGATGCCGGTCGCCTTCACCTCGACCAGCACCTCGCCGGCCCG
>NZ_NWVE01000031.1:0-853 GCF_002885915.1 Sinorhizobium sp. M4_45
TAGGACGTCGACTCATAAACTCTGACACCATATCCTCGCGGCGACGAGCTTTACGGCGGCGAGGTAGTTTTCCGGGTGCTTATCGTATCGGGTTGCGATGCCTCGGAACTGTTTGATCCTATTGAAGAACCGCTCCACGAGGTTCCGCTGCCGATAGACCCAGCGCGAGAAAACGAATGACCCCTTCCGGTTGGTCTTCGGCGGAATGTTGGCCCAGGCCTTTCGCTCGGCGGCCTTGGCCCGGATGGCATTAGTGTCGTAGCCCTTGTCAGCCAGCAGGATATCTCCCTCGCCGAGCTCGTCCGTCAGCGCGTCGGCCTCGGTGCAGTCGGCGATCTGCCCGCCGGTCAGACGGAGGTTGACCGGGCGACCTTCGGCGTCGACGAGCGCGTGGATTTTGCTCGTGAGCCCGCCACGGGAACGTCCCATGCCGCCATCGTCTCCATCCCCCTTTTTCCCGTGGCCGCGTGCTGGTGAACGCGGACACAGGTTGAGTCGATCATGACGATGTCGCCATCGTAAGCCTCGGAAACGGCTTCAAGAAGCCGATCCCAGACACCGGCCTTCCGCCAGCGGACGAAGCGGTTGTAGCAGGTGGTCGGCGGACCATAGCGCTCCGGGATTTCCGCCCAGGGCGAGCCCGTCCGAAACCGCCAGAGGATGCCATTCAGCACCCGCCGATCATCGACGCGGGGAACACCACGCGGTTTGTTGGGCAACAGCGGCGACAGGATTGACCATTCGTGGTCGGTGAGTTCGTAGCGGCGGCGCGTCATTCCAAGGCTCCCTCATTCGGAAGCCTTGAATCATCGGCGCGACTAAACAACAAGTGGTTTTATGAGTTTACGACCTA
>NZ_NWVE01000032.1:0-543 GCF_002885915.1 Sinorhizobium sp. M4_45
CGCCGGAGCAGATCGCCGGTCGCCTGCTTGCCGATGGCGTAAGCGCCGTCCGTGTCTGCACCGAGACGATCTATCGCTTTATTTATGGCAAGGAAGATTATGCGCTGGAGCTCTATCGGCATTTGCCCGAAGGCCGCCGCAAGCGCCGCCCACGCCGCGCCCGCAAGCCCCGTGACGGCTTGATCCCGTTTGACTGCCGGATCGGTCAACGTCCTGATTTTATTGCCGATCGCTCGCAGTTCGGCCATTGGGAGGGCGATCTCCTGATCTTCGAGCGCGCGCTCGGGAACGCCAATGTTACCTCGCTGGTCGAGCGCAAGAGCCGCTACACGGTGATGATCAAGAATGGCAGCCGCCACTCGCAACCGCTCATCGGCAAGATCGTCGATGCCCTTGCACCGCTGCCCGCCTTTGCCCGGCAGAGCTTCACTTTCGACCGCGGTACCGAGTTTCGCGGCTTCAGGGCTTTGGAAGATGGACTCGGCGCCAGGAGCTGGTTTTGCGATCCGAATTCACCTTGGCAGAAAGGCGCCGTCGAGAACG
>NZ_NWVE01000033.1:0-473 GCF_002885915.1 Sinorhizobium sp. M4_45
AGGTGGTGTCGGTTTCACCCAGTATGCAACCGCTGCATACACCGACAACATCCTCGACGACTACACCCAGTACGGTCTGGACTACATCAAGAAGAACCACGGTGGCATTGCAAAGGCAAAGGGGACCCAGGAAGTCGTCAGCGACATCGCAACCGAGGTCAACCTCTACGGTATGGAGCAGTACGAGCAGTACCCGACCACTCTCGAGGACCACTTCGGCGGTTCCCAGCGTGCGTCCGTCCTTGCAGCCGCATCAGGTATTTCCGTTGCAATGGCAACTGCGAATTCCAACGCAGGCCTGAACGGCTGGTACCTGTCGATGCTCATGCACAAGGAAGGCTGGTCACGTCTCGGCTTCTTCGGCTACGACCTGCAGGACCAGTGCGGTTCCGCAAACTCCATGTCCATCCGTCCCGACGAGGGATTACTCGGCGAGCTCCGTGGACCGAACTACCCGAACTACGCCATGAACG
>NZ_NWVE01000034.1:0-442 GCF_002885915.1 Sinorhizobium sp. M4_45
GACGGATTTTACCAAGGATCCGGTGGTCATCGCAAAGCGCCAGCAAGCCCTCGCGCAGCTGAAAGCGGCGGAGTGACCGGCGTGTCAAAGCTAAAGTTTATCTTGCACCTCAAGCCATCCGCCGCCGGCCGGGCTGCGCAACCCTGACCAGCTCCACCCGGCCGGCGGCTTGCGTCTCCGTACTTTGTAAATATAGCAACTTGCAAATGCAGTAGTAATGGATAGGATGATGTCGCGTTTCTAAGTTGCCTACTTTGTCTCATCTTTAAATAGCTGTGACATTGCATGTAGCCGGGTACATTCTATTTCCAAGTGCGACGTTTGCATCAGCTCATGGAACGCAAGGTTCCTGTCGGTGAGATCGCCCGCCAACTCGGTCGGCATCGATCAACGATTTATCGTGAGCTGAAGCGCAATAGCTTTCATGACGCCGAGTTTCCGG
>NZ_NWVE01000035.1:0-425 GCF_002885915.1 Sinorhizobium sp. M4_45
GGCGCGGCCGGCAATGGCATTGCGGCTTCTGCCGGAACAATCGCTCCCGCAACCACGATCGCAGAAAGACCGACAGCCATGATATTCTTGATATAGCTTTTCATCTGACTTCCTCCATTCACGACGGTCAACAGGCCGTTCTCCGTGAATAATAACACTTTTTTCTTCTCATTCGGCCAGTTTTTCAGTCTGGCTGGACATTCCAGGTTGCAGGCTAGGCGTTTTCGCCTGAACCCAGCATTAACAATCCCATCACGCTTCGTTTACCCGATCCGGCAGCTGGAAAACGAAAGCCCGGATCGAAATCCGGGCTTTCAAAATTACTGTTAGCGGCTGTAGGGCGAGACGCAGATGCGACGCGGACCGCTGTTCGGCTGATAGGTGTTGTCATAGGCGCGATACGAACGCCAGCGGTTCTGACACCA
>NZ_NWVE01000036.1:0-425 GCF_002885915.1 Sinorhizobium sp. M4_45
GCACCCCGCCAATTCCTTTGAGTTTCAATCTTGCGATCGTACTCCCCAGGCGGCAGGCTTAACAGCTTCCCTGCGGCACTAGAACGGCACGTGGCCGTCCAAACACCTAGCCTGCATCGTTTACAGCTGGGACTACCCGGGTATCTAATCCGGTTCGCTCCCCCAGCTTTCATCCCTCACCGTCGGGCGCGTTCTAGCAGACCGCCTTCGCCACTGGTGGTCTTCCCGGGATTATAGGATTTCACCCCTACCCCGGAAATACCGTCTGCCTCTCTCGTCCCCTAGCCAAGCAGTATCCCCCGCAATCCAACGATTAATTCGGTGGATTTAACAAGGGACTAACTTAGCCAGCTACGGATGCTTCAGGCCCAATAAACATCCCTACAACTCGGAGAGCTGGTATTACCGCGGCGGCTGGCACCAAG
>NZ_NWVE01000037.1:0-255 GCF_002885915.1 Sinorhizobium sp. M4_45
GCATCGCCACCAGACTCGCTCAGCGTCGCATAAACCCCGCCTCCGTCATCGCATGGTCATGCTGGAGACGCGCCCATCAGGCGGCCGCGCGACGAGCTCATCTGCAAACGAAAATGCAACTGTAATGTTAGGTCGTAAACTCATAAAACCACTTGTTGTTTAGTCGCGCCGATGATTCAAGGCTTCCGAATGAGGGAGCCTTGGAATGACGCGCCGCCGCTACGAACTCACCGACCACGAATGGTCAATCCTGTC
>NZ_NWVE01000038.1:0-248 GCF_002885915.1 Sinorhizobium sp. M4_45
TCAATAGGATCAAACAGTTCCGAGGCATCGCAACCCGATACGATAAGCACCCGGAAAACTACCTCGCCGCCGTAAAGCTCGTCGCCGCGAGGATATGGTGTCAGAGTTTATGAGTCGACGTCCTAGCATTACAGTTGCATATTTATCTATGATCTGAATCCATGGGTCTCCATGATTCGGAGGTCATGGATGGCAGGTGCATCAATCGAGACGACGCTTGAGCTTTGGGCATCATCGTTGCGCGACGT